>JAYZQT010000032.1:0-213282 GCA_036136335.1 Pseudomonadota bacterium
TATCCGGTCCCTGATGGGGAGGTCTCGTTTGATAGGCTATCCTCGGTTTTTATTTCCAACACGAACCATGAGGAAAACCAACCATCTCATTTGAATCTGCGAGACGAAACGGTTCCGGTTGATATCAATCTTGCTGACTACGATGCGCCGGAGCAGAGATACTGCCCTGCTGGCGTTTATGAAATAATTGTCGATCCCAATAGCTCCAAGGCCGAATTACAGATTAATGCCCAGAACTGCGTTCACTGCAAATCCTGCGATATTAAGGACCCTACCCAGAATATTAATTGGACGGTGCCGGAAGGCGGCGGCGGTCCTAACTATCCCAATATGTAAATTCGACCCTATTCTGACGATCCACTTGGTGTGAAGGCATCTTTTATTTAACTGTTCCGGCAGACAGCCTATATTACATAAGGTGCAAGAAACGGTGATGTAAAATTACAGGTTCACAGACTTGTTAATCGGATTGACAACGCCAAATGGCGTTCACTAAGACGCGAACAAGAACGGAGCAGGCGCTGTATGGGTGGCACGTACCTGAAAAGATTTTTTTCAGCGGTAATTATCTTTACGGGGGTAGGGTTTGCCCCGGAAGCAGTAACACGGGATGTTAACTCCGCGCCTTTTTTCTCTGCAAAACAACCTCAGGTCGGTAAATCCCATACAGGTCATTATCTGGCTGGACGCCAGGCCGAAAAAATGCGGGATTTTTCTGCTGCTTCACGGTATCTCCAAAGAGCGCTTAAATATAACCCCGACAATATCCAACTCTTAAAACGAACATTTCTTTCCACACTTGCAGGTGGTAATTTGGCCTCGGCGGTGCCTCTGGCACGGAGGTTGGTTACAACAAGCTCACCGTCGATGATCGCTAATTTGGTGGTTGTCATTGATGAGATTCGTTTGAGCAGATTGGACGATGCCAATAACGCCCTAAATGCTTTTCCGGACGGAGCCTTGGGCGGGTTAGTCAAGCCACTTCTGCGGGCCTGGATATTAGCCGGGCAGGGTCGTGAGGGCAGGGCGTTGACTGAGTTAGACCATTTAAAGAAACGACCGGGTCTCCGCGTACTCTATGAATTGCACGCAGGTCTTTTGTCCGACTTTGCCGGCAATTCAGATATCGCCGCTCGCCACTATAAGGGGGCGTTCGAAAATGGAGGCCACTCTATCCTCCGGGTTGTTCAAGGGCTGGGACGTCACTTTGAACGCACAGGTCAAGCCGAACGGGCTAAAACCGTTTATGAAGCCTATATGAGGGAGTATCCGGGCTCCGTCGTGTTGCGGGAATCTCTGGCACGCATTGACTCGGGAATTATTCCGTCCCTCCTTGTCACAAATACAAAAGAGGGCGTTGCGGAGATCTTGTTTAACATTTCTACCACAATGGACCGGGAAAATACTCCCCGACTTGCACTGATTTTTCTTCGGCTGGCAACGTATTTGCGGCCCGACTTAGACGTAGCCTATATGTTGATCGGTGGCATTCTCAATTCCTTGAACCGTTATGATGATGCCATTTTGGCCTACAGGCAGGTCCCGGCAGCTTCACCACTAAATTGGTCCGCGCGGTTAAAGGTAGCTGACAGCTTCGAGGCGCTTGGGCGCGACGAGGACGCGATTAAGATACTTCAATCGTTGGTTGCGGAAGGTGTAACGCGGCCTGGTCCACTGGTGAGTCTAGGAGATTTGTTGAGGTCAAATAAAAAATTTGTTGAAGCGATTGACGCCTACAGCAGAGCGTTGAACGTAGTCGGCACAATTGATCAGCGACATTGGACAATTCTTTATTCTCGCGGCATCGCCCTAGAACGGTCGCGCCAGTGGAAATTAGCCGAAAAAGATTTTCAACGGGCACTCGAGTTAAATCCAGAGCAGCCCTATGTTCTAAACTATCTCGGTTATTCTTGGGTAGATCAGGGGATCAACCTTGCTCGTGCACGTAAAATGATTGAACGGGCGGTCAAGCTTAGGCCTAATGACGGATATATTGTAGATAGTCTCGGCTGGTTATTGTTCCGCCTTCAGGATTTTGAGGGTGCCGTAGGGAACCTGGAACGCGCTGTAGAGTTGCGGCCACAAGACCCCATAATCAATGACCATTTGGGAGACGCGTATTGGCGGGTGGGTAGATACGTAGAGGCACGGTTTCAATGGCGCCGAGTATTACTGCTAAAACCGGATCCCGGGCAGGTCTCAGTGATCGAAATCAAACTTTTGCGTGGCCTTATTGAACCGGTGACCCTCGAAAAGGATGGCTAATTTGGCTGCGGGGCAATTACCTGATGCTAAACGGATTAGCATTGATGCGCCCGCGAAGGTCAATCTTTTTTTGCATGTCTGCGGTCTTCGTCATAACGGATACCACTCACTTGAGAGCCTAGTCGCGTTTACCGAACTCAGTGATCGTATTTCGATTCGTTCCGCTGATGATCTGAGCTTATCGATCTCAGGCCCGTTCGCTGGCGCCCTGCCTGAGGACAGAGATACCAACCTTGCTTTTCGTGCTGCCGAGGTATTGATCAAGCAGAAAGATTTGCGAAATTGTGCTCAACTAACGTTAGAGAAAAATTTGCCGGTGTCGTCAGGGGTCGGGGGTGGGTCAGCCGATGCTGCAGCGGTGTTGCGTGCGCTGGCTGTTTTATGGCGTCTTGATGTAACTGACGCTACCCTCGCTAAAATTGGCATGACGATTGGTGCGGACGTACCCGCCTGCATTCATTCAGCGCCCGCTATCGTGTCAGGCACGGGGGAGACAGTGTTACCACAGCACCCCATACCACCTTGCGGAGTTGTCCTCGTTAACGCGGGTGAACCAGTGGCCACCTCAACTGTGTTTATGTTACGCGAAGGAACATTTACCGACCGAGCGTCTTGGCCGACAGTCACATCCTTCGATGGCTTAATAGCAGAGCTATCTGCGCGAAAAAATGATTTGTTTGCTTCTGCCAGCCAAATATCACCAATTATCAAAGACGTGTTAGCCGCTATTTCTGAGACTGCGAATTGCGCCCTTGCCAGGATGTCGGGGAGTGGCGGTACCTGTTTTGGTCTTTATAAGCACGAGTCGCAGGCGGCCCAGGCAGCGGCCGAGATGTCTATGCAAAATCCGGGCTGGTGGTGTGCCGCAACCAAGTTTAGGGCTGAGCAGCCTCGCATCCAAAAAGAATAATTTTATAGATATCTTAACCCGTTGCATCTCTACCCGCTGTTCCGATATGTTCTCGCCGCGCCGGGTTGGGGCGTAGCCAAGTGGTAAGGCAACGGGTTTTGATCCCGTGATCCCTGGTTCGATCCCAGGCGCCCCAGCCAGCGCCCGTTAAATCTCCGAAACCCAAGGGGGTAAATTCGACGTTCCAATGACAAATTCCGTCAAAGTTCTTGATGCAACCGGGCTCCTTTGTCCGTTGCCGGTTTTACGAGCGCGCAAGGCCCTGAGAGCGGTTTCTCCAGGAGAAATTATAGAAATTTGGGTAACCGATCCCGCGGCTCCAGCAGACTTTAGAGCGTTTTGCCACGAAGCAGGTCACACCTTGATTCAAATTGATGTGGCCGGCGAAGGTAATCGCATCCGAATAAAAAAACGGTCTCGCCAGGGTGATAGAAGATGAGGGTTTGACGCGGATGTATGCCGTTATCTATCGGGTAGAAATTTCAGTGCCGTCGCTCGCGTGAAAACAAGAGCAATACAATGGAAAGCGCCATGAAAGCTGAGGACAGATAAACGACTTCGTTTGGCAAACCTGCGTCCACAAGCGCACCGTAGGCGATGGGAGCGGCGCCCTGACCAATGTTAAAGCCGGTACTGACAAAGGCAAAAACGGTCCCTAGCGCGCCCGCCGGAGCGATTTCGCGGACCATGATGTCGCGCGATGGGTTGACTAAACCGCGCAGGAACCCGCCTAAAATAAACGCGCTAATCAGTATGAAAACAGGTATCCACGCAGTCCCAATTATCAGGAGAAGGGCTGCGTAAATCGAGAAGGAAATCACAAGCACCAGGTCGTGCCGTTTGGTCCTATCCGCCAGCCAGCCACCGCAAAGCGTCCCAATAGCATTACTAAAAACTAGGAAGGATAGGATGTAGTTAGCTCGCTCCACGGACAGGTCGTATAGCGCGGGTAGATAGAATGGCGCAAAAACGGTTAATCCGACGTTTGTTGATGATGTAAAAACATAAAAAAGAAATAAGAGGACCACCCCTCTGTTTAAAATACCCCGGATTGGAGTGATTTCATTGTCTTTGGGCTTTTTTCTTCTGTCTTCCCTCAGTGTCTCACCGGAAAAAACAAAGATCACGCTGAGAAAAATGCCAACCGCGCCGGTAACTATTATGGCGATGCGCCAGTCGGCAAGTCCCCATAACACTGTCATTATGATCAATGGAGCGCCCAACCCGAGTGCGCCGCCGAAGGAATGTACCGAATATGCCTTGCCATGTCGCGATTCATCGACGGAGGAGGTTAAAATCACAAAATCTGCCGGATGGAAAACGCTATTACCTGCGCCGGCGATCGTATAGAGAACTAACAATTCCCAGTAGGAAGAACTGAGCCCACAGAGTGTAAATGCGGTCGAGGTAACAAAAAGCCCCCCAATTAATACCTTTCTTGCGCCCCAGCGATCGACCAAAATGCCCATAGGGGTCTGTAATAATGCGGTTGCGACGTTGAAGGCACCGTAAATTAGCGCGAGTTCAACGGCAGAAATTTGTAGTTCGGTGACGATAGGAACCGTTAGCGGCACCAGGCCAAACATGTAGAAATGGCTTAAGAAGTGACCAAATCCGATCATACTGATGGCGCGGATTTCGCGTCCAAACGGAGCGGTTCTGGCAACGCCCATTTGTTTCAAGTTCCTTTAGACGATTTTTATATGCGAAGACGAGTTTTTAAATTTTTTATAGGCGGATGACTTCCTCACCAAATTTTCTTCTTTTAGTGCCACCGTGTACCGCACTGATAGTTGACAGCGGTGTCATAATCAACAATTACAACGGGCACCGCGTCTACTTTGGGAGGATTGCGGACCTCGAGCATATTTGCCCCTCCGTCGTATTGGACATTAAACGGCAAATTTTCACTGACATATGGCTGTTGTAGTATCCGTGACGTGGGTCGAGGACTTTTTCGTATTAGATGAAAGGTCGGGCTCCTATGATCGCAACTAAATTGCGGAATTCTCCGAACCTGATTGATTGGCAAAATCTAGAACAACTTTGTAAGCTAAAGCGAACTACCGGGGATCCAAATTTATGTCCGATAACTTCCGCCAATTGATTGATGACCTAAGAGTTGCGGATCAATTGATAGATATTGAAAAACTGGTTGATATTCGGCACATAGCAACCTTGGTCGATCAGTCTGACAAGGCGTTGATGTTTAAAAATGTCAACGGATATGACATGCCCGTTATATCGGGTGTAACCAACAGTCGGGACCGGCTGGCGATTGCTGCTGGCTGTGAGTTTTCAGATATTGAGCGCCGCTTGCGTGATGGACTTGACCGACCAATCGAACCCGAATTTGTTAATACGGGGCCCGTGCGGGGGGTGTATGTTGAAGGTACCGATGTTGATCTATACACAATGCCGGTACCTTTGTTTTCGGTGCTCGACGGTGGCCCTATGATTACTGCCGGCGTCACGCTTTCTCGCGATCCTGACGAGCCACGGGATTCTTCAATCAACGCAGGTGTGTATCGATATCTGGTTAAGGAAAAGAATCTCACAGGTATAGATATTGTCACCCCAAACAATTTGCACAGGTACGCCGCGAAGGCCTTTGAAAAGGGCGAACCACTTCCGATTTCAATCAATATAGGTACTCATCCATTTGAATTGATTTGTTCTACGTACAAAGCGCGTGCCGGTGTAAGCGAATTAGGGATTGCGGGTGGCATGCGAGGTAAAGGCGTATCTTTGACCCAATGCGAAACAATCGACATGCCATGCATCGCGGATGCCGAAATCGTACTCGAGGCAGAAATCCTGCCGACCGGCTGGACCCAGCCGGAAGGCCGTTTTGGGGAGTTTACGCGGTTGATGGGAGGGCTTCACTGGAATCCCCATGTTCGCATAAAAGCCGTATCGAGGCGCAAAAATGCCCTTTATTATGCTCTGCACATGCCTTGGGAAAATATATGGCCATCCGGACCTATATACGAAGCCAACGTCCGGCGGGTACTAGACGAGGCAGGCGTGAACGTCACAGCCGTTAACATCACCCCCGGAGGGTGCTGTCATTGGCACGCTATCGTTGCGGTTACGCCCCTTCCAGGGGACGGGAAGAATGCGATCTCTGCAGCACTTTCCGTCGCCGACATGAAGCATGTAACCGTGGTTGATGACGATATCGATGTATTTGATCCAGTCGATGTTGAATGGGCAGTGGCAACACGCGTCCAGGCAGATCGTGATGTTGTTATCATTTCGGGCGCAAGGTCAAAGCCATTGGATCCCAGCATTCCGCCGCCGGGGCCCTATTCCCGAGTGCCTACAACTGCCAAAATGGGAATAGATGCGACGATTCCTGATAATGTGCCGCGCGAACGATTTCACAGGATAACCTACGCCTACGCCGATGAGGTGAAGATAGAAGATTTTATTGGTCGGGCCGCAGAAGAACCAGGTCCTCGGAAGGATATCCCTGTAGAAAAGCTAGCGAGAGAGATAGAGTTACTGATTACAGACGAGCCACTTTATTTTGCGGAATTGTGTGAAAAATTTATTGCCTTCGGATTTCAGGCAGTGACGCGAGCGATCGGCGTGCTGCATGGTAATGGCCTATTATGGCAGGACTCAGAAGGGCGTTTCTGTCTAAAGGGTTCTAGGTTCGCTGCTGCCCCGCCTCCACGTTAGAACCTATCCGTCGTACTCAATAAGACAATGGACTGGCACGTCCAAGTGATTTCGCCCATTTAAAAAATTGAGTTCGATTATGAAACCAGCTGCGAGGACGTTTGCGCCAACGGAGCGCAGCAACTCAACCGCAGCGGCTGCGGTGCCACCAGTTGCCAACAGATCGTCAAGCAGGACCACCTTTTGGCCTGCGTGCAGGGCATCGGCCTGTATTTCTATTGTATCCGACCCGTATTCCAAATCATACGTGTAGGAGGCTGTTTTCCCTGGAAGTTTTCCCTTTTTGCGGACCATGGAAAAGCCGATTCCAAGACGAACTGCAAGCGGTGCTGCTATCAAAAAACCGCGGGACTCGATGCCAATTAGCCGATCCGGAGCGTATGGACGAATTTTTTCGGTTAATTGGTCAACTGTTTCTTGCCACGCTTCGGCATGTTGGAGCAGAGTGGAGATGTCATAAAATAAAATTCCAGGCTTCGGGAAGTCCGGGATCGCTCGGATATGATCTTTGATATTCATAACTAGAGTATATATGAACAAAACGGAGTTGAATGTATTTTCCCGAATCTTCATTTTGTGTTTCGTAAAATTAGTGAATTACCACTGTTTTCTCTCTGTTCTAATTAACCTATGGTTACCGGAAGGGTTCGTGTTTATTGGGTTTGTGGTCTGTTAATGGACCAAGCCAAATACACGAGCATTTGCAAAAATGGGCGTATTGATTAGTTGGGTGTGTAAACAGACGGCCCGCTTCGTCGGGCTAAGCAAGGGAGATATGTTAGATATGAAAAAGTTCCTTCTAAGTCTTTCCGTCGCCACTCTCGCCATAGCGGGATATGGAGGCGTGACTGGAAGCCAAGCTTCAGCAAAACAGACCTTCATTTCGATCGGTACTGGCGGGGTGACAGGGGTTTATTACCCCACCGGTGGAGCGATCTGCAGGCTCGTTAATCGGGGTCGCAAGCAGCACAATATAAGATGTGGGGTCGAGTCTACTGGAGGTTCAATATATAACATTAACACAATTAAGGCAGGCGAGCTCGATTTTGGTGTTGCGCAATCGGACTGGCAATATCACGCCTATAACGGAACATCCAAATTTAAAACTAAGGGTGCTTTCCGAGACTTGCGGGCTGTTTTTTCGGTTCATCCAGAACCCTTCACCGTAGTTGCGCGAGCCGATTCCCGTATCAAGCATTTTAGTGATCTGGTGGGGAAGCGGGTTAACATAGGGAATCCCGGATCTGGTCAACGTGGCACGATGGAAGTTTTAATGGGCGAAATGAGTTGGACCAAAAAGACTTTTAAACTGGCGTCTGAGCTAAAATCTTCAGAGCAAAGCCGCGCGTTATGCGACAACAAAATCGACGCCATGGTGTTTACTGTTGGGCATCCGTCAGGCTCGATCAAGGAGGCCACAACGTCCTGTAAGTCTATCCTTGTGAACGTGACAGGTTCTGCGGTTGATGCCTTAGTTATGAGGAATTCTTTCTATCGTAAGGCAAGCATTCCGGGTGGGATGTACAATGGCTCTCCAAATACGACACAAACCTTCGGCGTGGGCGCAACCTTTGTTAGTTCAACCAAAGTGGCAGACCGTGTGGTGTATGAAGTGGTGAAAGCCGTATTCGAGAACTTCGAACGCTTCAAGAAACTTCATCCGGCTTTCCGTGTTCTGGAGGAAAAAGAAATGATCAGGGACGGTCTTTCGGCGCCGCTGCACGCAGGTGCTGCAAAGTACTACCAAGAAAAGGGCTGGATGTAGTCGGAAAAACGGGGGGCTTTCACGAGCTCCCCGTCTCCGTGTCTGTCCTTCATTTTTTCTACGAGAAAATTTATTCCGTACCCAAATTGAAAACAGCAAAATAAACTCTGCCTAACCGGGCGCACGGGGTGCGATAGTAAAAAATGACGCATCAAGTGCAGGATGAAAAGTTGCAGGAACTTGTGGTTTCAGCCGATGCCGGTGCACGCAATCCGCGCGGCCCTGTGGCCGCATTGTTTGTGGGCGTCATGTTGGCTTGGTCTATTTTCCAGCTTTGGATCGCGTCGCCGCTTCCATTTATGATCCCTGATCTCTTGCCGGTGTTGAATAGTACGCAAACCCGTTCTATCCACTTGGCCTTTGCGGTTTTTTTATCGTTTCTAGCTTATCCAGCTGTGAAACGATCTCCACGTGATCGCATTCCAACCTTGGACTGGTTGTTTGCATTTTCTGGTGCGTTCGCATCCGCATATTTATTCCTGTTCTATGAAGAACTATCTGATCGGCCGGGAGCACCCACCGATGCTGATATCTGGATTGCCGGAATTGGCGTAATAGCATTGTTAGAGGCCACACGCAGGGCACTCGGCCCACCATTAATGATCGTTGCGCTTGTATTTTTGGCATATGTGTTTTTCGGTGATAGTGCAATCGTTCCCGAAGAAATTCGTTGGAAAGGTGCCTCTTTCACGAAAGCCATGAGCCATCAATGGCTTACAACAGAAGGCGTGTATGGAATTGCGCTAGGGGTTTCCACGAGCTTTGTTTTTCTATTTGTTCTGTTTGGCTCACTGCTCGATAAGGCGGGGGCGGGAAATTATTTCATACAGGTTGCATTTTCCCTCCTTGGTCACCTGCGGGGCGGTCCAGCAAAAGCGGCCGTTCTTGCCTCCGCGATGACCGGCATGATTTCTGGTTCATCCATAGCTAATGTTGTTACCACTGGTACCTTTACCATCCCATTAATGAGGCGGGTGGGTTTCACCGCTGAACAGAGCGGTTCAGTCGAGGTCGCGTCATCGGTTAATGGCCAGATTATGCCTCCGGTAATGGGGGCGGCAGCATTCTTGATGGTTGAGTATGTAGGTATCTCATACTTGGAGGTAATCAAGCACGCGTTCCTGCCAGCGGTCATTTCCTATATTGCTCTCCTATATATTGTTCACCTCGAGGCTCTGAAAAGCGGGATGGAGGGTTTGCCCAAGACGGGCAACATTAAAACGCCAGCAAATCGTGCAATTGGTGCCGGCCTTACGATTAGTAGTGTGTTGATCCTTTGTGGAGCGATTTATTATGGGATTTTGGGGGTTAAGTGGGTATTTGGCGGCTTTTCTGACGGCATTTTGGCACTGACTGTAGTCGCGGTTTATCTCGGACTCATTGCATATGCCGCACCACATGCCGAACTTAAAACCGACGATCCAAATGCGGAAATAGCGTCCTTACCCCAATTTGTGGAGACTTTCAAAACAGGAATACATTATATCCTACCTATTGTCGTGCTGGTCTGGTTGTTAATGATCGAACGAAAGTCTCCAGGTCTTTCTGCATTCTGGGCAACCGTGTCGATGATTGTTATTTTGATTACCCAGCATCCCTTGAAAGTGTTGTTTAGAAGTTCCGGAGATCTCTCCGCGGCGACAAAACGTGGTTGGAACGAGCTAATCGCCGGTTTGATTGCTGGTGCGCGTAATATGATCGGGATCGGTGTCGCGACAGCTGCAGCCGGCATCATAGTGGGGACCGTTACATTGACCGGGATCGGTCAGGTAATGACTGAGTTTGTTGAAGTGCTCTCGGGCGGCAACCTAATCGTTATGCTCGTTCTGGTTTCCATTATTAGTCTGATACTGGGTATGGGCTTGCCAACAACGGCAAACTATATCGTTGTGTCGTCGCTCATGGCAGGCGTCGTGGTTGAATTAAGCGCGGCCAACGGTCTCATTGTCCCCTTGATCGCCGTCCACATGTTTGTGTTCTACTTCGGAATTATGGCCGATGTAACACCACCAGTGGGATTAGCTTCATTCGCGGCCGCCGCGATATCAGGCGGCGATCCTATTAAAACAGGGTTTACGGCATTCTTTTACTCACTGCGTACTGTAATTCTTCCGTTCCTGTTTATTTTCAATACCGATTTGTTGTTGATCAATGTGGGTTGGGTCGATGGTATAGCGGTTTTTGTTACCGCGACGGCTGCGATGTTGATTTTCGCCGCCGGAACGCAAGGATTTTTGCTCGTTCGTAGTAAAGTCTGGGAATCAACCATGCTTGTGTTGATCGCCTTTACGCTTTTTAGACCGGGTTTCTGGCTTGACCAAATTCAAACACCATTTGTGCATGTGCCTCCAGAAAAACTGTTGGGGCTTGTGAAGAAACAGCCCTCAAATACTGATTTGCGGATATTGGTTCGGGGGCAGAATGTGGAAGGTGAGCACGTTGAAACGACAGTTTTATTGCCGTTGGGTGCTAAAGGCTTAGGTGCAACGCGCTTGGCATCTGCCGGAATCAAAATTATCAATAAGAAGGATAAAATAATAATCGATGACGTTTTTCGAACAGATGCAGCGGGAAAACTCACCGCTGCGGCTAGGGCCGGATTGGATTTTGATATGGTGGTTCTTTCTGCCGAGGTGCCGAGAGCCCGGATGCCAAAGCAAATATTTTATATTCCCGCGTTACTTATTCTTGCGTTTATATGGTTTGTTCAGAACAGGCGACGGCTGGCAAATTGACCAGTCCAATGGAGACATCCGATGTATGAGAACATTTTATTACCCATTGATCTTGGTAACGAAAGTTCGTGGGGCAAGGCGTTGCCCACTGCCATTGAATACTGCAAAGCGTTTGAGGCAATCCTTCATTTGATGACGGTTATGCCGGATTTCGGTTCCCCGATGGTCGCTCAGTTTTTTCCAGATGATCATGAAAATCGCATGATGACAAATGCAAATGAGGTGTTAAATAAATTTGCCTCCGAACAGGTGCCCGCGTCTATCGAGGGCCGACATATCGTTACCGATGGTACAATTTATCAAATGATTATCGAAACAGCTGAAAAAATCGACGCTGACCTGATCATTGTGGGGTCGCATCGTCCTGAATTGAAGGATTATTTACTTGGACCAAACGCCGCGCGAGTTGTTCGTCATTCGGCGAAATCTGTTCTAGTTGTTAGGTAGAAGAATGTTGCCGCCCGCACTGGAAAACTATGGATAGGAAACGTTTCGTGGACGTTCTAAATCTGTCAGATCGAAAAAAGCAGCATTGTTTATTTAGTAGCGTGTTTGAGGAAGGCTAATAGGGTTTTGATATCTGTTGTCTTTTTCAGGCCGGCAAAAGACATCTTCGTTCTTTTTATGAAGGTGCGAGGTTTTACGAGAAATTTGGCAATTGTTTTTTCGGACCACACCAGTCCGTCTGACCCGGCCTTTTTCATAGCCTTGGAGTAGCGGTATTTTGGAGCGGAGCCGGCTTTTCGTCCAAATATCCCTTTAAGGCTTGGCCCAACGCGGTTTTTACCAGCGACAAGGGAGTGGCAGGCTTTGCATTTGTTAAAGACCCGTTTGCCTTTGCTTAAGTTCGCAGCATCCGCAAAATTTATCGAAAATACAATTAGTACGGCGACAGGGATTAGAGATATGGTTTTTCTCATAGCTCCTCAAAGCGATGTTCTGAAAAGACAATCAGTCAATTTACAAGAATATCACCATTATATGTTAACGGACGTGAAAGATCCCGGTGGCCTTTTGTCGCGGAATGCACGCGTTGGAGTCACAATTGATCTCAAGTTGGACGTACAAAACTAATATAATCTATAACCGATCGCTATCTGGGAACGCCTTCGCGTTTTTGAGACGAGAAGTGATTACAATTCTTGAACACCAAACTAGTAGACTGGTATTGATTTAGAAAAATTTTCAGGAGCGATCCGGGAAGTTTGCCCCCTGATTGAATCTCGGCCAAACCCTGTTCAGTTTTCAATTGTTCGGCGTTTTCCTATAACATCGCGCCCAAGGCGGGTACGCAGTTCGTCAATCACGGTCTCTATTGTCTTGTGATGTTGCAAATTGAGGTCTGCCAGATCAATGGGATCGCAATCCTCTGCCGGCGAGAATTTTGAAAGCCCCACTCCCAGAAGACGGTACGAAATTCCGTTTGCTTCTTTTTTTAGCAGGTGCCTTGCCGCGGCATATATCACCTCAGCAAGTTGGGTCGGGTCAGGCAATGTCCGTGAGCGGGTTAGGGTACGGAAACTCGCAGTCTTTAACTTTAGGGTAACGGTACGGCCCCCAATTCCCTCTTTTTTCAGGCCAGCGGAAACCTGCTCGGTTTGCTGCCACAGGGCGCGCTGAAGCTGTTTAATTTCGGAAATATCTTTCGAAAAAGTCCGCTCGCTTGAAAGGCTTTTCCGGCGGTTGCTGGCAGATACCTCGCGAAAGTCGTGACCTTGTGATAGTGCTGCAAGACGGCCGCCCATCTCTCCATACCGGAGTATCAGTTCCCGCTTGTCCAGCACCTGAAGTTCACCGATTGTGGTAATTCCGTCCTGCTCAAGACGGCGCTGAAAGACCGCACCCACGCCCCAGATTCTCCAAACTGGCAGCGCAGCCAGAAAAGTTCTGGTTTCTCGTTTTCCAATAACCTTGAAACCGTGTGGTTTGTTAAATCCGGATGCTAACTTGGAAAGAAATTTGTTATGGCTAAGACCTACCGTAACCGTGATGCCGTGCGTTAAATAGATATTGGCTGCCAGACGTGCCAAGGTTAACGCCGGGCTAGCGCTGTGCAGTCGTTCGGTGCCGGTGAGGTCCAGAAATGCTTCATCAATTGAGATTGGTTCCACCAGTGGTGTAACAGTTCTCATCATATCTCGTATTTCGTGTCCAATCTGGCGATATAGTGACATGTTTGGCGGGATCACCACTGCTTCTGGACAAGCCCTCAGTGCTTGCAACATAGGCATTGCAGAATGAATGCCGTATTGACGTGCTACGTAGCATGCCGCAAGTACCACGCCCCTTGTTCGTCCACCCACAAGAACCGGCATTTTTAATAGTTCAGGCCTGTCGCGTTTTTCGACACTTGCATAAAACGAATCACAATCAATATGTGCTATACAGAGTTCGGTCAGTTCAGGGTGTGAAACTATTCGTTTGCTGTAGCAAACTGAACAATGTCCATGCTTGGACATCGTTTCGGGCGACAGACAATTGAGACAAACCACCTTCATATACTAATCCTCGGACAACCGCTTCCGTAACGCCAAATCCTCTGAGTGACCTTTATTATGGTACATTAAAGTAGGGTTGCCGAGTTGGATGGACTTTTAGCTGGAACTACTCGCCAAGGTCTTCAGAGTTACATACAGTCGATATTTGGGAATATGACAGAAATCGAGTTATATGATTGATAAGACAATCGATAGAATAAATGACGCGGTATCGGTTATCGACGACGGGGCAACCGTGTTAGTTAGCGGATTTGGAGACTCCGGGAATCCTACGGAACTTGTTCATGCATTGATTGATCAAGGCCCGCGTGACCTTACCCTCGTTAATAATAATGCCGGCAACGGCCATGTGGGCCTAGCGGCGTTAATTGAAGCGGGTTGTGTAAGTAAAATGGTTTGCTCGTTTCCACGGTCATCTCATTCGGTAGTATTTGAAACAATGTATAAAAAAGGCGACATCGAACTGGAGGTTGTGCCTCAGGGCACCCTTGCTGAACGCCTTCGCGCCGCCGGTGCTGGGATAGGGGGTTTTTACACGAAAACAACGATCGGCACCCCCCTTGCAGAAGGCAAAGAACGGCGCCATTACAATGGAGAAGAATATGTGCTCGAGGAACCAATGCATGCGGACTTCGCGCTGGTGAAAGCTGACCGCGCCGATCGATGGGGCAATCTGACTTTCAGGCTATCTGCTAGGAATTTTGGCCCAATTATGTGTATGGCGGCAGAGACGACAATTGTTCAGGCACGCGAGGTCGTTTTGTTAGGTGAAATACCACCTGAGAATGTCGTCACGCCAGGAATTTTTGTTGATCAGATCGTCGAGGTTCCAAATCCGGTTAACGAGCGTGACTTGATAGAATCGGACGTTATTTATGTTGCAAGCAAAACAAAATGACAGGGAAATTGACACGTCGACAGGTGGCTTGGCGAATCGCTCAGGACATCGGTGATGGTGCCTACGTCAACCTTGGGATTGGGCAGCCAGAATTGGTTTCGAATTACATCCCTGAAGGAAGAGAGATCGTTTTTCATAGTGAAAATGGTATCCTCGGAATGGGCCCGGAACCCGGCCAGAACGAGGTAGACTACGACCTTATAAATGCCGGCAAGAAACCAGTGACCCTTCTTGCCGGTGGCGCCTTTTTTCATCACGCGGACTCCTTTGCAATGATACGGGGTGGGCACATCGACATTTGTGTTCTGGGAGCCTTTCAGATTTCTCAGAATGGCGACCTTGCAAACTGGTCTACGGGTATCACTGGTTCCATCCCTGCGGTTGGAGGAGCGATGGATCTCGCAGTTGGCGCTCGCCGGGTGTTTATAATGACTGATCACAACACAAAAAAAGGAGACCCCAAAATAGTCGCTGATTGTTCCTATCCGTTGACCGCTCAGGGCGTTGTTAACACTGTTTATTCTGATATCGCGGTAATTGATGTGACACATAAAGGGTTGGTTGTTCGTGAAAAGTTGGCGGGTATATCGTTTGGCGAGTTACAAAAACGAACAGCGGCCCCTCTCGCGGGCCGCGATACCTTTACAGAACTTACGACCCCAGACATCGGCTGAAAAATGACCAGATTAAAGATTTGGGTGCGGTTGGATGGCCCTCCGAATTAGACATTGTGGGTAAAACATAATGGAATGAGTAGTAGTGGGATTTGCCTGTAATCCAAACGGTAAGACAGGTTGGTTCGCCACATTCCCGCAAATCGGATTGTGCGCGAAACCCCTCCACTTATAGAACTTACACCTCCGTTACACTTCTCGATTGCGCCGAAATTTTGACCGCACACAATGCCGTTATCAGCCGTCAAAGCGGAATAGCCTCAGCGGGTTTTCTACCAGTATCAATTGCTGGAGGTCCGCGTCCGGAATTAGCTGCGGTATAGCGTCAACAAGTTCTCCAGTGTCGCATTGGTCTCCAATACTGTAGCGCTGAGAGTGGGGCCAGTCTGTTCCCCACAAGAGCCGATTGGGGGCGACGTCAACCATTGCATGCGCGAAATCATTTGCATCTGTGTAAGGTGGTCCGGCTGATGAACAGCGTTCAATGCAGGAAAGTTTCGCCCAGATGTGTTCGCAATCTCGCAATAAATTCAGGAGCGTCTGGAACGCCGGTTGGTCTACCTGTTTCTGGAAGTTGACCCGAGCATAATGATCTATAATCGTAGGGATAGGCATTCGAGAGAGCCAATTTGCATTTGCAATTAACCCGTCTGGTTTGGTGTGAATTGTCAATGACCACCCTAGGTCTTTAACCCGATCGACGACGGTTTCAATCAGCCTGAGATTGTTGGTCCCGCCGCTATCGGCAATCATGTTGAACCGTACGCCGCGGATCCCTCCTGAATGCAGCGCCAGTAGGTCTTCGTCTGAGAAGGAGGTGTCAACCTTGGCAACGCCCATTAGGCACCCATTTGCACATTTAATCGCATTTAACGTCACCGAGTTGTCATAACCGTGTGCCATTGGCTGGACGACGACGCCACGCGATATCCCCAGATGTTGCATCAGTTGAAGATAGTGAGAAATTGGCGCGGCCGGCGGCGTATAAATACGTTCTTTATGGGGCGCCCACGGAAAAATTTCTGGTGGCCCAAACACGTGAAAATGTGTGTCGACTGTTCCATGGGGCAGTTTAAAACAAGGTTTTCGCGGGCTCGGGTGGGGTGGGTAGCAGTAGGGAAGGTCGTAAGGGTTCATCATAACCAAGTTTCCATAACCATGCTGCACGCTTAACAATGACAAGTGCATTACGCCAGAATATGGTGGGTAAAGAAAGTTTGATCGGAGAAACAAATGGTTCGTATCACTCCCATTCGTCGTGAAGAAGCACCGGAGCTTGAGGATGTATTCAGTCGCGCGGAGCAGGCGCTAGGATTTGTTCCAAACAGCTTTTTTGCGATGGGACGCTCGCCGGGTATTCTGCGGGCGTTCACGCGTCTGGCGCGAGAGGTGATTGGGGTACCAGGAAAAGTTCCCCTATCGTTAAAGCGGATGGCAGGTTATATGGTGAGCCGCTCAGCGGGCTGCCAGTATTGTTCCGCACATACGGCTGAGACTAACAGTGCGGTCGACGGTGTTCCACCGGAAAAAGTAGCCGCTATTTGGGAATACGAAACCAGTTCCATGTTTACCGATGCCGAACGGGCGGTACTGCGCATGGCACAGGGTGCCGGATCATCACCCAACGCCGTTTCGGATGGCGATATGGAAGATCTCCAAAAATATTTCGATGACGACCAGATCGTGGAACTTGTCTCGGCAGTTTGTCTGTTTGGGTGGCTTAACCGGTGGAATGATACCTTGGCTACTGACCTTGAAACACGTCCGCTGGAATTTGGGCTTGCCAACCTGTCTGGCAGTGGATGGGTGCCAGGAAAACATGTTTCAAATAAATGAAGTCGATCATTGATTTATACGCCACCTAAGGGACCGCAAGGTCCCGGCGCATATCCGTCACTGGACGGGCGTTCAATCATCGTAACCGGAGGGGGGCAGGGAATTGGACGATGCCTCGCACTTGCGCTTGCTGAACGTGGCGCAAACGTGGTTGTCACGGCTGCACGGGACGCTTTGTCGCTTGATGAGACGGCGACAGCGGCGGCGGACCTCAAAGGAAACATCATACCGCTTAAGGCAGATATTTGCAGTACGGACGATTGTCAGCGAACCGTGGAGTTCGCGCTCATCGAATTTGGCAGCCTTTTCGGGTTAGTAAATAATGCCGCCCGGGGAATTTCCTATGTCCGCGAAATGTCTGGCGGTGTTGCTGTGCCCTTCTGGAAAGCGGATACCGATCGTTGGGTAGAGACCATGACAACGAATGTGATCGGCACATTTCATATGAGTGCGGCGGTTGGACCTGTTATGGTGGAACAGGGGTTCGGACGCATCATCAACATCTCCACGAGTGACCGATCCATGGTGCGAGAAATGAATTCGCCCTATGGGCCCAGCAAGGCGGCGTTGGAAGCCATGAGCGTTGCTTGGGCCAGAGAGTTCGTTAATCATGGAGTTACAGTCAACGTGCTGTTGCCGGGCGGTGCAACAGAGACGCGGATGATCACGGGTGTATCCAAACGTATACCGTTGCCCGCAGATGTGATGAATCCTGCCATACTTTGGCTGTGCTCCGACGCCTCATCACTACACACGGGGGGACGCTACATCGCTTGTGAATGGGACAGGATGGTTAAACCTGATACCGCCGCTGCAGGTGCGCGCCAGCTTTCTCACAACCTGCCGGTAATTATGTAGAATGACTTTCTTAGTTGGAATGCCGTTCGTGTGTTTCTCGATGCCAGACATATAGACCGCTTGCAATAACGATGGCCGTTCCAAGAATGGAATAGTTGTCCGGAATCTGTTTGAAAATGATCACGCTTATGATGGTAACCCATACAATCTGCGTATACTGGAACGGGGATAGCGTCGACACTGCGGTCACCTCGAACGCACGTATCAGAAGATAATGTCCAAACCCGAAAAGAGCACCCATGGCAACCATGATACCCCAAGAGACGAGGTCGGGAGATTTCCATACGAACGGTACTATGCAAGTCATTACAATCACGCCGACGGTTGAGGTCCAGAACAGGCTGGTCCTGGTATCCTCGGTTCGTCCGGCAATCCGTGTCATGATTTGATAGGCCGCATAGAAAATGGCTGTCAGTAAAGGTAGAACGGCCGCCCAGTGCATAACACCCAATCCTGGACGGATAATGATTAAAACCCCTGCAAATCCGATGAGGATTGCCACCCAGCGCCGGGGACCTACTTTTTCGCCCAAAATTGGTATCGAGAGCGCAGTCACTAGTAATGGGGCGGCAAAGTTTATGGCGACCGCCTCGGGCATCGATAGATATATGAGCGCCGTGAAGAACGTAATTGTTCCAAGCATTAATACGATCGATCGCGCAATATGCAGAATTGGGCGGGATGTTTTCATCTGGTTTACAATGCCGGATCGCGAAAAAATTAATACGAAAACCACGGCGTGGAATAAGTAACGTGCCCAAACCACCTGAAGGATGTCGTAGTCCTTTGAGAGCGCTTTCACACATGCTTCGCCCACACTGAAGAAGGCCACTCCTGAACAGAGTAACGTAATACCCAGCTTTGGATTTTGGATTCTTGGCGCTACATCCACGGGCGTCCGCCGGTTTGCATCAGCCCCATACTTCCTCAGCTATATCGACTATCGCGCGCAGTTTTGCGACCTGATCCTTCACACTTATTGAATTGCCGATAGCATTCGACGAAAACCCACACTGCGGCGATAGGCAAAGCTGTTCTAAATCAACGTATTTGGATGCTTCCTCTATACGTCCAAGAATTTCGGTGCGGGATTCCATTTCGCCCCGCTTGGTCGTAAGCAGGCCAAGGACAATTTTTGGACCGCCTTTGGGAACAAATCGAAGGGGTTCAAATCCGCCGGCGCGGTCGTCGTCGTATTCAAGAAAGAATCCGTCGACCTTTGTGAGGTTAAAAACCGTTTCCGCAATGGTTTCGTACCCACCGGAAGCAAACCACTGACTTTGCGCGTTGCCGCGGCACATATGGACGCAGACCGCCATGTTGTTAGGTCGAGCCGGGATTGATTTGTTGATTAGTTCCGAATAGATGGTTGGAAGCTTGTCGGGGTCTTCACCGAGTTTGCGTACTCCATCCCTCATGTTTTCATCACACAGGTATGCGAGGTTCGTATCGTCAAACTGAACATAACGGCAGCCTGCGGATGCCAGATCAGTTAACTCTTCACGGTATATCCTAGCCAGGTCAGAAAAAAATTCTTCTATTTCCGGATATGTGTCCCTGTCAATCGCGTCTCGTCCTCCCCGGAAATGGGTCATGGTTGGCGATGGAATTGTGATCTTTGGTGTTCGGTCAGTCAGTCCTTGCACCAGTTTGAAGTTCTCGATTTCCACACCTTCCGCAGGGCGCGATAATTTATCTGTGATGTAGGCAACGAATGGCGCCTTTTCAGGGTCGATGGAGTGACCTTCTGAGCCTTCTGGCATCCGGCGACGGAAGTCCACTCCGCCGATTTGGCTGAAAAAATCGAAATGGAAATTCTCGCGCCGATACTCACCGTCGGTAATGCCTTGCAGGCCTACATCCTCCTGCAATCTCACTACCCGCTCTATTGCTTCATTCTCTCTAATACGGAGTTCTTCTCTGGAAAGGGTGCCGGCCTTGTATAATTCGCGGGTATTCAGAAGTGATCGCGGTCGTTGCAAACTCCCAACGTGGTCAGCCCGGAATGGTCCTTTTAAATTACCCATATTGAAGGTTCTACAGGCTTACTGAAGTATGGACATTGCCGTTGGCGCCAGACGGGTCACAATCATCGCTTCCCGGTCGAGCAAGGTAGAGAGGCGTGGGCTGATCTCGTTTTTCCAGACATCGCTCTCATAGACGGCTCGATATAGATCTTCGCGCTGTTTTTCGCTCTCAAAACGCCGGATCCAGACATAAATATTGTCGTTCTCTTCACCACGGAAGCTGGCAGTAATGACCATTCCCTGGGCCACCTGAAATGGAATGATTTCTTCCTGCATCACCTTAAGCCAATTTTCCATTTGGCCGTCCAGCACCTTATATTGCCGTAATTCGTAAATTGCCATTTTCTTCTCCTTTTGGATAAATCTAAATGTTTTATGAAGACCTTCACGTTCACTTTCTAAACAGCTTCATGTTTTTGGTGTGTCGAAATTGATTCGCATTCAGGATAAAGGTTCTTGAACCAACGATGAAGCAGAGCGAAGAGGTATACGTATGGTGCCTAATGCATATCCCATTCAACTGGAACCTGACCCTTTTGACCAGTACCCTATAAGTGCCGGATTTAAGGTTGGAGACCTAATTTTTCTTTCGGGGCATGTTCCAATAGACATGAATGGAGAGCAGTGGAACTCCGATCGTTCCGATTTGGACATTCCATCTGTTGTTTCTTTTTCTGTAAGCAGCCATTTACAACCTCATTACGCCAAATCTGTGACAAAAGGTTGGTCTTGCGTGTTTTTGCCCAGACAAAAATAACCCCTATGAAAGAGGGTAAGGTCTATATCTCAACTCGTTAGCTATTGGTCGGAGTGAGAAGATTCGAACTTCCGGCCCCTGCCTCCCGAAGACAGTGCTCTACCAGGCTGAGCTACACTCCGACCTTGACCGTGCCGGGTTATATCCTTCTGGGTACAGCCCTGCAAGCAGTTGAAGAACCACTGAATCCTTGCCTTTTCAACAAAATCCTTCACACTTCTATAGCCTCTCACAGTTAATCAATATTTATCTGTCTGGCCAATTTCTTTTAGGTATTTCGCAATAGCCTGCAAATCGCCCAGACGCATTGAAGAAGTGTGCTCAATCACTTTAGCCATTTTGCCAGCAGCAACATCGTATTCCGGAGTGAAGCCGGTCAACAAATATTCAACTATTTCTTCTTCTGTCCAATTCAAATCACGAGGTGCAATGCTCGGGATGCGTCCCTCGCCTAATGTGCTATCAGCACCAGACATCCACGCGTTCCGTTTGAGTCCACCTGTCAAATTTCGTGGCGTATGACACTCAGCACAATGTCCAAGCACCTCAACCAAATACCTGCCTCGTGTATTTGTTAGGGGTTTTACCCAACCGGTTTTGTAGTTGATCAACTTCCATCCTGTGAGAGTCGATCTGATCCCAAACGGCCAGGAAACAACGTGTGATTTGTTTGGATTTTCGGTTGCTGGCAAAGTTTGCCAGAAGGTCCATAAATCGACGAGATCCTGATCAGTCATGAGCCGGTAACTGGTATACGGGAATATAGGATAGTAATGTTTTTTTTCTGGGCTGAGCCCCCTTCTCAAAGCGTTAGAAAAATCCTCCAATTTCCAATTTCCAATCCCATGTGTTTTGCTCGTCGAAATATTAGGTGCATAAAAGGTGCCAAATTTAGTTTTAAATTCTTGACCGCCGGCAAGAACAAAATTGTCCTCGTCATTGGGGGCCGTGTGACAGCTTGCGCATCCAGCTGCCCTGAACACATAAAGCCCCCGTATTGGCTCGCCCGATATGTTTCCGAGGTGCGCATAATCAGTCTGCTCGGTCATTTCAAACCACCAGAGCCCGACCCCGAACGCTAAAAGCAAAAATATCAATAGGAGATAGCACCTTCTTAGATGATACAAACGAAACTCCGAGGAAACTTCGGTGGCATCAGCTGTCTGCCTTAATCCTTATAGGACCGGTGACAGGATCTACAGGAAGTTCCGATTGATTTCATGGCGTATTTTAGATCACCAATGCTAACGATACTTTTTGATAGCTCTGCAGATTTTGCCTCCAAATCCCTCGCCTTCGATGTGAAATCACTGAAATTAAGCCAGATCGCGGGGCTTGCCTCCGACTTTCGGACAGTTTCATTAGATTTAAATAATGCGGGGATCTGACCAGCGATTTTTGTAATCTGCTCTGTTATGGCCTTGGCCTTATTCGCGGTAAAAGGCTCAACGCCCTTCATCATGGAGCCAAGCGCCTTCATGTTTGTGGCCATTTTCATCATTGATTGCATTCTTGCTTCAACAGCTTCGCTTCCAAGGTCTTGATGCGCAAATACGGAGGTCACAAAAATTGACAGGACAATGACTATTGCGAGTTTGATCAATTCTCTATCCTTTCGGAATCTGCACCTCAAGGTTATCTATGTCCTGTAGAGATATAAAGCACGATGATATGTGCTAACTACAAACCCGGTGGAAACTTTCAATTAATATAAAACTGGGACCAAAAGTAGCATGAATAATGCTGACGCAAACAATAACCAAATGCAAACCGAATAAGAGGTGACGCAAATCATTGCGGGGGCAGTGCCGAGATCGAATTACCCTTATTCTAACCGGAACCCCGCGGCTATCGGTCTCCATCTGGCCACTGCAGCCGCGAGCATTTTGAAAACAACGCTATAGTTGACTCTAGTCCAACCTCGTCACAGTCTGCTCTTTCATCATCGACACAAGGCTCGCCAAGTGCCCGAACAGCCGCTTCCACTAAACCGTTTTAAAGTGCTTGATCTCACGCGAGTCCGTTCTGGACCGACCTGCGTACGGCAGCTCGCGGACTGGGGGGCTGACTGCATAAAGATTGAAATACCGCCAGTAGCCAATATCAAGGAAGGTATTACCGGAGACCGAAACGGATCAGATTTTCAAAATTTACATCGTAACAAAAGGTCAATGACGCTGAATTTAAAAACAGAAGAGGGAAGGGAAATTTTTCATAAATTGGTTGAGACCGCCGACGTTGTGGTCGAGAATTACCGCCCGGACGTGAAATACCGGCTTGGCTTGGATTACGAGAAGCTCAGGGCGTTAAATCACCGTGTAATTCTGGCCTCCATATCAGGATTTGGACAGGATGGTCCTTATGAAAAAAGGCCGGGGGTCGATCAAATTGCCCAGGGGTTGGGTGGAATCATGTCTATCACTGGATTGCCGGGACACGGGCCGGTTCGCGTCGGCACGGCAATAGCTGATCTTTCTTCAGGTCTTTACTGTGCTATCGGCATTCTTATAGCGCTTCTGGAACGTGAGGTGTCGGGCGAAGGACAGTGGGTGCACACATCGTTGTTGGAATCTCAGGTATCCATGCTCGATTTTCAGGCTGCTCGATGGTTACTTGGAGGTGAAGTGCCGCCCCAAGCGGGTAACAACCATCCGACCTCGATCCCTACTGGAGTTTACCCCTCCATAGATGGACATTTTAACATCGCCGCGGGTGGACAGGAAATGTTTGAACGTTTGTGTTGCGCGTTGGATGCCGACGAGATCGGTAACAATCCGGACTACGCTACAGGTGAGCTAAGACGTGAGCATCGTGACGCGCTTAACGAGGAAATCGCGACTTATACCAAGACTAAGTATAGTGATGAATGGATCGAGATTTTGAACGACGGCGGTGTGCCCTGCGGGCCGATCAATACTGTTGACAAGGTTTTCGAGGACCCCCAAGTCAAACACCTTGGGCTCGCTGCATCGGTAAGATCGCGAAGCCAGAAAAAAATTAATCTTGTGGGACAGGCGGTAAACATGAGTCGCGCTTCGCGCGAGATTCGATCGGCGGCTCCCGCGCTTGGTGAGCATACTGATAAAATTCTTTCTGATCTCGGTTACACTTCCATCGAAATCAACAAATTTTACGCAAGTAATGTAATTTGAAAACAAGGGACTTAACATGACCGACGCTGCAAAAATTCAATCAACGCCGGGCAAGATGGTATCCCGTAAGGGGGATGGCGTCGGTTGGATGATCTATGATCAGCAGGCAAAGTACAACGCGGTCACCTACGACATGCGTCGCGCCATTCCCGAAATCCTGCAAAATTTCCAAGATGATGATGATGTGCGTGTTGTAATTGTCTGTGGTGCTGGCGAAAAGGCGTTTATCTCTGGTTCTGACATCTCCCAATTCGGTGATAAACGTTCCTCTGAAGACGCACGAAAAATGTATGATGAGGCCTCCGAACAGGCCAGCACAGCGATGGATGTGTTTCCCAAGCCGATGATTGGTATGATTCATGGTTACTGTCTGGGGGCGGGCGTTCTTACCGCGATGTTGTGCGATTTTCGGATCGCGGCTGAAAATGCGCAATTCGGCGTGCCACCTGCTAAACTTGGATTGGGTTTTGGGTATGGAGGGGTGGATAACCTAGTCAAATTGATAGGGCCGTCCTATGCGGCAGAGATGCTGTTTACGGGCAACCGTTACACTGCTGAGGATGCGTTTCGGATGGGTCTTGTCAATAAGGTTGTGCCCTTTGTGCTGCTGGAAAGAACCGTTCTCGACCTCGCCGAGACGATTGCCAATAATGCCCCGCTCACTTTAAGGTCAGTCAAGACATCAATTCGAAACACTCAGCTGGATCAAAGCGAGCGGGAGATGGAGATAGTTCAGGGGCAAATTGATGCGTGTTTTGAAAGCGAGGACTATCAGGAGGGTCGCAGAGCCTTTATGGAAAAACGAAAACCGCTTTTCAAAGGGCGATAGTAGCGGTTAATCCCTAGTAGTTACGACCAATAGCAAATTCCACAGCCTCAAATAGTGCTGACTTAATTTTGCTTTCCGGGAACGTTTCTAGGGTTTGGCATGCCTTCCTGCCGTAATCACGGGCCCGTTCGATTGTTTTTGCGAGAGCCCCTGTGCGCTCAAGCATGGCAACGGCGCGTCGAAAATCGCCCTTCTGCTGCTCGAGATCTTCCAAAGTCCTGCGCCAGAAACCTTTTTCTTCTTCGTTGCCGACATTGAACGCCAAAACCACCGGTAGGGTAATTTTTCCATCACGAAAATCGTCTCCGACGGACTTTCCGAGGGTTGCCTGACGAGCAGAGTAGTCGAGTACGTCGTCTACCAATTGGAATGCCATGCCGATGTTATGCCCAAAAGCATGGAGTGCCTTCCATTCCGCCTGCGGGCGATCGGCAACTACCGCGCCAATTTCGCACGCAGCAGCGAATAGCTTTGCTGTTTTTGACTGGATCACTTCCAGATAGTTATCCTCCGTAGTTTGCGTATCATTGGCGGTAACCAATTGCAGGACCTCACCCTCGGCGATTATCGATGAGGCCTGTGACAGAATGCGTAAGACATTAAGATCTCCATCCTGGACCATTAACTCAAAACCACGACTAAAAAGAAAATCGCCGACGAGTACACTCGATTTGTTTCCCCACAATGCGTTGGCACTGGCCGCTCCGCGGCGAAGATCACTTTCGTCGACGACATCGTCGTGGAGTAAAGTGGCCGTATGGATAAACTCTACACAAGCAGCAAGACCAATATGCCGGTTGCCTTGGTAGCCGCACATTCGGGCCGAAGCCAGTGTCAGCATTGGTCGCAGTCGTTTACCACCGGCGCCTATAATATGTCCGGCTACCTGTGGAATGAGAATCACAGGGCTTTCCATTCGGTTAATGATGGTCTGATTGACCTGTTGGATATCGCTTTGCGTCAGTTTTGTCAGGGTTTCGATGGAGGGGCTTGGACGCTCCTGCCGTTTCCGGTTGAGATCTATTACGACACTCACATTATCCTCGATTCCTGAGGTGTCAGTTTCACAACGGGAACATAGCGCGGCAAGGCGGCCGGTCAAGTTCGTGACAACGTAAAAGCCTGGCTCCTATCCAGGTTAAGGATTTTTATAATCTTGTGTTTGGCGCTTGTGTAATTAAAAAATTTAAATATCGAGAGGTTTGTTCTAGAAGGGGACACGCGCAAATAAAGCGCCGTCGCTGCAAAGTGCTTTCGGGTGGTTTATACTCGTATCCTGGAAATGCAGAGCGGTGGGCACGCTACAAAGGCTGAGAGTGGGGTGGATTGGTTTGTCTGTAGAGATTTTAACGGCTGGTCAGACAGTGGACTTATTTCTCGGCGGGCAGATAAAAATCTGCCAACCCGCTAGAGGATATAGGGCCGCGATAGACCCCGTAATTCTTGCAGCGTCGCTTGATGTAAAAGTTGGTGACAGGGTGCTGGACGTTGGTGCAGGCCACGGTACTGCGGCGATATGTCTCGCACACCGAGCACCCGATTGTACGGTGGTTGGTATCGAAATTCAGTCCGACCTTGTGAAACTCGCCAACCATAATGCGTCGTTGAACGGATTTTCGTCTAGGGTTGAGGTTATGGCTGGTGATTTGATGCGGCCGCCGGTTGCGGTGGGCCTAGGGGATTTTGATCACGTAATGGCAAATCCACCATATTTAATCTGCGAAAATCGAAAGGCCGCTCAAGAACAGGTATCGAGTAGTTCAAATTTTGAGGGGGAGGCGGCGCTTGCTGACTGGTTTGAGTTCATGCTGCGCATGGTCTGCCCCAAAGGTATAATAACATTGATCCATCGGGCAGACCGTCTCGATGAGTTGTTATCCCTTATGTTTAGGAGGGTGGGGGAGATAGTAGTTTTTCCGCTTTGGCCTAGATACGGTGTGGCCGCCAAGCGTGTTCTTGTCAGCGCGCGTAAAGGCGTTCGAACGCCGATGACGGTTTCTGCGGGGCTAGTAATGCACGAAGAAAGCGGCAACTTTACTCCGGTAGCTGAAAAGATACTTTGTGGTGGTTCCAATCCGATGGGTACGCCCACGAAACGTGATATAAGGTTCCATGACCTTTGAAGACATCAGACATTTCATGCAAGCTCTTTTGGCCAGATTACCAATAGCGCGGTTTAGGAACCCCCCTCCCCTCATTGGAGTTCTGCGCGTTGATGGTGTGATTGGGCGATCGCTTGGGCCAACCCGCAAGAACATCACGTTAACAGGTTACGAAAGAGCAATTGCCAAACTATTTGGTAACAAACGCCTGATAGCGGTGGCTCTCGTGATTAATTCGCCGGGTGGTTCTCCGGTACAAAGTTCCCTTTTATCAAAACGCATCCGAGACCTTGCGATGGAGAAGGAAATACCGGTAATTGCTTTCTGTGAAGACGTTGTTGCCTCTGGGGGGTACTGGCTGGCATGTGCGGCAGATGAGATCTTTGCGGACGGTAATTCGATTGTTGGGTCCATTGGTGTCATTTCAACCGGTTTCGGCTTCGCGGATCTAATCGAGCGTTTCGGAATAGAAAGGCGCGTATATTCGACCGGCTCGCGCAAGGGGATGCTAGATCCCTTTCAGGAAGAAAAACCCGCAGACGTTGACCGGCTGGTCGAATTACATCAGGACATCTTTGAGAATTTTAGGGAACATATTCGGCAACGCCGTGGTGATAGGTTGATGGCAAGCGACGAGACTATTTTTAACGGTGATATCTGGACTGGTAAACAGGCGGTAGAGGTTGGATTGATCGATGGGCTCGCTGAGATGCGCTCCGAAATGCAGAAAAGATATGGCACGAATGTTAAATTCCAGCACGCTTCGCCCCGGCCTGGTCTTTTTGGAAGGCTTCGCGGCGGCACACGGTTTGGGGTAGATACAACTGGCCTCGTCGCTGCACTCGACGAATGGGCATTATGGAAACGCTATGGCCTGTAGAGGGAAGCCATGTTCCTGAAATTAACTGTTTTGTTCGCCATATTAACGGGCGTTTGGTTAGGCTTTAGGGCCATAGCCCGCCGCAACAAGGCCAAACAGGCGGAGGCTGCGCGCGGAGAACGCAATCGTGGCGAGGATATGATTGCCTGCGCAGTCTGCGGCACTTTCGTGCCGGGCAGTCAGGAAAACTGTGGCAGAGACGCATGTCCTTACCCCGGATAAATCTGGTCGTTGACCGTTTGTCGCCACACCCTTATGTTGCGCCGCACCATCACCACTTTATTGAGTAACTAAGCATGTCGCAGAATGGCCCTGCTGACACGTCTTTTCAGTCGCTGGTCCTAAAGTTGCACTCTTATTGGGCGCGGCAAGGGTGCGTGATATTACAGCCCTATGATTTGGAGGTCGGCGCGGGCACCTTCCATCCCGCCACGCTGCTTCGTGCGCTGGGGCCATCGCCATGGAAAGCTGCGTACGTGCAACCGTCGCGAAGGCCTAGTGATGGACGATACGGAGAAAACCCTAATCGTCTGCAACATTACTATCAGTACCAGGCTATCCTGAAACCCTCGCCAGAAAATGGTCAGGAACTGTACCTTGGTAGCTTGTACGAGCTTGGTATAGATCCTGATTACCACGACATTCGTTTTGTCGAGGATGACTGGGAATCCCCAACATTGGGGGCATCGGGTCTTGGCTGGGAGGTGTGGTGTGACGGAATGGAAATTACCCAGTTTACCTATTTTCAGCATGTTGGTGGCATCGATTGTAAACCGATCGCGTTGGAATTAACTTACGGGCTTGAACGGTTGGCCATGTATGTGCAGGGCATTGAGAATGTCTTTGATCTCGACTTTAATGGCGCGGGAGTATCGTATGGGGATGTATTTCTTCGTGCCGAGAAGGAGTTCTCAGCGTACAATTTTGAACACGCCAATATAGAACATCTGTTTGAACTGTTCACGTTTGCTGAAGAGGAATGCGAGGCTTTATTGGCTCAAAGGCTAGCATTGCCCGCCTATGATCAGTGTATCAAGGCAAGCCACGTGTTCAATCTGCTCGAGTCCCGAAACGCGATAAGCGTCACCGAACGCGCATCCTATGTGGGGAGGGTCCGTGCGCTTGCCAAGGGCACCTGTGAGGTGTGGCTTGGTATCAACGAACTTGACCCGGTGGTCGAATAGTCATGCCTGAATTGCTCCTAGAGCTCTTTTCAGAAGAAATTCCAGCGCGAATGCAAAAACGCGCCTCAGATGACCTTGCGCGTATGACGATAGCCGCATTGAAAGGAGTAGATTTAGAGCATTCTGGTGTTTTGACCCATGTGACGCCGCGACGTTTGACCCTTGTGGTCGCGGACCTGCCGGCGGTACAGCCCGACCTGTGCGAGGAAAAACGTGGTCCCCGAGTTGATGCTCCCGAGAAGGCGATTGAGGGCTTTCTCAAGGCGAACGGTTTAACCCGTGACCAATGTGAAGAGCGTACATTAGACAAGGGAACCTTTCTTTTCGCTGTTATTAAGAAGCGTGGGCAGAAAACTGACATCGTTCTCGCGGAGTTGCTGTCGGGGATTATTGCTGATTTTCCATGGCAAAAATCGATGCGTTGGGGCGATGGTGCGATGAAGTGGGTGAGGTCCCTGGTAAGAATTCTCTGCCTGTTTGACGGCAATACGATCGAGATTAAAACGCGGAATTTAGTACCTTGTGGAAATGAAACATCGGGACACCGCTTTCTCGCCCCTAGTTCCTTTGCAGTTTCCGATTTTGCGGATTATTCCGCGAAACTGCGGCGTGCCAATGTGATTCTTGATCGTGAGGAACGAAAAGAAATTATCATTTCAGCTGCGCGGCGTGCAGCCGAAGATGAGGGGTTGAACCTCCGAGACGACCCCGGCCTGTTGGACGAAGTTGCCGGCTTGGTTGAGTGGCCTCTGGTGTTGATTGGCCAAATTGATGAGGCATTTCTAGACGTACCGGACGAAGTATTGGTTACGTCGATGCGACAGCATCAGAAATATTTCTCTCTACTAAACGTCGACGGTACCATGGCTCCACGCTTTATAGTTGTCGCAAATAACGAGGCAAAAGATGGTGGCAATGCTATCGTGGTTGGGAATGAGCGCGTCTTACGTGCCCGATTATCCGACGCCCGATTTTTTTGGGAACAAGACCGCAAAGTATTACTTGAAACACGCCTCAGTGCGCTTACGGACAATATTTTTCATACGAAACTTGGCACTATGGGGCAGAAGGTGGCTCGCATCGAGTTTCTAGCGACGAATTTGGCACAATTTATCCCTCAATGTGACCCGGACCCTGCAAAACGTGCTGCTCAACTTGCCAAGGCCGATCTGATGACCGAGATGGTGTGCGAGTTTCCCGAGCTACAGGGCACGATGGGTCGCAATTATGCTCTATTTGAGGGAGAATCCGAGGAGGTTGCACTTGCTATCGGCGAACATTATTCACCCGTCGGCCCCAATGATGATTGCCCTACATCGCCGGTGTCAGTGGCAGTTGCTCTTGCGGACAAATTCGACACTTTAGTTGGCTTTTTCGTTATAGATGAAAAGCCGACAGGATCGCGGGATCCATATGCCTTACGGAGAGCGACCCTTGGTATAATCCGGCTCATTTTGGAAAATCAGTTGAGGTTATCCCTCCGAGAGGCATTTAGAGAGGTTTGTAGGGGTTATAAAAAAACAGTATCAAATTTACAAACGGTGCTGGACGACCGGGGCGAAGCTGAGGTTTTAGAGAGGGAACTACTTGATTTTTTCTTGGACCGGTTGAAGGTCTATCTGCGCGAACAAGGCGTTCGCAATGACCACGTTGAAGCGGTTTTTCTGTTAGGGGATGAGGACGACCTAGTCCGATTGTTGGCCCGGGTCAACGCCTTGTCTGACTTTCTTACTACCGATGACGGTGCAAATCTGCTTGCAGCGTATAAACGGGCCGCCAATTTGGTGAACATCGAAGAAAAGAAAGACGGAATTTCATACGATGGTGAAGTAATCGCTAGCCAATTAACGCAAGAGGAAGAGATTTTGCTTTGTACGCAACTAACATCTTCGGCCAAAAATGCTTACACCGCGATAAATGATGAGAGATATGTTGATGCGATGAAATCAATGTCCACACTGCGTATGCCTGTGGATCTGTTTTTTAGACACGTGAATGTTAACTCAGACGACCCTAAAATTCGTGAGAACCGCCTGCGGCTCTTATCCCAGTTTCGTTCCATACTTAGCGGAATTGCTGATTTTTCACGTCTCGAGAGCTAGACTATGAACAAATTGAAATTGGTATACCGTTTTGGCGGAGATATCGCCGAAGGGGGTGCCCAGCTGAAAAACCTCTTAGGCGGGAAAGGCTCTAATCTGGCGGAAATGTCGTCGATTGGATTGCCCGTGCCTCCTGGATTCACGATCACCACGGACGTCTGTAATGCATATTACGATGCCAATGAAGCCTATCCGGATGAACTTGCCAACGAGGTGGAGGCCGCGCTCCGGTTCGTTGAGGAGGAGGTAGGCGTAAAATTTGGCGAAAATGACAATCCGCTTTTGCTGTCGGTGCGATCCGGAGCACGGGTTTCAATGCCTGGTATGATGGATACCGTTCTCAATCTTGGTCTAAATGACAAGACGGTTGCGGGCCTCGCATCGAAAAGCGGTGACTCACGGTTCGCGTGGGATTCCTATCGGCGTTTTATTCAGATGTACGGTGACGTCGTGCTGCGCGTCGACCACGATAATTTTGAGGAAATCATCGATACCCAGAAAATGCGAAAGGGAGTATTGCTCGACACTGATCTGAACTTTGAGGACTGGAAAGAAGTCGTTGGCGGCTTTAAAGAGCGGATAGAAGATGAAACCGGTGCACCGTTTCCGCAAAACCCTCTTGATCAACTGTGGGGCGCAATTACCGCAGTTTTTGACAGTTGGAATAACGATCGCGCTGAGACCTATCGCCGACTGCATGGAATACCGAGTTGTTGGGGCACAGCGGTAAACGTTCAGGCGATGGTTTTTGGAAATATGGGGGGCGGGTCTGCGACCGGCGTTGCCTTCACCCGTAACCCGTCGAACGGTGAAAATTTATTTTTCGGAGAGTACCTTGTTAACGCACAAGGCGAGGATGTTGTTGCTGGCATTCGTACACCCCAGCAGTTAACCGTTGCAGGCAAAAATGAACAAGGCCTCGACCTGCCAGCCATGCAGGAGGTTATGCCAGATATTTTTCATCAACTTGAAGACGTCCGCGTGGCTCTAGAAAAACATTATCGTGACATGCAGGATATCGAGTTTACGGTGCAGCGAGGTAAGCTATGGATGTTACAAACTCGTTCCGGAAAGCGGACTGCCCACGCGGCTCTCAAAATAGTATGCGACATGGTACGGGAGGGGCTGATAACCAAAGATGAGGCCGTATCGCGTGTTGATCCAGAATCGCTAGTCCAGCTGTTGCATCCCACACTTGACCCAAAAGCTCCACGGGATTTACTAACACGGGGTTTGCCGGCGTCTCCCGGCGCAGCATCAGGTACAATAGTTTTCTCGGCTGATGACGCCGAGACGGAAGTTTCGAAGGGCGTGAGTGTAATTTTAGTGCGGGTTGAAACCAGCCCCGAAGACATTCATGGCATGCACGCGGCGCAGGGAGTGCTCACGAGTCGTGGCGGGATGACCAGTCATGCCGCCGTTGTAGCGAGGGGGATGGGACGTCCTTGCGTTTCTGGGGCAGGCGATCTTCGAATTGATTATGCAACCCAGACACTGACCGTCAATGACCGCAAGATTTCGGCCGGAGAAATATTGACGATTGACGGTACATCGGGGGAAGTGATGGTGGGTGAAGTGCCTACCGCCCCCGCTGAACTGTCAAGTGATTTCGCGACTTTGATGGGGTGGGCCGATGAAATACGAAAACTTAACATCCGAACAAATGCTGAAACACCGAGAGATGCTCATGCCGCCCTTGAATTTGGAGCAGAAGGTATAGGGTTGTGCCGAACGGAGCATATGTTTTTCGATGCCGACCGGATCATCGCGGTTCGTGAGATGATTTTAGCGGGCGATGCTGCTGGTCGTCGTATTGCGCTCGACAAAATTCTTCCGGTTCAGCGACAGGATTTTGTTGAAATTTTTCAGGTAATGGCAGGCAAACCGGTTACAATTCGTTTACTCGATCCCCCGCTTCATGAATTTCTGCCCCATAATGCGGTCGATATCCAGCAGGTCGCTGAGGCCTCTGGTCTTTCTGCAGATGTTTTGAGAATCCGCGCAATGGAGTTGATGGAAGTAAATCCCATGCTTGGGCATCGTGGATGTCGACTGGGAATTTCCTATCCCGAAATTGCCGAGATGCAGGCGCGTGCAATTTTTGAGGCCGCGGTCAGGGTGCTCGAAGACACTGGCGCGCCGGTTGCACCGGAACTGATGATACCACTTGTTTTCGATAAAATGGAGTTTGATATGCTCCGCCAACGTATCGATGAAGTTGCCACAGAGGTGTTTGCGGAAACTGGTGCCGCTGTTCCTTATTTGGTTGGGACCATGATTGAATTACCGCGGGCGGCGCTACAGGCTGCGTCGATCGCGGAGGGTGCAGAGTTCTTCTCATTCGGTACAAATGATCTTACCCAGACCACTTTTGGTCTGTCGCGCGACGATACTGCCAGCATGATCAAGGAGTACATCAGGCAGGGTATCTTCACAACCGATCCGTTTGTCTCCATTGATGTCCAGGGTGTGGGCGAACTCGTTGAGATGGCAGTCAAGCGCGGTAGAGCGACTCGGCCGGGAATCAAACTTGGCATTTGCGGTGAACATGGTGGAGATCCCGCCTCCATTCATTTTTTTGCGTCAATCGGCCTGGATTACGTATCCTGTTCGCCGTATCGGGTGCCGATCGCCCGGCTGGCCGCCGCTCAGGCAACGCTTGCAGCCAAGGATACGTCGAATTAACGCAGCATCATTTAGTTTTCGGACATGATGCCCAGACTATGCTGGCACTTGGGGCATCGGGAAGCCAGAGAAGGGGGTTCTATCGGTCACAATCTAGCTGTAACACTGTTCCGATCAGGCGGCTTTGTCCGACCACTTCGTGAAGCACTTCCGTGCTATTTTCGTATAGTTGAAAGTCACCAGACTGCCGGCGGAAGTCACTAAAATACCGCCCACTCCGGTTTTCTGGCGGCGACTGAGACACCGTTTGCAGTCAACCCCTCTGTTTCCGCAAGGTCTAGCCTTAAAAGTGCTATTGCCTTACTTCCCGAATTTGATCGAACTTCGCCAGCGGTGACGGTACCATTTGTTACCGCAGTTCCGGTCGGGACCGCACCCCCCAGATCAACCGGAAACAATCGCTTTTTGATGAGGTTACGATGCTTCATTCGGGCGGTAACTTCCTGACCGACGTAGCAGCCCTTGTCGAAATCGACGGCATTTAGTTCTTCGAAGCCGCATTCCAGGGGAATAGATTTTTCGGGTATCAGGTCTTTGGCGGCGTCGGGAATTCCAAGTGAAATCCGAGTTCGCTCATATTCCATCAGTGTCGTCTTGTGAATGCTGACCGATGCAATCGTTCCTGTCGGCATAATAGCCCTGTGCCCAAGATCTGCATGGCGTGGATCTGCGAACGTGATTCCCCCGTTCCAAGAATTTACCGTGCCAGGTTTGGCCCCACCGGGAAACAGCGCGTGTATAGACCACGTGCCGCTTTCGTCAGATATATCTACCTTTGCACGCATCCTGTACTTTGTTAGGCGCGTCACCGTCTCTGCCATCCGGGGTTCTTCAACGTCGAGCAGGATCCGGCCCTCATGCTCGACAATAAAAAAATCATGCAGGAATTTTCCCTGAGGAGTAAGCAAAGCGCCATAAATAGCTCGTTGTTTGGTTGCGTGATCAATATTGTTGGTTATGAGTCCCTGTAGAAAGGGTCTCGCCTCTTCACCGCTAACGGCTATAACCGCACGATCAGCCAAATCTGCATATCGGTCGAACTTCATGAGTAGCACATTCCTTCAGGTTGTTAAGTAAAGCTTTGACGTGGATTTATCCAGCCTTGAGTCTATAACTCGGCCCATGGCCTTGAAAGACTGCGTCCTGTCTGCCGTTATCTGTGTTCACAATGAGGAACAGCAGCTTGCCGATTGTCTGCAACATTTATCCTTTGCAGACGAAATTGTTGTCCTTTTTGACGATTGTACCGATGGATCAAAGGCAATTGCAGAGCGGTTCACTGACAGGCTGATTGAGGGTAAATGGGCCCTCGAGGGTGACCGTCGGAACCTTGGTATAACGGCGTGCAACGGTCAGTGGATATTAGAAATCGACGCGGATGAGCGTGTACCGAAGGCGCTGGCCGTCGAAATTCGTGCATTGATCGCGACCACTGATGCTGACTGGCATGGTATCCCGGTAGACAATTATGTTGGCGACCGGCTTGTTCGATATGGCTGGGGTGCATCCTTTGGCAAAAACCAATATCCGGGATTATTTCGGAAGGGTTCAAAAATCTGGGGACGACAGCGGGTGCATCCGGCGTTGCGTTTCTTCGGCAAATCGGGACCAGCGTTGCAACATAGAATTGACCATTATGTTGATCGGAACATTTCTGACATGATACGCAGGCTCGATTCCTATACCACGGCGCGCGCACTCGATATCAAAGATAATAAAGATGGCGGATCATATGCCAGAAACCTGAGGCGAATATTCTCGCGTTTTTGGAAATGTTATGTGACGCGCAAAGGTTATAGAGAGGGCGGCTATGGATTCCTGATTGCGTTATTTGCTGGGCTTTACCCTATTCTGTCCTATCTCAAAGCGACGCTGGAGGAAGACGAATGCGAACCATCGTGATGGCCGATGACGGTATCGCGTTTGATGGGGATGCTCTCGACCACGGGCCACTTGGCGGTGCCGAAACGGCGTTTATATCGCTGGCAGAAGCCTTTGCTGCCCGTGGACACCGCGTGCAGGTTTTTAACAGGTGCAGTCGGACGATGAGCCAGAATGGAGTTTTGTGGAAACCAATAGAGGGTGGCTTGCCTGATACCGCCGATCTGTACATTGCTAATCGTGGCGACAAACTTCTTCCATTAATGCCATTGGCTACTGCGCGGGTTTTCTGGATTCATAATCCCGCAGACTATCTGAAAAAATGGCGTTACGTTTCGAAGCTTTGGTATACTCGGCCCACGGTAGTTTTCTCCTCAAATTTTCACGTACGGTCATTCCCACGATGGATACCGGTGGGTGGCAAAGCTACTATCCCGTATGGAATATCGAAGCCATTTATTGACATAAATCCGCCGCGGACACCACCTGCGCCGCGTGCAGTATTTACATCCAGCCCTCTCCGCTCACTCGACTGGCTGCTGAAGACCTGGGCAACCAAGATATGGCCCCATGCACAAGAGGCTGAACTGCATGTTTTCTCCGGTCCAGAAACCTACGGCGAACATGGGAAGGCGCGCTTCGACAAAATGGAAGAAATACTTACTCAGGCGCGCCAATTGTCAGGCAAGGGTGTGGTCCTCAGAACTCCTTTGCCCAAAGCCAGTTTGGCAGTCGAACTGGCAGGTTTTCGGTCGCTTCTCTACCGCGGTGACCCCGGAGAAACATTTTGTCTGGCTGTTGGCGAAGCACAAGCCGCCGGGGTGCCATCTGTCGTGCAGGATATAGGCTGCGTTGCTGAACGCGTGATAGACAAAGTAACGGGGTTTGTTACACATGATGATTCAACCTTCGCCGCGCGAAGCCGCGCGTTGTTGGTTGATGACGATTTATGGGGTCGCCAGCAGGAAGCGGCTCTTAAGTACCAACGCAAATGGGGTTGGGCCGACGCTGCCGCGGCCTTCGAGCAGTTTCTATCACCATGAAAATTATGCAGACAATAGCCGGTGGTGACGTTGGCGGTGCGGAAGAGTTCTTCGTGCGCCTTACCCGTGCGTTCGCTGACAAGAACCTCTTTCAGCGTGTTGTCACACGCCCAAATCGGAGCCGTTATTCAAGGTTGGCGAGCGTTGGCGTTCAGTGTGTTGAGTTACCATTTGGTGGGCGGTTGGATTGGCGTACCGAGCGCCGACTAGCGACGCAGATTGAAGATTTTAATCCAGATATTGTCTTGTCATGGATGAGTCGGGCGACCAACATCACGACAAAGGCTATTGCCCGAGCATCCGTCAAACCCGTATCGATCGGGCGGTTGGGGGGATATTACGACATAAAAAACTATCGGCGATGCGATCACCTGATCGGAAATACGCCGGACATTGTCAGATACTTAAGCGAATGTGGATGGCCACAGCACCGCATCCATTACGTCCCCAATTTTGTCGATACGGCCTCTGGAACGTTGACCGCAAGAGAGTCTCTAGGCCTACCAGTTTCAGCGCCTGTGGCGCTTGCTGCTGGTCGGTTGCACTCAAACAAGGGGTTTGACATTTTGCTTCGGGCTCTGGAAAGGGCAGACGGGATGTATCTGATTCTTGCTGGTGAGGGTGATTGCAGACGAGGTCTGGAGGCTCTTGCCCGCAGGCTTGGCGTGACGGACCGTATTCGATTCCTCGGCTGGCGTGATGATATAGCCGATCTGATGGCTAGTGCTGATATGCTTGTGTGTCCGTCACGGGTCGAACCGCTAGGTAATGTTCTGCTCGAAGCCTGGGCTTGCCGACTTCCTGTTGTAGCAGCCGCTTCACAAGGCCCTGCCTGGTTGGTTGAGGACGGGGTTGACGGCCTGCTGGTACCTGTTGAAGACGCGGAAGCGCTCGCGACAGCGATGCTACTTGTTGCGAGTGACAAAAATCTGGCGGCCAAACTGGCAGCAGCTGGCTGGAAGCGGTTCGAGACTGAATTCAATGAAGATGCGGTCGTTGCGAGGTTTGTGGAAATGTTCGAAGTGGTCCTGCGCTGATGTGTGGCATTGCCGGCATAATGACCTATGACGACGTTGAGCCTGATCGCGAAAAACTGGTAGCGATGAAACTGGCCCTCGCGCACCGTGGTCCCGACGGAGAAGCTATTTGGCGTTCTGATAATATAGGTTTGGTTCACACCCGACTTGCAATCGTTGATTTGGAAACGGGAGACCAGCCGCTGTTTGGTCCGGCCGGAACCGTTCTGGTGGCTAACGGTGAAATCTACAATCATGTGGAACTCCGGGCCGAGACACCGCACACAGAATACCAAACACATTCAGATTGTGAGCCTGTGCTTCACTACTACAGCAATCACGGACTGGACTTCTGTGAATGGTTGCGTGGAATGTATGCGTTGGCAATTTTCGATCCGAGGGAGCGACGGTTGATCATTTCGCGTGATCCGTTCGGGATCAAACCCCTATATTATGTTCAATCGGAGGAGGGATTTGCTTTTGCATCAGAACCGCAGGCTCTGCTTGCAGCCGGGTTTGGCAGTCGATCTCCAGAGGAGAGACGGGTTGAGGAACTACTTCACCTACAGTTCACCACGGGTGCGGAAACAATCTATACCGGGATCAAACGTCTTCTGCCGGGCGAGACGATTGTCATTTCCGGAGGGAGGATTGTAGATCGACGGCGGCAGGCTTCTTTGCCCGGCGGCGGACCAATAAAAACGGCGACAGTAAACGCGCTTGATCGACTGGAAGCCGTATTGCTTGATAGTGTAGATGTACACCAGCGTTCCGACGTTCCTTATGCGATGTTTCTGTCGGGTGGGGTCGACTCCGCAGTTGTTCTGGCGTTAATGGCGCGGCTCAACGAGCGGCCAGTCACAGCCTACACTGCCGGGTTTCCTGGGACTGGGGTTGCAGACGAGCGAAATCATGCAGGTAGTATTGCTCAAGCTCTCGGTGCCCGCCACATCGAGATAACGTTTGATGAGAAGGATTTCTGGACCTTGCTACCACCTATCGTGGGTGCGATGGATGAACCCGTAGCCGATTACGCGATTTTGCCGACCTGGAAACTGGCGCGAACGGCGGCTAGGGATCACAAGGTGATCCTGTCTGGAGAGGGAGGTGATGAAATGTTTGGCGGTTACGGCCGTTACCGGAAGCTAATGCGCCCTGTTTGGCTAGGTGGTCGCAGTATGCGACTGCGCGGAAGATTGGACGGTTTAGGTATTCTCAGGGATCAGGATACTGCGTGGCGCGATGGAATCGTTGTCAGCGAGACTGCGGAGGCGCAGCACGACAGAACGCGACTGCAGGTTGCTCAGGCTGTAGACTGCATGGATTGGCTGCCCAATGACCTTCTCACCAAGCTCGATCGATGTTTAATGGCGCACGGGGTGGAGGGCAGAACACCTTTTCTTGACCCCGCGGTTGCAAACCTCGCGTTTAGATTGCCCGATTCTATGAAAGTGCGGAGAGGTCACGGAAAATGGATTCTGCGCACTTGGTTGGACCGCGCAGTTCCAAACGCAAAGGCATTCGACCGAAAGAAGGGCTTTACTGTCCCGGTAGGGGAGTGGATTTCCCGAAGAGGTGCACTTATTGGAGGCCTTGTGGCCCGGCAGCCCGGTATCGCAGAAAGGTGTGATCCAGCAGCGGTGGAGGCCTTGTTCAGCGCGACTGGAAAACGAGAGAGTTTTGCGGCGTGGACGCTCTTATTCTTCGCGCTGTGGCATCAGCATCATATTCTCGGGAATTCTGCGGAAGGAGACGCCTTTGAAGCACTCGCGCTATAGTGGCTCCAGATTCATACGGTCCCCGGAGATCTATCTAGCCTCCAATTTTGACCATGGTTCTCCGGGTTTAGTGAGGCGGTTTTTTATCGCAATTTTTCTGTTTCTCTGTCTTTATCCAGTGTGGAATATAGGTAAAACAGTTGCGCAGCCCAGCAGTTACGCGGGTGCTATGCGCTGGTATGAAATAGAGGCCTTAAAAGGCTCAGCCAGTGCACAATACCTTCTCGGCATGCTTTATGCGGAGGGGGGTGGGTCAAGGAAAAAGGATCCGTCGGCTGCCTTGGGATGGTTTGCAAAGGCCGCTCGACAGGGGCATGCCGCCGCCCAGTTCAGGGTGGGAGTTGCTTACCAGTTTGGTAGGACCGTCATCCCGGATATTGCACAAGCTTTTATCTGGTACCAGCGCGCCGCACGGCAAGGCATCGTCGAGGCGCAGCATAATCTCGCCCACATGCTTGAAAATGGTCCAGTGACAGACCAGAACGTGGGCAAGGCCGTCCGCTGGTATGCCAAGGCCGCGGGGAGGGGTTTCGGGCCTTCGCAGCTGGCACTAGGAAATTTATATCTGAGAGGTAACGGGTTGAAGAAAGATTTTGTAGAAGCCTGGGCGTGGTTTCGTGCTGCGGAATTCCGAGGAATAAACGGCGCTTCTGAGGCTATGGAATTTACCGCTAAAAACATGAAGCCAGATCAATTACGTCGCGCGAAAACCCTGTCCCTACCTCGTATACAAAACATGTCTTCACCTGCCAGATAGCCGCAGGTGGCTCAATTTCATGCCTGCAAACTGAAACAAGGTAGGATCAGGAGAGTAAATGTTGTCACCACGCTGTCCATCCACCGTCAATGATAATACTGGTGCCTGTAATTAGGCCTGAGGCCGGCGATGCCAAAAAAACAACCGCCCCCATAATGTCTTCAGGATTGCCGAGTTTTCCCATTGGAATACGATTAAGGGTATCTCGCCTGAATGCTTCGTCTTCAAAGGACGGGGTGGTCATCTCTGTCAGAATAAAGGTTGGGCTGATAGAGTTTACCCTGATCTTGTGGTGTGCAAGCTCAACTCCCATGGCCTTCGTCAAGCCCTCTATTGCATGTTTTGATGTGCAGTAAATAGTCCTGCCCGGCAAACCCACGTGCCCCATCTGAGATGACATATGAATGATTGAACCCCCGGCACCCTGCTCAATCATTTTCCGGGCCACCGTTTGCGCAACAAACACCGCAGACTTTACGTTTAGGCCCATTATCAGGTCGTAATTTTCTTCTGAGACCTCAACAAAGGGCTCCGGGGCATTCGTGCCCGCATTGTTAACGAGAATATCGATGTGTTGGAGGCCACCTATCTTCTCACCGACGGCCGATAGGTCAGTGACGTCGCACACCAGAGGGTGGGCGGCCCCACCATTGGAACCTATTTCGCCTGCGACCTCCTCAAGTGTATCCTTTGTTCGGCTGACCAAAACCACCTCCGCACCCGCACCTGCGAGTGCAAAAGCGCAGGCACGGCCTAAACCACGACTGGCACCAGTAACAACGGCCGTCTTGCCACTCAGTCCCATTTCCGGGGTGGAGAGGTGTTCCTGGGCGAAAATGTTTTCTCTCATTTTCATCTCCCTTTCTGTTCTGGTCCTTTATAGGACACATGACCTGTTGGTGGTCGCTATCTAATGTGATCGCATTAAAAATATAAATACAACTCACCGATTTGAGCTGTGTAGGTTCTACGGTAATCTGCTCTCATCCCAATACTCAAGCGACAGGATACATTATCTATGGTTCATAAAAATACCGAAGGAAAACTAGACATGGAAATTCTCCGCGATACCGCGGAGAAGTGTAAAAACTGGGGAAAATGGGGACCGGAGGATGAGGCAGGAACCCTAAATTATATTACTCCTGAGGACATCATCGCTGCCGCAGGCCTAATCAAGAAGGGCAAGACGTTCTCACTTGGCCTTAACTTTGACAATCAGGGCCCGCAATCCGGGCTTTGGGGAAACCGTTTTAACCCAATCCATACAATGCTTGCTACCGGCACGGACGCCGTAGCTGGAAACCAGGATGAGGGTGGCATACGGTATGCGGATGACATGGTCTCTTTGCCGTTGCAGTGTGGCACCCAGTGGGATGCCCTTGGCCATATCTTTTACGACGAGAAAATGTGGAATGGGTATGATGCTGCACTCGTTGATTCAAATGGCGCACAGAAGAACGGCATCGAAAAGGTTAAGGATCGCATGGTGGGCCGCGGGGTTCTTCTCGATGTTGCAAAACACACGGGCGTGGAAGCGCTGGGGGAGGGCGACGCAATATCCTGCACCGACCTCGATGCCTGCGCCGAGGCTCAGGGCGTGCAAATCAAACGTGGCGATTTTCTTCTCGTGCGCACTGGGATGATGGAACAACGCCTGCGCGATGGCTGGGGTGGTTATGCGGGCGGCGACGCACCAGGCCTGTCGTTTGATACCGCCGAATGGCTTCACCAGAAAGAAGTCGCAGCGATCTGTTGTGACACATGGGGATGCGAAGTTCGGCCGAACGAAACCAGTGAAGCTCAGCAACCATGGCATTGGGTAGTAATTCCCATGATAGGCATCACCATGGGTGAAATTTTTGTAATGGGGGATCTTTCGGACGATTGCGAAGCGGATGGCGTTTGGGAATTTTTCTTTTGTGCGCCACCGCTTCCCGTAACCGGCGGAGTTGGCTCTCCCATTAATCCAATCGCAATCAAATAGAGGACTAACATGGCGAGGTACCTAAAGAAACGCGTTGGGGAGGCGGAAAGCCAAGAATACGAATTTAGGGTAAGGAAGACCGTTGAGGATATACTGTTCGAGATTGAATCTCGCGGAGACAGTGCCGTGCGCAAACTTTCCGAGAAATTTGACAGCTGGTCACCTGTCAGATTTCGCTTGTCAGATAAAGAGATTGGTGAACTTGTAGCGAGCGTCGATAATGAAACGATTGACGACATCAAGTTTGCCCAGAAACAGGTTCGGAATTTTGCTCAGGTCCAGCGTGACGCCATTAAAGATGTCGAGATTGAAACGCTGCCTGGAGTGACGCTCGGACATCGCAACATTCCCGTTAATTCTGTCGGGTGCTATGTGCCGGGTGGGCGTTATCCGATGGTTGCCTCGGCACATATGAGTGTAGTGACGGCTAAGGTGGCCGGTGTCAGCCGGGTAGTAGCGTGTACGCCGCCGACAAACGGAAAGCCTCACGCGGAAACGGTCGCGGCTATGTATTTGGGTGGTGCAGATGAAATCTATCTTCTCGGCGGTGTTCAGGCGGTTGGTGCGATGGCCCTCGGCACGGAAACGATAGCATCGGTCGATATGCTGGTAGGTCCGGGAAATGCGTTTGTGGCCGAAGCAAAACGGCAGCTCTATGGTCGGGTCGGTATCGATCTTTTCGCTGGGCCGACTGAAATACTTGTGATAGCGGACGATACGTCGGACGTAGAAATCATAGCGACCGACCTTTTGGGGCAGGCGGAGCATGGGCCAACCTCTCCGGCGATCCTAATCACGACATCGGAAATTATGGCGAACAGCCTCCAGGGTGAAATCGACGCTCAGCTTTCTCGCCTGCCGACCGCCGAAGTGGCCGGAGATGCATGGCGTGACTACGGTGAAATAATTCTGGTCGATGACCTGCAGGAAGCAGTTGTTGAGGCAGACAGGATGGCTGCGGAACACGTGGAGGTATTGACCAAAAACCCGCGGTATTTCCTCGACAACATGACTAATTACGGGGCGCTGTTTCTGGGCCCGGAAACAAACGTTTCCTATGGCGACAAAGTGATTGGCACCAACCATACCCTCCCGACGAAAGGCGCGGCGCGTTACACTGGAGGTCTTTGGGTGGGAAAATTTCTTAAAACCTGCACCTTTCAAGAATGTACCGAGGAGGCGAGTGTCGTAGTCGGTGATTACTGTTCCAGACTGTGTGCAATTGAAAAATTTTGGGGCCATAAGGAGCAGGCAGACTTGAGGCTTCGGCGCTACGGGGGGAGAAATGCAGGCCTCGCTGCAGAAGTTACGTAATTTAATAATTAACAGGAGAAAACGATGGCAGATGTCGTGGTAAGCATGGATGAAATGCGTCAACGTTACGCTAGGTTCAGTGATCTGACGCCGTCGAAACAGGCATTTATCGATACGCGGCTTCCCGAGCACAAGAGGGATATTTTCAACGTCATAGGCGCGGGTGTGACTGAAGATTCAAATCTCAAACCCGCTATAGCCGCTGTTGAAGGTTTCAATGTGACTTATGTGGGGGCAGACCCTGGCAAAGGCGCGGCGTTACACGCACACACGACCGTTGAAGTGTTTTATGCGATGTCCGGTCGCTGGGCAGTATTCTGGGGCGAGGAAGGCGAAAACGAACTCGAGCTCGATACCTTTGACATGGTCTCGGTTCCGGTTGGAGTAATGCGCGGTTTCCGTAACATCGGCAAAGAACCTGCTCACCTGATGGCAATCCTTGGAGGTAAGGATGCCGGCAAAGTGGATTGGGCCAGATCGGTGTTGGACCGCGCTGAGGAAACCGGTTTAAGCCTCAACTCGGCCGGAAACATTGTCGAGTTAGTCGATAAATAATTTACCTCTGATCAAGACGGTCTTTTGGGCTTTAACCTTGGAATGTTTGGTGGTGTAGGTCGCGCGCTATCGAGCCCACACTATCGGCTTTATGCGAGTGGGCATATTGCGAATACCTTCGGCTGGTGGGGAAATCGGCTGGGAGTAGGCTGGTTGACCTGGGAACTCTCGGGCTCCGCAGGGCTCTTGGGTGTGGTTGCGTTTGCCGGGATGATCCCGGTTACGATGGTCGCGCCGTTTGGTGGAGTTCTGGCAGACAGGTGCGGGCATAGGCGCGTTGCGATATTTGCAGGCGCATTGGGTGGGACAATTACATTAGCGCTGGCCCTGTCATCTCTATGTGGCCTCATTAACATACCCATACTAATAGTCCTCAGTGTTTTTCAGGGCATCGTGTTTGGTGTGGAATTCCCGGCGCGCCAGGCACTTATTCCGCAGCTTTGCAAACCGGAAAACCTGGCAGCTGCGCTCGCATTCAATTCGACATCATTTCAAGTGGGTGCGTTTCTCGGTCCCGTCGTCGCGGGTTTACTCATTGCCTCCTATGGGGCAGGCGCATCAATATTTTTGTTTTCCCTCACCAATTACTGGATGGCATTTATGGTGTTTTTGATCCGGTTTCGGCCCTCTGAGCGTGAACAAAAAGAGTTTAAAGGCTTTTTGCGAGAGCTTGGTGAAGGATTCCGATATATCATCTCCACTCCCTCCCTGCGCCTATTATTCGCTGTATCCTTTACTAGCGGTGTTTTACTCCGCCCTTACACTGAGTTGCTCGCGGGCTTTGCTGATGTTGTTTTTGGTGGTGGCCCTGCCGAACTAGCGGCTCTTGCCGCATCGGCCGGTCTGGGAGCTCTGGTCAGTGGGGTGTTTCTGGCCTTTCGTGGCAGAACGGAAGGACTGGTCTCTATTATGCTGACGGGCGGTATTACCGGATCTATTGGGCTCACTTTGTTTGCGACCCAGACGTGGCTGCCCGCGGGCAGTTTTATTCTTGGGCTGGCATCAATGCTTTTGCTGGCGTGTCATGTTGGTTCTTATAGCTTGATCCAGAATTCTACTGACGGGAATTTGCGTGGGCGAGTGATCAGCTTCAGCGTATCCATTACAGTCGGCGGGCCAGCGTTGGGAGCATTGTTGATCGGGTGGTCGGCGGAAGTGGTTGGTCTTCAGTGGGCTGTAGCGGGAAGCGCATTAATGGCCTTGGTTGTCATTCTGGCGCTTTTACCGACAATTTTGACGCAAAAGACCGTAATGGAAGCGGTTTAGTCAATCCTTGACGGCCTAGGCCCGAACCGCCAAATTCTGCCTAGAATGCCAAGTAAAACCGTAATTTTAATCGTAGGCGGCGGCATCGGGGGCCTGACGCTGGCCCTTGAGCTTCACTCGCACGGTATAGAGTGCTGTATTTTCGAGGGAGCTCCGGAATTCAGACCACTCGGCGTTGGCATTAATATGTTACCCCACGCAATGCGGGTACTGGCTTCATTGGGTCTTGGAAGTGCGCTTGGTGATCATGGGGTCGAGGCGCGGGAGTTCACCTATTATAACCGGCACGGGCAGCTTATTTATGCTGAACCTTGCGGCCGGTTCGCAGGATACGAACATCCTCACTTTTCCATTCACCGTGCTGACTTGCACAAAATTCTCCATCAGGCTGTCCTTGACCGGCTTGGGACAGCCTCGATCCAACTTGGACACCGGTGTATTGGTATCGAAAACGGAGAGGGGGGGGCAACTCTCCGGTTTGAGGCTCGTGAACCGGTTACCGGGGCGGCTGCGATCGGGTGCGATGGCTTTCATTCGGTGGTGCGCGCGCAGTACTATCCAGACGAAGGTGACGCCCATTTTGGTGGTATAAACATGTGGCGCGGTGTTACCCGCCGAAAACCGTTTCTTACGGGTGCCAGTGTCACACGTGTTGGCACCGTCCAACGCGGCAAAATGGTTATTTATCCGATCCGACAGTTTGAAGACGGAAACCAACTGATCAACTGGGTGACCGAACAGCCGCGCGACGATCACAAACCCAACGATTGGGCGACGCCGGGCAGAACGGAAGATTTTATTGAGCCGTTCGAAAGTTGGCGGTTCGAGTGGCTGGACATTCCTCGACTGATCGCCGACGCGGAATTTGTACTCGAATATCCAATGGTTGACCGTGACCCCGTTCCCCGCTGGACATGGGGGTGCGTCAGTCTTCTGGGGGACGCTGCTCACCCCATGTACCCGCGCGGCGGTAACGGAGGTGCGCAGGCCATCCTGGATGCTGAGTGTCTTGCCCGTTTTCTGGCACAACACCAAAAACCTCAGGATGCGTTGCGCGCCTACGAGGAAGAGCGACTGGACCTGACGAGCAAAATTGTTCTTGCCAACAGAGCTCAACCGCCGGACTACATTATTGAAACGGTCGAAAACCTTACCGATGGAAAACCCTTTGATCGAATAGAAAACGTAATCGATCCGGCTGAACTGGCGGCGATTTCTGATCGTTACAAGGATGTTGCAAGATACAGTCTGAAAGCCAATGATCGCGTAAACTAAATTTTTCCCAATGCCGTCAATACCCTTTTCGGTGTAAAAGGCATGCTTGTCAGCCGCGCGCCAAAAGGTAAAAGAGCGTCATTTACCGCGTTCATAACGGCTGCTGGGGCTCCACAGGTGCCAGCTTCGCCGGCACCTTTGGCGCCCAGGTCTGAATCCAGGGTTGGCGAAACGGCGTGGCCGCATTCAATATCCGGCAGTTCTGCCGCCATCGGAACAAGGTAATCTGCCAAATTCGCATTCAACATCTGGCCGTTTTCATCATAAAGACACTCCACCCAAAGGGCACCACCAAGACCCTGAACCACTCCACCTCGAATCTGTTCGTCCACCAGCAGCGGGTTGATGATTGTGCCACAATCCTCAATACACCAATGGTCCAAAAGGTTGATAAAACCGGTTTCAACGTCTATTTCAAGGTAAGAAGCCTGTGCGCCGTTTGTGAATGCAAACGGAAATTTGCGTGGTACATAATGTTTGGTGGCGACCAGTTCGGCCTGAAACCCGTCCGGTAGCGTATCGGGTCGATAGTAGCAGATACGCCCTATTTCATCGAGGCCAATTCGCTCGTTTCCTGTGACGGTGTCGACGACTGTTCCTTCGCGGATGTCCAGTGTCGAAGCGTCTTCCTGAAGCATCGCCGCCGCGACATCCAGTATCTGGAGACGCAGTTGGCGTCCAGCCTGTGCAACCGCCTCTCCGCCAATTCCTGCCGCCCGGGAACCCCAGGTGCCGCCACCATATGGAGTATGCTCCGTGTCGCCAGTGATGATTTTTAAACGATCCGGCGCCACACCGAGCGAGGTGGCGGCGACTTGGGAAATGACAGCCTCCATTCCCTGACCCTGTTCTGTGGCACCTGTGGAAACAAATACGTTTCCCTTGGCATCCAACCGCATCGTTGCCCCATCCTGTGCTGAAATTCTGGCACCGCCGACGCCGTAGAACATCGCGGACGGGTTGGTCACTTCAATAAAACTGGCGAAACCAATCCCGCGGTATACGCCTTGGTCGCGTTTGTCGTCGCGATCACGTTTGAGAGCATCGTAATCCATAGCGGCGAGAATTTTTTCCATGCATTCCTGATGTGAGAGGTTTTCGAATGGCATACCCTGAGCAGACTTGGCTGGGTATGAATCGTCAGGCCTGAAGTTTTTCTGTCGAAATGTGGCAACATCCATTCCAATTGCTTGCGATGCCTTGTCCACAAGGCCTTCCGTTACCGCGCATTTAATGGGGTGTCCCACTGCCCGGTATTGACACATCATGGCCTTGTTTTGATAGACCACGTTTGCAGTGGCCCTGTAGTTTTCGAATTCATATGGCCCACCAATCATATTGACAATCTGGTTTGCTTCGATTGCGCTGGTGCGAGGATACATCGAGTAGGAGCCTATCCCCGTAAGATCGTCGATCTCGAAAGCTGTAATGGTGCCATCGTTCCGCAATGCGATTTTGCCCTTTACCCGGTGGTCGCGCGCGTGGATATCACTGACAAAACTCTCGAGACGGTCCGCTATATACTTAACCGGTCTCTTGAGAAGGATTGAAAGACCCACGGCCGCGATTTCGTCGGCATAGGTATGCACCTTAATGCCAAATGATCCGCCCACGTCCCGGGTGATAACCCGGACTTTATGTTCCTCCAGATGAAATTTGTCGGCGAGGATGTTCTGAACCATGTGTGGACACTGATTATTGTGCCACACCGTCAGCTGCTCCTCGGATGGATCAAATTCCGCAACCAGCCCCCGTGCTTCGAGACACACACCGGTGTGGCGACCGAAAACAAATGTTTCCTCGATCACGTGATCAGCGTCAGCGTAAGCGGCATCCACATCTCCAAATTCCGCGTTACGCCGCCACGCTAGATTGTCGCCCAGATCTTCATGAATTAAAGGTGTTGCGGTGTCCAGAGCGCTCTCCGCGTCGGTTACCGGTGGCAGCACCTCCCAGTCAATGTCGACGAGTGCTGCCGCGTCTTCTGCAATTGCCCGGCTTTCGGCCGCGACAGCAACTATTGCCTCTCCCTGCCAGGTGGCCTTCTCGAGTGGCAATGCATATTGGGGAGCCGATTTGAGTCCTTCCAGGTGGGTAAGGACACCCACCCAGGGGTCATGGATTTCTGCCATTTCAGCCGGTGTGACGACAGAGACAACGCCGGGCAGGGCCTTGGCACCTGATACGTCGATCGATTTGATCCGAGCGTGGGCGTAGGGTGATCGGACATATGCGGCATGGACCATGCGTTTCAGGTCAATATCATCGACAAAAGTGCCTCGGCCGTCGGCGAGGCGGGGCGCATTGGGGCGAGGCACGGAGCGGCCGATATAGGAATTTGGTCGATCAAGTATCCAGCGGTCGGTGATTTGCTTGTTCATGCTGCTGCTCCCTTTTCTCGTGCCATTTCGACCGCGTCCACGATTGCCTGATAGCCAGTGCAGCGGCAGAAATTGCCAGAAATAAATTCCCGTATTTCGTCTCTGCTGGCGTGCGGGCTCCGTTCCATCAATTCAGCCACCGTTAAGATCATGCCGGGGGTGCAGAAACCACACTGCAGAGCGTTGCGCTCTATGAATGCGTCCTGAATTGACCGGATTTTGCCCGTTTCGGAAACGCCCTCAATCGTCCACACATCGCATCCGTCAGTCTGAGCGGCCAGAGTCAGGCAGCCGCGAGCGATCCGTCCGTCTAACCGAACTGTACATGCGCCGCATACCCCATGTTCACAGCCCACGTGGCTGCCTGTCAATCCTAGGTCGTACCGTAGAAAATCCACCAGATTCGTGCGTGCTTCTACACGCCTGGTAATGGTTTCGCCGTTTACGCTGAGGGTGATTTCCGTGTACTGGTCCATTTTATTCTCCGGCAATCTGTGTGAGTACCCGTTTTGCCAATACGCCGGAAAGGTGTTTCCGCATGGGGCCGTCTGCATTTAGATCGACGGGCGGGTCCAGTTCCTGTTTTAGGGTAGCGGCCATACGATCAGCGAGTTCGTCAGACCAGGGTTTTCCCTTGATCAACGCTGCTGTCCGGGGTGTCGATACCGCTCGGTCCCCAGCATTAAAGAAAACGAGCCGTGCGTCGCCAAATATGGTGCCGTTCCATTCTGTATGCGCGGCGAGCCCTATAATTGCATAATCGCCGCGCCGGCGGGCGAGCTCCATAAATCCTGATCTCCAGCCTGTCTCTATTTTGGGTAACGATATAGCGGTCAATATTTCATCTGGTCCGATCGCCGTTTCATAGAGGCCCTTATAGAAACTGTCTGCCGGCACATCCCGTTCCCCCGCTTTTCCCACCAGGTGCATGGTTGCACCTAGCGCAACTGTGCATGCGGGCAGTTCTGCAGCTGGGTCTGCGAAGGCCACGGAGCCACCAAATGTTCCGCGGTTTCGAATGGCGGGGTGTGCAATATGACCCATCGCTGCGGAAATCATTGGTGCATGAGTTGCCACCAGTTCTGATGTTTCAACATCAACGTGTCGCGTCATGGCGCCTATCCGGATGGCGGGCCCGGTGTCATCGATACCGGTGAGGTCGGCAATCTGGCCGATATCAATTAGCACCTCGGGTGAGGATAACCTCATATTCAGTGTTGCCATGAGACTTTGACCGCCCGCGAGTATTCGGGCGCTGGCCCCGTGTTCGGTGAGGAAAGCTAGAGCGTCATCCATGTTTTGAGGTCGAGAATAAGCAAACGGCGCCGGTTTCATGAACTTTCCTCACTCCATAGTTTGTGGCGATATATCCCCACTAAATCCATATTATTTTCACCCTCCATGTGATGAGGTCAAGGCATAAGGGCCACGACACTATAAATTGTCTTTTTATTGTATCTGCAGGAGTTCCCATCGCGTACATGCCTATTTAATATCCGGTTTATAAATGGTGACGGTGACTTTATTGAATGAGCTGAAAAAGGAAGCCCTATGAGCCTGAGTTCCCTGGACCACTGTTCCATCCGGACCGTCAAACTGGATGAAACACGTGATTTTTATGTAGATCTTCTCGGTATGAAAGATGGCGATCGGCCTGATTTTCCCTTTCCCGGAGCCTGGCTTTACATAGACGGGTTGGCTGTAGTTCATCTAGTAGGTGTTGATGCAGAAGATCCGTCTGGATTGCAGGCCTATCTCGGCGGCGATGTAGACCCGGATTCTCTTGACGGATCTGGCGCCTTTGATCACATAGCCTTTAGGGCTAGAGAACCGATGACATTAATTCGGCGTCTGAAAGAGGAGGGATATCCGTTCCGGGAAAGACAGGTGCCGTCGATGGACCTCCATCAGGTTTTTGTGGAGGACCCGAACGGGATCACCGTCGAGCTCAATTACTGGGCCGAGGATCAGTAGCCTTTAGAAGCCATGGCAGGAAGCAAAAACATTTTAATGAAAGGTTCTTCGTTAAGCCGTGCGGAAATGGTGGATCGCGCGGCTGCGCTCACGCCGAGGCTGGCCGCGCGGGCGGATGAGGTTGAAAAGACACGGGTTGTTCACCCCGATACTGTAAAAGATCTCTGGGATACCCAGCTGTGGACTGCGGTCAAGCCGGCTCGATACGGCGGACTTGAGTTGGATTATGGTGTTTTTATAGATTTATCTGATCATATTGCACGCGGATGTGCCTCGACAGCCTGGGTGTACGGCAACCTGGTCAGCCATGACTGGATGTTAGCCATGTGGGATTCCCGAGCGCAGGATGAAGTTTGGGGAGACAATCCAAAAGCGCTGATCGCATCTTCGTTGGTAGCTACAGCTGGAAAAGCAAAACCCGTCCCGGGTGGTTACGAGATATCTGGCCGGTGGCCGTATTGCAGCGGGATTGATATCAGTGACTGGATGATGATGGCGGCCATGATAGAAGATGAAGACCCGCGTCGGCCTATCTGGCTCGTGCTGCCGCGCGCGTCGTTTGAAGAAGTCGATACCTGGCACGTTAGCGGTCTTGTTGGGACAGGTAGCCGCGATGTGAAATGTGACGGGGTCTTTGTGCCAGAGCGAATGACTTTGTTTCCCGGGCAGGCCCGCGGGGGCTGCACCCCCGGATCGACACACGTGCCCAATCTGTTGTACCAGCTTCCCGTTTTGGGACTTTTTCCGCAGATCCTTGTCGGACCCATGATCGGCATAGCGCAGGGCGCATATGACGATTATGTCGCCGACATGCGCGAACGCGTGTCTACATATAATGCAACCAGGTTGGTTGAATATGCCCAGTTACAGATGCGGGTGGCTGAGGCATCCACGTTAATAAAGGCGGCGAGGCTGCTAGCCCACGACAACATTCGTGAGGCTGAGAATATAGCGCAAAGTGGTCGAATACCGACTGTGGTTGAGAAGACCAGATGGCGGCGGGATGGCGCCTACGCGGCACAAAACTGCGTCAAGTCGATCCAGATCATGCAGACCGCCATTGGCGCCGCTGGAATCTATCAATCCAATCCCTTTCAGCGCAGATTTCGTGACATGCACGCGGCGGCCTCCCAGATCCAGGTCAGTTTCGACATTAACGGCGCAGAATTCGGACGGGTTGAATTAGGATTGGAGGCCATAAACAGGCTAATCTGAAACTGCCATTCATTGCTGAATGGTGAACGGAAGGGCTTTGTAACCACTGTATCCACTGTTGGTGTAATCGGAGATGACGACATGGTTGAAAAAGCAGATGCCGCAGTTTTAACGGAGCCGCGTAATTTCTCATTTTGTGAATTTGACATCCCGGAAATTGGTCCGGACGATGCTATACTTCGGGTAGAGGCCGCGGGTCTTTGCGGCACTGATTACGAACAGTATGCGGGGCATCTGACTGGTACTCCCTGGGATATTTGGCCAATCATTCCAGGTCACGAAATATTTGGCTGGATTGACCGGGTCGGCGCGGAGGCAGCCAAACACTGGAATGTAAAAGAGGGAGATCGTGTAGTTGTTGAGGCGATAATTCCCTGCGGTCACTGTTTCCAGTGTGCCATAGGTTCGACCACGCTGTGCCAGTCTTCGCAAGGCTATGGGCTATATGCATCAACCGAGATCGCGCCATCCCTCTGGGGAGGTTATGCCACTCACATGTATATCCACCCTAAAGCACTGCTGCATAAGGTGCCGAGCAATATTCCAACGGACATCCTGTCGCTTTTTAACCCCTTGTCAAACGGGGTTCGCTGGGCATACGAAGAGCCTAACACGTCTCTCGGTGAAACCGTCGTGATAGAGGGCCCTGGCCAACGCGGGCTGCTATCCGTCGTCGCGGCCCGTGAGGCGGGGGCTGGCAGGATTATTGTAACTGGAACTGGGCGTGACAAAGCCCGCCTCGAGCTCGCGCTCAGGTTGGGTGCGGATGCGTCAATCAATGTTGACGAAGAGGATGCAGTGGCGCGTGTGCATGAACTGACCGATGGACGCAAAGCCGATGTGGTGGTTGAGGTTTCTGCTGGTGCCACGCAGCCAGTCGTCGACGCAGTTGATATGGTGCGCCCCGGCGGGCGTATCGTGCTTGCTGGTCTAAAAAGCTTTAAACCCGTTCCCAATCTGATCACGGATAAGATAGTTATAAATGAAATCAAGATAATGGGGGTGTTATCGGCTGGATGGCCCTCGATTGAGAAGGCCCTCGATATCCTCTCCCGGCGTGGTGATGATCTTAAGCCGCTTTGTTCCCACATGTTTCCACTGGAAGATGCGGATAAGGCGGTGCGCGCCCTTGGGCGAGAGTTTGACGATGGGACCGAAGTCGTGCACATCGCCCTTGATATGGGAGCTTCCGGCTGAAGACAGCTGCGAAAGTGACAACGGGTGTTTGGTATTTTTGATTAAAGGAATTCTGATTACACCGTGGAAACTGGTTGCGAACGCTTCTTCTGAAATGCTCCGCTAGGGGGACGTGAATTCGCGGACCTTGCGATAGCACTGCTTCTGTGTCATTTAGCTTTGTTGAACGCAAAACAATCCGATGTCCAACCATTTAGACAATGGAATTTCCGCAACGTACCAGTAGGGATTGGGTGACAGGCAATGAAAACGCTCGTTTCGCTCACAGTAAATGGACGTCCTCGAGATGACGCCGTAGCAGGGAACCTTTTACTTGTAGACTACCTTCGCGAAAATCTTGGACTGACGGGCACCAAGATCGGTTGTGACGGTGGAGAATGCGGGCTTTGCACTGTTCTGGTTGACGGCAAGGCGCAGCATTCATGCCTGACGCTAGCTGCCACTTGCGCCGGAACAATCATTGAGACAATCGAGTCCTTGTCCGAGGGTGGCCGTCTCAACTCGATCCAGCGCGGGTTTCACGAAAAGCTAGGAGCGCAATGCGGTTACTGTACGCCAGGTATGGTCATGGCTGCCGAGGGTTTGTTGCGCAAAGACCCGAATCCCGATGAGGAGACAATCCGGAACGAATTGGCTTCAAACATATGTCGCTGCACGGGGTACGTGAAAATAATAGAGGCCGTGCAATTCGCCGCCGAAGAAATCAGCTCTGGCCGGGGGGAAGGTTGATGGTAGGAGATGGCCTTCCGCTGATGCCTGTCCAGTCCATTGGCAAACCCATGCCGATGGTCGACGGTCCGGAGAAGGTTTCGGGCAGGGCGCAATACACCTCCGATTTTTATGATCACAACGCTCTGACCGGACACATCAAACGTGCGGAAGTAGCGCACGCGCGGATTCTGTCGGTAGATATATCTGGAGCTGAGGCACTTCCGGGGGTGCACGCAGTTATTACTGGTGCTGAAACAGACGAGTGTCATGGCATATTGCCGGTCGCACGCACTGAGCTGCCGATCGCGTTTGATAAAGTTCGTTATCGGGGTGAGCCCGTTGCCGCGGTCGCCGCGAACGATATAGAAACAGCGAGGCACGCATGTGCCCTGATCAAGGTTCAGTATGAAGAATTACCGGCCTATTTCACAGCCGACGAGGCGATGGCCGACGATGCGATTGATCTGCATGAACATCGGCCAGGCAACATTGAACGCCACGTTGAATTCGAGATCGGCGATGTAGAAGCGGGGTTTTCCGAAGCTGATTTAATCCATGAAACTGAGTACAATTGTGCGGAGGTGTGTCAGGTCCAGACTGAGCCGCATGCAGCATTTGCTGAATACGATGGCGAGCGAGACGAGTTGACAGTCCGTGCCAGTACACAGGTGCCCTACTATGTACATCTGATGTTGTCCAAAATTCTCAAGATGCCAAAATCGAAAATCAGGGTGATCAAACCATTTCTTGGTGGTGGTTTTGGCGCGCGAACCGAGGCCTTAAATGTTGAGATGATAACTGCGATGCTGGCGCGCCGTGCGAACGGTACCGTGCGAACGGTAATCAGTCGCGAAGACACCTTCATCACCCATCGAGGCAGACAGGAACAAACGGTTAGACTTCGAATGGGCATGACAAAGGACGGCAAAGTAACCGGGGTTGAATGTCAGACCATTCAGCGCGGTGGAGGGCATTCCGGTTATGGAATTGTAACGATCCTCTACTCGGGATCAATGCTGTTTGCTATCTACGACCTTCAGAACGCACGCTACGACGGCAAACGTGTATTAACCAACACCCCACCCTGCGGTGCTTTTCGGGGGCACGGCACCGTTAATGTCCGGCATGCGTTTGAAAACACACTGGACGAGATGGCAGTGAAACTTGGCCTCGACCCCTTCGCCGTTCGGCGGGTCAATCTCATAAAAGAACTGGGTTTTACGGCCAACGACCTTTGGGTGAACTCGTACGGTCTGCCAGACTGTCTGGACGTAGTTGAGAAGGCGTGCAAATGGAAGGAACGCAAAGGGAAAATGGGACCTGGAAAGGGCTTGGGAGTAGCCTGTTCACACTATATCTCTGGCGCGTCAAAACCGGTCAACTGGACCGGGGAACCGCACGCGACAGTAAACCTGAAACTTGATTTTGATGGAACCGTAGTAATTCTCACGGGCGCGTCTGAAATTGGTCAGGGCTCTTCGACCATTCTGGTTCAGTGCGTTGCGGAGGTGCTGGGGATCGATCCCACGAAAGTGAAAATCGTCGCCGCGGACAGCCGTGTAACACCAAAAGATAACGGGTCGTATTCTTCACGGGTAACGTACATGGTTGGAAATGCCGCAATCGAGGCCGCCAATAATCTGAAAGGTGTTCTGGTTGAGGCGGCTGCTAACAAACTTGATGTAAGCCCGGAGGATGTAGAATGTCTGGGTGAGGTATACCGGGCTGGTACCCAGGATGAAGGCATGACTTTTGAAGAAGTAGTCATGGCCGCGCTAGAGGAGACGGGTACAATTACCGTAAAAGGCAATTTTAATACTCTTCCCGAGAGCTGGGGCGGCAAGAAATACCGTGGAGCCGCCATTGGCGGTTCTATGGCATTCTCATACGCGGCCCAGGTGGTCGAGGTAACCGTGGATCCCGATACCGCGGAGATAACCGTCGACAAGGTTTGGGTTGCACACGATTGCGGGAAGGCGCTGAATCCTCTGACAGTAGAGGGACAAATCCAGGGTTCGGTCTGGATGGGTATGGGCCAGGCGCTGACTGAAGAAACCCGATATCACGAGGGGTTAATGATCTCGGGTAACATGCTGGATTACCGAGTTCCCACCTTTGTCGAGTCGCCGCCGATCGAAACACACATTGTTGAATGCAATGATCCCCACGGACCGTTTGGAGCGAAGGAAGCCGGTGAAGCTTCTCTTGCAGGATTTCTTCCTGCACTGACCAGCGCCATCGCGGATGCAGTCGGCGTTCGTGCATGTGACCTTCCCGTCACGCCCGATCGTCTGCTTCAGTTGCTTGAAGATAGGGCGCGCAAAACCAACTCTGTTGCCGCGGAATAAGGCTATGGAATATCTGCCCCAATTCACTTTGCATCGTCCGCGAACGGCCGAAGACGCGGTTAAGCTGAAAGCTGCTGACCAGACGTCGCGCTTTTTGGCCGGCGGCACCGACATGATTGTCAATGTCCGCCGCGGGATAGAAGCACCCGGTACGATGATTGACCTGACAGCTATCGAAAAATTTGTTGGGATATCCGTAGAAGAAAAATGTCTGAAAATTGGTGCCGGGACGGGGCTAGCAGCCCTGGCCGATCATCCCGATATCCGGCGAGATTATCCAGCCGTCGCTCAGGCAGCGGCGTCTGTCGCCGGGCCAACCCACCGACAATACGGTACCGTAGGCGGAAACCTTTGTCTGGATACACGCTGTCTTTTCTACAATCAGTCCCAATGGTGGAGAGAGAGCAACGATTTTTGTCTGAAGCACAACGGGGACGTCTGCCATGTTGCTCCGAGCGGCCAGAAGTGCTTTGCCGCATTTTCCGGCGATGTTGCACCAGCCTTGCTTGTCCATGATGCGGAAGTCGAAATTGCATCCCTGAATGGAGTACGCAGAATACAGCTCGCCGAACTTTATCGGGATGACGGTATGGATCATCTTACTCTTGAACATGATGATCTTCTTGTTTCGGTCAGATTACCTGCACCGGTTGACGGGGTGTCCTCCGCTTATGAAAAATCACGGGTTCGCGGTTCGATTGATTTTCCGCTCGCTGGCTGTGCTGTCCGTCTATCAGTCGCGTCGACGAAGATTACCAGTCTTAAAATCGCGCTTACGGCGGTCAATCCATATCCACTGGTGGTGCAGGGTCTGGATAAATTCGTCGGCGGGCCTGTAAACGAGGATGTTCTCAATGAGATCCGTGAGGCCGTTCGCTCCCAGGCAAAACCCATGCGGACTACGACGGTCCGACCTTGGTACCGTCGCCGCGTGGTTGGAGCTCTGGCACGCAAACTCACAGCAAGTCTCGCAGAAACCTGAAAACGTCAGTCCGTGCTCGTAAAAAGAAAATTCGACCCTAACGCGATTTGAGGGATTTTAGTTCAGCCAGTATGGGCATACTCTTCAAATCCTGATCGGTGAGTTTATCCCATTCAATATGGGACGGTGAGCGTGGCGGGTTGTTCACACGGATGGTTTGTGTCGGGGTCGCTATAACTTTAAGCGGCAGGTCATTGCTTTCCGTGGGGAAGCTGCTCACAATTTGGATATCGTTCACTGTCGTCGCCACGGGAACAGCCTCGTGTCCGAGCTCTCTCAGGATTGCAAATTCAATATCGCTGTATCCCGCACCTTTGCCTGCGCGGCACCCGGTTTCTGTGACGACAACACATCCGGTCACAATCGCATCGAGTTGGGGTAACACCTCGAGCCCGACTGGTTCTGCCCAGCGTTTGCATCGAGACATTTGAGATGCATCAGAAATCGCGTCGTAGGGTATTTTTGCGGGGTCGAGCTTCATGAAGCCGCCCTTCAGGCGCGGCGTTGGGACATAGACGACGATATTTCTGCGCAGGGCTTCTGCCCGAACATATTTTTGTGGGGAATCCGGGTTTACCTTAATCCGTTTGGCATCACGCCATTCCGGTTCTTCAAAGACACGGAGTGCCGCTTCCTTCGCACCTCTAAAATTAGGGATCCGCCCATGGGGTGGAAAGGGAAAGGCGGCAAGATTTTCGACCTTTAGGCGATCCCATACCGCCTGACGGGCTTCCTGTTTGGACGCGTACAGGGTCTTCATTAGGAGATTCTGGGCCTGTTGACGTTTCTTGACGTTTGATTGGATATAATGAGATCTGCTTGTAATTAGATAGTTCTATTGAGCTAACTCCATAAGCTCTAGTTCCCAGGCACCACGGCTAAAATTAAGTATTCGCAGCGGGTCTTCCGGACTCCAGGTCAGTTCTAGCGAGATATTGGGCGGTGAGACGGATAGGTGGTAGGTCTCCTGCCAGTGCGGATTGTTGGGGATATCCGAGGGCAGGATCATTTGGTTTGCTGCTTCTTGTGGTAAGTCAGGACCGGTAAAGCTGATGTGAAACGGTGAGCCCTCCGATGTTTCAGCTGTCGCGTGCCAAGTCCAATTGCCGTCTATGGCTTTCAATTTTTCGCCATCACGAGCTAACACCTCCAGAGCAGCAGCAGAAAGCTTTAGCAGATCAGTGTCAGTGTCGGTTGGGTACACGTCTGCATCAATGGCTCGATGACCGCGTTGCTCAGCACGTTCCGATGATGGGTGAGTTTCCGGGCCCTTTGGCGTTTTGTATCCTTCCACTTTCCGGATCTTCATGTAATCGCGGAACATGCTGCGTTTTTCGTCGTCGCCGTTTTCCTTCCAGATATAGGGGCAGACGTCGACGCAGATATGGCAATAGGATTCTCTAAATCGCGAAATTGGATAACATTTGTTTATGTCAGTTAGCCAGCGCTTCACGCCGTCGGTGACGATGTGGTCGTCGGGTATTGCATCGCCCGGGCAATTATTTCTACAAAGATTGCATTTCATGCAATAGTCCTGAATTCCAAAATCCCGCGGTTTGTCGTAGGCGACGGGTAGATCTGTGGTGATAAACCCTGGTCGAAAGTTCGCACCAAGCTCCGGATGGATCAGGCTGCCGTGTCGGCCGAGTTCTCCGAATCCCACTTCCTGAAAGACTGGTATCGCCTGGATCTGGAAAGACCCGTTGTGATGCGCGAGCGCGGGATAGCCAAACTCTTCCCTGATCTGGCGGGCCAGTTCGGTGGCTATGTCTGCACATTGTGCGTACGTGCTCATCGCTTCCAAATCGACCGCATCCGGGCTTTCCAGCGCCTTTGCGTAGTCTTCGTAACAGATGACAGCAATTACATTCCTGTGTGGCAGATCAACACCCAATTCAATAAATTCAGGTTTTAACGCGGTCATACCCGTGTCCGCTGCGCCCAGCGCTGCAGCGCGACGCTTGATTTCCGCGTTCATTGCGTTCGTGTCGGTGACCTTCAGCTGTTCCGGGTTGACCTGTCCATCGCGAAATGGGGTGAGGCTATCCCAGTGTTTCATCATGGCGTCACGTTCTGGAAACTTTCGCTGCCATAGGGGTACATCTGACATATTACGGTCGCGAAGTGACGCGCAGAGTAGTGCGTCCTGCATACCCTGTTCCCGGATCCAACTTTTTCCGATCATTGCGCTCTCCCCTGAACACGTTAACTGGTGAACAAGGTTAGGACGGTCTGCACCCACATTACAAGGAGCGCGTTCAATTTATCCCGACCGTGCGGCGCATTGAAAGGCTGTATTTCTTTCGGGAACGCTAAAGCTGCGAGATTTTGTTGGTTCGCCAACACTACAGTTTACGCCCTTTGTGACCCGGCCTTCCGCTTTATTGGTGTATCGTTGATTGGGTAGTTCACCAGGGAAGCCAGCAGGCCCATGACAATTGCGGCCCACCAGATGGCATTGTAATTTCCATAAAGATCAAAAAGGTACCCTGCTGCATATATCCCAATAAAACTGCCAAGCTGGTGCGCGACAAAAGTAAATCCAAAAAGCATGCCCATGTGGTGTAGCCCAAACACCTGAGCCACAATTGATCCGGTCAGCGGAATGGTCCCCAGCCACAACAGGCCCATAAGACATGAAAAAATAACGACATTCAGGGATGTGGGAGGCAATAGTATGAACGCCGCCATTATTAATGAACGTAAGCTGTAGAGCCAGCAAAGAAGAAATTTCTGTCGATATTTACCGCCAGCCATGCCCCACGCAAATGTGCCCAGAATATTAAATCCACCGATGAGAGAGAGAGACATGGCAGCGATTGCAGCATCCACTTTGAGACTGGCTAACATGGTCGGAAAATGTGTGCCGATGAACATGGTCTGTAATCCACACACGAAATAACCACAGGTCAGCAGGATATAACCTCTGTGGTTAAGCGCCTCACGAATTGCTTCACCAATTCCCTGTTTCCGGACCTGATCGGCGTCAGTTAGTGACCCTTTACCCGTTGCCATGACAAACGCCAGTGGAATGAGCAGGGCGGTAATTGCGGCGGTGACGTAAAGAGTGACCACCCAGCCATGGGCATCGATCAAAAAATGGCTAATCGGAATTATCAGGACCTGCCCGGAAGACCCACCGGCACTTGCAATACCAAGGTATAGACTGCGGTTTTGCGCAGATACTGAACGACTGATTGCTGACAGGATTATTGGAAACATCGTACCGGAAAGTGCAAAACCGGTTAAAACGCCGATTGAAAAATGAGCCATCAGGGGCGTTGCCGACACCGTCATTAAAATAAGTCCTGATGCGTAAAGAATGCCGGACGCAGCGATTACCCGTCCGGCGCCATATTTATCGGCAATAGCTCCAGCAACGGGAGTGGCAACGCCCCAGAAAAGAGACTGGAGTGCAATCGAAAGAGACAGGATCTTAAGCTGACCGGCACCAAACAAATCCAGTGATGCAGGTTCAAGCCAGAGGCCGAACGCCCACCGCGTACCAAGTGATATGAACACCACAGTCGTACCGGCTAACAGTATGACAAACGGGGTTCGCCAATCAGTGTTTTGTTTTTGCAGGGGGGAACTCTCTTTTTTTGAATGCGGCCAGAGCCTGATGGGGTTAGCAGAAAATTTCTAGCTGGGTGGGAGGGGGCGAAAAATTTCTCATCTTGAGATCAACCCGATGCTCAGCAAGATAATCCGGTATTTTAGCCTTTCCACAATTTAACAATTTCAGCAGAGTTTACAACTTCACCAAAGTGCATCTCGACGCAGCGCAGCGTCTTCTCGTGCAGGTCTCGATCAAATGAGGCCACACAGTCCCCGGCCACCACAATATAATAACCACGCGCAGAAGCATCCCGGAGCGTGGATTCCACACAGACGTGGGTTTGTACGCCCGCCATGATCAGGGTTTTTATTTCCCGGTCTCTGAGGACCTGGTCGAGTCCGGTACCGATGAACGCACTATGCCTGTGTTTTTCGATTATTGTGTCACCATCGACTGGGGACACCTGATAAAATTCGGCGCCCCACGTGCCCGCAACGCAATAGGCATCTGAAATACCCCGGGAAAGCTGGCGGGCGTGGATCGGCGGCGACAGATATCTGCGGTCATAGTCTGCTTTGATCCAGATCACGGAAGCACCGGCAGCCCTTGTTTCCGCCACCAGAGCCTGTATCGGCTCTACCACTGACTGGCAATCGGCTACTGACTTCTTGAGGTTGGTTTCAGTATGGCCGCCCGTGGCACAAAAATCGTTTTGAATGTCAACTACCAAAACCGCAGTATGCGCGGGATCGACCGTTGTTTCGAGGTCAGTCAACAGGGTTTCCATCATTACGTCCATTTCAAATAGCTTTGTCAGGCCGGTCTGAGGACCAAGCGTACAACAGTTAAAGTTACTCCTCCGGATATACCAGTTTAATTTTCCGGTCATGGAGGCAATCTATTGGAGGGCGATTGGTTAATAGGTTGAACGTCACCTCCACTGGCGTATTGCTTAATGTCATCCTGATTTCAAAACACGGAAATATTTTTAGGATTTACATTCATGTGACAGTCAGCCCAGTGATCAACGCGTGAATTTGCCGGCCAGAACATCGTTGGTAACATCGATACCCATCTTGCGCAGCAAAGCACTGTCTTCCTCGACTTTCTCCAGTTCCGGCGCAAGCTTCACCGTGTCATGGGCATACGTCCTTATCAGACCATCGGCGCGTTGTGCCGGCGGGATTGGGTCTGCGCCATCTTCAACATCGCGAATTCCGCGTTTAACCAACTGCCGGAACATGCTCACTCCCGCGTCGGTGGAGCCAAGGTGTTCGCGTGCATGAATTGCTGTCGCGCCGATGCTTACCTGTGCATCATAATCCCCCGGTAAAAGCTGACGCTCCCTGTAGGGTCGATCCGGCATTTGTCCGAAATCTGTGCCTGCAACGTATTTTTCGTGATTGGGCGGGTTGATCAGGTCATAGTGATTATAGCCAATATTCATTGTCTGGGTATCGTCCACCGGCACCGCCCAAAGTGTCTGCATCGGACGTGAAAATGTCTTCGGTACGTCCCCGGTCTCGAATGTCGGGGCAAGTTGATGCACATTTGGCATTATCATTTCAGTAGACCTAACCCAGACATTTTCTCCCATCCGCCTGACAGCTACATACATCATACCAAGTGGGTTTTTTACAAAGTTCAACTGAGGAATCACCCCGAATGACTCAGTGAAGTTGATGCTGTGAAGAAACGATGTATGCACCGGGTCCATTGCGTTTTCTTTAACCTGGATCCAGTTGCACGGCAGTATGTTTCCGCCCCAGGGCTCCAGTCTGTACTCGTCCAGTTCGAACGTATCGTATACGGGAAACGGCGGTTCTTCGGCTGGTGGACCCATGTAGGCAAATATCAAACCTTTAAAGGCTCGTACCGGGTATGCCCCGTGCCAAAGGCGATCTTTCAGTGTGCTTTCCTCGGGTTCGCCGGGGGTCTCAAGGATTTTACCGTCAACATCAAAGACCCAGCCATGGTAACAGCACATGATGCCTCGTTCCTGTATGATTCCGAACTCCAGCGAGGTGCCACGATGGGGACAGTTCAGCGTGACCAGGCCGACACGGCCTGATCTGTCTCTAAATAAAACAAGGTCTTCCCCGAGGATCCGGAGACGAATGGGAACATCCTGTAGGGCATTATCAAAGGCCACTGGATGCCAGAAACGACGCAGATACTCCCCTCCCGGCGTTCCTGGCCCAACCTCGGTAAGTTTCTGGTCAATCTGTGGTTTGGCAAGTGCGCCGTAGTAACCCGAATATTTACTGCGAAGAAATGTTGCGCGTTCGGTCATAGCTTTCTCCTGCCGAGGGCAAAAATCCGTTTTGCGGCTTGGAATTTGATACCGCGTGTGCTGTTATTTCAAACCTTAAATATATCATTGGGGAATTATGATGACAAAACGCCAATACATTAATCCCAAAGGCGTCGCAGCCCCTCCCGGTAATTTTTCCTGGGTCGTCTCATCAGAAAGAACCCTTTATCTCGCGGGTCAGGTGGGCATAGACCAGAGTGGCCAAACTGTTGATCCCAACGACGCGGGGGCTCAGGTAAAACAGGCTTTATATAATATCGATGCGACACTGCGCGAACTCGGCGGAACGTTGGACAATATTGTGAGAACAACGACATACGTCGTGGGAAAGGAAAATCTTGACAGTGCCCGCGCCGGCCGGAAAGCTATAATGGATGAGGGTTTGATGACAAACAAACCGGCCAACACACTGGTCGTTGTCTCGGGGCTTGCAAGTGACGACTGGCTCGTGGAGATCGAGACCACCGCAGTACTTGATTAACAGTTAGGGAATTAACAAACTAACCTTTGCGTGCTGCCCGTCCTGATAAAGGCCGGTCGCAGCTTTGCGGAGGACATTTACGTTGTCTGGAGTAAGACCGTTGGCGGTACCGATATTTCGAGAGTTTGACCAGGATGCCCTTGACCGTGAATACAATAATCGCGGCAAAATCACCAATACAGTTCACAAGACGTATCAGACAGAAGGATCCAACCGGGCGAAGGCCTCGTTCAGGACACGTATGGATGTTCCCTACGGGACCAGGCCAGAAGAGCTGGTTGATTTGTATTTACCAGACGTTAGCGGCCCCGTTCCTGTACATCTGTTTTTCCACGGCGGTTATTGGATATCTAATAAGAAAGATGATTTTGGGTTTGCCGCTCTGCCATTTGTTGACCACGGTGTTGCCGTCTTGATCGTAGAGTACGGATTAATACCGGCGGTCACGATGGCGGAATTGATTCGCCAATGTCGCGCGGCTCTGGCGTGGGCGTGGAAAAATGCTTCCAGTTTTGGTGGCGACCCCGACAACATCACCCTTTCTGGCCATTCAGCAGGTGCGCACATAGCCGCAATGTTGTTGGCGACAAATTGGCCTGATTTTGATTCGTCAATGCCCGTTGACCCAATAAAGGCATGTTGCGGAATAAGTGGCGTTTACGACCTTGAACCAATAAGATTATCTTTCCTTAACGAGGATCTCGGCCTAACTCCGGAGGTCGCCAGAAATTTTTCTCCCGTATTGCGTGAGCCTGGGGTGCGGGCTCCGTTTCTTTTGCCTGTGGGTGGGGACGAGGGCCCGGAATACATTCGACAAAGCGAGGAAATGGCCGCAGCCTGGTTGGGGAGGGGGGTTGAATCCAAAGTGTGGGTGATGCCCTCTCACAATCATTTTGATACAATTAATCAATACCTGAAAACTGATAGTGAATTGTCAGTGGCCGTTCGTGAACAGATGGGCCTGTGAGTGGCCCGGTGTTGATCGTTAACGAATAGACTGATTGCTATTTGTTTCGTTGGAGATACAAGTCCGAATTGGAAACAAAAAAACGCACAAATCTAATAAATTAAACTCAAATTTGAAACGGCAAGCAAATGGATCTCGGTATTAAGGGCAGAGTTGCCCTGCTGACAGGCGCCAGCAGAGGGTTGGGTTACGCCTGCGCGGAAGCGTTGGCAGATGAAGGTGTAAGAGTCGCAATATGCGGTCGTGACCCTGATCGCATAGAAGCAGCGGCCAGACGCATCTCAGATGATACCGGTGGAGAGGTGGTGCCGTTCGTCGCTGATGTTTCGAACGCAGAGGAAATAGACAGATTGCTAGAGGAAGTTGTGCGCGACCTGGGCGGTATTGATATCCTGCTTGCCAACAATGGAGGTCCGCCGCGAGGTGCGTTTGAAACGCTAAATGACGCGGTATGGCAGGAGGGGTTTGAAATCACGATGATGTCTACCGTGAGGCTTGTTCGTGGTGTCCTTCCCGCGATGAAAGAAAACAAATGGGGGAGAGTGTTAACCATTGTTTCGTCATCGGTGCGTCAACCGGTAGATAGTCTGGAACTGTCTAACAGCCTGAGGCCGGGTATTGTTGGTTTGTTTAAATCTCTTTCGGTGACGATGGGAAAAAACAACATTTTGTTTAACTGCATTGCTCCGGGGCGAATTATGACGAAGCGTTTTCTGCAAGGAGCCAAAAACGCTAATTTGACTGAGGACCAGTACGCTGAAAAACATATAAAAACGATCCCATTGGGGCGCATTGGAAAACCCGAAGAGTTCGCAAGTGTTGTTGCCTTTCTTGCCTCGGAACGGGCCTCCTATATCAATGGCGCTACAATTATAGTGGACGGCGGCATGATCCGCTCGCTCCACTAGGCTAATCTTCACAAACAAGACGTTCGCTTGAACTTTGTACTGAAAAATTTACAACGCTGTTTGCTTTCACACGTAATTCCTTCTTTCCTCTGATCAAATCATCCGTTCTGGGCATGCAGTGAATGCGACTTGCAATGAAGGAAAACCACTTCAGTGGATATTGCTTACTTCGTTTTTCACCAACGCCGGGCAAGGGTAACAGGCAAGAGTTTCGGCTCGGTAGTGCAGTACCCATGGGCCCGTATCGAATTCATTTAAATTATTTCAAAAGGTAGCCAAACTTCGCCTGCGCCTCCCGTAACACCTCGGGACTGGGAGCGTTAACAGGTGCATAATCGTCTTTCCAGTGAAACGGTTTGCACGCGTCGATGATGGCACGACTATTCGTAATATCGCCCGACGCTTTCTGTTCCGGCGTAAGACGGGGGTCTGCTGGAGACGTCCACGCCCCCTTGACGATATCGATCGTAGTCGCCGGATCACACCGTGTACACATTGCCCAAATAAGTTCCTCCAGATCGGTCACGTCAATATCGTCGTCAACCACAATGATGAAACGGTTTGCATAGTTCGCCGCCTGACACTGTGCTGCGATATGCCCAGCCTGTTTTGAATGTCCGGGATAGCGTTGCTTTATCGAAACGCCATGCAGAAGTCGCGAGGCACCTATTTCGTGGCACCAGACACCCGTGACATCTGGAACTCCTGCATCCGCAAGGTTCTGTTTCAGCATTGCCGAGCGCAGTACGGCACGATATCGAGCCATTTCGTCAGACCCTTGGCCCATCGGCGGAACGCCCAGAATTATTGGGTCGTTCCGGTGGTAAATTGCCTCCACTTCGAGCACTGGTTCCGGGTGCTGTCCGCTGGCGTAGTAGCCAGTCCATTCGCCAAATGGCCCCTCGTCTTTCACCCTGTCCGGATGAAGGTGTCCTTCAAGCACAATCTCGGCGTTCGCCGGGAATGGAAGTCCAGTGATATCGCCGACAACGCATTCGACCGCCTTGTTACGAATGCCCCCTACTATGTCGAGTTCGAAAGTGCCATAGGGTGCTTCGGCCCCGCCATTAAAGAAGGCAATTGGCTCACCCCCCACGACCATGACTACGGGGCAGGGCTCGCCTTTGTCCCAGTATTTATTGCGGTGCACGTAGCCATGCTTCCCCGTAACCATGAAACAGCCGACGGATCTGGAATCATGAACCATCGCCCGGTAAGCACCACAGTTCAGCCATCCCTCATCCGGATCGCGGGTTACGGTGTAGGTTCCGGTTCCCAGATATCGGCCCCCATCCTCGGGATGCCACATCGGTGTCGGGAATTTCATAAGGTCTATGTCGTCGCCAGTGAGGATGTTCTCGAATACGGAGCCATTTTTCACTATTTTATACGGGATCGTTTTTCGCTCCTTGACGAAAGACTCAAAGCAACCTTCTGATAACTCCTGTTTCGTCAGGTGGTCCGGGAAGCCAAGTGTCATGTTTCGCCGGGACCCTCCAAACACATTGATCAAGACGCGATACCCGTCAGGAGACCCGGGAACCTTGTCGAACAGAACAGCTGGTCCGTCATCCTCCCGGATAACCACCTCGGCGGCGAGCCCTATATCCCGTTCCCAGCTGGCGCCCTCGACCCGCTTCAATTCGCCCAGTCGGTCCGCCTGTTCGATCCAATCGCGCAGGTCTTCATAAGTAAACTGTTGTGCCGTATTCGGGCGGGCTTCCGATATAGAGTTCATATACTATTCCGTTTGAAAGTAAGACCCTGCAAAGACCATCATGACAATAGAGGGTTTGTAGGTACACGGGAATGGCAGAGCAGTGTTCTAATTGTCGACTAGGGTTTTTGCATCCATTGGAAGGAATGTATTTCGGCATCCCGGACAGATCATGCTCACAGTCGCCATTTTAACCAGGGCGGGAGAAACATGAAACCAGTGATCGCATTCGGCGCACTGCGCCCAGGTAGTATTGCCGGATTTCTCAAAAGGAGCGTCGGTCATCAGCTCGGCCAACCTGACATGTCTATGCCCTCGAGAATTGAATTGGCGGTCGCCAACGCTTCTCGCGACACCCGGTTCCGCGGGGCAACTGGTTTCGGGCGTCCGGGCCCGTTAGCCGGGGGCAATGTTGCGTCTATGGCCGCCTTTGTAATGGTTTTTCCGTCTGCCGGGGCTGAAGGATCGAGCGGTGCGGAGGTGAGCCCGTCCAGTAATATCATGTCGCGTCGCCACTGCACGCGAGTGGCGATGGCCCACATGGTTTGACGATCATCAAAAATATCGATGTCGTCGTCAAATGCGTACACGGCTTTCAGACGCCGGAAAGAAATTGCAGCCATCATGGCATCCCGAACTTCACCCGGGCGTGGGTCTTTGAACTGCAGATATGCATGAAAGCGGCGGCCCGAAAACGGAACATGAACGTTGATGAGAGACGGTGAAACTTGTCGCGACAGCGAGTATACGAAGCCTTCCATTGCCATGTTGTCAGGCACCAGATGGTCCGGCAGCCCAGACCCGCAATCGTGATAGATGGCGTCGTGCCGCCGGGTTATGCATGTCACTTCTACGACAGGGTTTGGAATTTGTGGTCCCTGATAGCCTGAAAATTCGGCAAAAGGACCTTCGGCCTCAATCCTCCCGGGCGGCAGAAAGCCCTCTATGACAATTTCTGCATCTGCCGGAACCATTATTTTATCACCATGCGTGACGGATGGTATAAGCCTCAAGGCCTCTCCCATCGCACCCCCGGCGACCGTCCAGTGGCTTTCCGGATATCCCAGCTTGGACTGAGCACCCATTTCTACAGCTGGGTGGTGTCCTATCCAGATCGCAATGGGGCACGCCTCGCCTTTTGACCAGAATTTTCCCAAGTTGATCATGTTGTGGGAGGTATCCAGCATATAGCAGCCCATCAGATGCCTGTCGCGGATCCAGAACCGCTGAATACCCATGTTGTCGATACCGGTGTCTGGATCATAGGTAACGGCATGTCCGCAGGTAACGTAATGGCCGGCGTCACCCTCATGTTGGTGTAGTGCAGGAATCTCGAAAAGGTCAGCGGCCTCTCCCGCCAAAGTGATCTCGCGCACCGGCGCTTCGTCCGGCTTGATTGTGATAGGGTCTATGGCTTTTGAGGAGATATTGGCGAGCGCGCGTGCCGAATTACGGTGATCATCAATCCCGAGTGCTTTTGCCGACAGTTCTCGGCTGGCGAACAGATTGGTTAGAACGGGCATCTCACTGATCCGGCCATCGGGAAGTTCAGGCTGGGTGATCATTATTGCCGGATTAGACCGTTTTGCGGCCATAACATGCTGTAGAGCGGTGATCTCCTGGACGACCGAAATTGCCCCCTCCGGGCGGAAGATTGCGTTGTCAATTTCATTAAGGTACGTGCGAAGGTCTGTCATTCAATGGTGGCTTTGCGTGTTGCTTCGGAAAGGTTTTCCGGGTCTATGTAACTGCGCCAGAACTTTTCATAATAATCGAGGTTTGCCGGGTCAAGATCGCGTTTCGGTACGGGGTCGCGCTTCCAGTATCCGTATTTGTCATTCCCGCGGACCAGAATGGCGGAGTTCAGTTGATTTGTGGGCTTGACGTGCGGCCCGCAGAAAACAAAAAGGATACCGATCCGTCGTCGATCGCTGAGGTTTGCTTCAGATGAATGGGCAAGGCGGAAATGATGGATTGTGCATTCACCCGGCTCTAGTTCGACGTCAATGGCCGTACTGGCGTCAAAGTCGTCTGTAATGCGCTGTCCACGGGAAAGCATATTGTTGGCTGCAAAGGTCTCCTCGTGGGCCATTTCTGGATTGCGGTGGCTGCCAGGCAGATATTTCAGGCAACCGTTATCGGCATGACTGTCTGTGATGGCGATCCAGGCGCCCCACACGTCCATTGGATCATAGCCAAAATAGGTCGAATCCTGATGCCAGGTTACGAAGCTCGGATCATTTGCCTTCTTGGGCCAGATTGCGCAGGTTGTCATCAGAAGGTCCGGACCAAGCAAGTCCTCCATGGCGTCAAGCAGGTTTGGCGTGGTGCCGAGTTCAAACAACCACGGGAACAGGACATGTGGTTTTACTGAAAGAAGGTCAGGGACGTCCCGACCTTTCCGGTCTTCTACTTGCTCGTAGGATGTTCTGTACTTGGCCGCGGAATCTGGATCCATTATCCGGACCGGAAATATGCATCCGTCCCGTTCAGACCTTGCTAGCTCCGCCTTTGTTAATACTTTCGGCATGAATGCACCGTTATTTGACGATTAAACTGAAGAATGGCGAACCGGGGTACCGGTGTCCAGCCATCACAAATAAATGTCCGCGCACCGTCTGTGGCTTTTTTCCAAACAAAAAACCAGGCGGCGAAAGATCATTCGAGAAGGGAAGTATTGTCGTTCCTCGTCTTCCAAATTTTTTAAGTGCGTTTTAATCTGCACACAATATCTTGTCCCGTCTTTAGCAACTGCGGCCTTATTCCGTTTCGGAAATCGCATTTCCCAGAATGTGTATCATCTCATCTATCTGCTCCTCTGAGACAATCAGCGGCGGTGACATGGCTAAAACATCTCCGGTTTGTCGAACGAGCAGGCCATTTTCATAACACTTGAGATATATATCGAAAGCGCGCGCTGTGGGCGCGCCGTCTCGGGGCAGCATTTCAACCGCGCCCATTAGGCCGAGATTGCGGATGTCCATGACGTTGGGCAGCCCCTTAAGTCCGTGAAGGGCGGCCTCCCACTTCGGAGAAAGCGCCTTGGCCCTCGAAAACAAGTCATCATCCGTAAACACTTCCAGTGTTGCCAGCCCGGCGGCGCACGCAAGCGGGTGCGCTGAATAGGTATAGCCGTGGAACAGTTCAATTGCATTTGGCGGGCCTTGCATGAAGGTTTCGTAAATGCCCTTGCGAACCCCCACGGCAGACATGGGGACGGTCGCATTGGTCAATCCCTTGGCCATTGTCATCATGTCAGGAACTATGCCGAAATAGTCAGCTGCGAATGGATCACCAAGACGCCCGAACCCTGTTATAACCTCGTCGAATATTAATAGGAGACCATGGGTGTCGCAGATCGCCCGAAGTTTCTCAAGGTACCCTTTCGGCGGAACGAGGACGCCAGTCGACCCTGCCACTGGTTCCACTATCACGGCAGCAATGGTGGATGGGTCATGAAGCGCGACGATGCGCTCTAGGTCATCAGCAAGATGCGCTCCCCAACTCGGCTGGCCTAGAGTGAACGCCATCTTGTCAAGATTGTGAGTGTGGGGCAGGTGATCAACACCGCCAAGCAACGTACCAAACTGCTTGCGATTGTTGGCAATGCCGCCTCCTGAGGTACCGCCGATGCCCACTCCGTGATAGCCCCGTTCGCGTCCAATAAGGCGGGTGCGGCCGGTGTCGCCTCTCAACTGATGATAGGCGAGAGCAATTTTCAGGGCAGTGTCCACCGCTTCTGAACCTGAATTCCCAAAAAAGACGTAATCCAGATCTCCGGGCAAAAGATTAACCAGTCTTGAGGACAGATCGAATGCACTGGGATGTCCCCATTGAAAGGTCGGAGCGTAATCAATTGTCTCGACCTGAGCCTTCACCGCTTCAACAATTTTCCTGCGGCCGTGTCCAGCGTTTACGCACCACATTCCCGCTGTGCCGTCGAGAATGCGGTTGCCCCTGTCGTCAACATAATGCATGTCCCTGGCAGAGACGAGCATGCGCGGCGCAGCTTTGAACTGGCGGTTGCCGGTAAACGGCATCCAGAATGGGTCTAGTGTATTTGTGCTCTGTCGCGTGAGCGTTCCATCCGACATGTACGGTCCTATTTTATCTGATAGGAGGCTAACAAGCCCTATATTTGTCAGCAAGCCGTTTCGACGGGGCATTCCCACGATAATCGGTTAAAAACCTGACATGCAAGGTTTCTCAGTTCTGTATGCTGCTCTTTCGGAGCAAACCTATCGCGTATTTTCCATAGGCAATATTATATCTCACAATGGCGGGTGGGCCCAACGGATTGCAGTGGGCTGGCTGGCGTGGGAACTTACAAACTCCCCATTTTGGCTCGGCCTGGTCGCTGTTGCGGATCTGTTCCCGGTAGTCATCCTCGCGCCGCTGGCCGGCGCCATGGCCGACCGTGTCAATTTGCTCACTATGATGAAGGCCACCCAGATTATGGCCATGGTGCAGTCTATACTGCTGGCCGTCCTCACCATCTGGGGAATAATGACGCCAGAGCTGTTGCTCTTTCTGGTCCTGCTACATGGTGCGATTATTGCAATTAACCAGCCGGTCCGGCTCGCTATCGTTCCACATTTGGTTGCCCGCGAAAATATGACCGCTGCAATTGGCATCAACTCGATGATCTTCAATTCGGCGCGGTTCACCGGACCAATGATTGGCGGACTGCTGATTGATTATGCGGGAGTTGGCTGGGCGTTTGTATTCAACAGCGCTAGTTATCTCTGGTTCGTTTTTGCGTTGGGATTCATTCATCTGAAAAATCCGCGTAGCGCGAAAGCAAGAACATCCGTGCGTGCGGTGCCGCGAGAGATCATGGAGGGATACCGTTACGCCACGAAACACAGCGGCATTGCGCGTATGTTGATCATTCTAACTATTGTGGCGGTGTGCGGGCGCCCTTACATGGAGTTGTTACCAGGGTTCGCAGACGATGTGTTCGGGCGCGGAGCTCAAGGCCTTGCGTGGTTAGTTTCAGTATCCGGGCTCGGCGCCATGTTTGGCGCGTTCTGGCTTGCCCAGCGCGGAGAGGTAGTGGGGCTGACAAGGTGGGTTGTGGTCTTTGTGCTTGTGCTTGGTCTGGGACTTGTTGGATTTGCCGTAACTAACCTTTTCGGATTTGCGCTGTTGTGTTTGTTTGTCACCGGGTTTGCGATGATTGTCGTCGGTGTTGGGGAACAGACGTTGTTACAAAATGCCGTCGATCCCGCCATGCGTGGAAGGGTCATGAGCCTTTACGGAATGATAGGCAGGGGCGCGCCCGCAGTTGGGGCGTTAGCGATGGGCGGTCTTTCCGAGACAATGGGGCTTCAGGTCCCGGTTATTGGCGGTGCAGTACTGTGTATAGGGTTGTGGTTCTGGGCCTCTCGTCGGCAACAGCCCATGGCGGATTCGTTGGAAAAAGACCTGCCTCAAGACGGAGAGGCCAACTAGGGCATAAGGACCATTTTAATTTTGAATTTGGCCCCAATTATAACCATTGCGATGGCGTGTGTGGCGGTAAACTGCGCATGCGTCTCCCCTGCCTTGAATTGGCGAAACCAAGGATTTGGGCAGGAGAAAGGGCAGAAGTTTTGATTTTTATGAGCCATTGGAAGGTTTGGTTGCATTGGTTCCCGCAGCAAACAAAGGTGGGATGTTTTTATTCGATAGCATTTGCTTCGTTGACCATTTGAACCAGAGACGCACGAAGCAGGTAGGCCCGGTGAGTTTCTTCGTTCGCGGCGGTATCCGAGAGTTCCTTTAGACGTTTTTTTCGGATTTCCGGGTCCGATTCCTGAAGAAGGCGTTTGTTTTGTATCGACTGGGCCTGGACATATTTTTCTGCCATCGGTCGGCGTTGTCGGTCATATCGGGCGAGAAGTGGCTGATAATCCGCACCATTGCTTGCTGCGACCAGCTTTTCCGCGAGGTTAAGACCGTCATGTATCCCGCTGTTCATCCCCATACCCCCAAGTGGATTGTTGACATGAGCGGCGTCACCGGCCAATGCGACCCTGCCTTTTGAAAAGGAATCCGCGACCCGTTGATGGACGCTATATAGGTTTCGGTGCAGTAGGTCGTATGGTGGGTCATAAGGATAGCATTCGGCAAATCGTGCCTGGATCCATTCATCGCTGAGAACGTGTTCGTCAGGATCATTACCAAATGCAGGAAAAAGAGCGCGCCAGACCCCTTCGCTTTGTTCTCCGGGAACTTTGATCATCGCACACCATTGTTCTGGATGGGCCACATAGTTCCGGTATCGCCACCCGTCAGCCTTTTCAAAATCATAATATGTGGAAACAATAATAAAACGTTCTTCCCAGGTGAAACCCGGAAAATCAATATTGAGGATTTTACGTACTACTGATCGTCCACCATCGGCGCCTATCAGAAATGCTCCCGTATGAACTTCTCGAGCACCATCAGGACTTTCGACAGTAATCTCCACGCCCCGGTCGTCCTGACTGAAGTCTACAAGCTCTCGCTCGCGATGAAGCTCGAATTCGTGAATGTCGAGGGCAATATCACGGGCAACTTCAATGGTTTTGTGTTGTTCCACCTGAAGCGCGTAGGGAAATTTGAGAGAGTCCGAGATCAGACGGTAATCAAACTCCGCTACGATATCACCACTAACGCGATCGCGGAATTGAAACATCGGGGATTCGATGCCCCGCTCAATAAGTATATCGGTCATACCGAGGTCTTCGACCATCATCAGCGTCGACGGATGGAGTGTAGAAGCGCGGTGATCCCTTGGAATTTCACCTAGTGCGTCGAATACCTTAACCGGGATACCTGCGCTTGCTAGTGCGAGACCCGTGGTCATGCCTACTGGTCCTGCTCCTGCGATTAAGATTGTTTGGTTGTGGTCAACCATCAGTCAGTCCTCGATTTTTGAATTGAAAAATTAAGGGGATTTTACGCGTCCGCCGTGTCGGCCGCGCGATACCAGCCAGATACCGATGAAAATTATAACAATTCCCCCCGCGTGGTGCAGTTCAATGGTCTCACCTAGCAGCACAACCGAGAGGATGACCCCGAAAATCGGTATCATATATTGGGTCATCGCAGCCACACTGGCGCCCACGACAGGGACCGCTTTGTTCCACATGATATAGGCCAGAAAAGATGGAAAAATAACGGCATAAGAGATGATGGCAATGTTATCAAAATTAACCTTGAAAGAAACGCCGTTCCAGAGATCTACAATATAGAATGGCAACATCATTAGCACCGCTAGAATGCTGATAGATGTCAGAAAAGGTAATTCTCCAATTTCGGGGGGTTTCCAACGGAGCATCACTGTATACACAGCCCAGGAGAAGAATGAGGCGAGTACCAGAATGTCGCCGATATTGATAGAGAATCCACTCAAAAGGCTGAAGTTTGCCCGAAGTACTATTATAAGTGTTCCCAGAAAGCCCAGAACGACGCCACAGGCCTGTTGTCGGGATATCCGATCACCTGTCATCAGGAAGGCAGTAAGGATGACCCAAAGCGTGCCGGACGCGTTCATCAGAGACGCATTCACAGCTACCGTGAACTGTAATCCGACATAATAGGGAACTGTGAAGCCCACGACGCCGAAAAACCCAAATGCCGTCAACAGCGGCCAGTGGCGGAGGATAATTGTGCGCTGGGCCCAAGTCTGTCGCCAGCTGATCAGTAAAAAGCAAAGAACGACAAAAAACCACCTTATAAACGAAAGTGAAAACGGCGGAACGTTGCCGGAGGCGGCGCGACCGGCCACAGTGCTGCCTGCCCAGGAAATGGCACCAAGCATCAGAAACAGGAGTGCAAGCCAGTACGGAACCATTTTTCGCGCCGTTCCCGGATTAGCTTTTTTCTCTGTTTGCTTGTTCACATAGCCTCTCCCACCTGCCACACGACCATAAGGTGCCAGTCGAAACGTCACAATTGGTTGAAGTTGTCCCTGATTCGAGTTCGCATAGACAGTAAAATCATGCATGCTCAGTTTTCTGTTATTGAAATGGGGCATAGGAAGGTAACTTGTCAGAGCGTACAGAACTTTTATGGGATGCTGGCGGCGCTAATTTAGATGCTTTGGCAGAAGCGACGGGGAAGATTGATATCTTCCGGGGCATAGGGTTCGGTGATCTTGAGCCCATGCGAGCAAAGGGCCTCGTTCACGCTCATGTCCGCGTTCCCGGGACTGGCGCAATCCTCCGAATCCCACGGCTCAGTTCCGTCGGTTTGGAGCCTGAACCCAATCTTTATTACCAGGAAGCCTGTTTTTCCCGAGCATCGGTCAGTGGCCACACTCCAAAAATACTCGATAAGATCGCACCATGTAAGGGCATCCCGTGGGGTGCACTTGTAATTTCTGAGATAGAGGGCTCTACACCAATTCTTCCGAACGACCTGCAGGCGATTGCAGACGCTTTGGCGGCGATACATTCATTGCCTGTTCCATTCAACGGCAGTCGCCCGCCAATCCCATCACATGACGATCCCATAAGCAGGACATTTTCTGTTATTGAGGAACAGTCGAAGTTTTTTGACAAAGCAGGAGTTGACCCGGCGGCCCGCAGCCAATTGGATGAAGAGCTTGAGAAAGCGCGAAGGTTTTCTGAGGAGGTAACAAACGCTAATCTGCCAGTAACACTAGTCGGAACCGATACCCACCCCGGGAATTTTCTAATTGGAACTGATGGCCGGGCGACATTCGTGGACCTTGAAAAAATGTTGTATGGGCTTCCTGCGATCGACCTCGCACACGCGACTGTCTACACGTCGACGATGTGGGATCCCGACGTCGCCACAGACCTAGGTAACGCCGAAGTAGCGGAGTTTTACGGTCATTATTTTTCGGCGATACCGGAAATTCTTCGCGCGCAGATCATACCGTGGTGCGCTCCGATCCGTCGTTTCACCTGGTTGCGCACGATGACCTGGTGCGGGAAGTGGAGGGTGCAATCGCGAAATGGCGCCGCGTGGTCAGTGACCCAAAACGATCCAACCTACATCCAAGCGGTGCGCCGCCGTATTGATGACTACTTCTTGCCGGAGACAATTGAACGGGTACGTACTGGTTTTGATAGTGCGCCGATAATCGACAACTAAATAGCGAATTAACGACCCTGAAATTCCACTTTTTTCTTTTTAAGAAAGGATGTCCAGGCGTTGCGATAATCCTCTGTATCACCATAGGATGCGGCACGCTCGAAATCCTCTTCGGTGGTGGTCTTCGAGAATCCACCCTTTCGAATGGCCTCCCGATTAAAACGATGGGCTAGCGGCGCCCCTTCGCAGATGCTTTCCACTGTTTTCGTAATCTCTTCATCAAGCCCACCCTCGGGTGCCATGCGCGTTATTAATCCCTTTTGATAGGCCTCCTTTGCTGCCAGCCTGCGGCCTTCGAGAACAAGTTCGAGGGCGACGGTGCGCCCTATCGAGTTAATGAGTGTTTCAACTAATGCGGGATCCAGATAGATCCCCATATTCTTGACCGGTAAGCCGAAAGTCGAACCCGGGGAGGCAACTCGGATATCGCACGCTAGTGCAATTTCCAGACCCCCGCCGAGGCAGAAGCCATCGATTCGCGCGACCGTCGGGTGCAGACTGTTTTCGATCGCGTGGATGGCCTGCAATGTGATGTCGTTGTATGCCCGCACTTCGCTCGCGTTGGTGCGAAGTGTTTCGAACTCGGAGATATCGTTTCCCGACCCGAAGGCCGTTCCGCCGGCTCCAGTAATGACGATACACCTTAGTTCAGTGTCAGCAGACAGTTTTTTAATAATTCCTGCCAGTAGCTGCCATGATGAGCGGGTCATTGCGTTTCTGCGCTCCGGCCTATTGAGCGTTACCGTCGCTACCCAGCCGTCACGATCGCAGATTATTGTATCGCCCATTCAAATCATCGCCATTTTGTCTCGACCAATCTTTTTAGCATACTGAATGGTAAATTGAGTATTCGAAAAATAACTTTCCAGATCCATAAAGCTATCCAACTTGTTATATCGATTAGATTTTCATCATTGGAACCACAGGTCCGTCAATAGTCGGCGGGAAATCAAATCTGGTTGTATTTAGTCCTTGTTTGGAGCCGCTTTGTTAACCGATTACGGCTGCCAGATTACCTATTAACTCCTCCATGTCTGCGGTCGCGTTATCGCGGCCGGCGACGGCGGAGTGAGGCGTCAATATTGTTTTGGGGTAATTCCTGAGTGGTTCGTCTGCGGGGGAAGGCTCCTCGTAGTGAACGTCCAAGGCAATTCCACCCAAACGATCGCTTTCTAATACATCCATGAGCGCCGGTCTATCAATAACGGCGGCGCGGGAGATGTTGATCAGAAATGCGCCGTCTTTCATAAATCCGAACGCCTCTGAATCGACAATTCCGCGGGTCGAGTCATTAAGCGGCAAATGAACGCTGACGTACTCTGAGCATTTTAGAAGGTCTTCAAAACTGCAATAGGTTGCGTTTAACCGCTTTTCAATTTCCTTCGGTAGCTGGTTTCGTTGGTAGTAGAGAACATTGGCACCGAATGCGGTTGCGCGGGAAGCTACTTCCCGCCCTATCTCGCCTAGGCCGATACATCCGACGGTCGATCCGTATAGCGTTTTCAGCCCGTCAACTCGACCCCAATTTGCCGCCGCGGCGTGGCGCCGGTCATGCATTCGGGGCGCAAAGCCTATGTCGCGGAGACTTTGCTCATCAATTCTGTGGTTAATCAGGCAAAGTTTCTTGGCCATTGCCAACATCATCGTGAAGGCGTGCTCGGCAACCGCTATGTTTACACGTCTTTTTAGTGTCTTCACCGTTACGTCGCGGCGAGCACATGCTTCAAGGTCAATATTGCGTGTGTCAGTTCCGAATTTTTGGACCACTTTAAGGGCTGGTGACATTTCTAGTTCACGTTCGCCGACCGGAAGACTTTCGCAAATGATTCCGTCAGCATCGGATAGGGCAGCATGATAGGCATGTATGCTCTTCAACATTTCAAAGCGCGCAGGAAAAAGTCCACACACCGATTTGCGGATGTTATTTATCCACCCATCGAAATCGGGAACATCGACAAGATAATAGTCTGCTATTGCTGCATATCTCTCGGGATCGGTCTTCGGGTCCAGTATTATTTGTGAAGCACGAATTATGACATCGTCTTCGGCCACGATCTTTGGCATATAAATGGCTCCCCTTAGGGAATGAACTGTTCATTCAGTATCCGGTCTTCGAGATTGTGTTCCGGATCAAACAACAACGAGAAAGATTTGTCTTTCGATGCCCTAACAGTTACCCGGCTTACGTCTCGGACTTCAGTGTAGTCTCCGACCGCGCTGACTGGCCGTTTTCGTGGTTCTAGCACATCCAGCCTGATTACTGCGTTGTCCGGTAGCAGAGCCCCCCGCCAACGTCTTGGGCGAAACGCGCTGATTGGCGTCAAAGCCAGAAGCTTGGCGTCGAGCGGTATGATTGGACCATGCGCGGAGAGGTTGTAGGCTGTACTTCCCGCGGGCGTCGCGACTACAACCCCGTCGCAGATGAGTTCGCCCATCCGGACCTTGTGATCAATTTTGATGCGCAGCTTCGCGGCCTGCCGGGTCTGACGCAATAGTGAAATATCGTTGATTGCAACGGAGTTCGATTTTTCTCCATTTATGTCGTGGACAACCATTTCTAGTGGCCGCAAATTTACCTTCTCGGCACTGGCAAGCCGTTTTTCCAGGCTGCCAGCCCGATACTCGTTCATAAGAAACCCAACGGTGCCGCGGTTCATACCATAAATGGGGGTGTCTCGGTGGAGCCATGCATGTAGTGTCTCGAGCATATGGCCATCGCCACCCAGCGCAACAATAACATCGGCTTCGTTCGGCGATACATGATTGTACTTCTCGGTGAGTATTTTGTATGCCTTGCGCGCTGGTTCAGATGAAGCCGCGACGAAAGCGATTTTTTCAGTAGTCATGGGATATGCCATTTGCTAGCCTTGAAGGTGGAGTATAGCGTTCGCAGCGCTGTAAACCAGAACAACTCGAGATTTGGTCCTGAAAAGACCCCATTTTCGGTGATTGGTGGTGACTTAGCCTCAGTTGTTGCAAAACGCCGGTGACAGAGAGGGTGGGCCGCCCCTATGCCCGGCATTCACGCTGCATCGTGAGCGTAAAATCAGCGCGAGAGTTCTTGGTGGTCGGCCTAACGAACGCAAATCCTTAAAAATGAATTAAGTTCTCCCTACTCAAATCGGCATTAATTTGTGTGGTGTTTTCCTACAGAGAGACATCTTTTCCAAAATACCCAATTCGAGCCACGTTGGATTTTATCACTCCTGGTCATCAAGAATTTCTTCCGAGGAATTGACGTGTTCTGCCCCCGAACCTTCATTTTTTTCCTCGATCGCGGCGGCGTCGACCTGAAGTTCTTCGACATTTGGCGCCGCCCCAGTTTCGAATACACCCTCGGCTTCAATCGACTTGGTCTCCATATCTACAATTACGCCATCACGATTAATCCGTTCTCCCCGCGCCTGCAATTCTGCCTCCTCTTCAGATCGGGCAACGTTGGCAATGACTTCAACGGAAACCTCGGGGTGCAAGTCTACACGCAAAGTGTGCATTCCCACTGTTTTGATCGGGCGTTCAAGCTTGATTTGGTGGCGGTCAGTGGCGATACCCGATTCCGTGATAGCAGTCGCGATGTCCTTGGTTGTCACGGATCCGTATAGTTGGTCACTTTCGCTGGCTTGCCGGACGATGATAACCCCTAACCCATCCAAGTTTTTCGCAACCTTGGTCGCCTCCTCACGATTCTTAAGATTGTCGGCATCTAACTGCGTTCGCTGGGCATGAAATGTTTCTCGGTTGGCCTCTGTGGCGCGTAGCGCTTTGTTCTGTGGTAGGAGATAATTGCGGGCATAGCCCGGTTTGACCGAGACTATGTCGCCCATTTGTCCAAGCTTTTCTATTCGTTCGAGTAGTATGACATCCATTAATCGTCCCCTTTTTGCGTAAGCGTCGACTTCATCCGATCGCGAAGCCGCAACCAATGTTCAAGAACTCCTGCCGCCACGAGAATAACAGCAGGCCAGTGTGCCAAAACAAGGGTTATGTATATACCCGTAAGTAAGATAGGGCGTCCGGGCCAGGCTGCGGAGATGCTATGCAGGACGGCAAGCCCTATAAAGAAATAAGGAATGCTGGCAATTAATAATAGGTTCAAACCCAAAAATTCCAGTTCTCCATTCAAAATCGTTAATAACGCACCAGAGCCGACGCCAAGTAGCAACCAGTTTGATACATTTAGTTCCCGGTATCGGGGGCGAGGTCGGATGCTCTTACCGTGTGCAGACACCATTCGGTGAGCTAAAACACAATTTAGTATGGGTAAGATTATCATCCATGTATTGATCATTGTTGATGGGACAGTCTTTGCGATCATTGGCACAATTTCTTTTAGTCTCGCTGTGATGGTTGGATCAAATTCCTGTGTTTGACCCGCCAAGATGCCGATGCTGGTAAACAAAACCCGTTCAATGGACCCTCGAAAACCCGCATCCGTAGCAGTCATTATGGCAGCGGCCAGTAAAAAGATCCCTAAGGCCAAACATGTAAGCCAGCTTAGTATGTTACCAACTGGGTACCAAGATGCAGTACCATTTGATTGATTAGGTTGTTTAAGTGCCAAACATATTATCAGCAGGACGGGCGCGTAAATTGTGATCAAAAGTACCGTATACAATCCGGGCAGTGTCGCAGAAGAAATCAGTACGAAGCCAACGGAAAGTGCGGAAATCGCTGCAGTAATAGTTGCCGCGGTGAGTCCGTGGGCAAAGCCCGTTATGGCAATGGGTAATGGTGCGAGATATACAAGAACAACGCCTGCCACCGAAATCAGGGTCGGGGACAAAAACAACAGACCCGAGGCAAGCCCGGCGCTTAGCGGAAATAACAGTTTGCCCAGCATCGTTGTGCTAGCCGGCGGCCGAGCGTAATCAGTTGATAATATAAGGCATCAGCGCGAGGTTGCGCGACCGTTTGATGGCTGTGGAAAGTTCGCGCTGTTTTTTTGCTGACACTGCGGTAATCCGGCTGGGGACTATTTTGCCGCGCTCTGACGTGAATCGCTGTAGCAATTTTATATCCTTATAGTCAATTTTTGGCGCGTTCTCGCCAGATAATGGACAACTTTTTGGTCGTCGAAAAAAAGGTCGTCGGCTCATTGTTCAATTTCCTTATTGTCTGCCGCAGTAGCGGGCTTGACGTTTTCCCCCTCTGATTCCACGGCCTCACCCTCCTGGGGTTGTCCTTGGTGTTCGTCACGGTCTCGCCCGCGACTTCGCTCGTCCCGGCTAGTTTTGTGCTGCATCATGATGGACTGGCCGTCCTCATGCTCGTCTACCCGTATGCTCATGTACCGCAAAATATCTTCGTGCAATCGCATGTTACGTTCCATTTCACTCAGGGCTGTCGCCGGTGCATCAATATTTAGCAGGGAATAATGGGCTTTGCGGTTTTTTTTGATTTTGTAAGCAAGCGATTTGAGACCCCAGTACTCATCGGTGACGACCTTACCACCATTTTCCTCGAGTATTTTTGTCAGTTCTGCAGTCAGGGCTTCGACCTGTGTGGCAGAAATATCCGGGCGTGTGATATATACGCTTTCGTATAATGGCACTATTTAACTCCTGCGTTGCGTCCGGTCCTTAGCTAACCCGGCTTCCCCGCTATTCGGGCCTTCACGGTGGATCCGGATGTAGACAACCGATACCTAGCCGCGAGGCCGCGGAATATACACAATTACTATGTTGACGCAAGCTAAGCCTTCATGATTCGGTGCAATGTCTTGACACAAATTCTTCAAACTCTTTCACTAAAAAACACCCAATTTGGTGAATGTCAGCGGAGTATGAACTATGACTAGGGCATTCGTTTTTCCGGGACAGGGATCTCAAGAGGTTGGGATGGGACAAGAGCTGTCTACAGCCTTCCCGATTGCCCGGGAAACGCTAGAGGAAGTCGACGATGCGTTAGAGCAAAAACTGTCGCGGTTGATCGCTGAAGGACCCGTTGAGGACCTGTTACTGACCGAAAATGCCCAACCTGCTCTTATGGCCGTCAGCATAGCGGCATTGCGAGTTTTGGAAAAAGAGGGAGGCATTGATGTTTCCGAATGTTGTAGTTTCTTGGCCGGACATTCGCTTGGCGAGTATTCCTCGCTCGCTGCAGGAAAGGCTCTTGGGCTTGCCGACACAGCGCGGCTACTCCGTGTGCGTGGCCGGGCCATGCAGCGGGCAGTCCCCATCGGGAAAGGTGGGATGGCCGCGCTGCTTGGTGCAGACCTTGATCAAGCCAAAGAAATTGCTAATGAAGCCGCTCAAGGAGCGGTCTGTGCACCGGCGAACGACAATGGACCAGGACAGGTCGTTTTGTCGGGTGCAATGGATGCCGTGGAGCGCGCGATCGAAATTGCGAATGAGCGAGGCATCCGACGCGCCCTTAAATTGCCTGTGAGCGCGCCATTTCACTGCGAGTTGATGGCACCCGCCGCCGAGGTTATGGAATTAGAGCTCGCCAATGTGGAACTTGTTCGGCCAGTGATAAGGGTGGTCGCGAATGTCACTGCTAGGCCAGTAGACGATCCCCTAGAAATTCGGCGATTACTAGTGAAACAGGTCACGGGTATGGTGCGCTGGCGAGAGAGTGTTCTTGCGATGCGTGAGGCGGGAGTAGATACCCTTATAGAGGTTGGGGCGGGCAAAGTTTTAACCGGACTTGCAAGGAGGATAGACCGGGATTTGACAACTCTAAGTGTGGGGACACCAGGTGAGGTTGAAGCATTTCTCAAAACCCTGTAATTGAGGGTTAATAAAATGTTTAGACTGGCAGACAGAAGGGTGCTCGTGACGGGGGCGTCGGGAGGTATCGGTGGAGCGATTGCCCGCGCGTTACATGCCCAAGGTGCAACGGTTGCGCTAGCCGGGCGTAACCAAGAAGCACTTGAATTGATTGCATCGGAGCTTGGCGAACGTACACGGATAATCTTAGGGGACCTCCGTGACCCGAAAGCGATAGATGCTATGTTGTCCAAGCTCGTCGAACAGATGGGGGACATTGAAATTCTGGTCAATAACGCAGGGATCACCCGTGACAATCTCGCGATACGTATTAAAGACGAAGACTGGCATGAAGTCATCGAGGTCAATCTCACCGCAATATTTCGGCTTTCCCGAGCGGTGCTTCGTGGAATGATGAAATCGAGGTGGGGCAGAATAATCAATGTGACCTCGATTGTGGGAACCACCGGTAACCCTGGACAGGCGAACTATGCCGCGTCGAAGGCAGGGGTTGTCGGGATGTCTAAGGTGTTAGCCGCAGAAGTTGCAGGCCGGGGTATAACGGTAAATTGTGTTGCCCCTGGTTTTATCGATACCGCGATGACCGAATCACTAAGCGAAAAACAGAGCGAGACATTGATTGGAGCTATACCCGCTGGGCGGCTAGGAACGCCGGAGGACGTGGCCGCCTGCACTGTATTTCTGGCTGCGGAAGAGTCGGCCTATGTTACTGGTCAAACCTTGCATGTGAATGGTGGAATGGCCATGATATAGGGAGCTAAGGGAAATTCCTTAAGGTGTTGCCGACCATGAAATCGATGTTCTGAAATCGGGGCCGTGGTTGAGTGGTGACGAAACAACAGATCGGCCTGCCGTTAGCACGGACGCCGGTGAATTTCAGGGAAGAAATAATGAGCGATACCGCAGACCGTGTGAAAACAATTGTTGTGGAACATTTGGGCGTAGACGACGGGAAGGTAACCGAAAACGCCAGTTTCATTGATGATTTAGGTGCTGATAGCCTCGATACGGTCGAACTTGTAATGGCGTTTGAGGAAGAATTCGGATGTGAAATTCCCGATGACGCTGCTGAGAAAATTTTGACCGTGAAGGATGCGATCGCGTTTATAGAAGAAAATGACGGCTGAAGTTTAATGTGACGATCGGGAAACTTGACCCGCACCCGACGAAACCGCTGGCTAGCTGGGAAGATTTTCTATGGAATTGAGACGTGTTGTCGTAACCGGGATGGGTGCGGTAACTCCCTTGGGCGTGGGTGTTCACCGAGTGTGGGAGCGTATTCTAAATGCCGAATCAGGAGCGGGACCCATACAGGGTTTCGATGTGGAGGACCTCTCGGTCAAAATAGCATGCCAGGTTCCAATTGGAAGTGATAACGGCACATTTAATCCAGATGACCAAATTACTCCCAAAGAGCAGCGCAAGATGGGTGACTTTATTATCTTTGCGCTGGGGGCGGCAGCGGAGGCTATCGATGATGCCGGGTGGACGATTGATAGTGATGAGGATGCTGAGCGAACCGGCGTGATGATCGGTTCGGGCATCGGCGGGTTAGAGACAATCGCCGATGCGGCATGTGTGCTTAAGGAGAAAGGACCTCGACGTATATCTCCGTTCTTTATTCCGTCGAGTCTGATCAATTTGGCGTCTGGGCAGGTTTCAATAAAATACGGGTACAAGGGCCCTAACCATGCGCCCGTGACAGCGTGCTCAACGGGCGCACATGCAATCGGTGATGCAACCAGACTCATCGGGTTTGGTGACGCAGACGTGATGATTGCAGGCGGTGCTGAAGCCGCTATCTGCCGGTTGGGAATTGCTGGTTTTGCTGCTGCGAGGGCGTTGTCGTCTGGCTTTAACGACGAACCAGAGCGCGCGTCACGCCCGTGGGATAAAGATCGGGACGGTTTCGTAATGGGCGAGGGCGCGGGCGTTCTTGTGTTAGAGGAAATCGAGCATGCAAAGGCGCGCGGTGCAAAAATATATGCCGAGGTGGCTGGCTACGGGCTTTCCGGGGACGCCTTTCACATTACCTCACCCCCCGAAGACGGTAACGGCGGATTTCGTTCAATGCAGGCGGCCCTGCGGAACGCTAGGATGAACCTCGATGAGATAGACTATATCAACGCGCACGGGACCTCTACACCGGTTGGGGATGAAATTGAACTAAGTGCGGTCAAACGACTGTTCGGTGAACATGCGTATGAACTATCAATGTCATCAACCAAGTCCGCGATCGGACACCTTCTCGGCGCAGCCGGGGCCGTTGAGGCAATTTTTTCGATAAAAGCAATAGAGCAATGTATAACGCCGCCCACATTAAATTTAGAGAACCCTTCGGATGGGTGCGATATAGATCTTGTGCCAAAACAGGCAAAGAAACGGCAAATTTCCGCAGTATTATCGAATTCTTTTGGATTTGGTGGCACCAATGCCTCCATCATTTTTAAATCGGCATTTTGACCTGGTATGCGACACCACACCGTCCGGTTTTTTGCGGCGGTTTTTTTGTTTGCGGTCTTTTCGGCAACCATTGGGGCAGTCTGGGTGTGGCGAAGTTACAATTCTGCGGGACCTCTGCAAACAACAGCGCGACTGGTAGTCCAAAAGGGCGCAGCACTTCAGGAAATCGCTTCATCCCTTGCCAATAAGGGAATCATTAATAGTGTACAAATATTTGTACTTGGCGCGCATTTTACCGGGCTAGCTCGTAGCATGCAGGCGGGGGAGTTTGCTCTTGCCCCCAAAATGAGTATGCGTGGTGTAACGGAGCACTTGGCAAGAGGCCAGCCCGTAATACGCCGTTTTACCGTCCCGGAGGGTTTGCTTACGCAAGAAATTCTTGGATTGTTGCGTAACACGGAGGGTTTGGTAGGAAAAGTACCGGCTGGCTTACCTGAGGGCGAGTTTTTGCCAGAAACCTATTTTTTTACCTTGGGGGATACACGCTCTTCCCTCCTTCGCCGGATGCGTTCTGCTATGGACAGTGCTATCATGGAAATTTGGGCGCGCAGAGCAGCTGAAATACACGTAAAAACACCCAAGGAGGCAGTGATACTTGCATCTTTAATCGAAAAAGAGACAGGCCAGGCATCTGAACGGTACCGCGTGTCCGGCGTATTTCACAATCGTTTAAGGAAAGGAATGCGACTTCAGTCCGATCCGACTGTTGCTTATGCCCTGACGGGTGGGGTGACCCCACTGAGAAGATTTCTGACTCGTAAGGACCTTCAGATCAATTCACTTTATAATACCTATCGTGTGAGTGGGCTGCCCCCGGGAGCAATTACCAATCCTGGCCGGGCTGCTCTGGAAGCTGCGGTAAAGCCTCAGCAGTCGAAGGAATTATTTTTCGTTTCAGACGGCAAAGGTGGTCACATATTTGCCGAAACGCTCCACCAGCATAATCGCAATGTTGCGGATTGGCGCCGTCTAAAACAAAAGTTCGCGCCCTGAGGGTGCCATGTGACGACATTTATTGGTGAAGGTGATAAAAGGTCACAATTCCCCACGTCAAACGCGGAGGAGTTTATATACAAACGTCAGAGGTATTGGAGAAAACCGTGTTAGTTAGCAGCATGACGGGTTTTGCTCGCGTTGACCGCTCGGAAGCCGGCTATAGTTGGGTTTGGGAGGCACGGAGCGTTAACTCCAAGAGTCTGGATCTGCGTTTTCGTCTTCCTCACGGATTTGATCATATTGAGGCGATCGCGCGAAAAGCCGCGGACGCACATTTCGCTAGAGGTAACTTCTCCATCAGTTTATCTGTTCAACGATCCGAAAATCAACCAACCCTTCAGGTGAACCAAGAAGTGCTAAACCAGTTGATTGCGGTGGCCGCGCAATATCGGAGTTCTCCAGAAGAGGTTAACGTTGAAATGTTGCTGTCGCTGAAGGGCGTAATTGATGTTGTCGAGGATAAAGATGAAGATCCGCAGGTCGTGGTTGCACGCGATGCCGCAATCACAGAAACCTTTAACGTGTTAATGGAGCGCCTCGGCAGTGCTCGGCGCGAGGAGGGTGCAAGGCTCAAAAAAATAGCTGAAGAACACATCGCAAAGATCTGGACCTTGACAAATGGGGCGGCCAACATTGCAGAAATGCATCCCACACGGCGTAAAGAACGAATGATAACCCAAATTGCTGACGTGTTAGCAGGTGACGGTACGGTATCCGAGGATCGCATGGCACAAGAAATAGCGATGATTGTTGCGCGGGGCGACGTACAAGAGGAACTGGATCGCCTTCTTGCTCATGTTGAAGCGGCACGGGGTCTATTAGCTGAGGGGCGCGTGATCGGCCGCCGTTTAGATTTTCTGTGTCAGGAGTTCAACCGTGAGGCCAACACACTTTGCTCGAAATCCTCCGATTTAGAGCTGACACAAGCCGGTCTTGCGCTTAAAGCAGTAATAGAACGTTTGCGTGAGCAGATTCAGAATATCGAATAGGGATTAGAATGATTAACGGGTACGAACATATCAAGCGTCGCGGGTTAATGCTCGTTCTTTCGTCACCTTCCGGGGCGGGTAAGACCACGATTGCAAGGCTGTTAATGGAACGGGATACTAATATTTCTTTATCAATTTCCGTTACTACGCGCCCCAAAAGACCTAGCGAAATTGACGGCGAAGACTACCTCTTTGTTGAGCCTACCGAATTCAATTTGATGCTAAACCGTCGAGAACTCTTAGAACATGCCAAAGTATTCGATCACTATTATGGTACGCCGAGAAAACCTGTTGAGGATGCACTCAATAACGGTCGCGATGTATTATTCGATATAGACTGGCAGGGTGAACAGCAACTGAAGCAGTCCGCCCGGGATGACCATGCCAGCGTTTTTGTCCTTCCACCGTCAACCGAAGAATTGGGTCGTCGTCTGCAGAAGCGTGCGCAGGATCCCGTGAACGTAGTCGCTGAGCGGATGGAAAGGGCGCCGGATGAAATCAGTCACTGGCCCGAGTACGATTATATTATTATTAACGATAGGATTGAAGAAAGCGTCGTTCAAGTTCAATCGATTCTCAGGGCGGAGCGTTTGAAAAGGGAACGACAGATCGGTTTGACCGATTTTGTAAAACGCCTCCGAGAATGGCGTTAATTGATACTCGGAAGTTCGGCGAGTTTTCTAGATATAGCGCAAAACCCCCTTATATCAATCGTTTCCGCTCGTGCAGTTGGAGAAATTCCGATTTCCAGTAAGGTTTTTTCAGGATCAGCAAAAAGCTTGTTCAAGCTTGACCGCAACATCTTGCGGCGTTGGGCAAATGCCGCTGCGACCACTTTCTCCAATATTACAGGGTCTGCGGCGGCAAGGGTTTGTGGTCGAGGTTTAAACTCTACAACCGTCGATGCAACTTTGGGTGAAGGAACAAAAACGCGGGGAGAGAGGGTGAAAAGTTGACGGGTTTCACAACGCCATTGCGCGGCAACTGATAACCGGCCGTATTTTTTTGATCCTGGTACAGCAATAATGCGGTCGGCTACTTCCTTCTGAAACATTAAAAGGAACCCGTCGAACAAATCCATCTTGGCCAACCATCCCAATAGCAGGGGAGTAGCGATATTGTATGGCAGGTTTGCAACAACGCGAAGCCGACCGTATTGATCGACGAGTGATTCTATATCTAGACAAAATGCATCTTCATTATGAATAACTAGCCGATTATCGACTAGTGCCTTGATGTCCTCGAGCGCGGCGATGCATCGACTATCCCGTTCTACGGCGAGAACCCGTTCCGCACCCAACTCAAGTAACGATCTTGTAAGTCCTCCGGGTCCGGATCCAATCTCAAGAACCACAGTCTTGTTGAAGGGTCCAGCGGCCGCCGCTATTCGCCGGCTAATATTCAAATCCAAAAGAAAATTCTGTCCGAGTGACTTGCGCGCCGAAATTTGATAATTGGCGATTACATCGCGCAATGGCGGTAGTTTCGAAAGTGGATTGTCTTCAGGCAATTTTAACGCCGCCTCGGCAAGCATTCCTGCACGCCGCAATTTGAGAAGCCATTTGTATTGCCGACACGAGACTTCTCGGACTAGCTGCCCCTTTTCCCGCGATGTCGTAGGCGGTGCCATGGTCGGGCGACGTCCTAACAAATGGGAGGCCTGCAGAAAAATTTACCCCGTTATCGAAATCCAGCGTTTTCATAGGGATTAATGCTTGGTCGTGGTACATGCATACTGCGGCGTCGTATGACTTGCGTGCTTCCTCATGAAACATTGTGTCGCCTGCGAGTGGACCTCGAATGTCATACCCATCGGCTACGACATCAGATATTGCGGGAGCAATTATTTCTATTTCCTCACGGCCCATATACCCGCCCTCGCCCGCATGTGGGTTGAGACCGGAAACAGCAATGCGTGGTTTTTGGATTCCAAAATCTAATTTTAAGGACTCAGCGGTCGCTTTTAGGGTCCGAACTATTTCTTTGTGTGTCAGTGCTGCGATGGCGTCACGAAGGGCAAGATGGATTGTGACTGGGACGACTTTCAGGTGTGGTCCTACGAGTAGCATAATCGGTGGATGCCTTAAGCCCGCCCGCTCTCCCAAATATTCTGTGTGCCCCGGGCTAGCAAACCCTGTTGTATAAAGAAGACTTTTTTGTATCGGGTTTGTAACCATTCCGGCCACCGCCCCATTAGTCGCCGCATCCAATGCCCGGTCAATAGACTCAATTACCATAGCGCCATCAGGTGTGCTGTCATCCCCGGGCAAAGATTGAACGGGTTTGCTGAGCATCAAAACAGGTAAGGAGGTCTCACATACATTCAGCGCTTCAGAGGGGTCGTAAATTTGTTCGATCGAGCACTCCAAGTTGCTTCTTATGGCTAGTTGCCTCAAGCGGGAAGGGTCATCGATTACATAGAACGCGGGAAGGTAAGGTCGGTGATCTCGCCAGGCCATAAGTGTTATTTCCCCGCCTATGCCGGCGGGGTCTCCCATTGTTAATGCCACGGGCAAGTGTTGGTTCATGGGCGTTACACACGAATGTCGATGACGGCCGCTAGTCGGATATCCCGCATATACCGGCGTGCCAGCAGCGCCAAGCGTCGGCGCAAAATTCCTTTGGCAATCGTATCGCGATCTGGCAACACAATTTTCTTTGTTGCACCTTCGCGATTGCATACCATTAATAACATAATGCCATCGGCCATTTGTACAGGCTCGCTAATGCCTCCCACAGGTATTTTTTTGACAATATTCCTGATCACCGAGGAAAGTTCACGGAGTGCGAATTTTCCAAGTTTCGGCGATCGAGACGAACCGATTTGCTTTGCAACCAAATCAAATTCTTTGCACTCTTTCACCGAATCCCGGACGGTTTTTGCTAACCTGATCTTGGCGTCGATGTCGGAGCTTAGGGGAGACTTTGGCAGCGTTAAAAAAATTTGCCTTAGATCAATAGTTGCAGGTGTAGCTGGAACTTCGGTGATTTTTCTTATATCTCGTAATATAAGAATTCGATAGCCTGTGACGACCCTAATTGGTTTGGTGATCTCTCCACGCAACATGTTGGGAACCATGTTGCCTAGTGTTTTGTCCAAGTCTGCTTCGTAAACCCATCCGAGATCGCCGCCGACAGCCGCGGTTGGATTTTGTGAAAATTGTCGCGCAATTGCCGAAAAACTAGCGCCCTTTCTTACCTGATCGGTAATGCTCCGCGCCCGCCGCCGAACCGAATTTTCTTCTCTTGGATGATCGATGGTAAGCAATATTTCACCCAATCTATATTCCACCTGGCCTTGCCTAGCCTTTATTCTAGAGAGCGTTTCGTCAATTTCGTCCTCTCCAATTGTAATCCGCGGCCTCAGTCTGCGACCCAATAACTTTGCCCAGGCAACGCTGGCTCTCAGCTGTGCCTCCATCGTTTCGAGCGGTATGTTTTTTTCCTCAAGGATTCGGTCGAGTCTATTCTTTGGCAATCTGTTCTGCTTCTCAATAGCGGCTTTTGCGCGCCTGATATCTCGCCGACTGACGCTTATGTTGCGCCGCCGGGCCTCCTGAAGGGTTAATTTTTCGTCAACTAAGGCTCGAAGGATTTGCCTTCGAAGGCGTTGGCGTACTGCAGGCGTATTTGGCAGGCGGGTTGAAAAAACTACCAGGCTAAGACGCGAATCAAGATCGTACGCTGTTATCAATTCATCATTAACAATAGCGGCGATCTGTTGTGTCGGCTTCGCATCTGCGGCACCGGTGTTTCCCAAATCTTCGATAACGACGAAAATAGTGAGCAGAAAACAATAAATTTTCGCGAATTTCATAGCCGGCCTATTTATATTGGGTTGCGAATATATAGTCAGGTGAGGTCGACGTTCAATGTGTTGTCTATTTATTCTTTTTGTTATTCAGCATGTTGCTTGAGGTTTGAAATTCTCCTAGTGTTTTCAAGACCAAGCGAAACATGATTGTGTCCGACGGCTGAATATCTCTATTCCTTGTGTAATCCCTTGTATAGTCGGTGCGAAATTCGAGGCAGTCATCTTTATAAGAAAGAAAAGCGCCACGGCGCAGCACTCCTCCTCCACTTGCAAGATTTCGCCGTGTATCGACGCCAAACTGCCACTGAGGCGTAAATTGCGAAGTTAAGCCTAGGCTTATCTCATCACGGTCTTTGAATTTATCATCCGGATCCGAGACATCGTCCCAGTCTTTTCTGTTAACCGAGAGATAGCTAATATTGAAATTTAGCCAAGGAACACCAGCCGTAGCTTGGAGCTCGTTTCTCCTTGCCTCGAAAGTATTTTTATCAAGCCGAAACCTGTAAAGAGCACTTAGAAATTTCACTGGCTCAATTTGAACGCGGCCCACTACGTCGGAAAAATGACTTCGTAACCCCGTGTCACGCCCGAAATCATCACTTTCTTCGAGGCGATAGCTTTGTCCTATGAAAAACGAACTGAAACCACCTCTGAGGCCAAACACGCCACTGTGAATACCGTATGCTACCCGCGGCCCACCCTCCACTCTATCAATTCCCCCAAATCGGTTTTCTGAAAACAAATTTGTCTCGTCAAACTCGAAGCTAAGGCTGTCCTCGTTGGGGATACGGTCTGTATTTTTGCCACTCGGGGCAATGATAACCCCCACGATCGGTTCAAACATATGTGTAAAACTGCCGTGCCTGCGTGCCATGGGGAGACGCCAGTCTAGCCCGACCTGAGGAAAAATTCGCGTGCTTAGTCCCGATATCGTATTCCCGGGCGCATCAGCCTCTGAAATGTCGTTAACCCAATATGCATCTGTTTGGAGAGACCCGAAAAATCGATATATTTCTCCCCCCCTGTTGGTATAGGGGATCTCCCACTTGTTTATCAGGGAGAAACGTCTTGTCGACGCACCATCGGTGCGCGTGAGAGCCACAAGGTTTGCGTCAGCTTTCCAAATACTCCCATAACGGCCCGGATAACCGACATAATTAAAATCCAGCATTGGAAAAATAATCGGAGTTTCCCCTGCGACATCTCCTGATCGCATTCCTCGGAAATAATACGCATTCGCCGACGCATAGGTTTTACCGTAGAAACCTTCCGCATAAACTCTGTTTTCAAGAGTATCAGCTGTATCAAACCCATACCTTTGAAGATACGTGTCATCCGTTACAAGATTGAGGTTAGTGCCACCTCGCCAAATGTTATTAAATTCATGTCGCCACTCGCCTTTGAAGTGACCCCGTAATTTGTTTCCACGATCTCCATCGTGACTAGGCTGGGCTAAACTGCCTGCCAGCGTGTAGTGGCTTCGGCTCAACCGATGCCTAAATTCACCCGAGCCCACAACACCCTTTTTTGAAGTAACCATTGGTGCAAACGTCGCATCCATATTGGGTGCGATATCGAAATAAAATGGTGTCTTTACAATTGAACCCAAATCGCTGTGGTTACCATAGGTCGGAATCAAAAACCCGGTGCGACGCTCGACACTGGGGTCAGGGTGGGAAAGAAAGGGGGTATAAATAAATGGGATGCCGTAAAATTCCAAAAACGAGTCAGAGTATGTTACATTTTGGGACTCTTTATCGTGTACGACATTGTATGCCTTTAGTTGCCAGATCGGAGCGGAGCTTGGTTTCTCCATACACAATCTGCATGGCGAATAGACCGCTTTGTGATATTCTGTGCGGGTGTTACTGATACGATGCGCCCGGGCCGCCGCTAACCGCGCGTCATCTGCGAGCCTGGCGCGAATATTCTCGATTATTCCGCTACGGAGATCTCCGGCTAGGTCTGCATGATCTGCGAAAACGACCTCGCCGGTGGGTTCAAGCAAGGCCACATTCCCTGTGGCTGTAATTGTATCTTCTAGCTGATTGTAAGTCACCTTATCTGCTAGAAGCGTCCGCGAGCCTTGAACAAATTCCACATTCCCGGTGGCCACAACTAGGCCAATCTTTTCTTCGTTGCGAACTTGATCGGCCCTGAACAGGATTGGTTCATCTTTTTGTATGTGGGCTGGCGAATCCGCCGCGACTTCCCATGAAAACAAAGGCAAGAGTGCAATTGCCAGTAGAGAATGCGCGAATAGACGCCAGACCAAGTCAGCCATCCTCAAGATGGAGCAGGGCGGCAGTGCCTAGAAAAGCTGTGATCACCGCTGGGCTCCATGCCGCCATAATGACCGGTACCTTTGATGACACGCCAAGTGCATAGACCACATCTGTCAGGAAATAGAGTAGGAAGCCTGTACTGATGCCCGAAACGAGTATTATGGCTGTGCCGCCTCTGCGGATGGGCCGGAACGAAAATATAGCGGCTAAGACGACGACCGCGGTGAGCATTAGTGGCAGTGCTAAATGACTGTGCCAGTGCAATCGATGCCTAAGCCCCGAAAACCCTGTATTCTCAAGCACCCTAATAAAGCCTGGCAATGCCCAGAAGGATATTGTCTCCGGCGGTGCAAAGCTGTCATTGATATTGTTGCGGGTTAGGTCCGTCGGGATTCGTCGGATAACGGAGCGTGTAGGGGCTTGGTTTGGCGCTGTAACGATTGTATCGTCTAAGCGCCAGAATCCATTTTCTAGAATGGCACTTGGCGCATCGATTCGTCCAACAAACCGATCTCCATCTTGCATTAGGAAAACGGTCACCCTTTGAAGGCGCATTTCACGTTGTAAGATATTGCGAGCATGGAGGATATAGTTTCCTTCACTCGTCGACTGGCGAAACCATAAGCCTTGGTTGGCGAGAGCGGCCAGACTTGATTTGCCACGGATATACTTTGCTTCGAGTATTTCATACTTCAATAACATCGCGGAGGAAAATGGATTAAAGACGGCGATTTTAAACAGGCCGACAAGAATAGCGATCGCGATGGGTGGAGCGAGAAACTGCCATATAGAAACTCCAGCGGCACGCGCGACCACGTACTCATGATGACGATTCAAACGCCAAAAGGCGAACATGGCTCCCAAAAGCGCGGAGAAGGGTATGGTTCTCTCTATCAATGTTGGCAGCTTAAGTAGCGCCATGGATATTACAGCCTGAAGCACAGGAGTTTGAGCATTTGTAGAAGCACGACGGAATAGTTCTAGCGTATCAATCATTGCGATAACGGCTACTAGGCCTAAGGTAAACGCGATTAAAGACCCAAGAAAATTACGCCCGATGTAAAAGGACAACGTGCGTGACAATCTCATTGTGCCTCCTCTGCAAAATCCTGCCGATTGTTGGGTATACGTTTTCGGATAAATTTCAGTAACAAAAGGAAGAACGCGGTCACGAGTATTGGAAGCAAATACATTAACGGTGCAATTTGTGGTATCTTTTCCCCAAGGTTTTTGAGCCCGAGCATGCCAATTTGAAGGATCAAAACACTACCCACGGCGATTAAAATTTTTAGAAACTGGCTTCGTCGATTGAAGCCGCCGCCCAAGAGTAGCGAGAGTGCGATCGCGCAGAATGCGACGTATAAAAGTGGTGCCGATAGGCGGAATATCCCCTCCATCCGGAGCTTTTGATAGTTGGTTATGTCGTTGCCAGTCTTGGCTTGGTCCTTCCGGAAAATGAGTTCATGAAGAAACCTCTCACGAGGCTCACGCCATACATTAATATCCGTCTTATTTAGGTCTTTAAGGTCGAAGGTGTATTTTTCAAAATAAAGCAACGATAATCGACCATCATCCGCAGCAACCTCCTGCCGATTACCATTAATCATCAACACGCGCGGTCCCCTGTCGCCGGCAACAATGACGCCTTTTTCGGCCATGAATGTTAGTGGATTTTCGGGTTTACGCTCGTCGTGGACTATAATGCCATATAACTCGCCCCAGTTGCTCCGCTCTCTAATGAACACCGTAACACCCTTCACTACTGGATTAAAAACACCAGCCTGAAGGAAAACGGCCGCAAAATCCGTACGATATTCGCGCTGAAGATCTTTAAACTCACGAAAAGCAGTGGGAACAAGGTAAAGTGTGTTCAGATACCCAAGGGCCGTTAAGAAAACCCCAAGGATCAATGCAGGCCGGGCAATGTTTGAGGGGCTTAACCCGATCGCACCAAGGACAATAATTTCGCTATCATTCAACATTCGTTGGTAAGTGAACACAACGGCAACAAAAAGTGCGATAGGGCCGATAAATGATAAGAACGTTGGTAGCAATAGTAGCGTGAATGAAACAAACGTTGTCACCGAAAGACCACGGTTAACAATCATGTCCACAAATCTTAGCGATTGTGTCAGCCAGACGATGCAGGTAAGGGTCGTCGCAACTAAGAGGGCCCACCAAACAAGCTGTCGGAAAATGTAATTGTGGAGATGCCGCATAGGTCCACTATAAGTTTTTGTAAAACGACTGTCACAGCCGAATTCAGTACCTGTCACAATCGGTGGCAAGTTATAGCGGGAGAGGGACCCCTGTCCATTCAATATGGGCTTCTGGTGTCTCGTGCGCAAGTTTTGACAATTTCAATAAGTCGTCACCTTTTGAAAAACCGTTAATCGTTAGGATGGACGCCATTAACGTTGCTCCGGCTGCACCGTCTTGATATTAAATTTTCAATTTTGGAGGGATCCTTGTTACATTTGAAAACACAACCGTCGAATTTATTTTCGGTTGGTTAAATCAACTGGAGTTATGAGATGAAGATCAGTTTTTCCAAGTCGTCCTTGCCGCGGACCGGGTCTCTTGTTGTCGGAGTTCAGGCCGGAGGCAAGCTTTTAGTGATGGGCCAACGGGTTGACAAAATGACGTGCGGCGCCCTCCGTCGCGCTATCGACTCCAGTCGTTTTAATGGTGAACGGGGTCAATCCCTTACAGTGATGTCTCCGGCAGGGGTTGGGGCCGGTCGCGTAGTTTTATTAGGGATGGGCGAGGCAGAGTCATTCGATGAGCGAGCTGCCCAAGCATTTGGTGGAAAGGCATGGAAGGCCGTTGCGGATACTGGTGACAAATCCGCTTTATTCGCAATTGATCCTTTGAAAGGTTCAAAACTTAAAACGGCGGAAATCTCAGCTAACGTAGCTTATGGTGCCCTCCTTGGTTCTTATAGGTTCGACAAATACCGAACCCGTGAAAAAGTCGATGTGAAACCCAGCGTTCGCACCTTGAACATTGCATCACGCGATTTCGTTGAAGCCAAAAAAATATTCTCACTGTTAGAAAAAATAGCCGATGGTGTGTTTTTTACCCGTGATCTGGTTTCTGAACCGGCCAATATTATTTACCCGGTTACTCTTTCGCAAAAAGCGCGCTCGCTTTCAAAAATGGGAATCAAAGTGGAGGTGCTTGACGAGAAAAAAATGGCAAAACTGAACATGGGGGCACTACTTGGTGTGGCCCAAGGATCGGCTAACAAGCCCCGCCTGGTGGTGATGCGTTGGATGGGTGCACCGCACTCCAAAAACAAGGCTCCGATAGCGTTCGTCGGAAAGGGAGTTACGTTTGATACAGGTGGTATTTCGATCAAACCCGCTTCGGGCATGGAAGATATGAAGTGGGATATGGGCGGTTCTGGCGTTGTGATTGGCCTAATGAAAGCACTTGCTGGAAGAAAAGCTAAGGTAAACGCAGTCGGTGTTGTAGGGCTTGTGGAAAACATGCCTTCCGCGACTGCACAACGACCTGGGGACGTTGTGACGACCATGTCGGGACAAACTGTTGAAGTGCTAAATACTGACGCTGAAGGACGCCTCGTTCTCGCGGATGCCATGTGGTATTGTCAGGACCGATACAAGCCCCATACGATGATTGATTTAGCAACTCTCACAGGCGCAATAATAGTCTCTCTTGGGAAGGAGAACGCGGGATTATTCGCTAATGATGATGAAATATCGGCAAGGCTCGTGGCCGCTGGTAGAGCGGTCGAAGAGCCTGTCTGGCGAATGCCACTTGGTAACGAATATGACAAGCTCATTAATTCCGATATTGCGGATATGAAGAATATCGGTGGGCGCTGGGGAGGTTCAATTACGGCCGCACAATTCCTTCAACGTTTCGTTAAAGACAATGTTAAATGGGCTCATCTAGACATTGCCGGAGTGACTTGGTCAAATAAAGATAAGCCCACCGTGCCAAAGGGTGGAACGGCATTCGGCGTCAGATTGCTCGAGCGCCTGGTTGCGGAGTATTACGAAGATTGATCGTAAATCGTATTCCGTTGTGACCGAAATCAGCTTCTATAATTTGCTTCATACGCCTCTAGACTGCGCGATTGCCGAATTAATCGAAAAAATTCTCGGAGGTGGGTATAGAGCTTTGGTCCTTGTAGGTTCGGAGGAGCGGGCGGAAATACTTTGCAACGTTCTTTGGACCTACGACGCCACATCATTCCTTCCGCATGGTACTGCGTGTGACGCCAATCCTGAAATGCAACCGGTTTGGATCACGTCTGATGATGAGAACCACAACCTGGCAGATATTCTTATTCTTACCGATGGTGCTACCGCTGACGAACCGATGAAATATAATCGTTGTTTAGACGTTTTCGACGGACAGAACGAAGCTGCTGCTGCTGCTGCTCGTCTCCGTTGGTCCGCATATAAGGCTCATGGTCATGCCCTCACCTACTGGCAACAGAAAAAAAGGGGGGGATGGGAGCGGCAGGTTTAAATTTCACTTTATGTATTTGCGAAAAACGAATTAGTTGCTCCCCTATCGCGAACCGTTTATAAGGCGCGCCGAATTTAATCACAGGAGCCTCGGTCCGATGGCAGTAGAACGAACGCTTTCCATAATTAAACCTGACGCCACGAGGCGAAATGTTACCGGCGCAATCATAGCCCGCTTTGAGGAGGCAGGCTTGCGTATTGTAGCCCAAAGGCGCACGAGACTGACGAGAGAGCAGGCGGAGAAATTCTATGCTGTGCATCGCGAACGGGCATTCTTTGACGATTTATGTAACTTTATGACTTCGGGCCCCGTCGTAGTACAGGTTCTGGAAGGCGAAAAAGCCATTGTCAGGAACCGGGAGGTTATGGGCGCGACCAATCCTGCTAATGCTGATGAAGGAACAATTCGCCACGATTTCGGCGAATCGGTAGAGGCTAACTCTGTGCATGGTTCTGATGCACCTGACACTGCAGTAGAGGAAATTGCTTTTTTCTTCAGCTCTATTGATATCGTTAACTAGCGGTAACAGGATAAACATTGAAACAAAATACCGATTTTCAATACAGGTTAAATTTGCGCAATACCTTCATTCACAATAAGAAAATCGCCATGAACCCGACGATGGCAATTACCGAGGTTGTTCCGATAAGCAGCATTCTGGCAAAACTTTCCCACCCTTTCTGGTGACGAGAAATTTCTTCTTTCATATTAAGCGACATGCGACCGCTTCTCCTTCGGGTTCATGTAAATGGGTATCTTAGGTCCGATTTATAGCTCGTTTTCTGTTTTCGTTGAATGCCCGTCGACTAACGGCTTGGGGCTAGGGTTGAAGAGTGCGGTTTCCGGAGATATTGCGCCGACAATTTCCACTGTTCGGTTGACGATGGTTGTCGCTCCGCAAGCAACTAGGCGCAAGGCGAATGCATAACACTCATGCTCAGCCGCTAAAACACGAGCCGCAAGTGTGTCGGGGTCATCCTCCGGTCGCACAGGGACGACAGCTTGGGCGATGATCGGTCCATCATCCATTTCTGATCGGACGAAATGCACCGTGCACCCAGTAAATTTGACACCATCGACCAGTACCCTTTTATGGGTATTTAGACCTTTGTATGAGGGAAGCAAAGATGGATGGATATTGATAATGCGATCCTGCCATTTTGAGACAAAGTGTTCAGTCAATAGGCGCATGAAACCAGCAAGACAAATGAGCTCGACGTCTACCGATATCAGTTTTTTGTGCAATGCGTCTTCGAATGAAGTTCTTCCGTCATAATCACGGTGATTTATTATATCAGTTTCTATTCCCGCATTTGACGCCCACTCAAGGCCTGCGGAATTTGGCTCGTTTGAGATTACGCAAATTATTTCTGCAGGATAACTAGGTGCTGAAGCGGCATCGAGCAACGCCCGCATATTAGAGCCACGGCCTGATATAAGAATCGCTGTTTTCACCGGGACCAAACTTCGTTGAGATTGGGCATTCCAACCCTAACATCTCCGGTCTGATTGGTAATGTGTCCAATTTGAAGAACTGTTTCTCCGCTCTGAGTGAGGAGTTGGACGGCTGATTCTGCATTATTTTCATCCACTATTATTATCATTCCAACGCCGCAATTAAATGTGCGTGCCATTTCGACTGGCGATACGCCACCCTCCTCGATTAGCCACTTAAAAACCGGAGGTAAAGACCAGCTCAATAAGTTTAGATCGGCTGCCCTACCCTCAGGAAGAATACGTGGAATGTTGTCCGTCAAACCTCCTCCCGTGATATGTGCGAAGGCCTTAACCAAGCCCAATTTATGTATTTCGAGACAAGAATTTACGTAAATTCGGGTAGGTGTAAGCAAAAATTCACCCCATGTGATGCTGTTGTTGAAGGGGGCATTATGGGAAAGGTGTATCTGCATATTCGATAGAATATGGCGTATTAACGAAAACCCATTTGAATGGAGCCCTGAAGAGCCTAATGCTAGGATTACATCTCCAGCCCGAATATCCTTTCTTGGGAGCAAGGCGTCCCGCTCAGCTGCACCTATTGAAAATCCCGCGAGGTCATAATCTGCTTTGGCATACATCCCTGGCATTTCGGCTGTCTCGCCGCCTAAAAGTGCGCACCCTGCCTCCAGACAACCAATTGCAATTCCATTAATTACTTCGGCTGCTGTCGGCGGATCTAGATGTGCCGTCGCAAAATAGTCCAGAAAAAACAGGGGTTCTGCCCCCTGAACGATTAGATCGTTAACGCACATGGCGACCAGATCGATCCCCACCGTGCCGTGTTTGCCAGTTTCGATGGCGATTTTGAGTTTAGTGCCGACGCCATCGGTGCTGGCAACGAGAATGGGATCCACATACCCCGCCGCTTTAGGGTCGAATAAGCCGCCAAATCCGCCGAGTGCACCCATAACCCCAGGCGTAACGGTAGCACGCGCTAACGGCTTTATGCGTTCGACAAGTTCAGCGCCGGCATCTAGATCGACACCCGACTCAGTGTAACGTGGACCCTTAATGACTGCGATGCCTCGGATGAAAGTGATATGATAGGCGCATAGTGATGCGAGACAACCTTACATGCTTAAGATAGCGAATCTAAGTATCTACTTTAAAGGCATCCGGCGAATCTGTCTGATTGTCTTTTTTGGAGGTTTTATTTTCACGGATTTGTACCCTTACCCTTTACGGGCGCAAGTTCAGGATGTTTATCTGGTAACCAATATCGCAGTAGATCGAACTGCTAAGACGGCTGCGAAGGCTCGTCAAAAAGCCATTAACGACGGTCATAAGAGGGCTTTTGTAGGTTTGATGGATCGTTTGGTTCCAGAGAGTCAGCGAGATCAGATACCAAATATCCAACGATCGGAAATAAACTTTTTAATCCGGAGTTTTGGAATTGACGAAGAGAGGCGTTCCACGGTCCGATATCTCGGGAAGTTGCGTTTTGAATTTAGTCGCTCCGAAGTTCGACGTTTTTTGAAAAAGTGGGGAGTGAACTTTGCCGAAACCCGCTCCAAACCGTTACTTTTGCTGCCTGTCTATAAACGCGCGGGCGCAACGCTCTTGTGGGACAAGCCTAATCCCTGGTTTGCGGCGTGGAGGAGTGGGCCCGTTATGGATGGATTAAGACCGTTGCGCTTACCCGCAGGTGATCTTTCAGACATACGTGATATCAGTGCCGCGAAGGCGTTGGCTGGTGACGCCGGTCAGTTAAGGCATATTGCCGAACGATATGGTGCGAGTGGTGTTGTAGTGGCTTTGGCATCGCTGACCAACAACATTGGGTCCGGCGAGAGATCAATTGTAACCGTCCTTAAATATTTTGGTAATGCGAGTCGTGATTCAACCACATTCCAAAGTTTTGATTTTTCCGAGGATGAGGTGATAAACAGTGCACTTTCACGGGTGGCCAACAATCTTTCTAGACAGATAGTAGAAAACTGGAAACGTGCCAACCTCATCCAATTTGATCGGTTGAACACCTTGATTGCTGAGGTTGCACTGACCCACATTCGAGAATGGGTGAAAATGAGGGCCCGATTGCGCCGTATAGCGTTCTTGAAGGATTATCAGATTCTTTCGGTGTCACGGGGAAAAGTCTTGGTTAAACTATTATTTTATGGTGATCCTAGCCAACTTAAAATAGCGCTCGAACAGCGGGACATAGAGATCAAACGGGGGATCAAAAATTGGATCCTGCGTGATCTTAAGGAAGCAAAGGTTGTACCCGCAAACAGGCAACCAGACGAAGGTATTCAGCGGTGAATCTGCCCAACCTAATAACATTCGGTCGGCTGTTGAGCGTCCCGATAGCAATTTACTTGCTCATTCAGTTTGCCTACATGCCAGCGTTTTTACTTTTCGTGACGTTAGGAGTATCCGATGCGCTGGATGGGTATCTCGCCAAACGTAATAACCAGTCCACTGAGTTAGGTGCAATACTAGATCCGTTGGCGGACAAAGTACTGCTTGTCAGCGTTTACATCACGCTTGGCCTGCAACAAGATCTGCCAAACTGGCTTGTTGTCTTGGTAGTGTTCCGAGATCTTATAATTGTTGGTGGCGTCATAGTGCTGTTTCTGGTCCGGCTAGAAGTGAAGATGCGCCCACTGATAGTTAGCAAATTAAATACCGCCGCTCAGATGGCCCTTGTAGCTCTGGTCTTGGCCGAGTTAGCGTTTAGTTTTGAAATTAATGATGTTGTTGTTATCGCAATATATGGAACAGCTGCGACGACGCTCCTTTCAGGTGGAAGTTATATTGTTTGTTGGGTCCAGCAAATGGCTGGGATAGAAGGCGAGGGTGTCGCGAAGCGCTGATGGCAGGAGAAAAGACACAGCTAGCACTCGATTTACGTCATCGAATGGCGGTCGGTCGAGAAGATTTTCTCGTCTCTCCTTCGAATGAGGAAGCGGTCAATTGGATTGACCGTTGGCCGGATTGGCCAGGCCCGGCGTTGGTTCTTGTGGGCCCGCCGGGTTGTGGAAAATCCCATCTTGGTCGGGTTTGGGGTCAGTCTGCAGGTGCGGTTGAATTTGTTGGACGGAATACTGATATTGGTAGTCCGCAACCGTGTGTGTTTGTCGACAATCCCGAGGGCGCGGTCGACGACGAAGAACTTTTTCATCTTTTTAACGCTGTTGTTGCAGCGGGTGGATTTTTGCTTGTCACAGCGCGCACGCCGCCCGTCCGCTGGGTCAAGGGGTTGTCCGACTTAACTTCGAGGCTTTCGGCGGCTCCTAACATCCGTATACACCCTCCCGACGAAACGCTTATGACTGCGGTTATTATTAAAATGTTTGCCGACCAGAAAATGGATGTCGGGGCTGATGTCCTAACTTATCTGATCAACCGAATGGAGCGTTCGTTCGAGACGGCCCGAACGTTGGTTAGCCGTCTTAATAATGCGTCCCTTGCCAAGCGGCGAGCGGTAACCATTCCTCTGGCACGTGAAGTATTTGAGGAAATGTTGAGTGGAGTGTAGAGATTTTGCTGGGTTGTCTAAAGTTACGTCTTGATTAACATCCGCCCGCCGGCGGGAGTGTCATTTGGTCGTTGCTTGCGTCTCACGTTCACAATTTTCCAAAAATAAACGGAAGTTAGCAATGGCTTGCGTGCAGCCGACCCTATTCATGTATCCTGACAATCTGTACCTTGGGACCTTGGGCTGCCAGAGCAATCTCGCCCCGTTTCAAACGCAAGGCATCTTCTCCAAAGATTTTCCGTCGCCAACCGCGAAGGGCCGGTACGTCGGCACTTTCATCGGCCGCAATCGCTTCGATGTCTTTAGACGAGGCTATTAACTTCTGTGCAACTTTGTGGGTATCACATTTAAGCTTCAGTAAAACCTTCAGTAAGTCGGTGGATGGACCGTTCTCCGACGTGTCAGGGCCGGAAGCCAGTGGTCGCGGATATAGGGATTTGTCCATTGATCGAACTGTGTTGAGGATTTCTATGAGTTCCAAGGCCCGTTCATTTCCCACGCGATCTCTTTTTACTGCGCGAAGCTCCATGAGTTCTTGCTGCGTTTCTGGGAGGTGTGCAGCGATTTCAGTTATTGATTCATCTTTCAAAACCCTGTTTCTCGGTATGTTCTGTTCTTTGGCAACCTCCTCACGCCAAGCAGCGAGGGCGCGAATATTTGCGAGGTATCCCGGCTTTTGGCTACGTGTTTTTAAGCGCTTCCATACATCCTGAGGGTCGGTCAGGTAGGTGCGGCTGTTAGTCAGGATATCCATTTCTTCGGACAACCACTCGGTCCGACCGTTACGCTCGATCTGCGATGACAGTTGAGAATAAATTTGCCGAAGGTGGGTAACGTCCCCTAGCGCATAGTCAATCTGCTTTTTTGCTAGCGGACGTTTAGACCAATCAGTAAAGCGTAACGCCTTATCAATTGATTTTTTGGCGATATCACGAACGAGACGTTCATACCCAACGGAATCACCATATCCACATACCATCGCTGCAATTTGTGTGTCGAATACTGGGGTCGGAACTTCACCGGAGAGATGAACAAAAATTTCAATGTCTTGGCGCGCAGCATGAAACACTTTTAGGACATTGGGATTCGCGAGTAACTTGAATAGTGGCGTAAGTTCTATGGCTGCATCCAATGCATCGATTGCTACCGCATCGTCAGTAATACCCACCTGGACAAGACAGAGCTTGGGCCAGTAAGTTTTTTCCCTGATAAACTCGGTGTCGACCGTAATGTAGGGGTGGGTTGCGGCGTGCTCGCAGAATGCTGCAAGAGATGCGGTCTCGGTAATAATCGACATAAACCATGTAATACACGGTATTCTATGTAACTTGAAGCGCGGCGGCGAAGGCTATACAAACCGCTGCGGCCCACGCCCGGAAGGGCGTTGAAAGACAGTTTCGAATCGACCAAAGGCTATCCTATGCATGCTTACCGCACACATAATTGTGGTGAATTACGCACCGAACACTCTGGGAGTGAGGTCAAACTCTCAGGCTGGGTTCACCGGAAACGTGATCACGGCAATTTATTATTTGTTGATTTGCGTGATAATTTTGGTTTGACCCAGTGCGTAATTGAATGTGATTCGAAAATTTTCTCACAAATAGAAACACTTCGTCTCGAAACCGTCATAAGCGTAACGGGTCGCATAGAGGAGCGGCACGGGGATACTAAAAATTTAGAACTACCTACTGGGAATGTGGAGTTGCGGATTGCTTCCTGCGATATCCTGGGGACCACTGAGTCACTACCGCTGGAGGTGAATAGCGAGCGTGACTATGGTGAGGAAGTAAGATTGCGTTACCGGTTCCTTGATCTTCGAAGAGATAGAATGCACCGGAATCTACTTCTCCGAAGTTCCATTATATCCAGCATTCGTCAGCGGATGATTAATCAGGGTTTCGTAGAATTTCAGACCCCAATTTTGACGTCTGCCTCGCCCGAAGGTGCTCGTGATTTTCTCGTTCCAAGCCGCCTGCATCCCGGTAAATTCTATGCATTGCCTCAGGCGCCGCAGCAGTTCAAACAGCTGATAATGGTGGCCGGCTTTGATCGATATTTCCAAATAGCGCCGTGTTTCCGGGACGAAGACGCGCGCGCCGACAGGTCACCCGGTGAGTTCTATCAGCTTGATTTCGAGATGTCGTTTGTTACCCAAGATGACGTATTCGCCGCCATTGAACCAGTTCTTCATGGCGTGTTTCAGGAATTTTCGGATGGGCGGAGCGTGTCATCATATCCGTTCCCCCGCATAACCTATGCGGATGCAATGCAGAGATACGGAAATGACAAACCTGATTTGCGCAACCCTATTCAGATGAGCAATACAACCGACATTTTTCGCCATTCCGGGTTCAAAATTTTTTCTAAAATGATCGAAGAAAACGAAAACGTTGAGGTCTGGTCTATTCCTGCGCCCGGCGGTGGCTCGCGCGCATTCTGTGATCGAATGAATTCCTGGGCTCAAAAAGAGGGTCAGCCCGGCCTCGGTTATATTTTCTTTCGCGAGGGTAAGGGTGCTGGCCCTGTTGCCAAGAATATTGGTGAGGAACGAACAGAAAAACTGCGGTCCGACTTGGGTCTTAAGGATGGTGATGCAGTTTTCTTCGTTGCAGGCGTACCGAAAGATTTTGTCGCATTTGCGGGACAGGCGAGAACCCGGTTAGGCGAGCAACTCGAACTGATTGATGCAGATAGGTTCGAGTTTTGCTGGATCGTGGATTATCCAATGTATGAAATTGACGAATCGAGCGGCAGTATCGTCTTCAGCCATAACCCATTTTCCATGCCACAGGGCGAACTAGCCGCGCTCGAGGAGAAAGACCCACTGACCATATTGGCTTACCAATACGATATCGTGTGTAACGGCATTGAATTGTCCAGTGGCGCAATCAGAAATCACCGTCCTGACATCATGTACAAAGCTTTTGAAATAGCTGGTTATTCTCAGGAAGAGGTCGAAAAGGAATTTGCTGGCATGCTGAATGCACTTAAATATGGTGCACCTCCTCATGGAGGATCAGCCCCCGGAATTGATCGCATCGTAATGCTGCTAGCCGACGAGCCAAATATAAGGGAGGTGATCCTGTTTCCGATGAACCAGCAAGCGGAAGACCTTATGATGAATGCACCCCTTACGGTCGACGATCAACACCTCAAGGAGCTGTCAATCCAACTGGCAATACCACCAAAAAATGTGCCTGAAAGCTAGGTTGGACGACCGGGAATTAGGTGGATCGGTAATCTAAGTTTTGCTTCGTTTTACTGAGTAACGGATGGTGTTGGCCTTGGTTCGGTTGCAATTGCGTTTGCCATGCCGCAAATCATAGTTTGCGTGGCTTCTATTGCGAATTGCGGGGTCACGAAACGCGAGACCCTAACAAATTCCTGTAAATCACAAAAATTACTAATGCCCGACTCTAGATGTTTGCGGGCCAAAGGCGCGCGGCACCCCTGACCCCGCTGGAATCACGATGTTTTGGAGGGAGGAGTATAGTTTCAACTGTGTCCGAAAACACATAAGTAGCTAATTTTTTTGGGACGTTTTCATATAGTCGGTTGAGGTTGGATGACCCTCCGCCGAGGACAATAGCTTCCGGGTCTCCGGTCTCTGCTTTGACCCCGATTTGTAGTGCATTTAACTGTTCGCCTGTCCGTTCCATGTGGGCCCTGCTTAAGCCAGGTCCAGACAGAAAAGTCTCTATGCAACCGGTTTTTCCACAGTAACAACGCGGTTCATTCAGGGAACCCGCAATTGGCAGGCGATTATGTCCCCATTCCCCAGAAATACCGTTAGGGCCCGCAATCAGGGAACCGTCAAACACTACACCCCCGCCAATCCCGTCCCTAATATTACGCCGAACACCGAAGCATATCCCGCAGCTGAACCATCCTCTGCATCTGAAAGAGTAAAACAATCAGCATCATTTGCCGTCCGAACAGGACGTTTGAGCTTGGTCTTCAGATCCTTGTCAAACGGTTTGCCAATCAGACAGGTCGAATTAGAATTTTGATGTTCCCGGTATTGATTGAGATGGTCCCAGGTATGCCCACCCCGATACTTCCCGATTTACCCACAGCCTTTTCGATGAACTTGATAAGCGAGATAACAGTTGCAACAGTCGCATAATAGTCATTTTTGGGCGTTGCTGCTCTTTCTCGGGCGATCACAGTATCCGCACCCTCTAGGGCGATAGCCTCGATTTTGGACCGCCAATATCTATTCCAATACGCATTCTGGACTTTCAGTATTTCTGCAATGCTGTGATGGAAACAAAGTATAAGAATTGGTTGATTATTCTTTTAGGGCAATGGCCCGCGCATGGGAAACTCTGGACGACGGTATTTTTGTATAAAAACGCCGTTTTCGCGGCGCTTTGTTTTAAACAGTATTCTTAACTATTTAATTTTGGATTCCTTGAACATCACGTGTTTGCGAGCGACGGGATCATATTTTCGAAATTCCAGCTTTTCGGTCTGGGTGCGAGGGTTCTTTTTTGCTACATAGAAGTATCCCGTATCAGCCGTGCTAAGCAGTTTGACAACGATCGTGTTTGCTTTTGCCATTAGGTTTCTCCGCGGGTCCCCAATCAAAAATTTCGCCAGAAACTTACGGGCTGACATTTCTGTGTCAAGTGACGTCTTGCGGAGAGGATTTGGCAAGATTAGGCATCGCCATTTGTTGGCGATCGAACGCCTTGCTGCGGTGCAGGGAGTTACGTCGTCCGGGATATTTATGTCTTTGGCCGGTTCTTTGCCCGCCGCCGCCGGTGTTTAGTGACGTGGGTGTTGCCCTTCACCCTGTTCGGCTTTTCACCGCCATGACGACTATTACGTTCTTGCCCAACGACAGAAAAAGCTAATGAGCCAGTGTGGGTATTGGCCTCTTCCAATCGGACCCGGATAGTGTTCCCCATTTTGTATACTTTACCGGTGGCTTGTCCTTCAATCTGTTGTTTCCGGGGGTTGAATTCAAAACGGTCAGCGCCAAGTAAAGACATTGGAACAAGTCCATCTGCCCGGCTTTCCTCTAGGGTTACGAAAACACCCACACGATGGACGCTGTTGATCCGGCCTGCAAATTCAGCACCGACCTCGTTGGCTAAATATTTAGCTGTGAAACGATCCGCTGCGTCTCGTTCTGCGTCAACAGCACGACGTTCAGTAAAAGAAACATGTTTTGCAATTTCATAAAAACGCTCTCCAGTTTGTGTTTGAAGTCCGTCATTTCCAAGGCTAAGCGCACCGATCAATGCACGATGAACAAGTAAATCTGAATAACGCCTGATAGGCGACGTGAAGTGCGCATAACGGCGAAGGGAAAGACCGAAATGACCGATATTGTCTGGTCCGTATGTTGCTTGGGACTGTGTTCTGAGTACGGCCGTGCCAACCAGATAGTACTGTGGAGTGTTTTTAAATTTTCTCAGGATATTTTGAAACACGTGCGGCTTTATAACCTGGCCCCGTGCAAGTTTTATCCCCAGAGAGGTTAATGTTTCGCGCAGGCTTTCCACCTTTTCTAGGGACGGTCTGTCATGGATCCGGAACATGCACGGTGCACCCCTACCTTCAAGTGTTTCTGCCGCCGCCACGTTTGCGTTAATCATGAATTCCTCAATTAGGCGGTGACTGTCCAGTCTTGGGATCGAATCGACGCCTGACACATCACCACCTTGATCTATATGTATACGGCGCTCGGGTATTTCGAAATCCATCGTACCGCGCTGCATACGGGCTTTTTTAAGTGCCTCGAACGCACCATATAAATTTTCGATGATCCCATGGCTAGGAAGAGTGGTTTCTTCGTCTGGGTGGTTATCTTTTGCTCTTTGAACCTCTTCATAGGTAAGGCGGGCAGCGGATCGCATGATGCCCCTTAGAAACTCATGTCGGACCAGAATTCCTGATGCGTCGATCCACATGTGGACCGCTAGGCACCCACGGTCCTCACCTGGTAAAAGCGAGCACATACCGCTCGATAAAGCCTCCGGTAACATAGGCACAACCTGGTCCGGGAAATATACCGAATTGCCCCGCTCATAGGCATCCTTGTCCAATGGTGAGTCGGGTTTAACGTAGTAAGCAACGTCCGCGATGGCGACCACAAGGTGCCAGCCGGCTATATTTCTAGGATCTGTGTCCGGTTCTGCCCAGACGGCGTCGTCGAAATCACGGGCGTCTTCGCCGTCAATTGTGATTAGTGAAATCCCGCGCAAGTCGGTCCGACCTTCTAATGATATGGATCGTGCGGCACCAGCATCCGCAATTGATCTGGGCGAAAATTTTGTCGGAATACCATGAGTATGTATTGCGATCAGGGAAGGGGCTCGCGGCTCGCTTCCCGATGCGACTACGTCAACAATACGAGCTTCTCGCAGTCCGTATTTGCGGCTGCCCAGTGTTTGGGCCTCGACAATGTCGCCCGGGGTGGCGCCGCGCTCGCTACCAGCCTGAACCGAGAATTCAGATCGTATGCGGCGATTGGTCGGGATTATCCGTCCGCTTTCACCGACTACTTTGAACACGCCAAGAACGTTATTAGTGGAGGAGTCCAGCTGCTTAATTGTCCTTGCACTATATGTCCCGTCGTCGGCCGGAGAAATCCTAGCGAGAACCCTGTCGCCAATTCTGGGCGCGACGCCAGTATTATTTGGTTGCAGGTAGATGGTTGGGGGCGGTGCATTCTCATCCCAATTGGCGGGGCGGGCGAGGGGATCTCCGTCCTTGTCCAGGCCAGTAATTTCGATAACTGCCACTTTTCGGAGTGTGCCTGGATTATCGAAACGTCGTCCGCGACCTCGAGCCAGATCACCACTTGCCCGCAGATCCCGCAGAATGTCATTGAGGCGTGTCCGGTCGTTCCCTCGGATTTTGAATGCCCGGGCAATCTCGCGTTTGCCAACAGACCCTTGGCTTTTCTGGATGAATTCCAGAATCTGCCGTTTTGTCGGAAATTCCGTTTCCTGGCGTTTCGCCATTAACTAGCGATTGCCGTGACCTTGGTCACGTCTTCGACGCAGGTTTAGATTGAATTTTTTTGTTTATTTTATTTTTTGCGATTTTCTTTTTTTTCGGAGATTTTGCTCCCTTTTTCTCGATTAGTTTCTCGAGACGGACCGCGATTAGTTCCAGTGCACGGTCAAGGGTTAGTGTGTCCGGTTCCACATTTTTGGGTATGGAGGCATTGATCTTTCCATGCTTGACATAGGGTCCGTAACGGCCGTCCCTTAATTCCACTGGTTTGCCATCCTCCGGGTGGTCCCCGAGTTTTTTCCCTGATGCTTTTGAGCCACCGCGTTGGGCTGGCGCTTCGGCGATGATCGTTACCGCCCGGTTGAGGCCCATGGTAAGTACGTCGTCATCGGTACTGAGTTTCAAATATTTTTCACTTACTTTGAGATAGGGACCAAACCGTCCCACACCAGCGAGAATCATTTCCCCGCTTTCCGGGTGCAAGCCCACGGCGCGCGGTAAAGAAAGCAGCTCGAGCGCAGTTTTAAAATCGACATCTGATGGTGCCATGCCCGCCAAAAGTGACTGACGTTTCGGTTTTGCTTTGGAACCCTTTACCGTTTCACCCAGTTGGACATATATGCCATAAGGGCCTTTGCGCATCGTGACCGGGAGGTCAGTCTCGGGATCGGTCCCGAGTTCCGTCGGACCGGTAAAAAGCTCGTCTTCGTCGCTATTCCCCATGACCTTTAGCGTCGTTGTGTAGCTGCAGTCTGGATAATTAGAGCAACCAATAAAGCCACCATTTCGTCCCAATTTGAGGCCGAGGCGCCCATCCGCGCACATTGCACACTTGCGTGGGTCTCTGCCGTCGTCCTGTGTTGGAAAGAAATGCGGGCCGAGTTCGGCATCCAGTTTGTTGATTACGTCAGTGATTCGGAGTTCCTTGCTTTCCTCAAGGGAAGTCGAAAAGGCTTTCCAAAAGTCCTTGAGTAGAGTCTGCCAGTTCATCTCACCGTTTGAAACGTCGTCTAGACGGTCTTCAAGGTCAGCGGTAAAGCTGTATTCAACATAACGTTTGAAAAACTCCGAAAGGAAGGCAGTAACCATTCTGCCCCTGTCATGGGGCGCAAAGCGTCGCTGTTCAAGCGTCACGTAGTTTCGGTCCTGAAGGACCTGAAGGGTTGAGGCATAGGTGGAGGGTCTTCCAATGCCCAGGCTTTCCATCTTGCCCACAATGCTTGCCTCGGTGTAGCGGGGCGGCGGCTTCGTGAAATGTTGTTCTGGTGTCACATCTTTACGGTTTACGCTTTCACCTTCAGACATCGGGGGCAGGGTGCGATCCTTGTCCCTCCCCTCGGTATCCTCACCATTGGTGGTCCCTGCACGCTCGTCCTGCCCTTCCTGGTATAGCCTCAGGAATCCGTCGAACTTCACGATGGAGCCATTTGCTCTAAGAACTGTTCCGCCATCCTGGGATGCAATATCCACCGCAATCTGCTCCGTCACGGCGTTTTTCATTTGGCTTGCCACAGCTCGTTTCCAGATAAGTTCATATAGCTTCCGCTCGTCGCCGCTGAAACGCGCTTGCAACTTATTGGGTTTTAGAGAAAAATCCGTTGGGCGGATGGCCTCGTGCGCCTCCTGGGCGTTCTTTGCCTTATTTCGATAGCTTTTAGGTTTGTCCGGCAAATAGTTGTGTCCGTATTCCTGACCAATAGTCGCCCGAACGGCCACAATCGCTTCTTGCGCCATGTTAACGCTGTCGGTTCGCATGTAAGTAATCAGTCCAACGGTTTCCCCGCCAATATCCACTCCCTCATAAAGCTTTTGGGCACTCTGCATTGTGCGCGTTGTTCCGAATCGGAGCTTGCGCGATGCCTCTTGTTGCAACGTAGATGTCGTGAAGGGCGGGGCGGGGCTTCTGTTTACGGTTTTCCGTTCGACCGATCTTACGGTAAACTCGTGTCGTTGTATTTCCGAGGTTGCGGCCTTGGCGGCATCTTCATTCGCAATATCGTATCGGTCGAGCTTCTTGCCCTTAAGGTGCGTTAGCCGCGCGGGAATAAGAGTTCCGTCAAATTTGGCAAAAGTAGCCCCCACGGTCCAGTATTCCTGTGGCCTAAAAATCTCGATTTCGGCCTCGCGTTCACAGATGAGACGGAGTGCAACAGATTGGACGCGTCCCGCTGATCGAGACCCCGGTAGCTTCCGCCAAAGGATTGGTGAAAGGCGGAAGCCTACGAGATAATCCAACGCACGTCGGGCCAGATATGCGTCAATCAGTTCTTGGTTTAGCTCTCGAGGATTATTAATCGCCTCGATGATTGCCCTCTTTGTGACTTCATGAAAAACAACACGCCTCACATCAACGCCTTCAAGCGCTTTCCGCTCGTTCAGAATTTCACGGACATGCCAGGAAATGGCCTCGCCTTCCCTATCTGGATCGGTTGCGAGGTACAAATGGTTCGCCTTCCTGATCGCTTTTTCGATAGCATTTAAATTTTTTTCGGCCTTTGTGTCGACCGTCCAGATCATTCGAAAATCTTCGTCCGGCTGCACTGAACCGTCTTTTGATGGAAGGTCGCGCACGTGTCCATAGCTCGCGAGAACGGTATAATTCTCGCCTAGGTATTTATTGATTGTCTTTGCCTTTGCGGGCGATTCGACGACGACTACGTCCATGGTCACCGTTAACTCTATCTATCGGCACCACCAGAATAAAAATAGTGGTGGCTAATTATTTACAAATCCGGTTTCCCGGGCGTTTGCCGTTCGCTTGCGAACTTGAATCCCTTAAAAATTGCAAGCGTTGGCGGCAGACATGTGGCACCAAGGAACCTGTTCGTCAACATCTATCAGCGAGTGGTCATGTAATTTAACACAGCGAAAAACACTTTTTTTTACCTTGAAACACCAATAGTTCCGGTATTTCGACTATAGATTGCTCTAGGCCAGTTGAGCAGGTTAAAATTCCTCGAAGTTAGGGTAATTACAAAAATTTAAATTGTTTGCGGTGCAGATCATGGTCCATATAAAATTTTGATTTGACCGCATTCCCATCAATCTTCGCGAGAAAAAGATAATTTTGGCTCCGTACCCTTGCGGAGGCGACAGATATTCTGCCAATGGCGTATCCAAACTAGAATCGCCATCGCAATCGAAAATTCAGTCTGTTGCGGATTTGCCAGCCACCACATGAACACGGGTGTGGCCGCCAGCGCGAAGAGGGCGGATAAAGAGGAATACCGAAACATGAATGCCGTGAGCAACCACGTTGCGCAGGCTAGAACACCCACAGGCAAGGACAATGCCAAAAGTATTCCGAATGCAGTAGCAACACCCTTGCCTCCTCGGAATCCGAGCCATGCGGGAAATTGATGTCCCAGTAACGCGCCCGCGGCCGCAACAATCGCGATGTCCGGTCCATAATGCTGGGCGATAAGGACAGTTGCTGCGCCTTTCGCAACGTCGAGTATTAGTGTGGCTATCGCCGCAGTTTTGTTGCCAGTGCGCAAAACGTTGGTTGCGCCTATGTTGCCGGAGCCAATCAATCGGATATCACCCGCCCCAAATACCCGCGTCAGGATCAATCCAAACGGAATAGAGCCCAGCAGGTAACCACAAAGGGCAGCGGCAGCAACATAAGGCCAGCTATAGGCCCAGCTAATCGGATCAATCATTCTCTAGTCCATCAGGGAATGGACATGCCGCCCACCGACAATAGTGCACACAGCCATGCCTTTTAAGGAAGATCCATCGAAAGGGGTATTTTTAGATTTACTTTTTAGCCTGGCGGCTTCAACCTTCCAATTGCGGTCTGGGTCAAATATGACAAAGTCTGCAGGCAGACCGGCACCAAGCCGACCTTCCTTCATGCCCAGCAATTTGGCCGGTGTAACTGTCATTGTTCTCAAAAGGTCAATTAATTCGACGTCACGGCCATGGTGAAGCGCAAGCACCAGCGGCAAAAGTGTTTCCAGACCAACAATACCCGATTCCGCCTGAAGAAATGGCAGCCGCTTGGCGTCCTGGTCCTGGGGTTGATGGTCCGAGGCGATCACATCGATGGTGCCATCTGCTATACCCTCAATTATCGCAAGGCGGTCAGGCTCTGAGCGCAATGGCGGCGATACCTTTGCAAAGGTCCTGTAATCCATGACTCCGGTTTCGTTGAGTGTGAAATATTGAGGTGCCGTATCGCAGGTTACCATCAGGCCGCGGGATTTTGCTGAACGAATGATGTCCACTGCTGCCCCTGTGGATAGTTTGGCAGCGTGATACCGGGCGCCCGTCAACTCAACCAACCGAAGGTCACGTTCAAGCATTATTGCCTCGGCCGCCGCAGGAATTCCGGCCAGACCAAGGCGGGTTGATACCTCTCCCTCATTCATTTGTCCGTTTGCTGATAGCCTGGGCTCTTCGGGATGTTGAACGACCAGCAGCCCGAAGGTGGCGGCGTATGAAAGCGCGCGCCGCATAACCAAAGCGTCCTCTATTGCGCGGTCTCCATCAGTAAATGCGAGCGCTCCCGCCTCCGACAGAATTCCAAATTCCGTGAGCTCACCACCCTCTCTTCCTCGAGTGATCGCGCCATAAGTATAAATTTTCACAATATTCGTTTCGCGTGCGCGGCGGGCGAAGTATTCCAGCATAGCTACATTGTCAATCGACGGATCGGTATCGGGAAGACAAATCAGTGAAGTGACGCCACCGGCCGCCGCCGCCGCACTGGCGGTTTCGAAGCTTTCCTTGTGTTCGCCGCCCGGTTCCGGAAGGTGTACCCGCATGTCGATCAGTCCAGGCGCAAGGCAATAGCCGTTACAATCAAATGTTCGAACATTATCCGGCACACCATCGGCAAAAAGTCCCTGGCCGGAATCAAGTATCTTGTTGCCTTCCACCAGTATGGCACCTGTTTGGTCCAATCCGGTTGCTGGATCCAGAAGCCGCGCGTTCACGTAGGCGGAACAGCCCCCTGACAACGAATTCACGGTGTGTTGCCGTCAATATTTCGAGATAAATCCCTGGTTACGAAATCCAGACAAGCCATGCGAACGGCGACGCCCATTTCAACCTGCTCGTGGATTACACTTCGATTAATATCGTCGGCTAGTTCGGAATCTATTTCTATTCCTCTATTCATGGGACCTGGGTGCATAATCAAGGCATCTGACTTCGCGAATGCGAGCTTTGCACGATCAAGCCCGAAAAAACGGAAATATTCTCGAGTTGACGGGACGTAAGAGCCTTGCATACGTTCGGTCTGTAGCCGCAACATCATGATAATATCGACGTCCTGGATGCCGTCGACCATATTGTGATGCACTTCGACGCCAAATTGTTCGATTGACGCTGGCAACAAAGTTTTTGGAGCGACGAGTCTTATCTTTGCGCCCATCGTGTTCAGAAGGTAAATGTTGGAGCGGGCGACGCGCGAATGCAGTATGTCGCCACAGATCGCCACTACGAGCCCCTCGAGTGTGTTTTTACGTCGGCGAATGGTTAGCGCATCCAAGAGTGCCTGCGTCGGATGTTCATGGCTTCCGTCACCCGCATTCAATACCGAGCACGTTACCTTTTCACTGAGGAGTTGCACCGCGCCGGAGTCGCCGTGCCTGACCGTCAAAACATCGGGATGCATGGCATTAAGCGTCATCGCCGTATCTATTAGGGTTTCGCCTTTTTTTATCGCGCTGGCACTGACCGACATATTGATTACGTCAGCCCCGAGGCGTTTGCCGGCGAGTTCAAAAGAGGTCCTGGTGCGAGTAGAATTCTCGAAAAACACGTTAATCAGGGTGCGGCCGCGAAGAATCGAACTTTTCTTATTATCCTGACGGTTCTGTTCGATATAGGATTCAGAGAGATCGAGGAGCATCTCAATCTGACTTTTTGGGACCCCTTCCATCCCCAGAATATTGCGCACTGGTGGGTGCAGGTCTGTGACGGTTGCAGTCTGAGCCATTAAAGCCCGTTTATACGGTGACGCGAGCCGTGCGGCAAGACAGAGTCAGCCGCCCCGATTCGGTCCAATTTACTGACTTTCCGCGATATCCTGACGATGCAACTCCGCAATCTCCTCAGGGTTTAGCCCGAGTAAATCCCTGAAGACCTCTACGGTGTGCTCGCCTCGTACTGGCGGCGGGCGCCTATACGAGGCAGGTGTTTGGGACATTTTTGCTGGTGCAGCAACCAGATTTACCTTGTTTGTTTTTCCGTGGGGCATTTCGATGGCCATCTGGCGGGCCTTTACGTGCGGATCGTCAAATACGCGGCTTAACGTGTTGATAGGTCCGCATGGGACACCCGCCTTTTCCAACCCCAAAACCCAGTCGTCTGTGGATCTGGTGCGAAAGGTTTCACGGATTTCTGGAATCAGTTTTTCGCGATTCCGAATGCGTAGGGGGTTGGTGAGATACTCGGGGCTGGCGGCAATTTCCAGCAAACCTGCTACTTCACAGAACCGCCTGAATTGCTCGTCATTACCTGCAGCAAGAATAACGTGTCCATCGCTGGTTTCGAAAACCTCATAGGGGACAACATTGGCATGGGCATTGCCCAGCCGGCTTGGGTTCTGGCCTGTGTTCAGGTATTCAACTGCATGATAATAGAGCCACGAGATCTGTGTTTCAAAGAGGGATAAATCGATGTGCTGCCCGTCGTCCGTTGCATCGCGGTGTCGCAGAGCCGCAAGCACACTCGTAGCTGCATGCATGCCTGTCATCACGTCGGCAATTCCGATTCCCACCTTCATCGGCATCCCCTCAGGTTCTCCGGTGACTGACATAATTCCACCCATACCCTGTGCCAGAAAATCGTAACCGGCTCGGTCGCGATAGGGACCCGTCTGACCAAAACCTGTAATGGAGCAGTATATTAGTCGTGGAAACTCCTCTTTGAGATCTTCATACGCCAGACCGTAACGGGATAGTGCGCCAACCCGAAAGTTTTCGATGAGGACATCACATTTGGCAAGCAGCTGCCGGATAAGTTGTTGACCCGTTTCTGTTGAAATATCTATTGCGACTGATCTTTTGTTGCGGTTGGCGCATAGATAGAAAGCACTTTCGTCGGTATCATTCCCTTCAGCATCCTTGAGAAAGGGAGGCCCCCATGTTCTGGTATCGTCCCCGGCCCCTGGTTTCTCTATTTTGATGATGTCCGCGCCGTAGTCACCCAGTAACTGTGTGCACACCGGCCCTGCCAGAATCCGACTAAGGTCCAGTACCCGAACACCTTCCAGGGATTCTTTCATCGGCGGCCAGCTATTCTGCAGCCTGTTGGGGCCGGCCAACCAGTTCTTCTGGCGTACGTTTCTCCATTTGGAAAGTTACATTATGATCAGTCCAAGCGTAGTCTTTATAGCCTAGGCGAGAAATTGGTCGGAGGCTGGCTACGTCGAAGATACCATCCTCGGTAATTGCTTCATCTGCAATGTGTACGCCGACCACACGCCCGAATACAACGTTGTGCGTTGCTACTTTGCTGTTGCCTGGGAGTATTACGATCTCATGGAGTGTGCATTCAAAATGAACAGGTGATCCTTTTATTCGAGGCGGCGCGACAAGCCTGGATGGCATTCCTTCGAGGTTCGTTTCTGAAAGCTCGTTGACGCCGCGGTCAATGATAAATCCGGTTTCATTCATTTGTTCGCGTTGGTCCCAGATAGCCATGTTGTATACGAACTCACCATTGGCCTTGACGTTGGAGATAGTGTCTTTGTCTTCTTCGTCGTCAACGTGTGCGCCGGCTGAAAAAAGGCAAAAGGGTGGGTCGTAGCTCAGTGCATTAAAGAAGCTGAATGGAGCGGCGTTCACAAGGCCGTTACCGTTAATGGTCGTGATCCACCCAACCGGACGCGGGACCACGCAGGCTTTGATGGGGTTATAGGGCAGGCCGTGATCGTTCTTGTCTGGTTCAAAAAACATTCCGGCGTTACTTTCCTTAAAATTTCACTAGAGGTCGACAACCGTGCCATTTTCATCACGCCACTGGCGTCGGTAATGGCCGATCTTTTCGAGTAATGGCCGATCGCTAATTGCGTATAGAATAGCGTCATCGGCAGCACTTGTATTGACGTGACGATGCCAATCGTGGTTCGGGATCACAAACAGATCATTCTTTCCCCATTCCAGTTTCTCATTGCCGACTTCGGTATAGCCTTTCCCCTCGATGACGGTAAAAAATGTCCCGGCCGTTGACCGGCTTTCTTCCGTTTCCTGTCCTGGTTTCAAAAGGGTTGCCGCGTAGCCGAGCGTAGTAAATACGGCGCGGCCGGTTTGCGGGTTGGTGAAATCGACCGTTATCGCATCACATGCTGTCCCATCGATATCCCGCAGATTGTTTAGCGATTCCCGGATATTGGTACCGCTGTAATGGAACATCGGAGAACCGCCGACTCCGCTGCCCCGTGGCAGATTGGGTGATCGGGGAACAATTCCACCTGCGCCATAGAGTTTGCCGGAAAGCTCCTCTTTCAGGTGAGCGGTATTGCCGCCGACACCGTCAAAGTCGCGGTCGATCCAGATTGCGTCGAGATATTCCATCAACGGCCAGTCCAAAACATCGATCCAGATTACTGGGTCTGCGGAGTCGTTGCCGTGGCCGTGCCAGGTGCCGTTAGGGGTTAGGATCAGGTCGCCCCGATAGGCATTGCAGCGTTCGCCTTCTACGGTAGTATATCCGCCGCCGTCAGACAGTATTGTGCGGCTTGCATTCGGGGTGTGGCGGTGGGTCTCGGCATTGTCACCGGGCTTATATATCGACACCGCGACACGGATCGAATTGGTCACTTTAAGCGCACCGCCGAACCCCGGGTTCATCAGCAGGAACTGTTGGCGCTCGGTGAACTCGAGTGGTGCGATGGCGGCAATTCTATGCAGATAGGGTTCGAATTCCGCCCATTTCCAGATTGCCGGTTTTGCCCTTCCAGGCCGGGTGGATGGTGGTTGGTCTGGACGGTGCCACGGGGGGTGCATGGGAGCGTTAGCTTGGGTGCGCAGCCAGATATTGAGGGGCGCTGCATTTTTGTTTAGCTTCTCCATCTCCACCTGTACATCAAGGGGCAGCTCGGGATCCGCTAGGGTGGGCCGCAGTTTGCTTGACATGGGTCCGTTAAACTCCCTCTATCACGTCGGCCCAGTCTTCTATCATTTCTGGCAAGACTGCGCGAATGTGCACACTGAACTGGGTATAACCCATACCTTTGAGCGCGCGTATCTGATCGCGGATAGAGTCCCGCGTGCCGGAAACGGTGGTGTTGCGGATCAAGGCTCCACTAATCAGGTGACGTTCCTCGGGCCGTACCACCATCAGGTGATTTTTGTGATTGGACAGATAGCGCGCGTTGGCGGGCGCGTATTCCTCGTAGATCTTTAGGTATTCGGTGACGAGTGATTCAAGCTCGGAAGGTGGATTTTGACCAATTGAGCCGAATTGGGCTTCTTCCGCTAGGTTGTGCAGGATGATCGCCGATTGCGGCCCTGCTTGGGCCTGGACATATTCCGCGTCCCAGTCATCGGCAGATTTCAACACGGCGCCGCCACTGACCGCAGTGGCCTCAAGTTCGGCCACATTGCGTCCGGCTTCCATCCACGCGCCCTTCATGTCGTCAATGGCATCCTGCGCCCGGTCAAGGCGCCCTACGGTATTAGTCCACCGGTAGCCGCGTTTCGCGAGCATGCGCCGACCGCGCGGGCCGAGCGCCGAGACATGAACCGGGATCGGGTCCTTGATGTTGATCAGTCCCAGCTCGGGGTTCATGAAACGGATCGGGTGCATTTCCCCTTCGATGAAGGCGTCCACTGTTTCGCCTGCCAGCAATTTTTCGACCACGTCTATGTAATCGAACATCGTTGAGAGTTTGATTGGCCCGAGGCCCATGGTACGCCGCCCGGTGAATCCTGTCCCGTAACCCATGTCAATCCGTCCTGGCGCCAGCGAGTTAAGGCTCGCAAGGGCGCTGGCCGCGACCGGAGCCAGCCGGTTGGTTGGGATCAGAACCCCGGTACCTAGGTGGATGCGGTCGGTCTTCATGGCCGCCGCCGCCATGGATACAAAAAGGTCGGCGTTGATAAGCTGGGAATCGATGAACCACGCATACCTGAAGCCCAGTTCTTCTGCCCGTTTTACAATTTTCCACGAATCTGCCGCGGGCGCGATGTTTATGCCGAATTGCATCAAATGATTAGACCTCATTGGGTAAAATTCTGCAATTGGCAGCTATCACCTGTTCGTCATTATCTCATTTAAGCCGCTCGGATGGCACAAGACGCCATCGTCCTTAGGCACCATAGCCGTCATCCATTTGCCCAGATAGAGACAGCAACGGTCCCAGCGTCATTGTAATTGATGGCTTCGACAATGGGAGCGATTTGATTTATTTGGTAAGTAACGCAATCCATAAGGGCAGCGTAACAGCGGCGAGCGCGGTCTGTGTAGTTAAAATACCCGCCATTAGGCGAGCGTCGCCACCCAACTGGCGAGCAAGTATGTATGCCGATGGTGCGGTAGGCAGGGCATGAAAAAGGACCAGGACTTTAGTAGATAATTCGTCAAGACCGATCGCCAGTGCAAGTAGCAAAGCTATACCCGGCATTGCGAGGAGTTTGAGGCTCGTTGACACCAACACCCATGTTCGTCCTGTCCGCGCGGCAGCCAGATCGAGCCCGGCTCCGGCGCATAGCAGGCCGATTGGAGGTGCTGCACTTCCTAACAAGGTGAACAACGCGTCGAGTGGTGTCGCCAGCCCAAGACCCGAAAGATTGACCAAAATTCCGGCGAGGCACGAGAGAATAAGCGGATTGCGGATCAGCTCGCTGGCGGTGTTGCCTTTGATGGAACTGCCGTCTCCATAACGGCCAAGAACCCAAACCGAGACGATATTGATGAACGGTACCATAAAGCCGATAAACAGCGCGCTAAGTGCCATTGTTTCACTGCCGAAGAACGCCGTAACCAGCGGGACACCAATGTAGGTGTTGAAGCGCGTGGCCCCTTGGACTACTGAGGTGAAAGGGGCACCCTCGATGCCTATTTGTCTGCGGATGAGAAGTAATGTCAGTGTAATGACGACCGGTGCTCCAATTACACCGGCCGCCATCTTGCCGACGGGCAGAGTGGAAAGGTCAGCCGCCGACAGGCTTGCGAAAAGGAGTGAGGGGAAGAGGACATAGTATGTGATGCGCTCCAGGGGCGCCCAGGTCGTGGCTCCGAAGGGGTCAATTCGACGCAGGCCGAAGCCAGTAACAATGATCAGAAAAATTGGTGCGATGGTACCGAGAACGACAAGCACGGCGAATCAAGGTGCTTGGTTTTGCAGGAAATCCAGAGCACCCTGTAGAATGAACTGGGCGGCCATTTTGTCGATAACCCTCTCGCGTTTTCTGCGGCTGACATCCTGAGCGATGAGGTGTTTTTCCATTGCCTGTGTTGATAAACGTTCGTCCCAAAATACTATTGGCAGGTCCGTTTTTTCCGCGAGGCTCCTCGCGAACTGACGGGTGGATTGACAGCGTGACCCTTCGCTACCGTCCATGTTGACAGGTAGGCCAAGAACCATGCCACCGGCGTCGTACTTCGCCGCAACGGCAAGCAGTGCGTCGGCATCAATCATGAACTTTTTGCGGCGTATGGTGGTGAGCGGCGAGGCTATAACCCTTCTATCGTCGGAGATTGACAGACCTATTGTTTTGGTTCCGAGGTCTACCCCAAGCAGGATCGCACTGTTGGCCGGAAGTTCCAGAATTTCGTTGATGTTTTTTATTGCCACAAGCCTGTTAATAGCGAAGACCGGTCCGTCCGTGAAGCTTTCTTGCTGATACCATGGTCGGATGATAGTTTCCGCCGCGTTCTCGGGAGGCCTTAACGACATGACAGTGGACAGAAAAACTGTTTTACGTGTTGCCAGTCTGGCGCGAATTAAAGTGCCAGAGTCCGAACTCGATACGCTTGCAGACGAGCTTTCCAATATTCTCGGATGGATAGAACAGCTTAATGAGGTGGAGACTGCGGGCGTTGCGCCGATGGCATCAGTCACGGACATGAAGTTGCGCTGGCGCGCGGATGAGGTCACCGACGGGGCTATTCCGGAGAAAATAACCGCAAACGCGCCTGATCCACAAAACGGTATGTTTGCTGTGCCCAAGGTTTTGGAATGATGATTGACCTGCGCAAACTGACGATCGCGAAAGCACAACAGGCCCTTGAAAAGGGCGATATTTCGGCGCGGGAGTTGGCTGAGGTTCATGTTTCCGCTATCGAGGCGGCTGGGGAATTGAACGCTTTCATCACCCAAACACCTCAGCGTGCACTGGAAGACGCGAACGCCTCCGATGCGCGCCGTGCGGCCGGAAAGACGATCGGCCCGTTAGACGGAATTCCGCTCGCCATTAAGGACCTGTTTTGCACCGATGGCGTCGCCACGACTGCGGCGTCTCAAATTTTAGAGGGTTTTGTACCACCATACGAAAGCACGGTCACAACAAATCTCCGTAACGCGGGGATGGTTATGTTGGGCAAGACTAACCTTGACGAATTTGCAATGGGGTCCTCAAACGAGACAAGTTATTTCGGCACCGTAAAAAACCCTTGGCACCGACAGGATGACACCCAACCCCTGGTTCCGGGTGGATCGTCCGGCGGTTCAGCAACTGCTGTTGCAGGGCGTTTGTGTCTCGGTGCGGTGGGCACCGATACCGGAGGATCAATCCGCCAGCCGGCCGCCTTTTGTGGAATAGTCGGTATGAAACCTACTTATGGCCGATGTTCCCGATGGGGTGTTGTGGCGTTTGCTTCCTCACTCGATCAGGCGGGGCCCCTTGCGCGGACAGTTCGTGATGCTGCCATTTTGTTGCGCGGCATGGCAGGCTTTGATTCAAAGGACTCAACGTCTGCCAACGTCGCGGTGCCCGACTTTCAGTCTACACTGACGGAAGGCGTCAAAGGTCTCCGTGTGGGCATCCCATCCGAGTATGCCGTCGATGGAATGAGCAGGGAAATTCGCACTCTTTGGGATAATGGGAAGAACTGGCTGGAGAAGGCTGGCGCCAAACTTGTCGAAATAAGTTTGCCACACACAAAGTATGCCCTGCCAGCGTATTATATTATAGCGCCGGCTGAAGCTTCTTCGAACCTCGCCCGTTACGATGGTGTCCGCTATGGCCGCCGCGAAGAAGGTAAGGATCTGATCGAAGTATATGAAAACACCCGCGCCCGGGGCTTTGGCCCGGAGGTGCGGCGGCGCATATTGATTGGGACCTATGCGCTTTCCTCGGGTTATTACGATGCCTATTACCTCAAGGCGCAAAAAGTTCGGGCGTTAATAGCCCGTGACTTTGAAACCGTTTATGAGAGTTGTGACTTGATTTTGACACCAACGACACCGGGTCCAGCGTTTGCAATCGGTGAGAAATCTGACGACCACATTGCCATGTATTTTAACGACGTATTGACCGTGCCTGCCTCGCTATCGGGACTTCCTGCCATTTCCGTACCAGCGGGATTATCGGACGATGGCTTGCCGCTGGGTCTCCACCTCATAGGCAAGGCATTTGACGAGGTGACAATGTTTCGGGCCGCCCAAGTACTGGAAGACGCGGCCGGCTTTGATTCTTCACTGTGTTTAATATGAGGGTACATCGCGAACATGCAGTCCGTATGGTATGTGCTTATCCACGTCAGTCTAGGGTTGATTGGCTGGAAACTTTTCGTCGTTACCAACCTGGGCGTCCTTGCCGCATTCGCTGTCTGTGCGGCGGTTCAGTCTTGGCCAATGTACGAGTTGTATCGGCTCACGTGGGGAAAGTTTTACGATATGCGTGGTCGGATAGCAGGCGAAGGCGACCGTCGCAAAGAAACCCGTGCATATTGGCTGCGCATGGGGCGGTTGTTGTTTTTTCGATCCTGCGCGTACACGTTTCTGACACTCGTCGCTGCCTGGCTGATGAGAGGATAGAATGATGAGTGTGATAAAGGGCCGGACCGGAGACTGGGAAATCGTGATAGGCTTGGAGGTTCATGCCCAGGTCACCTCCAAATCCAAACTTTTCTCCGGAGCGGCCACGGAATTTGGAGCAAAACCAAATTCCCAGGTTTCATTGGTAGATGCTGCGATGCCCGGCATGCTCCCGGTAATAAACAAACGCGCAGTGGAACAGGCAGTGAAAACCGGTCTTGGCCTTAACGCCAAGATAAACCTGTTTTCTGTCTTTGATCGCAAGAACTATTTCTATCCGGATTTGCCGCAGGGTTATCAAATTTCCCAATATCTGGATCCAGTAGTTGGAGAGGGTGAGGTTGCGATTGATCTTGAAGATGGATCCAGCAGGATTATCCGTATAACGCGACTGCATCTTGAGCAGGATGCCGGTAAGTCGATCCACGATCAGGATCCGGGTAAAACGTTGATCGACCTTAATCGTTCCGGCGTTGCTTTGATGGAAATCGTTTCCGAGCCTGACATGCGTTCCCCGGAGGAAGCAGGCGCGTATCTGACGAAAATACGATCGATCCTCCGATATCTCGGGACCTGTGACGGTAACATGCAGGAAGGATCGATGCGCGCAGATGTAAACGTCTCGGTTCGCAAATTAGGAGAGGATTTGGGGGTCCGTTGCGAAATAAAGAATGTAAATTCCATTCGGTTTGTATGTCAGGCTATAGAATATGAAGCCAACCGCCAGATTCAAATAATTGAAGACGGTGGAAACATAGATCAGGAAACTCGACTATTCGATCCCGATCGAGGGGAAACCCGTCCCATGCGCACAAAAGAGGAAGCGCATGACTACCGGTATTTTCCTGATCCTGATCTGCTGCCTCTCGAGATCGAACAAAGCTGGGTTAACGCAATCCAGGAGACCCTCCCGGAACTGCCCGATCAAAAACAGGAGAGATTTGTTACGCAGTATGGATTGAGTCAAACCGATGCCCACAAGCTTGTGGCCGAGCGGGAAACGGCGGATTTTTTTGAAGTAGTTGCTGCGGCGCGAGATCCTCGCATTTCGGCTAACTGGGTAACCGGGGAACTATTCGGCGCACTGAACAGAACCAGTACCGAAATCTCATCTTCACCGGTCAGCGCCGCCCAACTTGGGACGCTCGTCGATCTAATCATCGACGGCACGGTGTCGAACCGCCTGGCAAAGGAAGTTTTTGAAATCATGTACGAGACCGGTGAAGGTCCTGCAGAGATAATTGAAAAACGTGGCATGAAACAGGTGACGGATATCGGCGAGATTGAGGGAGCCGTGGATGAGGCAATTGCTTTGGGCGCGCCGCAAGTTGAGCAATACCGCCGCGGAAATGAAAAGGTATTCGGCTGGTTTGTGGGGCAGGTGATGAAAGCAACTCAAGGCAAAGCCAATCCAAAAACCGTTACTGAGCTTCTCCGTAAAAAGCTGGAGAACTGATTATGCATACGCACGGTGGGGCTATTCAGGCCTCTGCTTTCTTACACTCATCCTTTCGCACCAGGCTGCCCTCTCAATTGTTCCGAGCCTATATATTTGACATTCAACGTGAAGGACCCAGCAAATGATTGATGTCTACACCTGGCCAACCCCAAATGGTCACAAGGTGCACATACTCCTTCAGGAAGCAGAGATCGAACACAACATCATTCCCATAAACATCCAGGAAGGTGATCAGTTCAGACCTGATTTCCTAAAGATTAGCCCCAATAATAAAATGCCAGCCATTGTTGATCCGGATGGGCCCAATGGCAAACCAATCTCGGTGTTTGAATCAGCTGCCTGTCTGATCTACTTGGCGAACAAGTCAGGCAAATTTTTGCCGCAGGATAAACACAGCTATTATGACGTTATGCAATGGCTGTTTTTTCAGATGGGATCGGTTGGCCCAATGCTTGGACAGTGTCACCACTTCAATGCTTACGCGCCACTGCGTGAGCCTATGGAGCGTCTGCAGTATGGAGTTGATCGTTATGTAAGCGAAGGAAACCGGATTTATGGCGTCATCAATACGCGGTTAGAGGGGCGGGAATGGATCGCAGCAGATGAATATACGATAGCTGACATGGCGATAATGCCGTGGCTCCGTGATCCGGCGAAGCAAGGAATTGATATCGCCAAATATCCTAATCTTATGCGTTGGCGCGACAAGATATGGAAGCGTCCACAGGTCATGACTGCACTGGAAACGCTTGCCGAGAACCGGCGCAAGGATAACAGCTTCACCGAAAAATCGTGGGAACTTATGTATGGTAAAACTCAGGTTAACCAGGGGCAGCAGGCGGATTAAGTTATAGAACCTGCTTCATGATTGATCTTTATACTTACCGGACGTCCAACGGACGCAAGGTATCGATCATGCTGGAGGAATGCAGTCTGGAATATAACCTGCATGTCGTTGACATCACCTCGCAGGAGCAGGATCGACCCACCTTTCGCGCGCTTAATCCAAATGGACGCATTCCGGTAATAGTTGATAATGATGGACCGGACGGCCGGCCGTTAGCGGTATTCGGATCTGGCGCGACACTTCTTTACTCGGCTGAAAAAGCCGACCGGTTTTTGCCTGTGGATCCTGGAGGGAAATGGGGTGCTTTACAGTGGTTGTTTTGGCAGGTGGGGAGTGTAGGCCCGAACTTCGGTCAGGCTTTTCACTTTCTGCATCAGTATCCTGCGAATACACCGCAAGTTTCTCTGGAATATGGCAGGGACCGATATCTCGGAGAGATACGCAGGCTTTGCATGGTGATGGACAACCGTCTCGGAAAGGCCAGATTTTTGGCGGGCGCCGAATATTCCATAGCCGACATCGCGACTTTTCCGTGGATTGCCATTCATAAGTGGCTTGGAATAGATCTTTTTAACACGCCACACCTTCGGAGGTGGTATGACGTTATTCGGCGTAGGTCCGCTGTTCGTCGTGGAATGGATGTGCCGTCCCGTCCCGTCCCGTCCCGTCAACAGATAGCCTGAAAAACACTGTCTGGTAAACAATGCTCAGGGGGGACAACGATCGGCCTCACACCTGAAGGTGATGTGGAGACAAGGAGGGAGAATGATTATACTCGCTCAGTATTACTCTCTCCTTAATCATAAGGAACACCAATGTCCCGCCATCTACCTGTTACTCCAGAAACCATGACAGACGCACAAAGGAATATTCATGATGCCATAGCGAACGGCCCGCGGGGGCGTGTTCGTGGACCGTTTCCAGTGCTGCTACACAGTCCGCAGATGGCGGATCATGTTCAGAAGCTTGGCAGCTATATCCGTTATGAATGCCGTCTGCCCGATCGGCTGCGTGAACTTGCGGTTCTGGTAACATCAAGGTTCTGGGGAGCAGATTTTGAGTGGTTTGCGCACCATGAACTCGCCCGAAATGCCGGGATTCCGGACGCGGCAATCGAGGCCATCCGGACTGGCGGCGTGCCCACGTTCGACGACCCTGCAGATGAAGCAATATACGTGTTCTGTACGTCGTTGCATGAGAACCACCAGGTCGATGATGCTACCTATCAGAAGGTTCAGACGTTGCTTGGACAAGAGGTGTTGACGGATCTGGTGGCAATGTCGGGCTATTACACGCTGCTTGCAATGACCCTGAATGTATACCAGGTACCTCTCCCGGATGGATCCCGCGCCTTTGATGCTGATTCAAACTGACTTGTCGATCGATGTCTTATCCCTTTCCCACAGTCAATTTTAACGTTTACACTGACACAGCGCCGTGAATTGTCATGGCGATGTGGGGGTTAAAATGAAAAACTATCTCGACGGCGGTGAGGCGATCGTGGAGGCCTTTCGACGTCTCCAAATTGAATATGTCATCGCATCCCCGGGATCCGAGTGGGGCGCGGTATGGGAAGCTTTTGCCCGGCAGGATGCTAATGAATTAGATGGTCCTACCTATCTAAGCTGCGCCCACGAGACACTCGCGGTTAATTTGGCGATGGGTTATACGGCGATGACGGGTCGCATGCAGGCGGTGATGTTGCACACCGGTGTTGGGTTGCTGCAGGGTTCTATGGGAATAGATGCTGCCAACCGCCAGGGAATTCCCATGGTTGTGGTATCAGGAGAATCCCTTACTTATAGCGAAAAGGAAGGCTTCGAGCCGGGACCACAATGGCAGGGCGCGTTATCCGTAGTAGGGGGTCCGCACAGCCTGGTGGACCGTATTACCAAGTGGTCACAGCCGGTCAGTAGTTCCTATACATTGCACGAACAGCTGATCCGCGCGGGTGAAATGGCACAGCGGCAGCCGGCGGGCCCGGTTTATATGTCGATCCCGATCGAAACCATGCTGCATGAGTGGACGCCACCACAGGTTAAACGTGATGTACCCCCCGTGACCAGGTCGGTTCCACCGGCTGCTGACATGGCACGCGTTGTGGATATGCTGGTCGCCAGTGAAAATCCAGCCATAGTGGCTGAATCCATTGGTCGGGATGCAGATGGATATGCCGAATTAGTCGAGTTTGCCGAGCTACTCGCGGTACCGGTATCTGAATCGAACTGGATCGATTTTACGAACTTTCCAAAAGATAATTCCCTTTACCAGGGAATCGGCCCACAGGACTATTTACACGAGTCAGATGTGGTTTTGACACTTCGTGCGCGCACACCCTGGACCCCGCCGGGTAACAGACCTAAACGCGCAAAAATCATTAATATTGACGAGGCGCCGTTCCGGCCACACATGGTACATCAAAACCTGCAAGCAGATGTTTATCTTGAGGGCGATGCGGTTGCGACCCTGCGCGTTCTTACCGCAGAGATAAAGCTAAGGGGGCTAGAAGATAGGGTGATCGAGACACGTCGCGCGCGCTGGGAAGCGGGTCATGAGGAACTTGTCGCGCGCAGAGCGGATGCGGTTAAGGCGGCGCGGGATAATGATACAATCACCCCCATAGGCCTATGTGCGACGATGACCGACGTACTTCCAGCGGAGGCAATTTATGTCGATGAAACCATCACACATCGGCGTGCGATCATCGAACACCTCGGTTTTCAGGGACCGCAGAGCTTTTTTCACGTCTCATCGGGAGGTCTGGGGCAGGGTCTCGGTCTTGCGCTGGGTGTGAAGCTTGCCCGACGGGACCGACCGGTAGTATCCGTTATCGGCGATGGGTCTTTCATGTACAATCCCATTACGCAAAGTCTTGCGCTGTCAAAGCATGAAAATCTGCCGATACTCATCGTGGTATTCAATAATAAAGGTTATTCCGCCATGCGGAGAGAACACCATGCCTACTATCCCGATGGTGTGGCAGCGGGTAACAACGCGTCAGTTGGCCATGACATCACTGATTTCAATTACGCTGAACTGGGCACCCCTTTTGGTTTTTATGGAAGTCGGGTCGAAAAACTTTCTGAGCTACCAGACGCGTTGGCCGAGGGTGCTGCTGCAATTGCTGATGGGCGCACTGCTATCCTCAATGTAATACTCGATGATGGACCCTGAACGGGCAAATGCTTGCGGCGTCCTATCGTTTGACGGAGGGACGGCCGAGTGCCTGAAGGTGTTGGCTTTCTATATAAGCATATTGAGAAATGTCTGAGGGGAATCACTTCCCATAAGCGAACCTCCTTAACAAATGGCGGAGCCCTGAGTGCATGCAATGAACCCGCTTATGGCGGCAACACCCCGACCTCCAGCCATTCTATCTGTTAGTCTTATTTGAAATCACCGGCTTCAGCCCGTGGCCCCAATACCCCGCCAATTGTTTCATCATCAACGATTGCGGTAACCTTAATTTCAATTAAACCATTCCAATCCAACGCCCAACCTGCCAGTGCGCCTCCGTTATCGGTCTCACATATGGCAAAGCCGCCCGACCCGTCGACATTGTGATATCTGGAGAGCATTTGAACCCCTTCGGGGGGCATGCCGCCAGTGGCCATAAACTTCGTTATTGTTTCGTTTCGTGCTTGCGGTGAGTGGGTCCAAGCCAAAGTGAAAAGCATATAAAATCTCCTTGGAAAATTACTGAAAAGGCTACTGATAGGTGATAGCTCTGCACGATAGGCGCTTCTAAAAAGCACGGCAAGTGTCAGGCAGATGGTGGCAGTCACCTTTCTCATAAGGAAAGTCTGAAAGCGCCCAGGAATCTTGAGAAAACAAAAAGAGGCAACACAACTGTATCTGGTTATCCATCCAGAGTCAGAGCAATACGGTGGTGTATTGCCCGGACCGGAATCAATAATCATCCCGATGAAAGAAGCATTCCCTCCGATTGAAGTTAATTCAACATACACCAATATCATTATTGATGACTTTTTATCATGACCCACAACGGGGTTATCGGGAATCCGGAGTGCCCTCTCTGGGAGGCACGTGCCGTAGTCTAGTAAACTAAAATGCCTCACCCAGACGCCTGCCATGGTACGCTGGCTATGGTCTGGCGCCTAGGTAGATATGTAATTCACAGCCACCCTGAAGTATGTAAGGGTTTGGTTATGAAAAGATTAATTGCCACACTCAGTCTCAAACATAGGGTTCAGACAAATGCGATTGATATTCGGGATTATACTGGGCGGACTTTTGTATTTTGCTTATGACAGGGGATATGTAGACAAGTTTCTTTCAGAGCTTAATTTTGGGTCCGTGGACGAATTTCTTTCGTAGTTTGTTTTCACGACCGTAAAAATTTCAGATTTGAGCTGTGATGATATTGCCTCTGCCGCAAAAGGTGAGAAATTAAAAAATATGCTGGGAATGACTTTTAAAATAATGAAAGTCAAAAACCTTAGACAAATATCTAGAACAAAACAAAGTCTTGTCTGTTCCGGACGGGCAATGTTTGATGATGCAAAGAATAGAAATATTAAACTAAAAGTATTTAAAGATGAAGACGGAGATGTATTCTATCAATTCGGAGTTATGTAATTAAAATATTCAATATAGAAATCTCTGTTTGATGAATTTATATTTATCAATTAGGTTCACGACAGTGCATTTTTGGCTATGCACTGACGCCTGAACTGAGTATTCGGAAAATTTACCTAATCGGACACGCAGTCCTGCTTGAGAAGATGAGGTCCCGGAAGGTTATATTCCAGAACTTGGACTGAGCAACATCACAGGCAGAATCTTTCCCACTGGCCCCTTGGCTTGGAAATTAAATAGACCAATATTAAACACCAAGAATCATATTCATTTTGTAAATAATTCGTGCAATCGCCACCAGATGAGGACCAATTTATGCAAGGGAAGCAATTGTTATGAACATTTTACCAAGATTTTTTTGTGCGCTATTCCTTGTCTTGATGTTTATAGATGCACCTCTATCTGGTCCGTTAGAAAATTTACTTTTAGTTGAGAAGGTTGAAAAGGCATCTAAAGCGGGAAATCTTGAATTAGCAGAGCGTCTGTTAAACAAGATTTCCGACACCGCCATGCAAAATATTTTGTTAGTGGAACTTGGTTCAAAAGCTATCGAACTGAAAAAATGTGAAATGGCGGGACGTTTGATCGAAAAAGCGCCTACCATGTCCAAACTAATTCTGAGAATGGAATACACTCAGAGGTGTTAGCATATAAAACTGGCACACGAACTTTAAACCTGTTCTGTGTATGTGTTGGTAATCGCCGGACAAAAAATTGGGACACTGTTTGGCACGAATATTGGAAATCGTTAGAGATATACTCACCTGAAGGCAGAGGACCTGGCGAAGAAACTGGGCTAGGAGGTATCACCATGAAAAAGACCATCCTGACAGGTGCGTTCCTGGTCTTCCTTGGTATCTCGGGTGGTTCTTCTGCCACTTCCTACATATGTGGTGATCATGCCATCAGGCTCAATCTGGCTGATCAGACAGTGTCCATAACGGGTTTTTCAAAACCACAGCCAGTAGAGATCAGAACGCTTCCGATGACGAAGATAGAGAATGGTTTTGAATGGACAGATGAGCCTCCCATCAAGGCCCGTCTTGACCTCATCAATATGGAAATACGCTATGGCTTCATAAAAGATGGGTGGGTGGACATAAGAAAGAAAAGAAAGTGTGCCAGGCCGGGTATCCTGAAGAAATAGGCAATGGATCTTATGAGCGGGAAGACTTAGCCCTTAAACTGGGTTGATAAGAAGAATAAAGGAACAAGATCACAGTTCCTTACAATGTATACGCTCTATTCAATTATAGGACTGTTTTCTTAAAAGTGATTGTATTCAGATTACAGTCCCCTGTTGGCTATGGTACAGACTAATTTTAGGTGTGATTCAACACCTGAGTTAGGAGGCGGATATGTCCAATCCGTTTTACCATAATTGGTAGTTTGAGCAACTCCACGACCCATTGGTTCTTTGTAAAAGTTAATACTCAAAGACAAATACCGAAGTATGTTACAATTAACTTTGTTATATGTTGTCATAGATAAATCCTCCCCAATTGGGCCCGAGAAATCAGCCAAGTCCCAATAATAAACTTACCCACCGTGTTTTCGGATTCTCTCAACATCAACATAGTAAGTAATTGCTCCATCCCCACATCCAGGAGACATCCTGTCGACAATATCGTTTCTGTCGGTCTATCCTGTTCGAATGCGGTATCTCCTTGCCCCTCTTGTTGTGACTATCCTCAATCTCTCCTCCGGTCCGGCATGGGCATTGCCACCCTGTCCCTCTGATCAGAACAGTCATTACGACAACTGTTTCGGTACCTATACCTGGGCCAGTGGCTACAAATACGTTGGTGAATGGAAGAATAACAAATGGCACGGACAGGGCAATTGAGTACCTTGCTGACGGAACAGTGTTCAGAGAGGGTATCTGGAAGGATGGCCAATTCCAGTATGCACGGAAAGTCACGCCTCCTGTAACCGCCAGCCGGCCATCAGGCTCGTCCCTGCCACCCTGTCCCTCTGATCAGAACAGCACTTATGACCACTGTTTTGGTACCTATACCTGGGCAGATGGCAGCAAATACGTTGGTGGGTTCAGGGATGACAAACAGCACGGACAGGGCATTGAGTACCATGCTGACGGTACGGTGGATAGGGAGGGCGTCTGGAAGGATGGCAAGTTCCAGTATGCGCAGAAAACCACGCCACCGGTGACTGCCAGAAGAACACCGGATCCAGCGAGGCGAAGGAATTCAGATCCTGACAGGGTCGTCTCTGCTTCGTCCGGCAGTGGCTTTGCGGTTTCCCGTGATGGTTATGTCATCACCAATCACCACGTCATCAACGGATGCAGGAGCGTTAAAATCCATCACCGGGGGATGTCCATCAAAGCAATCGTGATTGCAAATGATCCGGGGAATGACCTTGCACTTCTCAAAGGTGATTTCCGACCTTCAACGGTTCTTCCGTTGGCCACCAGCAAACCCGAACTGCTTCAGGACGTGTATGTGGCGGGATACCCCTTTGGGAAAAAAATCAGCACATCGGTCAAGGTCACCAAAGGCATCATCAGTTCGCTCACCGGTATTGGAAACAACTTTTCCAACATCCAGGTTGATGCCGCACTTCAGCCCGGCAACAGCGGTGGGCCGATACTGGATGACAGGGGTAATGTGGTTGGTGTAGCTGTCGCAAAACTGGACATCAGAAAGGTGTTGAAAAACTTCGGGGTCATACCGGAGGACACCAACTTCGGCATCAAGACCAGTGTGGTGAGGAGCGTGCTGGAAAGCAGCAACGTGTCCTTGCCCGGTCCCAACAGGTCATCAATCCCGAAGTCAGAACTGGGCAGAATGATCTCTGATGGGACCTATTATCTGTCCTGCTGGATGACCACGGCACAGATTGAGAAGATGCGGTCCAAAAAGGTCATATTCCAGAACCTGGACTGAGCGACATCACAGACAGAAACTTCTGCACGGGCCACTGCGCAGTCCCATGCAATCTCCTCCTGGTCTCTTGGGTCCTGCATAGTCCGCACGCGGGGCATCATTTAGTTCTTACCGCCCCAACAGGAAACTTTACGCTCATTCTGCACTCTGATTAGATTACCTCTGCACCAAGCGGAGGGCTGACTATGCGTTATGTGATGGCGAAAGTCGGCGTATTGGCGTTCATAGGCGGGTTCGTTCTTCTGAGTGCTCAAGTATTTGGGATTAGTTCTGTGTCCTCCGCTTCGCCGAGTTCGCAGGTTCATCTGCGACTGTTGGATCGCCTTGATCGTCCTGAAGATGGCTATTGCGTTGACATATTAGGGACACCTAGAAACATGCGGATCGATGTGCCGCTATTTGCGCATAATTGCAAGCCCTCTTTGACGAGCGATAGCGCTGTTGTATTTACCTCCGATGGGTTTATTAAGTTTCCCGCTGTCGACCGCTGCTTGACTGTAGCAGGGGTCAATTCAGCAGCACTACCGGGTGCGTCCATCCTACTGCGCAAATGTAATGAAACGTTACCTTTCTTCGAAACTTTGGTTCTACAGCGCTTTACCCATCAAAAGGATGGGAGTTTATCAGTTCTAGAGTCAAAGCTTTGCCTCACCGTTGGGGGGCAGTCGGCTGCGACTTATTCCCCATCCCATCGCTGGCGCACGCTCTTTGTCGATGATTGCGCTACAGTAGAACCTGCCCTATCTCAATGGGAATTTGTAGTTCCTGGCCACTAAACCATGCCGTGATCCACATTATCGTCAATCCCCACCACACCCTGCTAAATGGCTCTACAGGCATGATGATCTGTCCCGTTATTTTGGTCGGTATCTGAGGGGCTGTATTTTTATATATAGCGAGACAGCTGATTTTCTTGCTGTGGGGTGTGTCTTTTCCACCTGTCATCCAGAGATAAACAGCAACAGATACCTTTGGAGACTGGTGGATGGTTCCTTGTCAGTTTTGGATGCCGGCAGGGGAGGGAGCGGATGTGAATGTTTATGGGGAGAAAGTCCATTTACGCTCCACATACGCTCCAGTGACGCTCCACAGAGGCCTCAGAAGCTATTGAAGGAGAGACAGGTCCGGGGATTCACATGGATCGGAAGATGTGATCTAATTAGAACTGGAGAATTGCAGTTAGGCCCGGTTTCCCAATCGTTGACAGTCTGGATGTCCCTCCGGTAAACACGCCCGTGCATACAGCGTGTAAACACCGCTCCCGGCGGAGGGGTGGCCGAGTGGCTGAAGGCGCTGGTTTGCTAAATCAGTATGCGGGTAACCGTATCGAGGGTTCGAATCCCTCTCCCTCCGCCAATAATGGTATAAAAACAATAACTTATCGAATTTTAAAATTTGCTATCTACAATCTAACCTAGTAAATATGTTACCTACGGTGTCGTATCCCATGATAGGGATTACGTTGAAAATGTGGTGATTGCTAGCTGCCAGCAGCGTGCTGCATGGCAAACACGAACGCACTGGGATCCGGAAGCGCTTACCGGGCCGGGCCGGGTCTCTCCGACGGTCTGTTTCTGCTAGTATCTCGCCATTGCCAGGCTTTGAATCCTGTGGAACAGATTTGCTAAAGACGGGGAAAGCGGGAGCTTCGTCGTTATCTTTAACGCCGAGAAGTTAGAGTAAACCGGAAAGTGAAGCCGACGATGGCAAAGGAGAAAACAGAAATTTGTATGTCTGAGGATTTTGCCGGAAACGGGCTTGCAAAGCCCGTGCTCTATCACGGGATGAGAGCTGCGAAGGGCCTCTATGATCCTGTGCATGAGCACGATGCGTGCGGGATTGGAATGATATGCTCCATCAAGAACGAGCGCAGCCGCAAGATTGTCGAAGATGGTCTGAAAATCCTCTGTAACCTCGAGCACCGTGGCGCGGTTGGCGCCGATCCGAAGGCCGGGGACGGTGCTGGCATTCTCATCCAGCTACCCCACGAGTTCTTTGCTGCCGAGGCCAAAACCCTGGGGTTTGATCTGCCGCCACCGAACCATTATGGCATTGCACACCTGTTTTTACCGCGAAGCGCTGAACACCAAGCTACGATCTCAGATGCGTACGAAATGGCTGCGGAACAGGAAGGACTGAAAATTATCGCCTGGCGGGATGTACCCGTGAATTCGTCGGTGCTGGGCGAAACCGTTAGACCGACAGAGCCGGTGCATCGTCAGGTCTTCATCGCGCGCGGTGATGAAATCGCGGATGATGATGGCTTCGAACGTAAACTCTATGTTTTACGCAAGGTGGCCTCAGTTCACCTTCGCAAGAACCACCCCGATGCAGCGGCTGAGTATTATCCTGCGTCATGTTCGTCACGGACGATCGTCTACAAGGGTCTGGTCCTCGCTGACGGTCTGGTCAAATACTATGGTGATCTGCAGGATGAACGGGTGATTTCGGGTTTGGCGCTCGTCCACCAGCGGTTTTCGACCAACACCTTCCCCTCATGGCCACTGGCGCATCCCTATCGGATGATTTGCCACAACGGCGAAATCAACACCCTGCGCGGCAATTCCAACTGGATGGCGGCCCGTCAGGCGACCATGTCCTCGCCGACCTTCGGTGACGATATGAAGAAGCTCTGGCCGATATCATATGAAGGACAATCAGATTCCGCGTGTTTCGACAACGCGCTGGAACTTCTCTATCAGGGTGGTTATTCGCTGCCACACGCGATGATGATGCTGATCCCGGAGGCCTGGGCGGGAAATCCGCTAATGGATGAAACTTCACGCGCCTTTTACGAATACAGCGCTGCACTCATGGAGCCCTGGGATGGTCCTGCGGCGATCGCATTTACCGACGGAAATGTGATTGGTGCAACGTTGGATCGAAACGGATTGCGGCCCGCACGATATCTCGAGACCAAAGACGGTTATGTGCTGCTGGCATCCGAAATGGGTGTTCTGGATATTCCCGAATCCAATATTGCGCGTAAATGGCGCCTGCAACCGGGTAAAATGCTTCTGATTGACCTGGAGCAGGGCAAGTTGGTTTCGGATGAGGACCTGAAGGCTGAGCTGGCAAACCGACACCCCTACCGTGAATGGCTGGCGCGGACCCAGATTCAGCTTCGCGATCTGCCGGATGTTGGTGATACACCCAAGGCGTCGACGGATTCACTTTTGAACCGTCAACAGGCGTTTGGCTATTCCGAGGAAGACCTCAAGTTCCTGATGATGCCTATGGCACATACCGGACAGGAGGCCACCGGGGCTATGGGAACCGACACGCCTTTGTCGGCCCTGTCGTCAAAATCGAAACCACTGGCATCCTATTTCAAGCAGCTGTTTGCTCAGGTCACAAACCCGCCGATCGATCCCAGTCGCGAAGAAATCGTCATGTCGCTGGTGTCTTTTATTGGGCCAAGGCCAAATCTACTGGATCTTGAGGGTACTTCGAGCCTGAAGCGCCTGGAAGTTCGTCAACCAATTATCTCGAACGGCGGACTGGCCAAAATTCGGGCGATTGGAGACATCGCGGACAATCAGTTCCTGACCCAGAGCCTCGACATCACATACAGCGTTGAACGCAGTGCCGAGTATATGGAGCAGGCGGTCGAAAACCTCTGTAATCGTGCGGAAGAAAGCGTCGGCCAAGGCTACAACATCATCATATTGTCCGACCGGTTGATGGGCGCCGACCGGGTGGCCATACCATCTCTTCTCGCGACCTCAGCCGTGCACCATCACCTTATTCGAAAAGGATTACGTACATCGGTTGGCCTCGTTATAGAGACTGGAGAGGCCCGCGAGGTGCATCATTTCGCAACGCTCGCGGGGTTTGGCGCGGAGGCCGTCAATCCCTGGCTGGCCTTCGAAACACTCGAGGATCTTCGAGACAAACTTGATGAAGACCTCAGTAATGAGGAGATAAACAAGCGGTATATCAAGGCAATCAACAAAGGGCTACTGAAGGTCATGTCCAAAATGGGTATTTCCACCTATCAGTCCTATTGTGGTGCGCAAATTTTTGACGCGGTTGGCCTGCGGTCGTCATTTGTTGACAGATATTTCACCGGCACCCATACAGCGATCGAGGGCGTGGGCCTGGCGGAAATTGCGGCCGAGACCATGGGCCGTCACAGTGACGCCTTCGGTAATAACCCAATTTACGAAAAAGCGCTTGACGTCGGAGGGGAGTACGCGTTTCGCATTAGGGGAGAGAGCCACTCGTGGACGCCGCAGTCGGTCGCCGACCTGCAGCATGCCGTGCGAGGGGGGCAGCCCGATAAATACCGGTTGTATGCCGCGGCTATTAACGATCAGAACGAAGAGTTAATGACCCTTCGGGGACTTTTCCGTCTCAAGATGGCTGAGGAAACAGGTCGCAAGCCAATATTGCTAGATGAAGTAGAGCCTGTAGCCGAGATCGTGAAACGGTTTGCGACGGGTGCCATGTCTTTTGGATCGATCAGCCGCGAGGCGCATACCAATCTTGCGATCGCCATGAACAGGATCGGTGGCAAGTCCAACACTGGTGAAGGTGGGGAGGAAGTTGATCGGTTTGCGCCGCTGGACAATGGTGATTCCATGCGCTCGGCAATCAAGCAGGTAGCGTCCGGGCGCTTTGGTGTAACCACTGAATACCTGGTCAATTCTGACATGATCCAGATAAAGATGGCGCAGGGCGCAAAGCCCGGTGAAGGCGGCCAACTGCCTGGTCACAAAGTTGATGCAGTGATCGCGAAGGTGCGACACTCCACGGCCGGGGTCGGGTTGATATCGCCTCCACCCCACCACGATATTTACTCGATAGAGGATCTGGCACAGCTTATCTTTGATCTGAAGAACGCCAATTCGGGCGCGGATATAAGTGTAAAACTGGTTTCTGAAGTTGGTGTCGGGACAGTTGCCGCTGGTGTTTCCAAGGCGAGGGCCGACCATGTAACAATTTCCGGGTTCGAGGGTGGGACCGGTGCGTCACCGCTGACCTCGATAAAGCATGCCGGCTCACCCTGGGAAATTGGCCTTGCCGAAACGCAACAGACGCTGGTTATGAACGATCTGCGTGGCCGTATCTCGGTACAGGTAGACGGAGGACTGCGAACTGGTCGGGATGTTGTCGTGGGCGCGCTGCTCGGCGCTGACGAGTTCGGGTTTGCCACGGCACCCCTGATAGCATCAGGTTGTATAATGATGCGCAAATGTCATCTCAATACCTGTCCGGTTGGCATAGCTACACAGGACCCCCAGTTGCGCAAGAAATTTACGGGGAAACCCGAGCACGTGGTTAATTTCTTTTTCTACGTTGCCGAGGAGGTGCGTGAATTGATGGCGTTATTGGGCTTTCGGACTGTCAACGAGATGATTGGTCAGACCGATGTGCTTGATACCGACGCCGCGGTTGACCACTGGAAAGCCCGGGGGCTGGATTTTGGCAGGCTTTTCTTCAAGCCTGAAGAAGCAGCATGTGTTGATATTCACCGTACTGTCGACCAAAACCACCCCATTAAAGAAATACTGGACCGGAAGTTTATGGAGGCCGCAATGCCTGCGCTCGAGAACGGTAAACCCGTGCAGGCTGAATTTTCCATCTGCAATACAGACAGGACGGCGGGGACAATGCTCTCCGGCGAGCTAGCAAAAAAATACGGTCATGCTGGGCTGCCGGATGACACCGTCTGGTTTAACCTGAAGGGAGTGGCGGGTCAGAGCTTTGGCGCCTGGCTCGTTCACGGCGTTACGCTCGATCTTGAGGGCGAAGCCAATGATTATGTCGGGAAGGGCCTCTCCGGAGGGAAGCTAATAGTGCGTCCTGATCCGAATAGCGGGATCAATCCAGACGAAAGCATGATCGTTGGAAACACCGTCCTTTACGGCGCGGTCACCGGTGAATGCTATTTTCGTGGTATTGCCGGGGAACGGTTCGCAGTGCGTAACTCGGGCGCCATCGCCGTGGTGGAGGGGACTGGAGATCACGGCTGTGAATACATGACTGGTGGAATTGTCGTCGTGCTTGGCGATACAGGACGCAACTTCGCGGCGGGAATGTCAGGCGGGATCGCCTATGTGCTTGATGAGACCGGGGATTTTGAAAACCGTTGCAATCTCGCGTTGGTTGACCTCGAAACGATCGAGGACGAAGTGGAGGAAATGGAAAAGCTACACCTCTCGGACAATGAAACCCACGGTTTTGTGGATGTGCGGTCCGATATGACCCGATATGACGCAGAGCGTTTGCGTCAACTGATACAGAACCATGTACGCTACACTGCATCGACACGTGCGCAGCAAATTCTGGATGGCTGGGAAGAATACCTGTCCAGGTTTGTGAAGGTCATGCCGGTTGAATTTCGTCGGGCGTTGCAGGAAATGCAGGTTGAGCAGACCGGCGAAATGAATATCGGCATGCGGAGGAGTTAATGGGCAAGGTCACCGGCTTCATCGAAATTGAGCGGCACGACCGCACTTATAAACCCGCCAGCGACCGGATTCGCAATTTCAAGGAATTCGTTATTCCTTTGGAGGAACGTGACCTGGAGAGACAGGCAGCGCGCTGTATGGATTGCGGTATCCCCTTTTGCCATAACGGCTGTCCGGTTAACAACCAGATTCCAGACTGGAATGACCTAGTCTATAGATCGGATTGGGAAGAAGCGTCCCACAACCTGCACTCAACGAATAATTTTCCTGAGTTCACAGGCCGCGTATGCCCGGCCCCGTGCGAGGCAGCCTGTACTCTCAATATTGATGACGTCCCAGTAACAATCAAATCCATTGAATGCGCGATCGTGGACAGGGCCTGGGAAGAAGGTTGGGTCGGGCCCCAGGTTCCGGAGGTGAAGACTGGAAAGAGCGTCGCGGTGGTGGGTTCAGGACCAGCTGGAATGGCCGGGGCACAGCAGCTCGCGCGGGCTGGGCACGATGTTCATCTGTACGAAAAGAACGAGACTGCCGGGGGTCTCCTTCGGTTTGGCATCCCTGACTTCAAAATGGAAAAACATCTCATAGATCGCCGTATTGAACAGATGGAGGCCGAGGGTGTCACGCTGCATTGTGGGGTTCATGTTGGCGTGGATCTGGGGGCGGCAGACCTTGAAGCAGAACATGACGCTGTCCTGCTCTGCGGTGGGTCAGAAAAACCGCGGGATCTGCCTGTAGACGGGCGGAATCTGGAGGGGGTCCATTTTGCCATGAATTTTCTGCCTCAGCAGAACCGTCGCGTGGCGGGCAGCAATCTGGGTGACGCAGAGCCAATTCTGGCCTCGGAAAGGCATGTGGTGGTGATCGGCGGCGGCGATACAGGTTCGGACTGCATTGGTACGTCGATACGTCAGGGCGCGGTTTCGGTGGTGCAACTGGAAATCATGCCGGAGCCACCGGAGCGGGAAGACAAGGCGGTGACCTGGCCGCACTGGCCACAAAAGATGCGTACCTCTTCCAGTCAGGCTGAGGGTGCAGAACGTGATTTTTCGGTCACGACCTCCAGCATGGGTGGTGTAGATGGACACGTTACCCATGTAAATTGTCAACGCGTTGATGAGAAATTTCAGCCAATCCCGGGCAGCGAATTCAAGCTAAAAGCGGATCTGGTGCTTTTAGCCATGGGTTTTTTGCATCCGGTACATGAAGGGATGCTGAACGAACTCGGCGTGGAACTGGACGACCGCGGCAACGTAAAGGCCGACACAAATGCCTATCAGACAACGAGTGAGAAGGTATTTGCTGCGGGCGATATGCGCCGGGGGCAATCCCTCGTAGTCTGGGCTATTCGTGAAGGCCGGCAGGCAGCCCGCGCGGTCGACATGTTTCTGATGGGTACGACGGATCTGCCGCGTTAAAATCTGGTTTATTGAACAACGAAGCCAATGCCTTTTCGCGCGCCGGACCTGATGCCGGCCCCCTGGGTGTGGGCCAGAAAAAGCACACAAAACGCTCATATAGACTTAACTGCCACCCGCCAATAAACTCGGGCAGGTAGGAATTTTAAAGAGCAAACAACAGATATGGATGTCCTGCATTTTACACGGCACCCGGTGTGGGACAGGACGAGGCAACTGATAACCTCGCTTGGAAAATGTTCGCGCCGGGCCTGATATGTCGGGGGTTGACTGGATTGTCGGGCTGGATATTGGCGGAACATTCACCGATGTTTATATGCTTGCGCCTGATAGCGGCCGGACCGCGCGGTTCAAATCATTAACAACAGCTGATGATCCGGCGCGCGGTGCCATAAATTCTCTTATGGCGGCAATGGATGCGGCCGGCGCTGAGCCTGATGATATAGGTGTTGTGTTGCACGCGACTACCCTGGTTGCAAACGCCCTAATACAACGCGACGGGGCATCCACTGCGCTCATAACGACGGATGGCTTTCGCGATCTGTTAAGTATTGCCCGGGAGAAGAAATACGATATTTATGATCTATCGCTGGAAAAGCCTCCGCCTCTCGTTCCGGCTGAAAGATGTTTTAGCGTCCGTGAACGTATCGCCGCGGATGGATCGGTGGTCACCCCGATCGATGAAATTTCGCTGTCCCAAATTGTCGACGATATAGGCACAAGCAACGTGGATGCCGTTGCGGTGTGCCTGCTTCATTCCTATGTAAATCCTGATCACGAAAGACGCGTAGCCGCAGCGGTCCGCGACAACCTCCCAGGGATCGCTATTTCGGTCTCTTCGGAACTGCTTCCCGAAATGCGGGAGTACGAGCGCGCGACAAGTACCACCGCGAATGCGTATGTCTTGCCACTGATCGATGGGTACCTGGCCCGCCTCAACAGGGAGATGCATGATAGAAATGTTGCGGCGCCGGTTTTCATAATGTTGTCGAGCGGTGGAATTTCAACAACAGAGGTTGTTCGCAAATTTCCAGTGCGTATCTGCGAATCTGGTCCGGCGGCCGGCGCCGTGACCGCAGCCAGTACTGGCCGTTTGATAGAGGCCCCACGGGTACTGTCATTTGATATGGGTGGAACGACCGCCAAGGCGTGCCTGATCCATGATTTTTCTCCGCTGGTGACAACGGAATTCGAAGTAGCGCGGATGTATCGTTTCAAGAAGGGAAGTGGATTGCCACTGCGCATACCCGTGGTGGATCTCATCGAAATTGGTGCGGGTGGAGGAAGTATCGCCCATGTTGACCAGCTGGGGTTGCTAAAAGTTGGGCCCGAGAGCGCAGGATCCGAGCCAGGGCCCGCCTGTTATGGCCTCTGCGGAGTGGTGCCGACGGTGACAGATGCTGACCTGATACTTGGGTATCTCGGTGCCAGTTCTTTCCTCGGGGGCCGCATGGCCTTGCATACATCGTTGGCACGCGGTGCCATTTCCGATCACATCGCCGGTCCGTTGGGCCTCTCGACAGATGAAGCGGCGCTGGGTATTCACGCGATTGTTAACGAGAATATGGCAAATGCAGCCCGGATACACACCGTCGAGCGTGGCCATGATCCAGCGGCGTATACACTCGTTTCCTTTGGGGGTGCCGGGCCCGTGCACGCCTACGGCGTGGCCCGGAGGCTCGGAATATCGCGCATAGTTGTGCCACAATCCGCCGGTGTGGGGTCGGCTTTGGGACTTCATCTTGCCCCCCGTTCCTATCACTTGGCACGAACCCTCATAGGCGTACTGGAGGCACTTGACTGGACGGCGGTTGAGCATGCGTTTTCGGAAATGACACATGAAGCCGCCGACGTACTGAAAGGCGCCGGCGTGAGCCATCGGGATATTACCTTTACCCGGATCGCTGACATGCGTTACATGGGGCAACGCAAGGAACTGGCCGTGACGCTGCCCCCGGTTAAACTTAACGCAAAAAAAACTACCGCGATCCGGCGGTTGTTTGAAGAAAGCTACCAAAAAATCTATCGGCGGGTTCATGAAGGCCACGAGATAGAGGCCCTGACCTGGCGTTTGATCGCCACCGGACCTCCGATTGTCGAGGCAAGGGAACTGCACCAACCAGTGAAGACTGGCGACGCGGGGACACCAACCGGTCATCGTCCGATGTTGTTTGACGGCTGGGTTACGCCGCGTGACTGTCCGGTATATAGCCGCTTGCTGCTTTCGCCAGGCGACTGCATTCAGGGGCCGGGTGCGATAGAAGAAATTGAATCGACAATTGTTCTTGGACCGGAGGCGCATGCTGAGGTCGATCGTCACGGGAACATTCTGATTGAACTGGTGCCGGGAGATTAATGTTTTGGCTCACAAACGATCATTGATTGGTCCCGTAGAGCTTGAAGTATGCTGGAACCGCCTGGTGTCGATCGCAAACGAACAGGCCGCAACCATGGTGAATGCTGCGTTTTCGGTGGTTCTGGGTGAGATGGAAGATCTCTCGGCGGGCGTGTTCGACCATAAAGGCACAATGCTGGCACAATCAGTTCAGGGAGCTCCCGGTCATCTGGGCAGTCTCGGGATTGGTGTAAAACACATAATAGCCAGGTTCGACGAAAGTCTGCTGGTGCCAGGAGATATTCTGGTTACCAACGACCCTTGGCTGGTATCCGGTCACAAACACGATATTACGGTTGTGATCCCGGTTTTTCTTGGCGCGAAAATCGTTGGATATACTGCCAGTAATTGCCATGTTGTTGACATTGGGGGGAGAATTTTTTCAGCGGCCGGGCAGTCCGTTTATGAAGAAGGGCTGCAGATACCGGTAATGAAGCTGTACGACGGCGGCAGCCGGAATGAGACACTGTTCAACATCATTGCCGAGAACGTACGTTCGCCGGATCTGGTTCTCGGTGATCTGATGGCGCAGGTATCAGCAAACCAGATGGCTGGTGAGAGGCTGCTGACCGTCATGACCGATCACCGTCTCCAGGATCTGACAATGATTTCTGAAGAGATAACCGGGCGGACGGAAAGCATGATGCGTGTCGCAATTTCCAGAGTGCCTGACGGTGTTTATCACGATACGGTTCAGCTCGACGGATTTGGCTCTCCGCTACACATTACCGTTTCCATTACAGTCAAAGGGGATGAAATCATAGTCGACTTTGACGGTACCTCTTCTCAGATTGAAATGGGGGTGAACTGCGTTCTCAATTACACCAAGGCGTTTGTATATTACGCAGTAAAGTGTTCGCTCAGCCCTGACGCCCCCAATAACGAAGGTAGCTTTCGCGCTATTACTGTAAAGGCTCCCCCGTCTTCGATCCTTAATGCGACATACCCGGCACCCGTAGGCGGGCGGCATCTTGTCGGTCTTTTTGTCCCATTCGCCGTGTTCGGTGCGCTTTCGCGTGTCATTCCTGACCAGATTATGGCTGAAAGCTCCGTACTGGGTGCGGTAACACTGAGTGGTGTAGACAATCAACAGAATCCATTTGTGTTTACCATGTTTTGCAGTGGCGGGATGGGTGCGCGACCAGGAAAGAACGGCCTGGATGCCACTGCATTCCCAAGTAACGTGGCAAATGCACCGGTCGAGATCATAGAGCAGGCGGCGCCCATACTGGTTACACAGCGTGAGCTGATCGAGGGTTCGGCCGGTAAGGGGATGTACGAGGGCGGCGTCGGTCAGCGCATCGGACTAAGCCTTCGGTCTGATGCGCCAGCTAATATATCGACGATGTTCGAACGAGCGCTTTATCCTCCCAAGGGCCTGCTTGGTGGGTGTAATGGGTCTCCGACAAGACTGACGCTGGATGGGAAGGTGATTGACGCAAAACATGGCTGCTCGTTACGGCCAGGCTCGGAACTCACGATAGAGACTGCGGGGGGTGGCGGCTTCGGCTCACCCATCTCCAAAAAGTATAACGCAAACGGGCAGGTGAGCTGAACCAGTCGTATTAGAACGGAAATGGAATAATCATGACAAAAACACGCATCCACACCAACAGAGTTGCAAAAACCAAAAAGCCATACTCGCAGGGAATAAGGGTCATGTCGGGCTCCCTCGTGTTTACGTCTGGTGTAATTGCGCGCGACCCGGAAGGGCGCCTGGTCGGCAAGGGAAACATTCGGGAACAGACACGCCAGTGTTTGCGGAACATCGCGGGCATAATCGAGGGCGGGGGCGGAACGTTGGGCGATCTGGTTAAAATGACGGTTTTCATAACCGACCTGGAAAACTACAACGGGATGAATGAAATTCGCGAAGGGGTTTTGAATGACATTGATTTTGCGAGCTCGACCGTTCAGGTAGCATTGAACGAGGCTGATGCATTGATTGAAATAGAGGCAGTGGCATCGGTTGGGTATTTAAACAGGTAAATGCAATCCGCATGGGCGTGGCGAAATTCTAAGTTTGGTCCACGGGAAGTTTGGTATAAGTGACCGATAATCTGAACATCGTTTACGGGGATATCCACAACCATAATGCGCATGGTTATGGTCTGGGTTCCATTGAGCGTAGTGTTGAAGTCGCCCAAACCCACCTGGACTTTTTTGCATTCACCGGACACTCGAGCTGGCACGACCTTGGTGCTATCGAAAATGGCGCTGAGGAACATTTCAATAAAGGGTTTGAGCGGCTCGCAGAAACCTGGCCTCACGTTCAGAATGTCATTGCCGAATCAAATTCTGACCATGAGTTTTGCTCTTTTCTCGGTTTTGAGTGGCATTCCAATTTTTATGGTGACCAGTGCGTCGTATTTCCAGAAGATTTTCAGGAGATACATTACGCGCAAACCCTTGCTGGTTTGCGGCGATTTTGTGTATCCAAATCAGCACTGATGATCCCGCATCATCTCGCATACCCAAAAGGAAGGAGAGGCGTGAACTGGGAAGAGTTTAATAATGAATGTACGCCGGTTGTTGAAATTTATTCGTGGCATGGAAATTCAGAAGATGACCGTGGACCTTATCCGATGATCAAGGGTTCACCCGGAGGGAGGGAGACCTCGAACACGGTGAGCGCGGCCCTCGCAGGTGGGAACAAGTTTGGCTTCGTGGCATCTAGCGACAATCACTCCGCATTTCCGGGTGCATATGGCGAAGGGCTAATGGGAGCTTTGGTTGCCGACTTGACGCGATCCGAAATCCTCAAGGCAATCCGTGAGAGACGTACATTTGCATTGACCGGCGATCGCATTGAACTTCATTTTCATGTCAATGGTTCGGTCATGGGCAGTGATATTAATGCGGGCGATGCCATCGACGTAGAATACCTTGTCAGGGGAAGAGACGAAATCGAGATGGTGGAAGTAGTGCAAGACGGCATCGTCGTGCATCGATCATTTGCAGATGAGTTCGCAACACCTGAGACGGGATTCCAAAACCCCTTTCAAATTCGCTTGGAATGGGGTTGGGGCCCTTGGGCATCCTTGGCTCTGGACAGGATAACGGATTGGCAAATGACGGTATCGATAAGGGATGGAAAACTATTGAAATTCTATCCCTGTCTGTCGTCCGGTCCATTCGACGAAGATCGCCGGCATCGTTTTAGAAAAATTCAGGACAATATACTTTCCATTGATTCATATACCTCACGCAGGCAAGCATACCGGGAAAACCCAAACCAAAGCGTCGTTCTCGCAATTTCTGGAGGACCAGAGACCCTGTTGGAAATTCAGACATCGAAACCAACGTCGATGCAAACCACGTCAGGCGTTGCGGATTTATTTGCTGCCTCTGAAGCACATCACGTAGGTGAGTATCCCGCTGAAAGTTATATGTGGCATAGAATTCTTCCAGTGTCTGCAACAACTATAGAGGACAGATGCACACTCGCGGTTGGGGAAGGACGCTCAAACGTGTATCTGCGGGTAAAACAGAAAAACGGACACCTGGCCTGGAGCAGTCCGGTTTTCATTAACCACACTTGATTATACATCCAGCCGCGGCATGTACTGAAAAGAACTGGAAGGATAAATGCCTGGGTGACTGACCTATAATCCCTGTATTTTTCCATGAGGCTTGCAGGGTAGACAGTTCTGGTATTGCTCTAGATAGATTTACCACAAACGATTTGTTCCGGCAGACATCAAACTGACATGCTAATTTGAAGTTTTGGAGTGAGGTTATCATGAGCGCGATTTACGGCATGGAACACCGTGTTCTGCAGGACAGGTTTGATACCCGGAGGCTGGCTGACAACGTAGAACGCCGGGTCGTGGAGTACTCAATCAGTGGGTTTCACCAGGCATTAATAGAAAGCATGGATATGTTCTGGCTTGCTACGGTAGACCACCAGGGTCGACCTACCGTCTCATATAAAGGTGGAGATCGCGGGTTCGTTAGAGCGATTGACGAGGCAACTCTTGCTTTTCCATCCTATGACGGGAACGGCATGTTCTATTCCATGGGGAATATCAGGGGCAATCAACAGATAGGAATGCTGTTTACGGATTTTGAGCGTCCTTACAGGTTAAGGATACAGGGAACCGCTACTATTGATGATGAAGACCCCCTGCTTTGCGAAAGTTTTGAAGCACAACTAATTGTTCGCGTGACCGTGAGCGAAATATTTCGTAACTGCCCACGTTATGTCCATCGATATGAAAAAATAGAGGCGTCGCGTTATGCGCCGCGTCAGGGTGTTGATACCCCACTTGCCGGGTGGAAGCGGTCTGAGGACATACAACCCGATTTACCTTTAAAGGATCAGGGAAGGGCGGCAGCCGAAGGTGGATTTCGTTCCTATGAAGAGCAGACAATACTGACGCGGAGGGGCAATCCGTTGGCTTGATTAGGTCTGTCCGCCCCTTTGCCAGTATTGTGAGGGATATAATTCAGTTTACGTGTTTTGCTGGGCGGTATCGGGCGTCTGGTAGTTGTCTGAAGCCCACGGCGGGTGAGCAAGCCCCAGATTTGCCCGCAAGGTGGAGCCTTCGTATTTTGTCCGATACAGACCTCGTCGCTGCAATTCAGGTACGACCAGGCGATTGAAGGAATGTAGGTCAGATGGAAATATCGGTGGCATCACATTGAAGCCATCGCAGCCTTTCTCTACTACCCACTCCTCCATCATGTCGGCAACTTCTTTAGTGTCACCAATTACAAGCCCGTGACCGCGAGAAGCGGCGAAGTTGCGGTACATGTCCTTGATGGTCAAACGTTCGCGTCGCGCTTGCGCAACTACCAGGTCCCTGCGGCTTCCCCCACGCGGATCGGGTGGCAGCAGTGGCATCAAGTCGTTGATGTCATGTCCTGACATATCGTGGCCCATGCGTTGAGACAGTAGTTGGAGACCGGCGGCTGGATCGATCAGTTCCTGCAGTTCCTCAAAGCGGTCGACGGCTTCATCATGGGTTTCCGCGACCATTGTGGTAAGCCCCGGCATGATTTTTAGGCTGTCTGGATTTCGCCCTATGTCCAGCATCCTTCCCTTGACGTCGTTATAAAACTCCTGCGCCCCCTCCAGGGTTTGCTGTGCGCCAAAAACCACTTCAGCGGTTTCAGCCGCGAGCTGTCTGCCATCTTCCGACGCACCGGCCTGCACCAAAACAGGTTCCCCCTGTGGTGATCTCGGCACGTTCAACGGCCCTCGGCAACGGAGAAACTCACCTTGATGCTCGAGAACCTGCAGCTCTTCTTTATTGAAAAATTGACCGGAACCCTTGTCATGCACCCACACATTTTCCCCCCAAGAGTTCCATAACGCCCTGACCACATGTGCGAATTCGCGCGCGCGCCGATAACGGGCGCCCTTTTCGAGATGCTCGTCGGCGCCAAAACTAGCTGCCTCTTTAGGGTTACCGGAAGTTATCAGGTTCCACCCACCACGGCCCCCGCTCGCAATGTCGAGTGACGCAAAACGGCGGGCGATCAGATAGGGCTGGTCATATGTTGTGGTTGATGTACAGACGAGACCCAAATTCTTAGTGTGCTGCCCGAGTACAACCATGAGGCTGAAAGGTTCTATCCAGGCGCACTGCGAATCGCGGCTCATCGCATCAATATCCGCACGCCAGAATGATAGAGAATCGGCCATAAAAAACATATCAAAAAGGCCTTCCTCCGAGAGTTTTGCCAGCTCAATCAAGTGGGCGATATTGTTGCCCGAATCTGGTACGCCATCAGGATGGCGCCAAGCTGCGATATGATGGCCGCAGGGCCAGTAAAACATGCCGAGTTTTATTTGAGGCTTCATCTGGTTGGTCCCTGGTTCTCCGCGTTCAATTCGATCCTGCCCCTACCTTCCGGGACGTTAATTACCCCTTGCCACAGATCCATATGGTTTTGCCTGGACGATGGGTGTGCATATTCTGAATGAGAGTGATCCGGGGAACAATGGGGATTTTTAGGAAGAATTCCACCGAGTAGAGGGCTGCAGCCAGTGAGTTGGCAAAAATCCTAGATTGCCGACATAGAATTGCGATCTTAGTATGGCCGATGGCCGCAACCGGACCATCGTGATATAGTTGGGACAACAATTAAATGAAATTATGTACATGAGGTAAATTTGACTGATATGAGATACGAAGCACCCGGAACACTGAGTGCTGCAGTGACCCTGTTGCGTGGTGAAGATGGGATTTCAAAGGTGCTCGCCGGAGGGACCGACGTCCTGGTTCAGATGCATGCAGACATGATCGAACCTGATCTGATCGTGGACATAAAACAGATTGCAGAAATGCATGAAGTGAAATGTGATGACGGAGCCTGGCGGTTTGGCGCGGCCGTGACCGGTAAAGAGCTAATGGATAACAAGGAATTTAACGCTGCGTGGCCCGGGGTGATGGACGGTGTTCGTTTGATTGGGTCGGTCCAGGTGCGCGGACGTGCCACGGTTGGGGGTAATCTGTGCAACGCTTCTCCGGCTGCGGACAGTATCCCCCCCATGATTGCAGCAGACGCCATTGCAACAATTTTTGGGCCCGATGGTGAAAGGGAGATAGCCCTTGAAGATATCATCACAGGCCCTGGACAAACCTGTTTAACAGAGGGGGAAATTGTGGTTTCGTTTCATCTCCCCAAACGCCCCGCGCGCTCAGGAGACGCATATTTGCGTTTCACGCCCCGCACCGAGATGGACATAGCGGTCGTAGGCTGTGGCGTAAATCTCACCTTGGATGAAAGCGGGACCTGCACCGATGCAAGAGTTTCACTCGGGGCCGTAGCTGCACGACCATTACTGGTTCAGGAAGCTGCCGCCACACTAATTGGCACCACTGTGGATGATGTGGCAATGGAGGCACTGGCGGCGGCGGCAAGCGCGGCCTGCAGGCCGATTGACGACAAGCGCGGAACGGTGGAATACCGGACCGAAGTTGCGGGTGTTTTGGCACAGCGCGCGGCTACTATAGCGCTGGAAAGGGCAGGAACGTAATGGCCAAGCAATATGTAAAAGCCACAATTAATGGCGATGAGACCGAGCTTCTTTGTGATGCGACGCAGACACTGCTTGATGTCTTGCGCGACGAACTTGATATGACCGGCACCAAGGAAGGGTGTGGCACGGGAGACTGCGGAGCCTGCAGTGTCGTGGTAGATGGGGTGCTGGTCTGTTCATGTTTGATGCTGGGAGTGGAGGCAAACGGTCAAACGGTCGAGACAATCGAGGGTATGGCTGTCGGTGACGAACTGCACCCGCTTCAACAGAAATTTATCGACCATGTCGCACTTCAGTGTGGAATTTGCACGCCTGGGCTTTTAATCGCCTCCAAAGCATTGCTTGAAGAGAAGCCTGATCCCACAGAAGAAGAAATTCGTTACTGGCTTGCCGGAAATCTTTGCCGGTGTACCGGTTATCACAAAGTTGTCGAGGCGGTGCAGGACGCCGCGCGCGAAATGAGAGGTTAGTGATCCATGGGAAGAGCTCCATCACCCTTTGCAACGAAAATTCCTTACGAGGAAAAACCACTTAAAATTGTTGGTTCCAATCCAACATCGCGCAGTGATGCTGTCGATAAGGTTACCGGTCGGGCACGTTACGCGGCTGATATCAGTTTGCCTGGTCAGTTAATAGGAAAGGTTCTGAGGAGCCCGCACGCACGCGCTAATATTGTTTCCATTGACATCGGCGAAGCAACAGCGCTTTCCGGGGTTAAGGCCGTGGTTACACGGGACGATTTTCCGGATATGGAGGTTGAGCATGCGGCGTCCGGCGAACTTATGGTCAACTTTCGCGACGTAACCCGTAATATGATGGCGCGGGAGAACGTTCTCTATGACGGGCATCCCGTCGCGGCCGTCGCTGCCACGAGCGAAGCAATCGCGCGGGCCGCGTTAAAACTGATAAAAGTAGAGTATGAGGTATTGCCGCATGTAATCGATGTGGTTGAGGCAATGAAGCCGGATGCCCCAATACTGCACGAAGATCAATTCACCAAAGGCGTTGAGTCCAAGTCGGACAAGCCGTCCAATATTGCAGCCCGGATGGAAAGCAAGCTCGGTGACGTCGAAAAGGGGTTCAACGAAGCCGAATTCATTATTGAGCAGGAATTCAATACGAAGCCGGTTCATCAGGGCTATATCGAACCGCAGGCAAGTATTGCGAATTATACCGAGGGCGGGACAACGGAGGTTTATACAAGCACGCAGGGGCATTTTGTGTTCCGTGCCCAGATTGCCAAACTGCTAAAGATGGACATGTCGAATATCAAAGTCGTACCTGCTGAGCTCGGCGGTGGCTTTGGCGGCAAAAATAACGTCTATCTCGAGCCCTTGGCGGTTATATTGTCCAAGAAATCCAAACGGCCCGTGAAAATGGTTATGAACCGGGACGAAGTCTTTAGGGCCACTGGTCCAACATCAGGCACAAACGTCAAGGTCAAAATGGGGTGCACCAAAGACGGTAAAATAACTGCGGCACAGGCTGAGTTAAATTATCAGTCTGGTGCTTACGCGGGATCGTCTCTCCCCCTCGCCACCATCACGGTTTTTACGCGATACGATCTGGAAAATGTCTCGGTGGTAGGTCACGATGTCACTACAAACCGACCCAAGGTGGCGGCTTATCGGGCGCCTGGTGCGCCGATGGTTGCTTTCGGTGTTGAAACCGTGATCGATGAGCTTGCACAGGCGTGTAATATTGACCCGATTGATTTCCGGCTCAAGAATGCGGCGAAGGAGGGCACACAGACGCACTTCGGGCCGAAACTTGGTCCAATCGGCTATATTCAGACGCTGGAACGCGCCAAGGCGCATTCGCACCTGCGAGAGAAACTCGGCCCCAATCAGGGCCGTGGGGTTGCAACCGGTTTCTGGTTTACACTTGGCGCCGAAACCTCCGCTACGGTCAATATTGGCGAAGATGGTACCGCAACGTTGATATTCGGGACGGTAGATGTCACCGGTGGGTCGCGGAGTGCGTTTGCGATGATTGTCGCGGAAGAGCTGGGTATACCATACGAAAAGGTCCGGACGATGTCGGGGGATACGAGTGCACTCGGCTTCAACTTCATGACGGCGGGAAGTCGCGGAACCGCAGCGGGTTCCATGGCCGCGGTTACTGCAACGCGCAAGGCTGTTGCCCGGATGTGCGAAATTGCTGCCCGGAAGTGGGAGGTCGATGTCGATCAGGTGGTCTGGGAAGAAGGGCGGGCTCGCCCGGCGGGGGCGAACGTGGGAGACTTCGAACCCATGACGGTCGCTGACCTTGCAAAGGAAGCGTCCTGGTTTGGTGGAACCATCGCCGGCCATGCAGAAATAAACGTTGCCCAGGGCGGGCCCGGCTTTGGTACCCATGTTGTTGACGTGGAAGTTGATCGCCGGACGGGCGGGATCAAGGTGTTGCGCTATACATTGATTCAGGATGCTGGAAAGGCGGTCTATCCAGAATTTATTGAGGGTCAGTTCCAGGGCGGTGCGGTTCAGGGAATCGGAACTGCACTTAATGAGGAGTACATATATAACGATAAGGGTGTACTCGAAAATCCCGGTTTTCTGGATTACCGTGTGCCCGTGGCATCTGATGTACCTTTTATCAATACGGAAATTGTGGAGGTGCCCAATCCGGACCACCCATACGGCATCCGCGGAATAGGCGAAGTGCCCATCATCCCGCCGCTGCCCGCAATTGCCAACGCAATTCATGATGCGGTGGGCGTTCGGATGCGTGACCATCCGATGTCACCACCCAAGGTGCTCAAGGCGCTAAAAGAGAAGATGATTGAAGACGCCGCCGACCAGGGTGCTGCGGCAGAATAAACCGTTTGTGGTGTCAGACTAAAAGAAAAGGCCGGTTCTTCCGACGCTGCCTTTTCTTTTCATTCTTGAGAAAGGTATAATTTATGGCCCGTCTGGAGCCGGTAGCAGACGAAGACTACACGCCGGAACAGAGACGCGTTGCTGAAATGATCTCGGCGCAACGCAACGCGCCCGTCCGTGGACCATTCGGGGTGCTTTTACACGCTCCAGAAATCTGTGAGCTTGTTGCAAATTTCGTCGACCTTTCACTGGATGAAAGCCGTTCTCGAATCCCAATACGCCTGAAGGAGTTGGCTATCATCACAGTTGGTCGTGTCTTTGGATCCGATTATGAATGGTTCATCCACGCGAAGCGGGCGGCAGAATTTGGTATTGATCCAAACGTTATCGAGGATATTCGACACAATAATCGCCCTACATTCGAGCATGAAGATGAGGAGCTTGTCCATGATGTAGCCAAGGAGCTTGCGGAAACCCGACAGCTTTCGGATACGAACTATCGACGTGCACACAATCATTTTGGTGATGAGGCGATGGTAGAATTTGCGACCCTGGTGGGCTTTTATCACACTGTTTCGATTGTTTTGAATACATTTCAGGTGGAAGCTCCAGAAGGCGATCCACACCCCCTACGGGTCTGAGAACGGCAAAGATCAAGCCTCGGAGGGTATTTTTTCGACCCTGAGCGACTTCGTGTCACCTTGTCATTGCAACTAAACACAAATTACGGTAGCTACGAATTCTGGATTGTTGTGCCGGGTTGTGGCGCAGTGTCCAAGGACCTCCAAACCTGCCCGGTCACAGCTATTCCGATGAGGGAAAACTTTTAATGAAGATTGGCGTTCCTAGGGAAATTCACGCGGGTGAGCAGCGTGTGGCCCTGACACCGGAGACGGCGGTCCGGATCCAGAAACTTGGTTTCGAGCTATGCATCGAGGCTGGCGCTGGAGAAGGTGCCCAATACTCCGACGACTCCTATCGTGCGGTGGGTGTGGAAGTTATCAGTGATGCAGCAAAAATCTGGTCTGAATCCGAGATTGTTTTAAAGGTTCGTCAGCCCGAAGTTTCTGCCGGCACAGGCATTCATGAGTGTGAGTTGCTTCGAGAGGGCGGGACGCTCATCAGCTTTGTATGGCCTGCGCAGAACCAGGAGTTGCTTGACCTGTTGAAAACGCAAAAGGCGACAGCGATAGCGATGGACGCCGTACCGCGAATTAGTCGTGCCCAGAAGCTAGATGCGCTTTCGTCGATGGCTAATATAGCGGGTTATCGGGCCGTGATAGAGGCCGCGAATAATTTTGGGCGGTTCTTCACCGGCCAAATTACTGCTGCCGGAAAGGTTCCGCCCGCAAAAGTGATGGTAATCGGTGCCGGGGTTGCAGGCCTAGCGGCCGTGGGCACGGCGCGGGGCATGGGTGCAATTGTTCGCGCGTTTGACACACGACCCGAGGTCAAACAACAGGTGGAAAGCATGGGTGCCGAGTTTCTGGAACTCGAATTCGAGGAGACGGGTTCCGGTGCGGGGGGGTATGCAAAGGTAATGAGCGAGGAGTTCATCAAGGCAGAGATGGAGCTGTTTGCCGAACAGGCTCGGGATGTTGACATCATCATTACAACCGCACTGATCCCTGGAAAACCTGCACCAAAACTAATTACTGCAGAGATGGTCAAGTCCATGAAGCCGGGTTCGGTGATAGTCGATATGGCTGCAGAGCAAGGCGGCAACTGCGAACTGACTGAGCCCGACAAACACGCTATCAAGCATGGTGTGACACTGATCGGTTTCACTGATTTTCCGAGCCGGATGGCGACCCAGTCAAGCCAGCTATATGGGACAAATCTCTGGCATATGTTGTCCGATCTTACGCCTGACAAAGACGGCATTATCCATGTGAATATGGAAGATGATGTTTTTCGGGGTGCGACGGTTGTGAAGGATGGTGAAATAACCTGGCCTCCGCCGACGCCAAAAACACCGGCCATCGCGCCGGCGGAACGAATCAAACAGGAAGTGCCCAGCACAAAGGAAACTCCGCGCCGGAATGTTGGGGTGAAATCCGCTATAACGCTCATTGTTGGCGCTCTCGTTCTGTTGGGGCTTGGGACGGTGGCGCCTTCCGCATTTATGGGTCACCTGACGGTATTTATTCTTTCCTGTTTTGTTGGCTACCAGGTGATCTGGAACGTGAAACCGGCCTTGCACACGCCGTTGATGAGCGTTACCAACGCCATCAGTGGCATAATCGTGATAGGCGCCCTGCTGCAAATCTCCAGCCCGTCCAATCTCGTTGTAATACTTAGCGGGATTTCCGTCCTGATAGCGACGATCAATATTGCGGGCGGATTTCTGGTTACCCAACGCATGCTGCGCATGTTTCAAAAGAGCTAGAGCCGGGAGCAGAGCATGAGCGCAGGAATTGCCACGGTCGCGTATATTGGCGCTACCATTCTTTTCATCTTGAGCCTTGGTGGCCTGAGCAATCAGGAAACTGCGCGACGCGGGAATATTTACGGCATCATCGGCATGGCGATTGCCATACTGGTAACGATCCTGGCAACCCAGATTGAGGATTATTCGATCCTCGCAGGGGCGGTTGTAATTGGTGCGATCATTGGATTCTGGGTTGCGTCGAGGGTCGAAATGACCCAAATGCCGCAACTTGTCGCGATCCTGCACAGTTTCGTCGGCCTTGCCGCAGTTCTCGTGGGTGTTGCAAGTTATATTGATCCAAATTCGGCATTTACCGGGGTTGAAAAAACCATTCACGAGGTTGAAATTTTTCTGGGCGTGTTCATTGGGGCCATCACCTTCACCGGCTCGGTTATCGCTTTTGGTAAATTACAGGGCAGTATATCAGGTAAGCCCCTCTTGTTACCTGCACGTCACTGGATGAACCTGGCCGGCATCCTGTTGGCCTTGTGGTTTGGCTACGATTTTCTTGGCGTGTCAAACCATCATGCCGGCCTGACCCCTTTATTGATCATGACTGGGATCGCCGGTCTTATTGGCATACATCTGGTAATGGCAATCGGTGGCGCCGATATGCCCGTTGTGGTCTCTATGTTGAACAGCTATTCGGGCTGGGCTGCAGCGGCTACCGGTTTCATGCTGTCGAACGATCTCCTGATCGTTGTCGGTGCCCTTGTTGGCTCGTCGGGAGCAATCCTGAGCTATATAATGTGTCGGGCGATGAACCGTAGGTTCGTTAGTGTTATTCTTGGTGGGTTTGGAATGTCTGATGGCGCCACTGCGGGTGTTGAGGACCAGGGCGAAGTAGTGGCGACGTCGGTTGACGAAACTGCGTTGATGCTGAGCGATGCGGATGAGGTGATCATTGTTCCAGGATACGGCATGGCGGTGGCGCAGGCACAGGCATCGGTCAGTGAAATCACAAAACACCTGCGCGACAAAGGCGTGAACGTCCGTTTTGGTATTCATCCTGTTGCCGGGCGTCTTCCGGGTCACATGAATGTTCTGCTGGCGGAGGCCAAGGTACCCTATGATATTGTCTTGGAAATGGACGAACTCAATGATGATTTTCCAAGTACCGACGTGGTGCTGGTGATTGGAGCCAATGATATTGTTAACCCCGGCGCCCAGGACGATCCAAACAGCCCAATTGCAGGCATGCCCGTACCGGAGGCTTGGAAGGCGACAACGTCAATCGTCCTCAAGCGGTCGATGGCGAGCGGTTATGCAGGTGTCGATAACCCATTATTTTACAATGAAAATACCCGAATGCTTTTTGGGGATGCCAAGGAAAGTATTGACGGTGTGCTACAAAGCCTCAAAAGTTAGGGCTCTCGGAACAAAGTGGAAAGTTAGTTAACCGGGCTAAATATATGGAGCGGCAATAATTGGCATACCGCAATCTGCGCGAATATCTGAAAATTCTCCAAAAACGTAACCTGTTGCATGTTATTGATGACCGGATAAGCAAGGACACGGAACTTGTTCCCCTGGTTCGGCTTCAGTTTCGCGGGCTGCCGGAGTCAGAACGCAAAGCCTTCTGGTTTAAAAATGTCACGGATTCTCTTGGGCGGGATTTCAAGGCATCGGCAGTAATTGGATCGCTAGGCTCATCGCGAGAAATTTACGGGGCCGCACTCGGCGTTGCCCCGGATGATATCGGCGCCAAATGGGCGAGCACTCACGGACAACCGATAAGGCAGGTTGAGGTTCCGAGAGAGGACGCGCCGGTCAAGGCTTTTGTCTATACCGGAACCAATTTTGGCGAGGGTGTTGATAGGTTTCCACACCTGATCTCGACTCCCGGCTTCGATCCTGCACCGTTTCTGACCGCGGGAGTATGGGTCACACGTGACCCCGAAGATGGGGCCTACAATCTTGGCATCTATCGCGGGATGATAAAGGCGCCGGACCGTATTGGCTGCGCGACCGACGTGTCCACACAACATCTGGCGATCCAGTGGGAAAAAGCCCGACGCATGGGGAAACATCTTGAGTGCGCTGTCTTTCTTGGCGGTCCACCCGCGCTTCTTCTGGCCGCTGCCAGCAAGGTGCCCTATGGGGTTGAGGAGTATGGTGTCGCTGGTGCACTGAACGGGGAGCCAATTGCCGTCGTTTCTGCGGAAACCTTCGACTGTATGGTGCCGGCAGAAGCCGAGATTGTTATGGAAGGTATTATACGAACAGATATTCTGGAGCCGGAAGCGCCGTTTGGCGAGGCAAGCGGTTATCTCGGCCCGCGAAAAATGGAAAAAGTGTTCGAGGTTAAAGCGATTACACATCGCGTCGATCCGGTCTACCAGGGGATTATTAGCGAATTTCCGCCCAGCGAAAGTACCGTGATGCGGAAGGCGGCATTCGACGCGATCTATCTCCGGCACCTGCGTGACGCTTGCAACATTCCGTCCGTAACCAAAGTGGCGTGCCATGAACTAGCAAGCTGCAACATGCTGTTTGTAATCCAGCTTCATCTCCCCGAACTGGGTCAACCCTGGCAGGCTTTGCGAGCGGCTGCGGCATTCGATGCATCACTGGGTAAAATGTTCATCGCAGTTGATTCCGATGTGGATCCGGATTCGATGGACGCCGTGCTTTGGGCGCTGAGCTATAGCATGCAGCCGCACCGGGATGCGGAAATTATCAGAGGTAAAGTCCCGCGCCTTGATCCATCAGTTACGCCATCCGAGATTTCTGCGCAATTTGCCTACCCGGACGGACAGGGGGCTTCGGCGATCCTTATAAATGCCGTGCGCGAGCACCCCTATCTACCGGTATCGCTGCCGCGAGAGGACTTCATGATTGCCGCGCTGGACCGCTGGGCCGCGTTGGGTCTGCCCGAACTCGACCTGAAATCTCCCTGGCACGGATATCCATTATCTTTGTGGACTGCCGAAAATGTCGATGAGGCAGAGAAGGCGGTTACAGGAAGGTATTTTGAAACCGGTGAGAAGCTGGCTGGACGACGAGAAGGATCTGACTATCCTGCCAATCCTGATTGATGCGCCCTACAACTCCTTCGCATCGATGAGAACGAAAGCAATCTGGCAGTTTTCTGTGCCGCGATTTGCCCACGCATGGTTTGTGCCGCGCTGGACAACAACGTCTCCTGCTTGCAAATGTACCTCGTCCGCGTCCACCAGCATATCAATCTCCCCCGACAACACGACCGCGTAGTCGACGCTGCGGGTTTTATGCATGCCTGGATGGCGTACCGGATCTCCGCTGCTTGGATCGAGACCAAGTTCTTTTTTCATCGCCTCGTTGCATACAGTGGCGTCGTCCGGCGTGAATTCCACAATCCGGAAGATCGAGCCACTGTCAGGCGGCGAGACGCCTATTTCGCGCTGAGCCTTGTCGAGACTGCCGGTGTTGGTGCCAGGAGTGGCGTCTTCAACCCACAATAGGGTAGATGTCAAACCATTTGCCGCACGTACGCGAATGTTGTCAGCATTTCCGTCCATGGCGATGATGGCAGCTCCCGACGCGTCGTGGCCGGTTACGACCCGGCGAATGTTTTTGGTCATTAATTTTTCCCCCGATTTTAAAACTATAGCCGGACCGGGCATTCGTGGCGATCAGTGTCATTGACAGCCATGCAGGATTCCAGTGTCATTGATCCCGCTCCTGTGGAGGATATCGATGCCGGGATTTGAATTTGATGCTGCGAACTTTGACGTGCTGGGAGATGTTGAGCTATTGGGCGACATCCTCCGGCGGTGCGCAACCGCGTTTCGGTCCTGTAGCCCCCTGTAGGTGAAACAACTGTGGACCTATCTCTTTTCTTTTTGCCCACGTGGCGCGAGGGTTTTGGTATGTCGCTCACGCGGTATTACGAGGAACTGTCGGAAAGCGTGGAGCTTGCTGATCAGCTGGGATGGACACGGGCGCTCACAACGGAGCACCATTTTCACTATTACGGGGGTGCGGTACCTAACCCCGCGATAATCCTGGCTGCCTGGGCGCAGAAAACCAAGAATATTCGTCTGGCCCCTGGCGTCTCTCTGATGCAGTTGCGTGATCCACTCAAGGTTGCGGAAGATTATGCGCTGGTGGATCAGCTATCCGGAGGGCGCGTCGATATGGGGGTCGCAAAAGGTTTCGTACCGCATGAGTTTGAAGCCTTCCATATCGATCAGGCGGAAGCTGGCGCACGCGTAGCAGAGGGGCTGGAAATTTGCCGACAGTTTTGGGCAAACCTGCCATTTGCGCACAGTGGACGGTATTTCAAATTTGGCCGGCTCGAACCCTGGCCAGCGACCGTGAGCGGCGCATTACCTATCTGGAATGCGGCATCTAACTCGAAATCCAGTTTCGTCAATGCAGCCGAGCGCGGCTTTCATCTGATGATGAATCATTACCCCATGAGCGCAGAATCCTTGCGGGAAAAATTTGGGTGGTATTGTGAAACCTGGGAGAAATCCAGTCAAAAGACATCCCAGCGCAAGGCAATGGTAGCGTTCATGACATATCTGGCGGACACCGAAGAACAGGCCATTCTGGAGGCTAAAGCCGCACTTCAGGAGCATGCCCACGCATTCGGCAAAGTCCTGCATGGCAGTCAATGGGATAGAGATTATGAGGGGGACTTATCCATTTTGCTTCACATGTGCGAAAACGGCGACTGGAGGGATGTCTTTCGGCGGCGCACACTGATATGTACGCCAGAACAGGCTGCCGAGCGTATCCAGCGATATCTGGAACTGGGGTTTACGGAGGTTTCCTTCATCGCCCGATTTGCGGGGATCACTCATACTCAGGCCAAGACGACAATTAGGCGCGTCTCGGATGAGGTGCTCCCCTTGCTCGGGTTAAAGGCGAACACAACGGATTAAAACTGGAGGGGATTAAATGACACGCATAACGATCCTGCAACGCGACGAAATGAATGAGGAACAGGGTGCTCTCTATGACCAGATAGGTGAGGAGGGAGGGCCGCGGAGCGGACCCTATTGGGCTTACATCCGTCACCCGCGGCTGATGCGACTTTGCCAGGATGTTGGAAACTGGTTTCGTGGATCTGCCCTGACTGGTCGGGAACGCCAGATTGCCGTACTGACTGCAATCCGATTTTGGGATGCGAACTATCCTTGGGCCGTTCAGGTGCGTGCGTCGCTCGTTGCCGGTGTCGATCAGGAAACGGTTGATGCAATCAATGAAAGGCTTGACCCCGGCCTGACGGATCCTCGTGAAAAAATGGCGTGGGAGGTTGCTTCGCAGCTGGTCAATGCACATCGGCTGACCGATGATACATATGCTGAAGCGGAAAATCTATTTGGCGCAGAGGACCTCGTGGCCTTGATCAGCGTTATCGGATTCTTCGGTATGGTGGCGACCACAGCAAACGCCATCGACGCTACGCCGCCGGATGATGCGCCGGCTCGACTTTTATAATCTTTCGCCGACCGTCCGAATTATGTCGAAGTCTCACATACCCGTTACCGTGCTCACCGGATTTCTTGGCAGTGGCAAGACCACAATACTATCCAAACTAATTCGCGATCCGGCGTTTTCTGATACCGCAGTCATTGTGAATGAGTTTGGCGAGGTTGGACTTGATCACATGCTGGTTTCGTCGAGTGACGAAACTATCATTGATCTGTCATGCGGTTGCATATGCTGCACCATTCGGGGCGATTTAATGTTGACGCTGTCGGACCTGAAGGAACGACGCGAACAGGGGACGGTGCGTCCATTCGCCAGGGTGGTGATTGAAACTACAGGGCTCGCAGATCCAGCACCCATCATACATACCCTGATGCAGGAACCGACCGTATTCACGTCCTATCGGCTTGCCCAGATCGTAACCGTCGTTGACACCGTAAACGGCATGACAACACTCGATCGCTATCCGGAGGCTGTAAAACAGGTAGCGGTCGCTGACGGATTGCTCATGACAAAGACCGACATAGTGGAAGACGTTGATGCCATGGACGCCCTGCACACTCGAATTAATCACATTAATCCGTCGGCCCACCGGGAGGAGTGCGTTAATGGCAGGGTTCCGCCAAGTTTTCTGTTTACTGGTGGCGTCTATGACCCTGAGAACAAAGGAACCGACTTTGTGGACTGGTTATCAGGGGAAACAGAAGGGCTCCCGAATACTGTGCTGGCTAATGACCGTCATGATGACGCCATTACCACCTTTTCCATTTCAAGAAATGAGCCAATCAGCCGCGGTGCCCTGGGGGTATTCATGCAAATGTTGGCAGATCAGAGGGGCGCTGATCTGTTGAGAATGAAGGGGTTGGTGCAGCTGACGGATGATCAGTCAAAACCTGCGGTGGTGCATGGCGTGCAGCACGTCGTTCATCCGATCGAAAGACTGGATGCCTGGCCAACAACCACGCGACAGACAATATTGATTTTCATCGTTCGCGGAATTCCAGTCACCTGGTTAGAAGATCTCTGGGATACTGTAATCGAAAGTGAATACGCCGGTTTGCGGGTCTAGTTTTAATGAATGTCAGAACGCGCTAAGGTGTAATGCAAGTATAGGAGGTTGATCATGAATCACACGGGTATCGACAAAGTAACCTATGGCGTAAGCGACCTGGATGCAGGCACTAAATTCTGGACCGACTTTGGGCTTTCGCCGACGGACACTGGCAATGGCCATATTGCCTTTTCAGCACAGAATGGTTCTGTCGTCGAGCTCCGTCCCCTTGATGATCCCGACCTTCCGCCTGCCGTTGGAGACAGTCCCGAGGCTACTGCCAGGGAAGCCATGTTCGGCGTCAAGTCCAAGGAAGATCTTGAGGCACTCGCCGCAAATCTTTCTGCGGATCGAGAGGTACATGAGGACGGTGACGGCGCAATACACACTGTTGATCCCCTGGGATTTGGTCTTGGGTTTCGGGTTAGCCAGACCCACGAGGTCGAACCACCGGATCAGGAATTCAATGTTCCCGGGCGAGCAATGCGTCTCAACAGGCGGGCCAAGATGTTTGACAAAGCGTCCCCTATGGAGATGTCTCACATAGTCTACGTGACGGATGATATTGAAAACCATAAAGAATTCTACGTAGACAGGCTGGGTTTCAGGTTGACAGACGCTTACCCTGGTCGTGGGTATTTTACCCGCGGTGCAGCCGCTCATCATCATCACAACCTTTTTCTTTTGAACCCTGGAAATGGAAACCGAGGTTTTCATCACCTCGCTTTCGAAGTGGGAACCATTCACGAACTCTTTGGCGGTGGAAACAATATGACCCGTGAGGGCTGGGATACGATGATTGGTCCGGGGCGTCACCCGATATCGTCCTGTTATTTCTGGTACTTCAAAAATCCCTGCGGCGGTGCGGCGGAATATGATTTTGATTCCGACGTTGTCGATGACAACTGGGAGGCCAAGGAATGGGAGTCAAAACCCGAAAACTTCGCGGAATGGTGTCTTGCGGAGGGGATGGGTGAATCTCTGCGGTTCAGGGGAATTCAGAACGGGTAAGGCTTACGTACTGGCGCTATGAAACCGGCACCTTTTAGTTACATTCGCGCGGGCAGTGTCGACGAGGCAGTCTCTGCGCTGGCAGCGGGCGCGGGTGATGCAAAGCTAATCGCCGGCGGACAGAGCCTAGTACCGATGCTCAATTTCCGGCTCATTGATACAGTGCTATTTGTGGATATTAACGGCATTGATACACTGGCTGGTGTTAATGTAACCGACGACGGCGGGCTTCGGATTGGCTCACTGACACGCCACCATGCGATAGAAACATCCAACGTTGTTCGGGACAGGGTGCCAGTTCTCCACGCCGCAATGAAACATGTAGCCCATCTCGCAATCAGGAACCGGGGAACGATTGGTGGTAGTCTTGCTCACGCGGATCCCGCCGCGGAATTGCCTGCGCTCTCGGTACTTCTCGATGCCCAGATTGCAACGAAAAGCCCCTCTGGAAGCCGCACGATCCCCGCGTCTGACCTGTTTGTCGCCCCGTTGACCACGGTTCTTCAAGCCGAAGAGATAATTACGGAGATAAAAATTCCTGGTCTGCCCCGGGCCGCGGGTTGGGGGTTTGAGGAATTTTCCCAACGGCGTGGCGACTTCGCCATAGCTGGGGCGGCCGCGATCGTAACTACTGAATCCAAAAAGGTAACCACTGCGCGGATAGCGTTGTTCGGCGTTCATGATGTGCCCTTCCGAATTCCCGCAGCCGAGGAGGCGTTGATCGCGGACGGGGTTGACGCGGCCGCATCAGCAGTTCGGAAAGCCGTAAATCCGATCACTGATATACAAGGGTCGGCGGAATACCGACGGCATCTCTCCGACGTTCTCACGCGCCGCGTTCTAACCAAAGCGATAGGCAGGGCGGGTGAATGACCGGGAAGTTAGAGATCTCGGTGACGGTAAACGGAGTTCTGCGCACAACAGCAGTAGAACCCCGACTTCTCCTTGCTGACTTCATCCGGGAAAATCTTGATCTCACCGGCACCCATGTTGGATGCGAACATGGTGTCTGCGGCGCGTGTACCGTTCTGATGAATGGCGATAGCGTTCGGTCATGTCTGACCTTGGCAGTTCAGGCCGACGGCGCGGTAATCGAGACTGTAGAGAGCCTGGGCAGCGTCGAAGATCTTGGTGTTCTACAAAAAATATTTCGCGATCATCACGCGCTTCAGTGTGGTTTCTGTACCCCGGGAATATTGATCACGGTGACTGACATGTTGCAAAAATACCCGCTTGAGACTGACGAGGAAATCCGTGACGGGTTATCTGGTAATATTTGCCGTTGCACCGGATACCAGCACATCATTGATGCCGTGCGTTCGGTTGTCCGAAAGAGGGATGGCGCATGAATCCGCTGGATGAAACGAGCCTTGCCCGTCCCCAGTTTGTCGGGGCGGGTGTAAATCGACGCGAAGATCCCCGTCTGCTGACGGGGAGCGGTAACTACGTCGCTGATTTGAAACGTCAGGGAATTTTGCATGTAGCGTTCCTGAGAAGCGACCACGCCCATGCATTAATCCGGATTATTGACACCGAAACGTCTCTCGGTATTTCTGGCGTAGTCGCAATTTATACCGGCGAAGATATCGCGCGCATCGCAAATCCCTATCAGGCCACTTCAAGAATGCCAAACTACCAGGCGACCTTCATTCCACCGCTGGCGCTGGAGAAGGTTAGGTATGTCGGCGAAGCCATAGTTGCGGTAGTGGCAGAAAGCCGGTACCTCGCCGAAGATGCACTCGCAGGGATCGTAATCGAATACGAGCCTCTTCCAGTAATTGTGGATCCGGTAGACGCCTTGAGGCCTGACGCACCCAAGATCCATGAAGACCTTGAATCAAACGTTCTGGCTGAGCGGAAGTTTGCGCGTGGCGAAGTGGATGCTGCGTTCGCCGACGCTGCCACCACCGCAGGTGATCGATTTCATTTTACACGAACGACGCCGGTCACCATTGAACCAAGGGCCGTTGTCGCCGAATATGATTGCGGTGCACGGGCGCTGACGCTTCACAGTACCACGCAGATACCCGGGATTGTGCGTGACAAGCTGTCGGACATACTGGATCTACCAGGGTCCCGTATCCGGGTGATTGCGCCTGATGTTGGAGGGGGGTTCGGGGGAAAGACTTCTCTCTATTCGGAAGAAATAGTCGCCTGTGCCATATCCTGTGATCTCGAAAAACCAATAAAATGGGTCAGTGATCGGACGGAAGACCTTATGACCACCGGTCAGGCATTTGATGAAATTGTCGACGCGGAAATTGCCGTAGACGAGGGTGGGGTGATTCTCGCGCTTCGTGCGGATGTTATCGGCGATGTTGGCGCGTATTCTATCTATCCGTGGACCGCAACAATCGAGCCGGTGCAGGTTGTCAGCTTTCTGCCGGGGCCCTACCGAATAGAGAATTACGCAGCTCGCGTCCGATCCATCAGTACAAACAAAACCCTTACCGGAGCCTACCGCGGTGTCGGCCGCCCTATCTCTGTCTACGTCATGGACCGGCTTATGGATATGGCAGCCCGGAAAATCGGGATGGACCCAGTAGATATGCGCCGTCGCAACCTCGTGAACGATGATGAGTTTCCATACAAAGCCGCATCCGGTCTGGTATGGGATAAATCGGCTTTTCAAGGCTGTCTGAAAAAGGCAGCTGAGGGCATCGGGTATGAAGATCTGCGGCGCGAACAGGAGGCCGCGCGGGCAGAAGGCCGTTGGGTTGGTATCGGTGTGGCGTCCTATGCAGAGTTAACCGGGGTCGGTTCCCGAATTGCGGTCGCGCCGGGAATGCCAATTAATACAGGTACCGAGACGTGTAATATAGCAATTGATTCAACCGGAGCGGTGACCGCGAGTTTTGGTTTGGCAAGCCAGGGTCAGGGGATGGAAACGACACTGGCGCAGGTAATAGCCGAAGAACTTGGCGTCATGGTCGAAGACGTGGATGTCAGGCTCGGCGACACCGCGTCTGTTCCTCATGGTACCGGTACCTACGCGAGCCGCGGCGCCGTTTTTGGAGGGGGTGCTGGAACGCTTGCGGCGAGGGCGGTTCGGGAAAAAATCGTCCATGTTGCTGGACATCTCCTTGAGGCAGCGGAGGAAGACATCGAAACCGGGAACGGCAACGTCTGGGTCAAGGGGACTGACAGGACGATGACCATTCGCGATCTGGCCCGGGCGCTATATTCTGATATGGGCCGCGTCCCGAAGGAGATGCGTGATGAAATCGACAACCTGGATGCGACCAAGGTTTATGATCCTTTTTTCGGCACCACAACAGCAGCTACGCATATTTGCCAGGTCGAAGTTGATCGCTGTACCTTCAAAACCCGGATCCACAAATATATTGTGGTCGAAGATTGTGGAAGGGTTATAAACCCGCGGATCGCGGATGGACAGGTCCATGGGGGCGTGGTTCAGGGCATTGGCGTGGCGTTGATGGAAGAAGTGATCCATGACGCAACTGGTCAGGTGCTGACTGGAAGCCTTGTCGATTATATTGTCCCTACTGCGGTCGAAATCCCGCAAATTGATGTTGTTCACATGGAGGCTGAGCTACCGGCGACAGTTGGGGGTTTTCGGGGGCTTGGTGAGGGAGGAACGATAGGAGCGCCAGCCTGTGTCGCTAACGCAATTTCGGATGCGCTTAGTCCTCTCAAAATAGAAATTACGGAAATTCCTGCAACGCCGGAACGCCTGTTCCAGCTGGTTGAATCTAAGCGAAGAGACGGATTTTAACTTTTCTGTATTAATTTCGCAGTGACCTTAAAATTTGCCCACCGGAAACCGCAGCGGAAAATACAACGCGGGTTTTTGTCAATTTCTCTGAATACCGTATTCGCCAGTTTCCATCAGCGCCGCCGCAGATCGTCCAGCATCGGTCAGCTCTAGAGAAGCCCGTGTTTCAATTAACCACGCCTGATAGGGTTCGACGGTATCTTCTTCGGCCCCATGATGGGGAATGCCTTTCGGGACCCACGAAATCGTGCCGGGCTCGTCCATAGATCCATATGGCCCCGGTCCAGAGGCGTATATGATCAACTCGTCATAATCCGCGTTTACATGAATCGGCGGGCGGTCACTTCGACGAGATCCAAGGTGGAAAAAAAGTGTCTGGCCGGTACTGTCGTTTATGAGCCGAGGTGGCGTAATCCCGCCCTCGGATACGCCAAGGGTCTGAAGGTCGTAAATACCGAACTTCTTGACCGGTGGTGAGCCATTAACCGCTTCGATATCAAGGGGGTCGAATTCATAAAAATGCGACGTTGTCCCGCCATTATGGCGAAATACTGTTTCGAATACCTCATCCGGTGCGGGTATTTGATTCTGGATCTCCGGTAAGAAGACCGAGCGCCTGATGTCAAGAACACCCCTCGGCGGGAACGGGTCTATTGCCAGCTCGCCTGGCGTGGCAACCACGAGGATTTGAAGAGGGGTGTTTACCTCGGTTAAACGGTACCCCACCGCACGTGGCAACAGGAGGAAGTCTCCCGCTTTGCAGTTCAGGTAACCGAAGTCGGTCTTGATGCATCCGTCCCCTGCTACGACATAATGAACTTCATCCGATATTACATTCTTGATCGTGATCTCCGTTGGTTGAAGGGCACGCATAACGGATATGGTTACACCGTCTCCAGTTAAAATTGGAACGGGTAAACCTCGGCGGGTGCCGGATTCATTTTTACTGGGATTGGTGAACAAACCGTCAAACCGATAGGGCGCGTACTCGCCTTCGATTCTGGAATACATTGGAACATAGTTTGGTCTCGCAGCATGCGCTCCCGCCCCGGCAAAGCCATCTCGGGAATAATGATTAACGGTGGATTTTGCCAGCGATTGTCTGTCTGTCATCAATAGGTTCCTTTTACTCAGGGCTTAGGCGGCAGGCCTATGATTTCTCGGTATTCTGCCGCGGTGGCCAATTGTCGACCAAGACTTTCAGCGGTAACTTTCGCACGCTCTACCATTTCCAGATTCCCGTCCAGAAGGTCGTCTCTGTGCGGAAACCGGTAAGCGGTGTCTTCCGTCCCCACACGAACATGAAGCCCCATCATCATCGCCATCGTTGCGAGATAGTGACCCGCACGGCCGGCGGCGCAGACCTGGATGAAAGAATTCTGTTCGACTTCGTGAATACGGTCCACAATCTGGATCAATTCCGTCATCATTGCTTTGGGATGCTTGAGGTAGGTTCCCAGTCTGTCGGTCGCGTCATCATAGGGGTAGCCGATCAGAACAATCCAGCAGATCGGCTGGGGCAGGATACCTGTTGAGACGAGGTAACGTTCTGCAAGGTCTACCTCTGCCGTGGAATGGATGACGATAAACAGGCGCCCGTCCTGATTGACCACGGCCTGGGTAAGGCTCTGCATCCATTCAACAGGAAAGTTGGGTGCCATGGGACAGGTTTCAGCCAAGCCTGAGGTCATAGGATACATATTCTCGTGAAATGTTTCCCCGCGAAGGACGTTAGCATCGCAAACCCAGTCAGTCGTGGTTGCTGCGTTTATCCCACCCACAACCTTGTCGTAAGCTCCCTCCATGGTGTATCCACCGTCAGAGATACCAGAAATACCCCCAAAATCCACGTGCACGCCGCAGGCGCCTGCTTCGATCACTTCGACCGCCGCCTCTTGAAAACTGTCAAGATCCAGCGGAAAGCTCTGGGGCCGGTTGGTGCCCCGGTCACTGACAATTCGCCCCGACACAGCCGCAGTGAGTACGAGTTTTTCGGGTATGTTCCATCTGTCCTGTACTTCTGGGGCTGGCGGCGTACCCATTGTCCGTACGGTGCGCTTTCGCATGAGTACGTCTCGCGAAGGGAGCTCGTGCCAGTTTTGTTTTAAATCGAACATCCACTCTACTCCGGTTTATAACCTATTTTATTTTTGATCCGCTATTTTACACGGATAAACACGGCAGTTGGAAGCCACCCCGGACTATCAGTACCCCTCGGGTGGAACGAAGGCCTGATAGTATCTTTCGAGTAATCCGGCGAAATGGATGCAACTCCGGTCTCCGTACTGTGGGCCCACGATCTGCACTCCTAAAGGGAGTTTTTCTTCAGTAAAGCCAATTGGCGCCACAGTTGTTGGGAGGTAACTGCAGTTTGCGGGTCCTACAATAGAGGTCTGGTTCATGAAGGGTTGCATTGTGGAATCTACAGGTACCAGGCGTTCGTACGGTGGAGTTTCACTGTGCTCAAACGCGGCCGAGAATGCTGATGGCATTAACAACAGGTCGTACTGTTGAAAGAATTCGTGCCATTTCCAGCGAATTCTGTGTCGCGCTTCGTTAAGGGTTGACCAGTCACGATGGGATAGCGTGACGCCCCGCAGCATCCGCGCCCATTTGCTGTCGTCTGATTGATCCAGCGTATTGCGCTCCGCAACATTCCTCTCAAATTCCCCGTCTGTTTGTCGGCCCGAAGTTGTCGCTCTCAGCAAAATGTCGAACACCCGGTGAGCCTCAGCTATATCAAAATCCGGCCGCGCGCCAATGTCGACTTTGGCTCCACTGTTTTTAAGAAAATCTGCCAGCTGCTGCTGCAAGTCGCGCACTTCGCGTGCGAGCGGTATGGTCTCATCCTCTACGAGGATGGAGATCTTGAATTCGTCCAGACGTTTCTTGCGTGACACCGGCAGGTTAATTCGCAAACCGGCGGTATCGATTTCATCCAGACCCAAAATTGCTGAAAGACCCAAGGCTAGGTCGGCAGCGCTTCTGGCAAGTGGTCCGATGACCAGCATATCGATCGGCGCCAGGTTTTGATCCAGAGTGTGCCCAAGTGTCGCACAGATACCCTGTGTCGGCTTGTGACCGTAAACCCCGCATAGGGCGGCTGGATTTCTGATCGAACCCGCTATATCGCTGCCCATTTCAATACCGGTAAGCCCAGCAGCCAGTGCGGCCGCGGATCCGCCTGATGATCCCCCGGGTGTACGGCCGGGGTTCCAGGGGTTTCGCGTCCGGCCGTAAATCGAATTGAAACTTTGACAGTCGGCGAGCCACATCGGGATATTTGTTTTTCCGAAGATGATGGCTCCCGCATCCTGCAGGCGCTTTACGGAAAGCGCATCTGACGTGGCGATATTGTCTTTCTGGGCCGGGACACCCCATGTGGTCGGGAGGCCCTTAACATCAAAGGAATCCTTTACGGTCATGGGAACCCCGTGAAGTGGCCCCCAACGCTCGTTACGGGAAAGGGCCTGATCTGCGGCGCGTGCCTGTCCTCGTGCTTTCTCCACTTTAGTGCCGATAACAGCGTTCAGATCGGGGTTGAACCGGTCAACCCGTTCCAGATAGTGATCAAGAATTTCCAGACATCCCACCCTCCGTTTCTGTATCAGTTTTGCGAGGCGCTTCGCCGACGAAAAGGCGATATCTGACATTTGCTGTTCCTTTGGGTTTTATAGCAGTAGTTACCAAAACTACATCACATCTCGCCCACCTCTGTCGATACTTGCATTAAAGGATCGGATGTGAGGAAACTTGTGCAAAATCGATTTATGAAAGGAAACGTGTTTGGCGAATGTATTTCAACCATTTGACTACGACGAAGCGCGATCTGGGTTTTCGTTATCCGTACCCAAAGACTTCAATTTTGCCTACGACGTTGTTGGCAAGCGTGCCACTGAAAATGACAAAACTGCGCTTATCTGCGTTGACCGGACCGGTGAGAATGCTGTTCGCCACAGCTATTCGGATCTCGACCGGATATCCAACAGGTTTGCCAATGCACTGATTACTCTTGGTGCTGAAAAAGGTGATTTTGTTTTTGTAATGATCCCCAGGATCGTGGAGTGGTACCAGGTTCTTCTGGGTTGTACCAAAACCGGTCTGGTTGCCATGCCTGGCACAAATTTACTCACCGCCAAGGACATCGAATACCGGGTTAAACGGTCGGATGCGCGGCTTGCGGTGGTAACCGAAGAACACGCCCACAAAGTAGAACAGATTGTGGATAACTGCCCCTCGCTCGAATATCTGATCCTTATTGGCGCACCACGCGAAGGCTGGACTGGCATGGAAACCATGTGCGCTGCCGAGCCTGACACCGTGGATCGTGGCGCGATGCCGGTAACATACGCGGACGACCTGATGCTGGTCTATTTCACGTCAGGTACGACACAGATGCCAAAAATGGTTGGTCGTGACCATGGCTACGCTCTCGCACATTCTATCACTGGCGATTACTGGATGGGGCTGACAGAAAAAGACATCCACTGGACTTTGACCGATACGGGTTGGGCGAAGGCTGCCTGGGGTCTCCTGTACCCACCACTCCTCGCAGGCGCGACAGTACTGCTATACGACGGAGAGGGCTTTGATGCTGACATCCACCTTCGGCTCATATCAGAACACGGCGTTACAACCTTTTGCGCTCCGCCCACCATTTACCGGTTGCTCGCCCAGATGGACCTTTCTGAGGCGAATTTCTCGTCCCTGCGACATTGTTTTGGTGCCGGGGAGCCGCTCAATCCCGAGGCGATGAGAGCGTGGAAGAAAGCGACAGGTTGCGAAATTTATGATGGATATGGTCAGACAGAAACTATCAATATCGTGGCAAATTTTCCTGGCATGAAGATACGGCCCGGGTCGATGGGCAGGCCAGTACCTGGTATTAAGGTTGATATTATTGATGATCAGGGAAATGTTCTGGGAGATGGTGAAGTCGGTCATATTGCGGTCCGTCTCACCGACCCCTGGCCACCGGGACTTTTTCATGGATATTTCCGGGACGATGCGGAGACCGACAAGGCATTCCGCAATGGGTGGTACTACACGGGCGACACTGCCACCCGCGACACAGACGGCTATATTTGGTTTGTCGGACGGTCCGACGACATTATTTCATCAGCCGGGTACCGGATCAGTCCTTTCGAGGTAGAAAGCGCATTGATTGAACATGATGCGGTCTTAGAATCGGCGGTCGTCGCTAAACCCGACGAGGTACGTGGTGAAATCGTGATGGCTTATATCACCCTTGCGCCCGGCTTCGAGGCTTCCCCAAGTTTGTCAGACGACATTCAGGATTTTGTCAAGAAGCAGACCGCGCCCTACAAATACCCGCGTGCCATTGAATTCCGGGATGTTTTACCCAAAACTATTTCGGGCAAGATCCGGCGCGTCGTGTTGCGCGAGGAGGCGGCTAAAAAATAAAGTGTTACTGTGTGGTGGCATCCCCTGCATCGTCCAGGGTGTATAATTTGCGCCTGAGAATTTTGCCTGTGGAGGTCGTGGGTAATTCTGGAACGAACTGCACTTCCCGTGGCACCTTGTAGGCAGCTAGATGCTCACGGCAATGTTTCTGTATTTCTTCAGTCGTTGCGGTTTCACAGGGCTTGAGAACCACATACGCCTTCGCTATCTCGCCTTTTTCCGGGTCAGGCTTGGCACCGGCGCCCACCATCGCTACCGCCGGATGGCCGGAAATCACACGTTCAATTTCTGCAGGGTAGACATTGTACCCTGCTGTCAGGATCATGTCTTTCTTGCGATCGACCACATATACATATCCCTCATCGTCCATCCTGGCGAGATCTCCTGAATGGAGCCAGCCGTCGGGCTCAATGGTTTCTTTGGTGGCTTGCTCGTTACCGAAATATCCCATCATGACCAGCGGTCCGGCGATCATGAGTTCTCCCACCTCACCGTTGGCGAGGGTTTTTGACGCATCGTCAGGGTCTGCAATGCGGGCGCGGACATAAAGCATTTCCACCCCAACCGAACCGAGCCGGTTCTCTCCATATGAATGTTGCATGACCCCGGGACCTGCCAGTTCGGTCATGCCCCAGAGCTCCAGCAAGGGGCATCCTACCTTGAATTGCCATTCCTCGGATTTCACGGCTGGCATCGTCTGTCCGCCGACCACGGCGCGGGTGAGCGACGACAAGTCGTATTTTTCGAATTCCGGATGTGCAAGGATAAATAGATACATGGTCGGCACGCCGTCCATTACGGTTGCACCGTGGGTCTGAATTGCCTTCATAAGATCAACGGCATCGAACCGTTCCATCAGTACGAAAGTGCTGCCGAACATAAAGCACAGGTTCATTACTGCGGCGCCATAAACGTGGGCACAAGGCAGGGCTGTTACCTGAATGTCTTCAGCAACGCGCATATTCATCGCGGCAGTCATGGCAGCATTGAGAACTACATTACGATGACTCAACATGGCCCCTTTGGGAAAGCCTGTTGTGCCGGAGGTGTAGCAGATGGTTGAAAGAGAGGTCGCTTCAACCTCTGCCGAGTCAAAAGTGTCACCAGCATCCGCGATCATTTTACCAAAGGACATTGCCCCCTCCGGAGCTTCCTCACCGAAAGTAATAATTTCCTTGAGTTTTTTTTCGTGTTTGAGATGCATAATCGGCTTGGCTCTGTCACTCGTGGTGAACAGGATCCTTGCGCCGCAATCCTCCACCACATAGCCCACCTCGTCCGGCGTTAGCATGACATTGATGGGGTTCAGAATCGCACCAGTCTTTGCTATACCGTAGTAGGACACAACCCATTCCCACCCGTTCTGGGCATACAAGGTGACGGGATCACCCGGGCCAATCCCCAGAGCTGCCAGGCTGTTGGCGACCCGATTACTTAATCTGTCCAGCTCCGCGAACGAAAAGGACCGCTCACCGAAAACGAGTCCTGTTTTGTCCCCAAATATTTTAGCTGTCTCCGGAAGAATGGTTCCGATGGTTTTGTGGAGCACCGTATTTCTCCCAAGGTGTGGCCTGTTCTTTAACCGTATGATAACGAATTTGTCACGCTGTAAACGCGAAATCGAATGCGTTGCCGTGCCTGCACACATGTCCGACAGAGGGGGAGGGAAAATGACCCGTCATCACCAGCGTTTCGGTTTCGCAATACCGGTCCAGAAATGTTTTACGTGACTTTGCGGACTGAATTCGGTCTGAGCAACCGACGGCACTCCAGTGTGGTTCTCTGCACTGAACAGGTGTATGCGCGACATCGCCAGAAATAATAGCGTTTTTGCCGCCGGAGTTTAGGGCAATGCTGACGTGACCCGGCGTATGGCCGGGTGTAGGCTCAAACCAAACCTGATTGTTGAATGCGTAATTATCTTCAACAATTTCTGCCTGGTTTGCTTCGATTACTGGCAGAACACTGTCATCAATGCACCCATCCGAATATTTTTTTCCCTTCCTGTTTACCTCTGACCAAAACTCAAACTCCGTCTTTGCAAAAACGTAGCGTGCGTTCGGGAATGTAGGGACCCAGCGGCCGTCGACCAGACGCGTGTTCCATCCAACATGATCAGCGTGCAGGTGCGTACATAATACGAAGTCGATATCGTCGACTGAGCAGCCGATTGACGCAAGATTTTCCAGATACCTGCTACCTGACCGCCTCGACCAGGGGGCATAGAACCGACGTTCTTTATCATTCCCCACGCATGAATCTATCAAGATCGTATGATTTTGGGTTTTCAGGACATAGGATTGCGTAGCCATGATTAGCCGGTTGGTTCCGGGTTCAAGGAACCGCGGTTCCATCCAGTCACGATGGGCGTCGATCTCCAGCGGGGCGGCGTCGGGAAGAAGAAAGTCGATTTTGAATTCCGGTCCTTCCGTTTCAATGATCCTGTGCCATGTGATTTGACCGATAATACCGCCGAAATTCATTTTCTTTATCTCCCGATGAGGACGTCACTTTACAGCGATTGGAGTTTTTGTCATTCAATCGTCATTAGGTGAAGGCCGGTTTTACCAACTGACTTTCTGGATCCTTTTGCACCGCACGACCCTGTGGTTTATTCTGCGCTCACGAGGCTGCCTTTACTGGAGATATAACAGACCCATGCGTGCCGTTGTCATTACCGATACCTCAAATCGTGGAGTTTCGATTCGGGAGGTGGCAGATCCCCTACCGGGTGATACAGAGGTCCTGATTGAGGTAAAAGCGTGCGGTGTTAATTTTACCGACCTGCTATCGCTTGATGGCAAATATCAGAATAATCCCGACCCTCCGTTTACACCCGGTAAAGATGCCGCGGGGATCGTTTCCGCTGTGGGTAATGATGTAACCAGTCACAAAGCGGGCGATCGTGTAATAGCGCATGTAATTCACGGCGCGATGGCGACAAAGGCCGTGTGTCCGGCGACACTTGCATTCCCACTCCCCGACAGCGTGAAATTTGAAACAGCGGCAGCGATGGGGCTCGCCTATCTTACCGGCTACCTCGCACTTTCCCGCCGTGGCCAGTTGAAGGCAGGCGATGCGGTGCTGATTAACGGTGCGTCGGGCGGCGTTGGCCTGGCTTCTGTCAGTCTCGCAAAGGCGCTGGGTGCGGGAACTGTTCTTGCTGGTTTGACTACCCCATCCAAGGCCGGGCGCGTTATCGAGGCGGGCGCAGATGCGGTCATTGATCTGTCCGTCGAAGACCTCAAAAGTAACCTGAGACAGCAGGTGATGACGGCGACCAACCGGCGGGGCATTGATCTGGTATTTGACCTGGTTGGCGGGGAGGTTTTTGACGCTACCCTGCGGGTCATTGCGAACGAAGGACGGGCGGTGGTTTCGGGTTTCACATCCGGAACAATACCGGCGGTACGCACAAACTATCTGCTTTTGAAAAATATTGCAGTTGTCGGCTCGACCATCAATTACTACATCAAACAGGGTTCTCCGCTGGTTGGCGAAGCGCAGTCCGCGCTCTTTGAATTGTTGGATGCTGGAAAAATCGATCCGAACATCATGGTCCGCCTGCCATTTGAGAAATATATGGACGGGATCAAGTTGTTGGAGGACCGCAAAATTATCGGGAAAGCTGTGTTGCTGATGGATTAGATGCCCGGCAGGCGAGACAGGGAGTTACAATGACTGGCATCGGGCCTAACGTCGCTATAATTGGTGCGGGTATCGGCGGCCTTGCTGCCTCTGCCTGTCTCAGAAAAATTGGTCTGGAAACAACAATCTATGAACAGGCACCGGCGTTTTCACGCATAGGTGCCGGCGTCCAGATGAGCCCGAATGCGATGCGGGTTCTTTATGGCATTGGAGTAGGGGAGCTTGTCCGCTCAACAGCCTTTGAACCACCTCACTGGCGGAACCGGGATTTTGATACGGGCCAGATGTCAAACGAGCATCCGCTCGGTCCCGATGCACACGGTCGCTACGGTGTGCCGTATCTCTTGATGCATCGCGGTGACCTGCATGCTGCGCTGCACGGAGCGGTTCCAGACACGACCATTCGTTACGGACACAAACTGGCGGGCATTAATCAATCCGATGCAGGCGTGGTGTTGAGTTTTGAGAATGGTGAGAATTGCAAGGCTGATGCAGTTATAGCATCGGACGGTGTGCACTCGCCGGTGCGGGAGTGGATGCTTGATGCCGAGGCGCCTCATTTCACTGGCCGACTGGCCTATCGAACCGCGTTTTCGACCGCATTTCTTAATGGTTACGAGATTATGGATGATAGTGTGAAATGGTGGGGACCCGACCGGCATATTGTCATCTATTATGTCACCGCAGCCCGGGATGAGGTCTATTTCACGACCAGTCAGCCAGAACCAGGGTTTAAGGTCGAATCGTGGTCGGAGAAAGGCGACGTGAGTGAGCTATGCGACGCGTTTTCCGACTTTCATGAAGACGTGCGAATGGTTTTGGGTTCTTGCCCCACGGTGCACAAGTGGGCAATTTTTGAACGTGATCCGTTGCCGGCGTGGAGCGATGGGAACGTAACGCTGATGGGGGATGCCTGCCATCCAATGACCCCCTACATGGCACAAGGGGCTGCCAACGCGCTTGAGGATGCCGTTATTCTGTCCCGGTGTCTCGCTAATCATGGAACCGATGATTTTGGGAGAGCATTCAAACGTTTTGAAGCCGCGCGCAAGCCGCGGACCAGCAGAATTCAGGCGACCTCCCACCGCAACGAATTCATGCGCAAACAAACCGATCCGGATTGGGTGTACGGGTACGACGCCTGGACCGTCGAGCTGCCTTAGTTATCTGTGTTCTGTCCGGCCGCCGCCACATGGCGCCCGGCGATGCGCCCTGAAGTAAATCCCCAACCAAGGTGGTGGCCGTGTCCTTCGAGCAGCAATCCGCCCTGGCCTGTGGATCCACCCGCATACAGGCCCGGAATTGGAATATCATTTGTTCCCAGTACCTGCAGGTTTTCATTAACAGCAAGCCCTCCATCGGTGGCCATGATATAGGCCTGCACCGGTCCAAGAGCAGTGAACGGCGGAACCATAAACGGCCGCCGGGTTTTTACCGCGTCCGCCGAGTTGTAATCGGTTACTGATTTTTCGAGGGTGGCGGGGTTCACCCCAATTTGTTTGGCAAGGTCCGCAAGTGTTTCGGCCTGAAAGAAAATGTCTGGTCTGTTACGCCGATAGTCGCTGAGATAGGCATAGGCAATACCCGGTGCCGTAGAGATGAAATAAGGCCAGGTTTCAAATTTTTCCGCCAGTGTGCCGTCCATCAGAACATAGGCTTCGCCCCCGGGTTGTGCAGGCATGTGATTGGAGGGGCTTTCTGTCTCGTCTGCAAACCTTTCACCAACTCGGTTTATCAATAAGGCACCGTGGCGATAAAGATCGAGCGAGGGCATCAAGGCCGTGGTTAGGAACCCAAGTACAAATGGTCGCAGGATCCGCGCGGGCAGATGGTCTATCCCCCAATGGACAACCCGCGCCAGCCAGTTCCAAGGCGGCAAGCGGCGGACCAGGGTAATTTTTTCCGGTGGCCGGAACCGAATTTCGGGACCCAGGGCCACATCTCCGTTGATCACGCGACCCCCTAAAGCCGCCACAGGCTCGTGCCAGTCACCGGTGCTGGAAGAGTTAAACCCGTCTATACGGGCCATTTCGGGCGGCATATAACGCTGTTTCAGAAGTGTGTTTGAGGAAAAGTCACCTGCAGCAAGCACAACACCTTTCTCCGCAACAATTGATTCATTACCCACAACCACACCCCTGACACGACCATTTTCGACGATCAGGTCTCTCATCGGGCTTGAAACCCTGATCTCCACACCCAGCCTCGACGCATGTTTGGAGAGACGATGGATGAGCATTCGTGAATTTGGAAGGATATTGTGCATGCGCGGCTGCGTGTGCGGTGGTTCCGGCATCGGCCCGTAAAATACAAGTCCGAGGCCCAGCAGCCAGTCAAATGTAGGCGGGGTGTTATCTACCAGCAGGCGCCGCAACTTTCGGTTATCACGCTCTTTGAGATGGTCGCCCTGGAACAATTCCATGTCTTCGTAATGCTGGTCTGGGTTATCGGAGATGCCTGCGCGCCGCTGATGTGGTGAAGAACTGGTTGTAATCGAGCCTACCGACCAGCCGGATGTGCCACCCAGGACCGGCTTCTTTTCGATCATCAGAGTTTTTGCACCGTTCTCCGAGGCGGTGATCGCTGCTGCAAGTCCTGCACTGCCGCTGCCGACGACGATAACGTCGTATGTCATGGACACCCGTTCATTTCCGCGACTAGACCCTCTGCAACCATCCTGCGAGCCAGTGTTATGCCCCGGTCATTGTTAACGTTCATCATCAGGTCGTCCGTCCCGTCCAGTTTCAGCAACTCATGCTGCTCTTCGAGAATGATTTGATCTTCGTCGAAGGTCTGCTCGATGGCCTTCTGGATTTTTTCTGTGATCGCGTCGTCTCCATAGCTGAAGGCCCGCGAGACGCCCCAGAAATAATGTAGCCTGTCTGGTGTTGCCGGAGTGATCGCATTCAACACTTCCCACCTCAGACCCTGCTCGAAATCGTTTGTTCCTGTGTCCACCGCGCGTGCGTCAATCCATACGAACGACGGCGCCTGAAAGCGGATCAACTGATAACGGTCAACCTTTCCATCAAAGTTTACGCATTGAGAGAACAGCGGCGGTGGATCACAATTTCGGACGATACGGTCCACGTGAACCGTGCAATTCTCCCTTCGGGCTTCGATCGGTACTTCTGCCAGTTCAGCATGGCCAATGGTTGCTTTGTGAACAAAGGTCTCGTGCGTCAGGTCGAGAAGGTTATCAACGAGAAGCTGATAGTTGCAGTCCATCTGACGGTAGCCATGGTTCACCGTCCAGCCATCTTTTTGCATCCAGTGAAAGTCGGGAATGAGTTCTTCGTCGGCCTGATCTGCATCCCCGGGCCATATCCAAACCCAGCCATGCTTTTCAACAACCGGCGGTTTTCGAGCCTTAAACTGGGCCGGAATTTTTATTTGTCCGGGTATGCGTCTACAGCTCCCGTCCGGCCCAAAACTCAGGCCGTGATATCCGCAGGTGAGCGTATCACCCGACAAAACCCCCTTGGACAGGGCAAAGCGCCTGTGAGGACAGCGATCATCAAAAATGACCGGATCTCCACTATCGCCTCGAAACATGACATATGGTTCGTCCAGCAACCACCGTTGGATCAGTTCCCGACTAAGCTCGGCGCTGGTCGCTGCCACATACCACCGGTTTTTCAGATACACATTAATCTCCGTCAGGTTAGCCTTGGGCTCAGTTTCACACGATCTGGGACCTTGTGTCCCCTGTTCTCAGTCCGAGCCCGTTGGAGAATGTCAATAGCCAACGCCAGATCGGATAATCCCATACCCATAGCCTTGAATAGTGTTATGTCCGCGTCGACAGGTCGTAATACATTATCTGCGAGGATGGATGCGATGCTTTTTACCTCCTTCCATGCCTCTTCGTCATTTCCGAAATGTGTTCGAAATTCACTCGAAAGATCCCGTACACTTTGAACCGAATCAACTGCGATAAGGCCGGCCCGTGCGAAAACATCTTCTGTAAATTCCTTACGGGCGGGAACGATTGCCCCCATGGCATTCAGATGGCTGCCCTTTGCCATCATATCGGATGTCAAAAACGGAGACGTTGAATTCGTGATCAGAGTAACCAGCGGTGATTGGTTGACGGCTTCTCTGGGGGTATCGACCGCACGTGTTGGAATGCCGAGAGTATCTGTGACTTCATTTGCAAATATATGACGGGTTGCTGGGTTTCTGCTTGACACCCGCACCTCCTTCAACGGGCGCACGGCGTGGACGGCGGCAATTTGGGGGAGAGCCTGCTTGCCCGTTCCCACGACCCCCATGCTGTCTGCGCCTGTCGGTGCCAGTCTTTTGGTTCCGACGCCTGTGACCGCGGCGGTGCGCATCTGACCCAAAGCGGTGGCTTCTATAACTGCAAGACACGCCCCATCCACCATCGAAAAGAGGGTCACTGTCGTTTCAGATTTTCCCTGAACGTTTATCCAGGTTTTGAAGCCGCAGATCCCTTCGCTTGGAACAGCGCCACCGATTGCGTGCATGGCGTCGTTATCCGCAACCATCAAATGTGTTTTGGGCATGCTCGCCGCCTGTTCCGAGATTTCCAACCCAAGTACTTTCTCTAGGGCGTTGATTGCTTCGGGCAGACTTATCAGGTCGATAACGTCGGCTTCGGTGATCCAGATCGGTGCAACAACCATAAACTAGGGTACCTGTCGGTTTGTGATCCGGAAAATATTACCCCAACCGGTCTCGCTTGAGAAACCTTACCAAGGGTCGGATGTTTGGGGTGGCGCGCGCGACGGAATGGCTACAGAATTTCTCGCTTCGACGACGACATTACATAAGCCTCGGGGTATGGTGACTTTCATGATGGCAAACAATCCTTCAGAGGAACAAACTCCCGGCCCGGGCGAGATCTTTCTTGATCATGTGGGCTGGTTTGTTCCCGATATTGACCAGGCTTCAAGTGCGTTTGAACTGCTTGGATTTCCGTTGACCCCCTTTACCATCCATATGAATGAGCATCCGGATGGGAGCCGCCTGCCCTCAGGAACGGCCAACCGGTGTGCAATGATTAGACGGGGGTACCTTGAGATACTTACGCGCCTTCCGGACGTAGATTCCGCGATTACACAACAGATGGATGCTGGCCTTGCACGCTATACAGGCCTTCATCTGATTGCATTTACCGTTTCAGATACTGATGCGTTCACCCGCAGGCTCAGGCAGCAGGGCTTCGATCCCGATCTGCCTGTAGCTTTACGTCGTCCGATGCCTATGGATGATGGGAGTGAAAAAACCGCGGCATTTTCTGTGGTCCGTCTACCATCAGATGCTATGGCCGAGGGGAGGGTCCAGGCGCTCAGTCAGGACACACCGGACATTGTCTGGCAGCCCTCTCTGATTGCGAGAGAAAACGGTGCTGAAATGCTTTCCGGCGTGCTAATTGCATCGCCGGATCCGACGGAGACCGCGCAACGATATGAAAAATTCACTTCGAGGACCAAAAAGAAATCCGAATTCGGATACAGTATCGCACTAGACCGTGGCACAATATGTGTCTGTTCGGAGGTTAAGTGTTCGGAGCTGCTCGTTCAAATTGACATTCCCAGCTTGCCCTTTATCGCGGCTGTTTCAATCAGTTGTAAAGATATGTCAGAAACCCGTTCTTTCCTTCATGAACGTAATGTTCCATTGCTGTCGGACGAGCCACAAAAAATGATTGTAGAACGCCAGGCAGGTGTCGGGGCGGCCTTGGTATTCCACGCTTCCGACACGCCGCCTTTCCCGTGAACCTGACTGATGTCTGGCTTTTCGGTTATGGCTCATTGGTGTGGAGACCGGATTTTCCATTCGATGAAGTCCGTGTCGCCACAATTGCCGGGTGGTCCCGCCGTTTCTGGCAGGGTTCCACCGATCATCGCGGGGTGCCTGGGTCGCCGGGGCGGGTAGTGACACTTGTAGAAGATCCGGAAGCGGTGTGCATTGGGCGGGCCTACCTTGTAGATAATGCCAATCGTGCAATGGTGCTCAGGAAGCTGGATTTTAGAGAAAAGGGAGGATACTCGCTCCGCAATATTGAGGTCACTTTTCCCGAAAATGGAGGAACAAAAGCGGGGGCCCTAGTCTATATCGCCGGACCAGATAATTCCGAATGGCTAGGAGCTGCGTTGCCCGATGAGATTGCGGAACAGATTTCGGGAAGCAGCGGACCATCTGGCAACAATGACGAATATGTCAAGAGGTTGGCTGGTGCCCTGAGGGATATTGGAGCGCAGGATACACATGTCTTCGAAATAGCAGCTCTGGTGTCTTCTTTGTCTTCGCGACGGGGGGAGGGTTAAATGTAGTCCAGAGGCAGTGCTGTGGTATATTTGATCTGCTCCATTGAAAATGATGAACTGACATCATAAAGCTCCACATTCTCAATTAGTCTCTGATAGAAATCGTCGTAGGCGGCTATGTCCGGTACCACTACACGAAGAAGGTAATCGATATCGCCGGACATTCGGTAAAATTCCACGACCTCCGGGAAGGCATCCACCACTCGCGAAAAAGTTTGAAACCAGCCAGCATTATGTTTATCGGTTTTTATCGAAACGAAAACCGTGACGGCAACGTTAAGCTTTTCGGAATCCAGTAGTGCTACCCGGGACTGTATAACTCCTGTCTGTTCCATCTTCTGAATCCGACGCCAACAGGGCGTCGTTGATAACCCGACAGATTGCGCAATTTCCGCGACGGTAACTGTCGAATTTTTTTGCAGGATATTAAGTATTTTCTTATCAATCAGATCAAGCAAGGAAATTTTCCTATTTTTTTACACTATGAAAGCAAATATTATTAAAAAAATACAAATTATAAGAAAAAACGCAAATACATCATTCAAAAAAACCGTAAACTATGGACATAATACCGACAACGCTGGGCGCGCGGAGGGATCGGGTGGTTTGGAGTGATTTTTCGCAAAATGTTGGGGCGGTGCTTGCGCGTAACCTACCTGAAGAGGTGCCACAGTTGGTTGCTGGTCTCCTTCCTGACCTTCTGGATGATCGCGGCGTTCTGACTGAGGCGCACAAGGCGAATTCGCTCTCCGGTTACAAACGAAACAGCGTGTTTTTATCCCCAAATGATGATTTTTCAATTCTGGCTGTCGTGTGGCCGCCCGGAATCGTATCTCCTATCCATAATCATCAAACATGGTGCACCTTTGGCGTCTTCGAGGGCGTCATACGAGAAACCTGTTATCGGGTAGATCAACGGGCCGCTCACAAATCAGATACTGTTGTTGTTGACGCCGTTGACTTGGTGGCTGGCAATATTTCTCATATGACCCCTGATGGAGGTGACATTCACTCCATGCATAATCCAACTGAAAAAAACGCCGTGACAATCCATGTTTATGGTGGAAATTCCGACAAACTTGGAGCCAACGTGCGGCATATATATCAAAATTCCGCTGCGGACGTGGCTTGACGGGAACCGCTCAAACGCGTTAAGCCGCAAACAAGTGATGTCCCGCTAGGAGGCAGCACGGGTTTTGCGTCAAAAGGAGAGATATTGTGCGCGCAGTCGTTCTGCATGAACATGGTGACATAGAGAACCTGACCTTTCACGGAGACTACGCGAATCCAGATTGTGGTGAAAACCAGGTAATAATCCGGGTCCGGGCAACGTCACTAAACTATCATGACGTGTTTACAACCCGCGGCATGCCCGGCATTAAAGTGCCGCTGCCGCTCGTTATCGGTCTGGATATCTCGGGAGAAATTCTGGAAGTCGGGGTAGGCGTTCAAGGTTGGTCTGCAGGTGACCGGGTGCTCGTCAATCCACTGGATCCAATTACACCCGAGAACGGACTGATGGGCGAAATGCTAGATGGTGGCACCGCAGAACTTTGTGCCGTAGATGCTACACGGCTTATCAGTATTCCTGATGGCTGTTCCTACGAACAGGCTGCCGCACTTCCAGTGGCTTACGGTACTGCCCATCGAATGATGATTACGAATGGGCGGATGAAGGGTGGTGAGAAGGTACTGATACTGGGAGCGTCTGGTGGCGTTGGTTCCTGCTGTGTGTTACTCGCAAAGATGATGGGGTGCGAAGTCGTCGCTGCCGGGTCTAGCCCGGAAAAACTGTCGGCACTAAAAACGTGGGGTGCGGACCACGTTATCGGATATGAAAATTTTGAGAAGACGATATATGGGATTTACGGTAAGCCACATCGTCGCAAGTTTGAGGGTGGGGTTGATGTGGCGATCAATTTCACCGGTGGAGACACCTGGGTTCCATCTCTTAAGGCAACACAACGCGGCGGCAAAATTATAACCTGCGGAGCGACTGCAGGTTTCGACCCGAAAGAGGACCTGCGTTATGTCTGGACTTTTGAGTTACAGATCCTCGGCTCTAACTCCTGGTCAGTGGACGACTTGGAAACGCTGATGCAGTTGATTGCCGATAAAAAACTGATGCCGGTAATAGACACGGTCCTGCCACTTGAAAAGACCGCTGAGGGGGTACGTCAACTGCGCGACCGCGAAGTCATTGGAAAGATCGTTATCACCCCGTGACGGGCGACACGCTATGAAAGTAACAGAATCCGGTAATTTGGGGGACGTGTTTGCGGCTCATGCTGCGTCCGACAGGACTGCAGTGGTCGATTTATATGATCCGGAGCATCCGCGCGAGTGCTCGTATCGGGAGTTCAACGCAGCCTGTGACGCCGTTGCGAATGGTCTGTTGATGGCTGGGCTCGAGCCGGGAAACCGGGTCGGTATTATGGCACTCAATCGCGTTGAATACCTTGAGGTCCTGTTCGGTGCGATGCGTGCCGGGTGTGTACCCGTCATGATCAACATCAAGCTTACCGATGATACAGTCAAATTCATTTTACATGATGCTGGCATTGGGCTGGTTTTTGCTGATCCGGACCAGGCTGAGCGCGTTCCGTCCGGAATCCGCACCATTATTTTTGGTGACGGGGCTGACCCGTATGTCAATTTCAAAATTTCTTTACCAGGTCCTTTTCCATCCTTCTTTCCGGGCGCTGATGATATAGCGGAACAACCGTATACGTCAGGTTCAACAGGTCGCCCCAAAGGCGTTCTGCTTGACCATGTCGGCCAGGTCTGGATGATTGAAAAGATTGTTCAAAGTCGGGATATTCGGGAAGACGATTGTTCCGTGATCTCGGCACCCCTGTATCATAAAAACGCGCTTCTAGCCGTCAAGTCGGCGCTTTCGGCTGGCGGCAGGATTGTAATTTTTTCCCGTTTTGACGCCGTGGAATATGTGCAGGCGATCGAAACCTACCAGCTCACCATGTTGACGGGTGTTCCAACCATGTATGCGTTGATACTTCAGGAAGCCGAGGTTCTGAACCGTACCGAGCTGTCATCAGTCCGCAACTGTTCGATGGGATCAGCCCCTGCATCTGAAAACCTTCTTGATAACCTGGCGGCCAGGTTTCCTGATGCGAAGCTGAACCTGAATTATGGTATAACCGAAGGTGGCCCCATTCTGTTTGCCTGGTCTCACCCTGATGGTCTTCAGCGGCCCCGGACATCGGTTGGTTTTCCTCTCGATGGTGTGAAATTAAAACTTGTTGGAGGGACGGATGAACGCCAGGGCGTACTCTACGTCAAAAGTCCGGGCGTAATGAAAGGGTATCATAACCTTCCTGACGAAACCCAAAGGGTACTCAGTGAAGAGGGATGGATTGATACCGGTGACATTCTCCGACGCGACGAGGTCGGCTGGTACTATTTTGTTGACCGAGCTGACGACATGTTTGTGTGTGCTGGCGAAAATATATATCCAGGTGAGGTAGAGGCGATGTTGGAGCGCCATGAAGAAATAATGCAGGCTGTGGTTGTTCCGGCGCCAAGTGCGTTAAAGGCGCATGTGCCCTATGCCTGGGTGGTCAGGCGGGAGGGTGCGACTTTCGATGAACATGCGGTCAAACAATATGCCTTAGAAAACGGGCCAGCATACGCTCATCCTCGCCGGGTGTTATTTGTCGACGCGATGCCGTTAAGTGGCACAAATAAAATCGATCGACGTTCTCTGGAAGCGCAGGCGGTTGAATTGGCCAAGGCCGACACACGAATTGATCAATAGTGCATGTATGCGGGCAGGGCGAAACTAGCGGTGTGAATTTGCGGTGAGTAGTACCGCATATCAAGCTGAGTGGAGTTGAAACGGGTCCGAATTGTGTTGATGTCGGTGTTTCTGGCGGTGTGACTTTGCGCACCCCAACCGAGATCCATAAATCCAAATGAATAAGTTGGCACCTGAGTGACATATAGAGCGGCATCCGTAAAAACTGAGTTAAGCCTTCGTATCGTCTCACGGGCTTCTGTTTCCTGCACGAAAGAGACGCCGGACTGGCAAATGAAAATGCCGTTTTCAGTCAAAAGATCCCGGCAGTCGCGATAAAATGCATCCGAAAATAGAGGTGCTGACGGGCCGACTGGATCGCTCGAGTCAACAATTATCAAATCGAAACGACGATCTGTCATTTTTACAAATTCAACACCGTCCGAGATCAATAAGTTACATCGTGGATCCTGAAAGGCGCCCTTGCTAAGCGCTGGAAGAAACTTCTGACAAAGTTCGACGACACTCCCGTCGATCTCCACGATGGTAACCATATTTATTTTTGGATGGCGTAAAACCTCTCTCAGGGCACCTCCATCCCCACCACCGATTATCAATACTTCCTGAACGGATCCGTGGGCGAAAATCGGGACGTGTGCGAGCATTTCATGGTAGCATGCCTCATCACGTTCCGTTGTTTGAATTATTCCGTCCAGTGCCAAAACCCTCCCAAAGAAGGGGGTTTCGAAAATGATTATGTCCTGAACCGCGGTTTCAGAATGATGAAGAATGTTTGTTACTTCAAAACGCTGTTCGTAGGTGCCATGGAGGGTTTCCGAGAACCAGTTCTCGGGCGAGCCATTCAACCGACTAGACCTCTCTTCTGTTCATTAACCTCAATACGTACCGGTTCTAGTTTTTGTTCAAGCACGGCAACGGCTTTCTCGGGTCGACAATTGCCGCACATGAACACATCGAAGGCGGCATAGTCCAGCTCTGGCCACGTGTGCACGCTAATGTGGCTTTCGGCCAGAACGGCGACACCCGATATACCCCCCTCGCCGCCGAACTCGTGGACGTGAACATGAAGGATCGTAGCATTCGCGCCTTCTGCGGCTTTTTTAAGAATCTCCGCTACGGCGTCCGGATCACCAATGTTCTTTCCACCCCAGACATCGACCAGTAAATGTGCGCCTGCGTAGACTTCACCGTCTTTGCATATGAGATAATTCCCTAACCCTTGTCTGGAATGGCGTTTCCGTACCGAAACTCCGGGGTTCTCTGAAATTGACGCCGTCCGTTCGCTTGGGATGTCATTGTTATCTGTGAGTACGAGGTCGTTCATATTTGTTTCTCTTGTGGGACGCAGTTTTGGCAGGTTAGAAGGCCGCCCTTATCGTGTTTTTGAATGCCGTTGGCAAGGGGTTTTGGTATCAAAATGCCTCGGCCGGCAAAGCCATTATTGCGTCGGCCCCTGCGACAGCCGAACAGGCATAGGCGTTGGCCTGTGGTAGCATATGCGCTGCGTAAAACCTGGCAGTAGCAATTTTGGCTTTATAAAAGTCTTCGTCTTCAGGTCCGTTGGTCGCGATGTCGGCTGCCATGCCCATTAACCACCCACCGGCCAATAACCCGAGCGCAGTAAGGAACGGGGTTGCACCAGCAACTACCGCCCGGGGATCATCCCCATCGTATTCAATCATCCAATTTGCTGCGTCGGAGACAGCGTTCAATGCTGATGACAAAGCATCCGCGATGAGGGTATCGGTTATCCCGGTTCCCTTTATTTCGTATATAAAACGGAGAAGCTCCCTCCCCTGGTCGCGCAGCACCTTGCGTCCGACCAGATCGAGTGCCTGAATACCGTTAGTGCCTTCGTAGATTGGGGTAATTCGAGCGTCGCGATAGTACTGCGCGGCCCCCGTTTCTTCGATGAAACCGGCGCCACCGTGAATCTGTATTCCCAGAGAAGCAATATCCACGCCGCAGTCAGTGGACCATGCCTTCACCACAGGAACCAGTAGATCCACACGAGCCGATGCGGTTGCGCGTTCGTCAAGATCTGGATGCTTGCGGGCTATATCCTGTTTTGCCGAGACATAGCAGCATAGCGCGCGCGTAGCCTCTGTCAGTGCCCGCATCGTCATGAGGTTTCGGCGGACATCTGGGTGTCGGATTATTGGAACGGCGCCAGCGGCTGGGTTTGCGGCATCGCGACCCTGTATCCTCTCTCTTGCGTATTCTGCCGCCAGTTGATAGGCACGCTCCCCAATTCCTACACCCTCGCGTCCAACCGCAAGGCGGGCACTGTTCATCATTGAGAACATGTATTCCATGCCTCGGCATTCTTCGCCCACAAGGTATCCGATAGCGCCATCGTTTTCACCAAACTGCATTACGCAAGTAGGGCTGCCATGAATACCCAGTTTACGCTCAAGGGACATTGGGCGAAGGTCGTTCCTTTGACCTAAAGAACCATCTTCATTCACTATAAATTTCGGCACAATAAACAACGAAATTCCACGTGTTCCTGGCGGTGCATCGGGAGTTCGGGCAAGGACCATGTGCACAATATTGTCTGTTAAATCGTGTTCTCCCCACGTCGTAAATATTTTCTGACCGGTAAGCCGGTAATGCCCGGCTTCGGGAACGGCGCGCGTCCGCAACGCACCCACATCCGAACCCGCGTTGGGTTCGGTCAGCACCATAGTTCCGGTCCATTCGCCCGTCACAAGCTTGGGAAGCCATTTTTGTTTTTGCTCTTCGGTACCAAACTCGCCTATGCATTCAACAGCGGCAATCGTAAGTACCGGGCAAACCATAAACGCCAGGTTGGCGGCATCCCACATCTCGAAGACTGGTGTGGCCACTAGCTGAGGGAGGCCCTGTCCACCAATTTCCCTATCAAACTGTAGGGTGTTCCAGCCACCATCGACGTATGCCTGGTATGCGCTCCGAAAACCTGTTGGGGTAATTACCACCCCGTTTTCAAGCTTTGCACCCTCAATGTCGCCACTTCGGTTTATGGGGGACAGGACATCACGTGCCAAGTTTCCGGCTTCTTCAAGGATCGCCCGCACCAAATCTGGCGTTGTTTCCTCATATCCCGGCAGAGATGCGATTTGCTCCAGTCCGATCAGTTCTTCGATAACGAATTGCATGTCACGTAAGGGGGCCTGGTAGTCAGCCATTGATATACTCCTATAGGACTTTCCCTGGGTTCATGATGCCAGTGGGATCCAGCGCCGTTTTGACCGTTCTCATTACATCCAGAGCCACAGGGTTCTTGTATGTTTCCAACTCCTCCCGGCGAAGTCTTCCTATACCGTGTTCAGCACTAATTGAGCCACCCATCGTAGTTACCCGGTCATATATTGCTTTATGAATGCTAGGCTCATATTTACGGAAATCGTCGTCAGACATTTTAATCGGTCGACTGAGGTTGAAATGAATATTACCGTCGCCGACATGGCCAAAGGCGCACGGCCGAATGCCCGGCACCAGTGTCTCCAATTCGGCTATCGCCTCGATTAAAAAGGTAGCTACACCAGAAACCGGAACAGAAATATCGTGCTTGGAACTCGCGCCTTCAAACTTCTGTGCTTCCGGTATTGTTTCACGAATTTTCCAAAAGTCGCGCGCGTGCTGGCCGCTTTCCGCAAAGACTGCATCGAGAATAACGCCGTCTCTCATTCCATTTTCGAGGACCGTTTCAAGCATTTCGCGAAGTTTTTCAGCAATCACTTCACCTGCGGCTAGTTCAATTAAAATATAATGCTGGTATTCAGTGGACATCGGATCCCGGGTGCCATCGATATGCTGCAGCGTGAACTCAATTGCCTGTCGCGTAATGTATTCGAAGGTAACGACACTGTCGTCGGTGATCCGTCGCGCCCGTGCGAGCAGTTCAACGGCCGCGTATTGGTTTTCTACTGCGACAAAAGCTGTCTGTACGTCTATAGGCTTTGGGAAAAGTTTAAGACAGGCCGCTGTAATAATTCCAAGTGTACCCTCCGCACCAATAAACAGATGTTTCAGGTCATAACCAGTATTGTCTTTCCGGAGGCCAGTGAGGCCATTCCAGATTCGGCCATCGGGTAACACGGCTTCGAGTCCCAGGCAAAGATCCCGTGCTGGTCCGTATCGTAACACCCCGGTGCCCCCAGCATTTGTGGAGAGATTACCGCCGATCCGCGCTGTTCCTTCTCCGCCTAGACTGAGCGGGAAGTAGCGTTCAGCTGCCTCTGCGGCCTCTTGCACTTTGGCAAGGATTACGCCTGCCTCGACGGTAATGGTGTAGTTAAGGACATCCAGGTCGCGGACCTTGTCCATACGGGTCAAGGACATGAGTATTTCGCGGCCATGCTCGTAAGGTGTCGCACCGCCACACAGGCCGGTATTGCCCCCCTGCGGGACAATCGGCGTGCCTGTTTCGTGGCAGATCCTGACCACTTCAGCGACCTCTTGGGTCGAACCAGGGCGGACGACCATTGGTGTTGCACCGTGATAGTATCCACGCTCATCCGAGAGGTAAGGTGCTTTCGAACTTTCATCGATAATGACACCAACGTCGCCAACGATCGCGTGAATGCGGTCGAGTGTGTTCTGGTTGACCGAAGTTGCCGCGAGGTTATTCATTTTCAGGATGTCCCGGTTTCATTTTCAGGATTAAATCATGTGTGATAACGGGGCAATGGGGTCATTCGCCGCCCCGAGGCGCGGCGGCTCGCCGTAAGCGGTCATTTATAGCTCGCCCGAGCCCGTTCTCTGGTATTGGCATCACCGCAATTGTGCCGCCGGCGTGATCCAGAGACTGCATCATGGAAAAAAGATTGCCCGCGGCCTCTTGGAGATTTTCGGATGGGCTCAGGTTTAGCTCTTTCGAAAACCCTGTGATTTTATGTTTCCCAAACGAAAGAAGGGCTTCACCTTCCATAATTGACGACACATTTCGGCGCATCGACGCTTCTGGAGCGTAGTGGCTCGCGAGTAAACCTGGAGAGACAGGTAGCTCCGTCGGGGTGTCGGAAAAGGTCACGGGTCCTATGAGCGCTTCAATTTCTTCCACCGTTAATGCTCCGGGTCGCAGGATGACCGCCTCATGAGTAGAACAGTCTATGACCGTTGATTCCAGGCCTATTTCGCACGGTCCATCGTCGAGGATGAGACCTACGCTGTCGCCAAGGGACGCGTCGACGTGCAAAGCCTGTGTGGGGCTGACCCTTCCTGACGCATTCGCGCTGGGCGCCGCTATCGGAAATCCTGTAACGTTCATGATCGCCCGCGCCACAGGTTGCGCTGGTATGCGAACACATATTGTGTCCAGTCCTGCGGTGGCGAGACGGGAAATCCGGCATTTTTTTCTTCGTTTTACGACGAGAGACATTGGGCCTGGCCAGAAATGCATCGCAAGCTGTCTGGCTTTTTCTGTGTACTCCCCTATTTCCTCCGCCGCTTCAAACGATGCGACGTGCACGATTAACGGGTTGAAGGGTGGGCGCTGTTTTGCCTTGAAAATTCGCGATACCGCTGCGTCCGAAGTGGCATTTCCTCCTAGACCGTATACAGTTTCCGTGGGAAACGCGACCAAATTTCCTGCCCGCAGGGTATCAACTGCCAGCGCGATGGTTTCAGGGTTTGATGGCACTATCATAGGAGCCCGCGAGCTAGAAATTCTGGATTTTTCCAACCCGCCTTGCCATAGAGTAGCTCCCGCTCCTCGGTTGCCCATACACAACCGCCCGCGCCGCGCAGAACAGCATGTCCCGCTGCGGTGTCCCACTCGGATGTAGGCCCATAACGTGGGTAAATGTCGGCACTTCCTTCAGCAATGAGACAGAATTTCAGCGAACTTCCCATGATTTTGTGCCTTTGCACGGTGATATCTTTTACCATGGCAGACAGTTTCTGCCGATCACCGTGAGATCGGCTTGAAACAACGATTGGACCCGCTTTGGGGGTTGTTCGTGCGGATATGGTTTCCCATGCATTTGCATCTGACCGGCGCTCCGCGGTCCCTGTACCACACGCGCGAAACGTCCGCTTAAGGGCAGGTGCCCCGACTATCCCCAGTATCGGAATTTGATCCTGGATCAACGCGATGTTGACGGTAAATTCTCCGCTGCGTCGAATAAATTCTTCAGTGCCATCGACGGGATCCACCAGCCAAAACAAATTACCAGAAACAGCCTCCTCCCTGCCCTGGGAGACAGCCTCTTCGCCGATTGCCGGTACTTCCGGTAGCAGCTGCTTTAATACCGGGAGGATCAGCGCCTCAGCAAGTTCATCCGCTTTCGTAACGGGGGTCTTGTCGTTTTTCTGGCGCACTTCAAAATCCGTCTCGTAAATACTGAGAATCAGTTCTCCGGCCCGATCTGCGACTTCACTGATCTCTTTCAGGAGTTCACGACGTTCGAATTCGGAAAACATCAAGGATTTCACCAGGTTAAACGCGAAGTACAATAGTTAACGCGTGGTTTGATGAGAATAAAGACGCAAATGGTGTGGATGAGGTAAAATGTCTCAATGTGTGGTCGTTACACCCTTACCGTATCGCCAGATAAAATTCGTGCACTTGCCAGATTGCACACTGCACTGAATACGCGGCCTCTTTTTAATGTCGCCCCTACTCAAATGGTTCCGGTAGTGAGGGTCCGGGACGGAGAACGGCACATGGATGTGTTGCGCTGGGGGCTTATTCCGGCCTGGTCGCGAGATTCTGCGGTCGCTTCAAAACTTATCAACGCGCGCGGAGAAACATTAGCCGAAAAGTCGTCATTCAAGGCTGCCTATCTGTCTCGCCGATGCCTTGTGCCAGCAGATGGGTTTTATGAATGGCGAAGTGAGGGCGGTTCAAAGCAGCCCTTCCGGATTGGCTTTCTGGGTGGCAAGCCTTTTATGTTTGCAGGTCTTTGGGAGTCCTGGCGGCCGGCAACCAAGACCAGCATCGCCGAAAATGTGATAGAAACATTTACAATTGTAACCACTCGAGCCAATCCAAAGCTCGCAAAAATCCATCATCGTATGCCAGCAATTGTAGATCCTTCAGAATTTGACCTTTGGCTTAACGGTACCCCGAGCACGGTGGGCTCGGTTATTCGCCCTTACCCGCAGGATAGTATGGTTTATTACCGGGTCTCGGCGCGCGTAAACAACGTACGCAACGATGACCCTGAGTGCGTCGCACCCCTGAAGAAAGCGCCCTGAGATTTTCTTTAGAAACGTAATTGAGCCGATTGCGTGACTTTTCTTCCAATGGCAGGATAAGTGACAAGGCAAGAAAACACAGGGAGAATAAGTAATGTCCGAGCGGGCAAAGGTTGCGGTACTTACAGACCCAAGGACATTTGATTACAGAGAAGTCGATGTGCCCGAAATAGGAACAGATGCGGGTATTTTGAGAGTTGAGGCTGCGGGCCTGTGTGGCACCGATTGGGAACAATATCTGGGACATCTTGACGATACACCATGGTCCGTTCGCCCGGTTATTCCCGGGCATGAAATCCTCGGCTGGATCGACAAGGTAGGACCCGACGCCGCTAAGAAATGGGGGGTAAAGGAAGGCGACAGAGTGACAGTGGAGGCGTCAATTCCCTGTGGCCAGTGCTTTCAATGCCAGGTTGGCCGGGCAGTTCTTTGCAAAAACGGTATGGGGTACGGCTTGCGTGTAGGGTTTGATCACCCGCCTCATTTGTGGGGTGGTTACGCCACACATATGTATCTTCACCCGGACGCGACATTGCATAAGGCGCCGGCCGATGTCCCCACCGATGTCATGAGCCTGTTTAACCCAATGTCGAATGCTGTACGTTGGGCGGTCGAACGACCAGAGACCGGGATCGGAGATACGGTCGTGATTGAAGGCCCCGGACAACGCGGTTTACTCGCGGTGGTCGCCGTGCGGGAGGCCGGTGCGGGGAAGGTGATCGTGCCTGGCACAACGCACGACACTCTGCGCCTTCAGCTTGCGCAGGACCTCGGCGCCGACGAAACTATAGTTGTCGATGAAGATGATCCGGTTCAGCGGGTATTTGATGCCACGGATGGAAAGCTTGCGGACGTGGTCCTGGATGTTTCAGCCTTCGCGACAGAACCGATCACACAGGCAATTGAGATGGTTCGCCCCGGTGGCAAGGTCGTTGTCGCCGGGCTTAAGAGCTTTAAACCTATCCCGAATTTCATCTCGGACAAGCTTATCACCAAAGAGATCTCCATGCTTGGTGTTCTTTCCTCAAGCTGGTCGTCGGTTGAAAAATCCATCGACATTATCCGCCGCAAAGGTGATCTGCTGAGTAGGCTCTGTACCCACCAATATCCCGTCGACCAAGCGGATAAGGCAGTAAAGGTTTTGGGTCGTGAGTTGGTCGATGGGGAAGAGGCTGTTCACGTGCATATTGACGCTGCCTCGACCAACTGACGGGCCTCAAGTAATGACATCGTGGATGGTGGGCATTGATACCGGTGGTACCTTCACCGACTTAATAGCTTTCGAGGTGCGGAGCGGGGAACTTCGCGTCGCAAAGGTTTCTTCCGATCCATCCGATCCCTCGAACGCAGTAATGGCGGCACTTGATGAACTCTTTGTAACCGGAGTGGCACCGGGCGAAATTGTCTCCCTCGTTCACGGGACCACGGTCGGGACAAACGCAGTTCTCGAAGGCAAGGGCGTGAAAACCGGTTTACTGATTACTGATGGTTTCCGTGCTGTGTATGAGGCAAGGGGTTGGTCCCGGCCGGACGCGATCGATTTAATCGATCCATTTTACCAAAAACCCCCACTGCTTGCGCCTCAGGCTTTGACGCATGGAATACCAGGGCGTTTCGACTATCAGGGAAATGAGCTCGTACCGCTGGATGAGGACGCGGTTCGGAGAGCTGCGAAAGCCTTAAGAAGGGAAGGGGTGGAATCTGTTGCCGTGTGTTTTCTGTTCAGTTTTCAAAACACGGAGCACGAAACCAGAACGGGCGCCATTCTCGCAGAAGAATGCGTTAACTGGCGTGTATCCCTGTCGTCGGAGGTACTGCCGACGATACGCGAATATCCCCGACAATCCACAACTGTGATTGATGCCTACGTTGGACCAACTATGCAGCTCTATTTGGAAAGGCTGTCCAACAGATTGCAGAAGCGCGGGATCGAGACACCACAGGTGTTCTTGATGCAGTCAAATGGCGGGCTAATGCGCATTACGATCGGTGCGAGGTTTCCAAACCAAACGCTTTTGTCTGGTCCCGCTGGCGGGGTTGTGGCGGGCGAGGAGCTCTCACACATTACCGGGTACGCCAATATAACTACCCTAGATATGGGAGGCACATCCACCGACATCGCAATGATCTCTGAAGGCCGTGCTGATGAAACCAACGAAGGCAAGATAGCAGGCCAGGATATAGGGACCCCGATGCTGCAGGTGCGTACCCTTGGTGCAGGGGGTGGAACAATTGCCTGGATAGGCCCTGACGGCCTGCTCAAGGTCGGTCCGGAGAGCGCCGGTTCTAGCCCCGGTCCCGCATGTTATGGTCGCGGCGGTGATCTTCCGACAGTGACTGACGCGAACCTGGTGTTGGGCGCACTGGCGGCCGATAACATTCTCGGGGGTCGAATGGCGCTCGATAAGCCGGCATCCGAAGCCGCCATACAAAAACACCTAGCGGGTCCGCTTGGTCTGGACATATTAGAAGCCGCGGCAGGAATTCTTCGTATCGTTAATACCAATATGGCCGTGGATTTGCGGTTAGCATTCCAATCGCGGGGCGAAGATCCGCGCAAATATATGTTGGCGGCATTTGGTGGGGCCGGTCCACTCCATGCGGTTTTTCTGGCACGCGATTTAAACATTCCGACAGTGGCTGTACCCCTCTATCCTGGGCTGAATAGCGCCATGGGCCTTCTGCAAACGTCAGTGCGGCATGTTTATGTCCGGTCTTCTGTCGGTCGGCTCGCGGAGTTTGGGGCAGATCGTATGAACAGGCTCTTTGCAGGGTTGAAAGCGCGTGCGGAACAGGATGTTTGTGAGGAAGGGTTCACTCCGAAGCAGGTCATTCTACATCGTCAGGTTGACATGCGCTATCAGCATCAGGGATACCAACTGCCGATCGACTGTCCGTATGAAACTATCTCGGATGCGGACAAACTCCGGTTAAAAAAGGCATTTGATGAGGCACATCATAGGGTTTATGGGGCCAGCGCTCCCGATGAAGATGCCGAAGTCGTAACCCTCCGAGTAATCGCCGAGATTACTGTCCCGCGCCTCAAGCTGCCGGAAATAGAGCGCAATGGTAACCTGGACAACGCGAAGATCGGAACACGACCACTCTATCATTTGGAACCTGCTGGGTTTATGGATGCCACGATCTATGACCGATCAAAACTGACCGCGGGTAACAGTTTGTCTGGACCTGCCGTAGTGCAGCAATTTGATTCCACTACGGTGATTCTCGCCGGGATGTCATGCACAGTGGATGATTGGGGTAATCTCATTATCAATACGGGGTCGGTAGAATGAGCCTTGATCCTATTACTACCGAAGTTGTTCTAAGCCGTGTTCGCGAAACTACTGAGGCGATGGCCCACGCACTATTTCATTCCGGGTACTCGCCGATACTCAGGGAAAGCCAAGACGGCACGGCCGGCCTGACTGACGCTGATGGGCAGGTGATTATGGTCGGCGGGGGTATTCAGTACCATTCTCTTCTGTACACCAAGTCCGTCGAGAGCCTACTTAAGGTATATCCAGGTGACGAGATAAACGACGGTGACAGCTTCATCTGCAATGACCCTTATCAGGCGGGTAATAGTCATGTGCCGGATATGGTCGTCGTAACGCCTGTCTTCTATCAGGGCCTTCGAATAGCGTTTGGGGTTTCGGTGGCTCACAAAGCTGATGTTGGTGGGCTGGTTCCCGGTTCGTCTGGAGCAGCCTCGCGAGAAATTTTTCATGATGGCCTGCGTTTGCCACCGGTCCGGTATTGGACAAAGGACGGAGTAGTACCGGAAATAGAGAACATCATACGGACCAATAGTCGGGTCCCGGACGTTGTTGTCGGTGATCTCCGCGGACAGATTGGGTCAACCCGACTTGGGGCGGATCGCCTGAAAGCACTGTCCGAGGAGTATGGCGTTGCTACGCTGATCGGTGCCATGCAAAGCCTGATTGATAGTACCCGGGATCGAATGCGGGCAGAAATCACAAAATGGCCTGACGGCGTTGCGGAAGCACAGGGTTTTATGGATCATGACGGCGCCAATCTCGAACAGCCGGTCAGGATACATGTGTGTGCCACAAAAAATGGTGACAGACTGACCATAGATTTCTCTGGCTCTGATCCCCAAACGAGGGGACCAATCAATACGCCTGCTCAAACCTGTAAAGCGGTAACAGTTCTGGCTGCGATCGCGGCATCGGATGCTACAATACCTGTTAATAGTGGCGCGTTTCAGGCTCTGGATGTTGTTTTGCCGGAGGGGAAGGTAGTAAGTCCTGTCTTCCCGGCCACAGTGAATCATTATTTTCCAACTTCGCATCTGGCCTATGCATGTGTCGTTGCGGCGCTCGGCAAACTTAACCCAACCCGCGCAGTTGCACCGCCTGGCCTGGGTAATGGCGCGATTGCTATTGGTTATCGCGAAGGCAGAGACGGTAAGCCGACCGTACAGTACGAACTCATGGTTACCTCCCTTGGAGGCACAGCTGAGCATGACGGTACGCCGATGGTTATGGGCATGTGTCATTTCACTCCATCAACACCGGTTGAGATCGTCGAAACGGAATATCCGATCCGCATTCGGAAATTTGACGTCTGGAAGGATAGTGCTGGGGCAGGACGGACACGCGGCGGAATTGGCTTCGTGCGAGAATATGAAATGCTTTCCGACGTCAATCTGACCTGTCGTACAGCAAACCATGAAAAACCGGGTTGGGGTGTCAGTGGGGGAGAGGGCCCCCCGGTCTGTGTTACGTCTATTAATCCTGACGGGCCCGACGCTATGGAACTTGCTTCACTTGATACCCGGGAGATGCTAGCTGGCACTGTCATGCGGCTTGAACAGACCGGGGGAAGTGGCTATGGAAATCCGAAAGAACGTGACTCTTCAAAGGTTCTCGAAGATGTTCGAAATGGTTACGTTTCAGTAGAAGCAGCGTGCAAAAATTATGGGGTAGTAATTTCGGGTGGTAAAATCGATGAGACCGCTACATTGAAGCTTCGCAGCTGAGAGGCAACTGTGTTTCTGTGTTTAACGGGCCGCCTGTTGGGGAGGTCCCAAAAGACCATTTACTGCTCGGTAGAAGGATGGAGAGGCAAAAGCGAACTCTGGATCAGGCGGCTGCCGTAACCCGGCGACGCAGCAAATAGTGCTGCGTACAATGTTCCGCACAATAATGCCTGCCTGGCTGAACCGTCTTGCCACAAATATGCAATCCAAATTTGCCTGCCTCATCAGTCGGCCAGCGGCACATCCAGGCTTCGACGTCCGCTGACGGATGGTGAAATATTGGCTCTTCAAAGATTATGGGCTCGGGCTCGGGTTCTTTCTTTGGAATTTCTGTCCCGCGCTGGAGGTTCAGGCGATGTGCCTTTCCGATAACCGCATTTCGCGTTACGCCACCACTTAGTTTCTCTGCAATCTGGCGTGCTGAAAGACCTTCTGCCCATAGACGCGTGAGTGTTTCCACCCGTTCGGGACTCCACTGCATCGCTTTACCTCCCCGTACTCTTACACTATTGTGTCGTGTCACACCCAACATACAATATGAAGTATGCCAAGTTCAATTAAATACTATATATGGGCAGGTCCCTTGGGCAACCAAAATCTGCGGGTTTTGCTAAATTTCCTGTGGAAATGCGTGTCTGGGGACAAGTATTTCTAAGCCGCTGTTATTACAGCGCAATGTTGGATACTCAACACGTTCTGACCTGTGGAAATCTGAGATACCCCCAACTATTGGGTGTTATCCACCGTTTAACGTGACCGTCAATGGGCGTTTCAGATTGCGGTTGCGCCTGTGTAGCGCCTTAGGTGGATGATCTCGAGGACATTCCTTCTGGATCATGGAAATACGATCTTGGGCTGTTTACCGTTCCACATTGCCAATCTCCCTCAAAGAAAATTTCAACACTATATCCTCGCAGTTGCCGTTTTGCGTCCCGGTATTCGTCTAGATCTGGCAAAACGCGTGATTGACACCGTGATCGGTGGGGTGAACCTTTGCTTCTGACAGTGCTAAAATCACGCAATTACCGCCAGTATCTAAAATACCATGCTTGCTTCACGGTTTGCCCAAACAGATTGCATTCCGAGAAGCCCCTGTGACAAAAACGGGGTTGCGCCATGTATCGGTTACCGGATGGTGCAAAGCACGACCCCTAGCTTTGATCACAGGGGCTTCCCTGACAGTTCGATAAGCACGGACCGTGCAAAACCATACAACTGAAAATGCCTACCAAGATTACTTATATTTCATTTTTCAAATTAACATCACCAATTACCGCATTCGGTTCTCGTGAGGCAAGTACCTATCTGACAAGACGTTCGGTAATAAATTTTTGTGCAATCGAATGAGAAGGATTTTTGGTTGTTCACCGTATGGGTTGACATCTACGTGTTGACTGGTTTCTTTCGCAGAATATCCGTGAAAAAACAGGGTATACTGCGTTAAACAGGCCCCAGGGCGTTTTTAGAGAGGTTAACAATATGTCTTTCGATGTGGCAATTATTGGGGGTGGGTTCGCTGGCCTGACAGCGGGTAATCATGTCGCAATGGCCGGATTGAAGCCGGTTGTGTTGGAAGCGGGAACCGACGAACAGTATATGTGTAATTCACGTGTTTGTACGGGTGCGTTGCATGTTGCATTTCTCAGTCCTGAAGAAGGCGCTGACCGTCTTTATGACGCGATTGTTGAATGTACTGATGGGACTGCGAGCGACGACATTTCGCGCTCTCTTGCCGATAATTCGCAGGCTACAATTGATTGGATGCGCGAGGAGGGCTGCGATTTCATGCAACACCCTCGGCGGTCTTACGGGTTGCCAATGATGTCGCCGGGGCGTGAAATGAGGGCGGGACTTGATTGGGAACACAGTGGACCGAATCTTTTTCTTGGGGAGCTTGAAGCCAGGCTGGCGGAACGGGGTGGAGAGTTGCGCCGAGGATCCAGAGTAAATCGGCTGTTGATGCGGGGCAGCAGCGTTATCGGAGTTGTATTATCGAACAGCGAAACAATTTCCACACGGGCAGCGATCATTGCCGATGGTGGGTTTCAGGCGAACCCTCAAATGGTTGAGGCTAATATCACAGGTGCGTTTGAAAAAGTCCGTCAACGTAATACAGAAACCGGGCGAGGCGATGGGCTGCGTATGGCGACAGAGGTGGGAGCGGCGACGGTACAGCTCGACAAATTCTATGGCCACGTACTGAGCCGCGATGCGATGAAAAATGAGGGTCTGTGGCCCTATCCTCAGGTTGATGTCATTTGCGCTAAAGGAATTGTGGTCGACGCAAACGCAGCTCGATTTGCTGACGAAGGGCTCGGTGGCATCTTCATGGCAAATGCCATTGCCGGGCTCGATAATCCATTATCAGCGACCGCGGTCTTTGATCAGTCCGTCTGGGCGGATGCCAGAGAAAGTGATATTGTGCCGCCGAACCCGTCACTGGTGGAGTGCGGCGGCACCTTGTATAAAGCTGAGACGCTTGGCGAACTGGCGACCGTGGCTGGCCTCAACGCACAGGACCTGTCCAGAACCGTGACCGAATACAACGAGATGGTCCGTGCTGGGAGCGCCCCCGCCCTCAAACCCGTCAGAACCACGGCGTCTTATCCTGCATGTACGATAGACAAGCCACCGTTCTACGGAATTCCCCTTTGTGCTGGAATCACCGTGACCACAGGTGGACTGACGGTAGATGGCTCGGCCAGGGTATTGGATGAGACGGGCAATCCAATCCCTGGCCTTTATGCTGCTGGTTCGATTGTTGGCGGCCTCGAAGGAGGTCCGAGGATTGGTTATGTTGGAGGCTTAATCAAGGCTTTTGGGATCGGACGTATTGCGGGCAGGGCAGTCGCGGAAAGTCTTGCTGGCTAATCAGTTGAAACGGTTTATCCATTCCTGATTAAAATTGATGAATGTTTTATTGGGGAAGCCAGGTTGAATTGTCAACTTCCCCCGGATCAATAACTACCACTAGAGGAAAAATGGGACAGCCGCATAACCTTGAATGTATAAGATGCGGACAGGAGTATTCGCTGGATGCCAACACTCGCAATTGTGAGTGTTGCCTTGAAACAGGTGTCGCCAGCAATCTAACGCCTCGCTATTCCGATGATATAACCCCAGACCGGAATGCTATTCCGGAAAGCCCGACCTCCTTGTGGCGCTACGCTGAATTTTTACCCATAAATAGCAACGAGGCGGTCACTTTGGGGGAAGGGATGACGCCAATGGTTTGCGTTGACGGATTTGGCCACGGGCCCATCCGTGTAAAGGATGAATCCCGCAACCCGACCTGGTCTTTCAAAGACCGTCTTGCAACCGTCGCAGTCTCTTGGGCCCGTAAGGTCAGTGCTCCGGCTATTGCAACAAGTTCGACAGGTAACGCAGGAGCCGCAGCGGCTGCGTACGCGGCAAAGGCGGGCATGCCCTGTATAGTATTGACGTATAAAGGTGCGGCTAGCGCGCTCATCTCCCAAATGCGTGCCTATGGCGCCATGGTTTTAACCCTTCCCAATATGGAAGACCGATGGACTGTCTTGTCCGAAGCGGTGAGATCGCATGGTTGGTTTCCCACCTCACCGTTTATGAGCCCAGCGATTGGAAGCAATCCCATTGGAGTTGAAGGATATAAAACTCTTGCTTATGAAATCGCCGAACAGTCTGGCTGGAAAATTCCTGACTGGTGCGTTCTGCCGGTTTGTTATGGCGATGCTCTTTATGGAATGTGGAAGGGGTTCGACGAGATGTGTCGCTGGGGCTGGACAGATTCTATTCCGCGTCTCGTGGCAGCGGAAGTGTCTGGCTCTCTTGCTGCGGCAGCGAGTAAGAATGTCGAAATGCCGCCGGTGGTGTCCCGTAACAGCAAAAGCATCGCAACCTCTATTGACGTGTCCCAGGGCACCTACCAGGCCCGACATGCGTTGAAACATTCCGATGGCCTCGCCGTGGTTCTTGATGACGGGGCACTGATCGAGGCACAGGATCACCTGGCAGTCGGATCTGGATTATTTTCGGAATTGTCTTCTGCCGCGGCCCTGGCGGCGATTGACGTTCTCACCCGGACGGGAGAGATCCTGCCTGGTGACGATGTTGTCGCGGTCTTGACCGCATCCGGCCTCAAGGATTTTGGATCACCGGGCATTTCCTCGCTTGGGGCTCCTGATGTGGATCCTACCCTCGACGCAGTGTTGAGTGCACTGCGGAGCAGTTATGGTTTCAATGTTTGAGTTAGGGTTTGCAGTAGACGGGTTCACGCCCGCGGCAGATATTGTAAGTCAAGCACAGGCGGCGGAGACGGGTGGTGCAGACACCCTATGGGTTGCGACCCATTTGTTCCACCGCGACTCCATTGCCCTGGCGGCATCGGCTCTTGCGGTGACAAGCGAGCTGAAAGTTGCATTGATGGCGATTAGCCCTTACGCCATGCATCCGGTTCATGCGGCGATGAGTGCCGCAACACTGGATGAACTGTACCCTGGTCGATTGGTTCTTTGTCTTGGTGTTGGTGCGCCGACCGATCTACAGAGCGCCGGTATAAAAAAGTCGAGGCCGCTCCAGGTTTTGCATGAAGCGATTGTTGTCTGCCGCAGTTTGTTTTCGGGTGAAGAGGTCTCTTTCAAAGGAGATGTGTTTCGGGTTCAAAACCGGCGCCTTGCTAACGGGAACAGAAATATTCCGATCGTTCTTGCAGCTTCTGGACCCAAAATGCTTGAACTGGCAGGCGCTCAGGCCGACGGGGTTATTCTTTCGGGCGCCACTTCCACACCTTTCGTTAAACACTGCCTCGGTCATGTGGGCGCTGCTGAAGACAGTGGGCCCATCCGAAAATATGGTATTGTTTATGCTCCGCTCGATATCGGCGACGAAAGACGTCGGAACATGCTCCGGCGCACACTGGGATTTATGTTGCGCGGTGAACACCACGCTAGGAATATCGAATGTGGCGGTGCTGCACTCGATCAGGCGGCCCTGCGTGAGGCTTTTCAAACGGAAGACTGGGGACGGGTCGAAGACCTGATCAGTGACGATATCTTGGCGAGGCATACGGCGTTTGGGAATGAGGGTCATGCACGTGCACGGGTAGAAGAATACCATACGGCGGGTTTGGATCAGGTAATAATCAACGGGATCACCGATGCGCACGAAATTGCCTCGACCCTGGAGGCTCTGAAACCACGGGCTTAGTGCAGGCTGGGGACCACCTCTTCCGCGAACATCTGCATCTGATCTAGGAGCTCTGACAAATCATTAGCTGCAAAGTAAAGTCCGAGAAGGTGTGTGACCCCTGCTTCTTTTAGTAGATTTGCCCGTTCAATGACATCTTCTACAGTGCCAATGAGGTTAATGTCTTCGTGGCTGAGCTTTCCCTGGTCTTTCAGCGTGGATTTGCGAAGGGACGTGAGGTGGGCGCACATCTGGGTCTTGTTAAAGCTTTTTAACGCGGCGTCGCGTGTTTTGCCAATATGGACAATATACTGTGGAGCTACCTCGATGTTGTTGAAGTCTCGCCCCTGCGCTTCGGTCAGCGCGCGCAGTGTGAGGACATCTTTACGCATCTGGTCAAGGTGGACGGCTGCAGGTAACCAACCATCACCCCATCGCGCTGTACGCTGGAGATTATTTGCGTTATTGCCCCCGATATAGAGCGGTATGTGTTCCTGCAGGGATTTTGGATATAGTTCCACGTCCTGGAACGCATAGTAAGCACCCTCGAAGCTGGCGACGCGCTCATTAAGCAGTAACTGCAGGGCTACCACCCCCTCATCTACTATCTTTCCCCGTGGGAGTACTTCATTTGGCTGGAGTGCCAGAAATTCCTCTCGATATGCACCAATCCCCAAACCAATCTCAAGGCGACCCCCCGAAAAATGATCGAGTGTTATGAGTTGCTTGGCAGTGACCACAATATCCCGTCGCATGGGCAAGACGAGTATCCCAGTTCCGAAACGGAGAGTAGTCGTTTCGGCGGCGACGAATGCGTATGTCAAAAGCGGTTCCCAGAAGCGGGGCGGTGTGTCGAACTCGGCACGAACATATTTTTGGGTAGTCATATGGTCGTTACCCCAGACCGAGTGATACCCCAGTTTTTCCGCATGCTGCGCAATTCTGATTACCGCTTCCGGATCCGAAAATGGGATAGGATAAGTCAGCCCCTCCATCCCGGTTGGCAAGCCTGCACTAACGCGCATGTTTGGGTCTCCTTCTTAAAATGTCGTTAACCATTGCGGAGATGCAGGGTCGCGGCTTCGTCGATCTGGCCATCGGCGTCCACGACAACACGGTAATGTTTCCTTGCCGCGTCCACGGATACCAGGCCAGCTTTTACATCCGCGCCAACATCCCGGGGTTGCCGGGCGTCTGGTGCACCAAGGCCGCCACCCCCTGGCATTGAAATTACCACCCGTTCGCCTGCCGGAATCGTTTGGGTTCCCTTGCCTTTGAGGACTTTCCCGGAAGCCAGACCAACTTTGCCGCCTGCTCCGTTGGCCCCGCCCTCCCGACCAAGTGGCGGGTGGTCTATTCTGTCAAAAAGCGCGCTGAACGCGAAAGGTGAATCCTCAGTCAATCCCAGTTCCATCGTCTGACCCAAACCGCCACGATAGGTGCCAGGGCCACCAGAATCCTGTCGGAATTCCTTGCGCCACACCAGTAGCGGTGAGATCGCCTCGGTAACTTCTACCGGCACATTTCGGACACCACTTGGGAATGCGGTGGCAGATAACCCGTCTTTTCCCGGCCGTGCTCCGGCACCACCAGAATGAAAGCTTAGTACCGTGAAGGTTTCGGCATTCTCTAGGGTTTTGGGATCGGCTTCCACCCGTCCCGACCCACCGTAGGCATATAGGTTCCAGAGACAGGAAGTACCTTCCGCGGGCACGGAGTTCTCCAACGCTTGATGCAGGCAACCAAACATCAAGTCTGGCAACATCTGACCGGTAACGTGGCGCACGGAAACGGGGGCGGGATGCTTGGCATTCAGAATTGTACCCTCGGGTGAGGATATGCGGATCGTTCCCAGTGAGCCGGCGTTGTTGGGCACTTCTGGGGCGACGATGCATTTGATTCCGAAACTGGCATAAGCCTCGGTGTAACAGAAAGGTACATTGATACCGTATGAGGAAATGCCCGATGAGCCCGCAAGGTCGACATGAATACCCACCTCCGACACGTTCATCTGGGCAACGAGGTCCACAGGCTCTTCCAGCCCATCAATCCTCATGCTGTGGGTGTAGACACCGGCGGGAATTTCCCCGATGGCCGTCAGAGTCGCACTTCGCGATTTCTCAAGGATATGTGCACCGAGTGCGTCCAGTTCGTGGAGGTCAAATTCAGCCATCATTTCACGCAAACGTCGGCAGGCGATGTCATTGCAGGTTGCCAAGGAATGGAGGTCACCAATAACCTGCACAGGTTCGCGGACGTTCGCGGTCACAATATCAATCAATGTTTGGTCAATTTTGCCACCAAGCGCGAAACGCATCAGTGGAATATAGAGACCCTCTTCATAGATCGTCCGCCCGTCCGCCGTCATACCCCGTCCGCCGATGTCCACCACGTGGCACGTGCTTGCAAAAAATGCCACGGGGTCCCCTTCCCGAAAACAGGGGGTCAGGAAAGTAAAGTCATGCAGATGACCAGTACCTTTCCAGGGATCGTTGGTTAGAAACACGTCACCGTCAGCCATTGTCTCGATCGGAAAACGGCCTAGGAAATGCCGCACCGCCCGCGCCATGGAATTCACGTGACCCGGCGTGCCGGTCACTGCCTGCGCCAGCATGTCGCCCGAGAGATCAAAGACACCAGCAGACAAATCGCCAGCCTCCCGCGTCGATGTTGAGAAGCCAGTCCGGATTAAGGTCAACGCCTGTTCCTCCACGACCGCAATCAATCGGTCCCACATGATCTGGAGCTGTATGGGTGACAGGGACCCGTCAACCTGGTCTTTGGCTAGACTGGTCATTCCTCTTCCCGTCGCATCACAATGTAGCCCATCGCATTAATCCGGGCGCTGAATCCGGTGAGGACAATTGTTGTTGTTTCGTCTTCGACAATCGCCGCTGGCCCAGCAACTTCGGTGCCGGAGGGCATAGTTTTCCGGCGATAGACAGGTATTTCCTGCATACCATGGTCGGGATCAAACATTTTTCGTTTGCCGTCCGGAATGCCCGCAACGGTGATCGGGTCGGGTGGGCATAGGTCGGGGTCGTCCACGGCAGCGGTGAGGCGAAGGGTCCAATTCATAATCTCAACCTCAAGTCCCGGAATGCGTCGCGTGTAAGTGATGTCGTAGGCTTTGTCGAACAGATCGGAAAGGATTGCGCGTGTCGCAGGGTTATATGGTCCCCCGGGAATTTCAATAGTAATTTCGTGGCCTTGACCGCGGTAGCGCATATCTGCAGTGCGCGTTTCAATGAGACCAGCACCCGGTGCGGCGGCGGTGACGATTTGTGCTGCTTCGTCATACATTTCTGCATAAAGCAGGTTCAGTCCGTTCGCATCGAATTGTGTGGTCAGGGGCATGTAGCGGCTACGCACCACTTCGTATGAAACCGGTGCCTGCAAAAACCCGACGGCGGATCCAACGCCAGCAGCCAACGGAACTATGATTTCGCCGATATCCAGCTTTTGTGCCAGCCGCGCTGCGTGGAGCGGCGCGGCGCCACCAAAGGCAATCATCGTCCGTCCCCGTGTTTCCTTACCGCGTTCTACTGCATGTACGCGCGCTGCATTTGCCATGTTTTCTTCCACCACCTCAGCGATACCGAATGCCGCGTCAATAGGGGAAAGTGACAGACTGTTGCCAACGGCAGTTTCAATAGCCGTGTCGGCAAGGTCGGTATCCAACGGCATGCTCCCACCCGCAAACTCAAGTGGATCAATTCGACCCAGAAGGAGGTTCGCGTCAGTGACAGTCGGATCCCCATTTTCATGGCCGTAGCAAGCGGGACCCGGCATGGCGCCGGCGCTTTCCGGACCCACCTGGATACGGGACAGGGCATCGACACGGGCAACGGACCCTCCCCCAGCGCCAATTTCGACCATTTCAATCACCGGTATGCGGAGCGGTATTCCGCTACCCTTTTGGAAACGATATTGACGGGCTACTTCAAAGCTGCGCGATTGCTGAGGCTCGGCGTCGTCGATAAGGCAAATTTTTGCAGTGGTGCCCCCCATGTCAAAGGAAATAACCTGATCGAGTTGACATGCCTGGGCAAGTCGCGCTGAGAGGATGGCACCTCCTGCAGGACCTGATTCCACGAGCCGGATGGGAAACTTTCTGGCTGTATCCAGGGAGGAAAGGCCTCCACCTGAGGTCATCAGGCAAAGCGGGCATTGGAAACCCATCTTCTTTAGTTCGACTGACATCCTTCCGAGATAACGAGACATGAGCGGTTGGATATAGGCATTTGCAGCCGTGGTGGACCATCGCTCGTATTCGCGGATCTCAGGTGAAACTTCGCTGGAAAGTGATACCACGACATCAGGCATTGTTTCCTGAAGCGCCTCGGCAAGACGCTGTTCGTGCTCTGGCGCAACGTAGGAATGCATTAGACCGATGGCGACGGATTCTATGTCCCGTTCACGTAAAACCGGAACGATGTCATTTACAGCATTGTTGTTCAGAGGTACCAGGACATTCCCTCGCGCATCTGAGCGTTCTGATATCTCGAAGCGCAGTTCTCGCGGGATCAATGGGGGGGGTTTGTCCATGAAGATGTCATACTGTTCGAAACGGTTTTCGTACGCTATTTCGATGGCGTCGCGAAACCCTTCCGTGACAAGCATAGCGACCCTGGCCCCCTTACGCTCTATTAGCGCATTTGTAGCAAGTGTGGTTCCGTGAATGATTATCTCGAAATCAGTGGGCGCGAGGCCCGTTTCATGGATAGCGCGGCGTACGCCGAGATAGACGCCCTCTTCGGGCGCATGGGGAGTTGTGGGTACTTTACACGTAAATAGCTTGCCCTGGTGGTCGACCGCTATGTCCGTAAATGTGCCGCCGATATCCGCGGCAAGGCGGGCTTTACCCATTCTGATCATGCGAATTGTCCTGATCCCTGCGGGGTAGAGTCTATCTCATTGTATGGCAGAACGTAAATCGATGTATGGGTTCGGGTCCCCGCGTCCCGCATAGCGCGCCACACGATTTCAGGAATGGCAGGCATCTTGATACCACGTACCCCGGAGTTTTTTTAAAGTATCAACTATGGCGGCCACCATTGCTGCAGGCGGGCCCCGAGTTCCGGACTCGTCGAACGGTATTTGCGGGGAACATGTCAAAAAAATGGAATGTCTGGGAACTGGAGTGGGCTGGATTCAAGTCGCGCCAAATCGCACCTTGGCTTCGAGGCCCGTCATATCTGGGAGACATTTATTAGTCTGGATGGGACGACGGCTTGAATGACCGGTCAGGGTGTTGCTCTGCCTAGCGTTTCAAACGAGATGACGCATCCGGTGCGGGGACGGCACCAACGACATTGGCCATCATGGCGGTCGTGCAGAAATGACCCACTGTGGCGACAAGTTCGACAAGGCATTTGTAACCAAGTGTCTTTTCCACAATCTTAAATCCTTTTCTGGACAGTGAGCCCGACGCTAATAATTCCTTTGTTGCGGCGTATACGGCAGATTCTGCGTCATCATCAAATTCCGGTGTTTTCCCAGAATTGATGGCGTCAATTATTTCTGCTTTGAGTCCCGCGTTGAGTGCTGTCTTCGCTTGGGAACTCCATGGGTAAGGGGAATTCCAGTGTCGAACGGTCATGAGAGAAACGATACGAACCTGCGCGCCGGTTAGAGAACAATTCAGCAGATGCGTACTGGTTTCGTTGTGGAGACGCCATACCTCTGCCGAATAGGCGTAGCCGATAGCCGGTCCAAAGCCGACCCGTGCATTGTTTTTTGCAACCCGGTCGTGGACCGCTTTCTGTTCGGTATCCATTTCGTTCCTGCCCAGTGTTGGAATTCTCGTCATTGGCAAGTCCTGTTGGTGATTTGGCGCTCCAGCTAGGCATACTCAGTGATGCCATGCCGGCAACGTTGAAACTCTTCATTCAGTGTGTCAACGTTCAGTTTCCTGCCGATGAACACTATTCGTGAAGTCCGGGAAGCATCTTTCCATTCGCCGATGTATGCGCCTTCCAGCATCATATTAACGGCCTGTATTGCGAGTTTGTTCTTTTGCCCTTCGACAGAAAGAATAGCTTTGGTTCTGAGGATGTCTCCACCCTGTCTGGAAAGCAGGTCCTGGAGCCAGTATTCAACCCGTTCCGCGTTAAGCGCTGCATCGCAAGTTAGCGAAACGCTGGTAATTCCACTTGCGTCGACATGGGTGTGGCCGCGCTCGTTCGCCTGGCGACTGAGTTGTGTTTCCATCCGATCTAGGTCGAAACTGAAACGATTGAGAACGTTAACCGCCGGAACATCGGAGCGACTGGTTCTGGTAATTTCTGAGAGCGGATTGTGTGCTCGCAGAATTGTTTCAATATCCGTGACAGGGGTGCGGGCGTCTCGAACTTTGTTGAGAATGAGATGATCGCTAAATGCGATCTGATTGGAAGCGTCGTCATTGTGGGACAGTTGATCCTGTATATGGACTGCGTCAACCACGCAAACCACTGAATCCAGTCGGCACTGCGCACCAATAACCTGGTCTATTATCAACGTCTGTATAACGGGACTGGGATTTGCGAGCCCTGTAGTCTCGATGACAATGAGGTCGGTGCCTGGTTTTTCAGCCAGTAAAGATCGCAAACCGCGGATCAGGTCTCCCCTGACGACGCAGCAGATACAGCCACTGTTGAGCTCTATAAGCTCTTCGTCACCGGAACTAATTAACTCTCCATCGATTCCGATGTCTCCGAATTCATTTACTATTATCGCCACATTCGTCGCGGTGAGATCGGCCAGAATGCGGTTTATCAGGGTTGTTTTTCCGGCGCCAAGGAAACCCGTAACGACGGTGACAGGTATGCGAGTGTCAGCGCTATCAGCCCGAGGTGTCAAAACTCAAATCCAGGGCATGAGCGAAACGTGGATCACGTCCTCCGCTCCACCGACGGCGTTGATTGCATCATGTGCATTCTTTAGCGCAAAGCGGTGCGTGGTGATCAAATCCAGATCAAAGCGATCGGAATTAAGCTGTTTCAGCGCCAGTTCGCAGCTTTCGAAGTTATGACCGCGGGCCGCTTTTATGGTCACGTATTTGTTGGCAATCTTACCGAGTGGAAAGTTTGGGAAGTCAGAGACCTCTCCCTGTATCAACAGGGTTCCGCCCTTTCGCTTGAGCGCCTCTATACCCAACAGCGCGGGGATGGTGCCCGCCCCCGCGGTGCAGTCCAACGAGACATCCACGCCCTCGCCACCCGTGAATTTATTTATACGCTCTATTGGGTCTTCTTCATCAACGTTGATGACGTAATCGGCCCCCAGTTTGCGAGCTACACCAAGCCGTTTGCTGTCTTTGGCGGTGCCCGTAACGATGATTAGGGAGGCTCCGGCCTGCTTGCACGCCACCACTTGGCTCAGCCCTTGCTGGCCTGGCCCCTGAATTAGAACCCTGCTGTCGTAACCGACCCCGCAATCGAAAAGTGCCCATTGAATTCCGTTCGCCATAGGCGTTACAACACCAGCCAGTTCCGGTGATAGCCCATCCGGTACTTTGTGCAGGATTGAATTCCAAGGCAGATACATATACTCGGCAAACCCACCGAAGAGGTGCGGCGCTCGCTCCGCCAGCGTATATCCAAATCGGAGGCCCTCCGGATATCTACGCCAGTCGGTAAACATGCACAGTCGGTAATCGCCACGATGGCAGTGTTCGCAGTTCATACATCCGACATAGTGTTCTGCGAATACAAGATCGCCTTCCTTCAGACCTCTGCGTTTCTGGAACGTTTTTCCAGCCTTGGCGACGTAGCCAATATTTTCATGCCCCATTATGACTGGTCCTTCGAAAGGCGGCTTTGAATAAAACTTTACATCCGTCCCGCAGATGCCCGCCACTTCGATTTTCAGGAGAGCTGCCTCATCAGCAATTTCGGGCATATCATACTCACGAAATTCTGTAGTCTGAGGCGCCGTCCGAACAGCTGCTTGTACTTTTTCGGCCACGCTTTCTTCTCCTGCTAAATGATTGACCAATAACTACCAAAGCGGCAAATTCTGAACAAGTTATACGCCCGGAAGGGCAAAAATTATGTTCAGACGGTTTGAGCCAGAAAAAAGGACACTGGGGGACATTTCGAGAATAGAAATCCTGGTGCGAGAACGTTTTAAAGTTGCGAGCGGCGAAATCGTTCTTGTTACACAGGACCCTGGAAATCGACCCGGCTTTCCCCCACACGAAACCAACGTAATATTTTGGAAACAGGGGAAAAGATACCGGCTGAAAGTTTTTGCCCCAGTTGCCAACGTGGCCGACGAAGATCTGCCCATTGGCTGGCTCCTTCCTTCGCTAGAGGACAACGGCGAAGCTGATTGTTGCTAAACGGATTTAAGAATAGGAAACCCATGGGTAAAACAAGATTGAAGACCGTTTCACGTACGCAGGGGAACAACCGTGCTCTCAAAGATGGAGAAATTGTTCTTCCGGATTTCGAGCTTGATTTCGAAGAAATTCCTGTCCTTGTGCAGGGCTTTCGACGAATGGTGCGGGAATTGGCTTATGACGTGTGCGAGATGGCACTAACCACCTATATCTGCGCAAGGGCCCATGATGTGAGGTTCACTGCGCTTCCCATTTTTCTGGTTCGGGATTTTCACCACGGCGCAATACAGCACCATGTGCCGTCGGGTCTAAACTCACCAGCCGAACTCGCGGGTAAGCATGTCGGCGTCAAACGAGGCTATACGGTAACAACCGGGGTGTGGGCCCGTTCAATTATACAGGACGAGTATGAAGTGGACCTGTCTTCGATCACATGGAGACCATCTGGAGACGAACATGTGGAGGACTATATTGCGCCCCCGAATGTTCAGCCCATGGGCGACGGAGACCTGGAAGGGCGCCTGTCGTCAGGTGATTTTATCGCTGCGGTTGGCACACAGGCCGATCATCCTCACGTCGCGCCAATGATAGAAGATCCGTTTGGCGCTGGGATAGCTGCACTAAAGTCCCGGGGACTTTACCCCATCAATCACTGTATCGTGGTGCGGGACGAGGTCTTGGAAGAATATCCAGATGTCGCAATTCAGGTATTCAACGCATTTGCGGCCTC
>JAYZQT010000033.1:0-46663 GCA_036136335.1 Pseudomonadota bacterium
ATAATGTTTCTATGGAAGTTGAGTTGATTGCGCCGATTGCAATGGATGAAGGTCTGCGTTTTGCTATCCGTGAGGGTGGCCGCACCGTAGGCGCTGGCGTCGTCGCTTCAATCACCGAATAAAAAGATAATAAGAGGGCTAGTTTATGGACAATCAAAATATTCGTATACGGCTCAAGGCATTTGATCACCGGGTTCTGGACACCTCAACTGGTGAAATCGTTGATACTGCCAAGCGCACTGGTGCCGAGGTACGTGGCCCCATTCCGCTTCCTACGAAGATAGAAAAATACACGGTACTTCGGTCACCCCATGTTGATAAAAAATCGCGAGAACAATTTGAAATTAGGACTCATAAACGACTGCTCGACATTATTGATCCGACACCACAGACGGTTGACGCCCTTATGAAGCTCGACCTTGCAGCGGGTGTTGATGTTGAGATCAAGCTTTAGGGACAGGAAAATGCGTTCGGGATTGGTAGTACAAAAACTGGGTATGACGCGTGTGTTTGCTGAAAGTGGTGAGCATGTTTCTGTTACCGTTTTGCGGGTTGACGGGTGCCAGGTCGTTGATATTCGCACTGATAAGAAGGATGGGTATAACGCCGTCCAAATCGGGGCAGGTGTGGCGAGGGTAAAAAATGTCTCTAAACCGATGCGTGGACATTTTGCTCGCGCGAAAGTTGAACCCAAACGAAAGTTGGTAGAATTCCGTGTTACTGAGGATGCGATGCTTACCATCGGGGACGAAATTACCGCCAGTCATTTTGTCCCGGGACAACTTGTTGACGTTGCTGGAACGTCTGTTGGCAAAGGTTTCGCGGGTGCGATGAAACGTCACAATTTTGCGGGCCTAGAAGCTTCCCATGGTGTGTCGATAAGCCACCGGAGCCACGGATCCACTGGCAACAGCCAAGATCCAGGCAAGGTTTTCAAGGGGAAGAAAATGGCTGGCCATATGGGCGCCGAGCGGGTGACCATCCAGAACCTTTGCATTGTTAGTACCGATGTAGAACAAGGATTAATTTTTGTAGGGGGCAGCGTGCCCGGCCATAAGGGTGCCTGGGTAGAAATTTCGGATGCTGTAAAAGCTATCGTTCCGGAAGAGGCTCCTTTTCCGGCTGGTATTCGGCCCGCAGGAAAAACATCCGCGGCCAAAGACGGTCCCATGGCTGAGAACTCATTATCGGGCGAGGCGAGCGTTAATGAAGAAAATAAGGAATAGCACACTATGAAGTGCGAGGTTCTGACGTTAGATAACAAAAAGGTTGGTTCGATTGAATTGGCCGATGGCATATTTGGTGCAGAAGTGCGCAAGGATATAATTGCACGTGTGGTTAACTGGCAGCTTGCAAAACGGCGCGGGGGCAATCACAAAACCAAAACCGTAAGTGAAATTCGCGGGACTACAGCTAAACCGTGGCGCCAAAAAGGTACGGGTCGCGCACGTGCTGGAACCGTGAGGGCGGCACAGTTTCGTGGGGGAGCAACTATCTTCGGTCCCACAGTGAGAGATCACGGTTACAGGTTGCCAAAGAAGGTACGGAAGATGGCAATGCGAAGTGCTCTCTCGAGTAAGCAAGCCGATGGTCAACTAATTGTACTTGATGAGGCCTCGCTGGAAAATCCTAAAACCAAAGACTTAGCTTCAAAGCTCTCCACAAATGGATGGCGCAATGTTCTAATTGTGACGGGTACCGAGGTAGACGATAATCTTGCACGTGCGGCCGCAAATATACCTCACGTTGATGTGTTGCCGCAGCAGGGAGCGAATGTTTATGACATTCTGCTAAGAGATACGCTAGTGCTCACAAAAGATGCGGTTGAGCGTCTTCAGGAGCGCCTATCATGAGCTGGAAATATCATCGACCGCTGCGGATTACATCGGACTCTGCTTGTGACGTTATCCTGTATCCAGTGATCACAGAAAAGGCCACTTTGGGATCCGAGCACAACCAGATTACGTTCCGGGTGCCAATAACTGCGAACAAGCCCGCTATCAGAGCGGCCGTGGAAGAACTTTTCAAGGTTAAAGTGAAGGCAGTAAACACGATCCGTCAGCAAGGGAAAACAAAGCGGTTCCGTGGTGTGATGGGCAAGCGGCCCGACTACAAAAAGGCTATCGTGACGCTCGAAGAAGGCCAATCCATTGACGTTACGACGGGAATTTAATTTGATGGCTTTAAAAAAATATAAACCAAATACACCAGCGATGCGGGGTCTGGTTCTCGTCGACCGGTCAGAACTCTGGAAGGGCAAGCCAGTAAAAGCGCTTACCCAGGGTTTAACCAAATCTGGTGGCCGCAATAATAAGGGACGTATAACTTCTAGACGGCGAGGTGGCGGTCACAAACGTCTGTATAGAGTGATTGACTTTAAGCGCGCAAAGTTTGGGGTGCCAGCCACGGTTCAGCGGATCGAATACGATCCAAATCGATCCGCGTTCATTGCACTTTTGAAATATGATGACGGTGAAGAGGCGTATATCCTCGCGCCGCAACGCCTTCATGAAGGCGATGCCGTCATTGCCGCAGAAAAGGCGGATATTAAACCTGGCAATGCGATGCCGATGGAAAACATGCCGGTGGGCACAATTATTCATAACGTGGAAATGAAACCCGGTGGTGGTGGGCAAATGGCGCGGGCGGCTGGTACTTATGTGCAGCTTATCGGTAAAGATTCTGGATATGCGCAGCTTCGGCTGACCTCTGGCGAACTCCGTATGGTCCCCGGTAAATGCGTTGCGACGGTTGGAGCTGTCTCTAACTCTGATAATCAAAACATCAATCTTTCAAAGGCGGGGCGAAAGCGCTGGCTCGGTAAGCGTCCCAAAGTACGGGGGGTGGCTATGAACCCCGTTGATCACCCGCATGGCGGCGGAGAAGGTCGCACATCTGGCGGTCGCCACCCCGTTTCGCCTTGGGGTAAACCCACTAAAGGTGCACGGACACGCCGAAAGCAAAAGTCGGATAATTTAATAATACGCCGCCGGCGGAAGAAATAGGAAGGGAGAAACTCTTTGGCTCGTTCAGTATGGAAAGGCCCGTTCGTTGATGGCTATCTTCTAAAGAAAGCGGAGGAGACGCGTGCATCCGGGCGGAACGATGTGATCAAGATTTGGTCGCGGCGTTCGACCATACTGCCCCAGTTCGTCGGTCTAACATTTGGTGTCCACAATGGACAGAAACACATTCCAGTGCTTGTCACAGAGAACATGGTTGGCCACAAATTCGGCGAATTTGCAGCAACACGTACCTATCTCGGTCATGCAGCGGATAAAAGGACAAAAAGGGGCTGAAATGGGCAAACCATCCCACTCGCGTGTGCTGGCTGACAACGAGGCTAAGGCATTTGCAAAGACAATTCGTGTCAGCCCGCAAAAATTGAATCTGGTAGCCCGATCAATCCGCGGTATGCCAGCAGACCGTGCGCTTTCTGAATTGAGTTTTTCACGTAAACGTATCGCAGGTACCGTTAAAGACGTTTTGCAGGCAGCCATAGCGAACGCGGAAAATAATCATCAGCTCGATGTCGACCGTCTTGTCGTTACGGAGGCTTCTGTGGGCAGGGCGTTTGTGATGAAACGGTTTCGCGCACGCGCAAGGGGACGCGCCGGCGGCATTCAAAAACCATTCAGCAATCTCACTGTAGTCGTGCGTGAAGTTGAGGAGGAAGAGTAATGGGCCAAAAAGTTAATCCAATTGGACTTCGGCTTGGTATCAATCGCACTTGGGATTCCCGCTGGTATGCCAATGACGTAAACTATGCAGGGTTGCTGCACGAGGATATCAAACTCCGCGATCACCTTTTTAAGAAGTTGTCTCAGGCAGGAATTAGCCGCGTCGTCATTGAGCGTCCTGCAAAAAAAGCCCGAATCACTATTCATTCGGCTCGACCCGGTGTAGTGATTGGGAAAAAGGGCGCCGACATTGAACGCCTTCGCAAGGAGGTAAGCCAGATGACCGGGAGCGAGGTACACCTCAATATAGTTGAAATACGGAAGCCGGAGATTGATGCGAAGCTGGTTGCTGAAAACATTGCTCAGCAGCTAGAACGTCGGGTCGCGTTCCGGCGCGCAATGAAGCGCGCTGTGCAGTCTGCCATGCGACTTGGTGCGGAGGGCATTCGAATCAATTGTGCCGGTCGCCTCGGCGGTGCTGAAATTGCTCGGTCAGAATGGTATCGTGAAGGTCGAGTGCCGCTGCATACACTTCGGGCGGACGTCGATTATGGTACGGCGACCGCGCAGACCACATACGGCGCGTGCGGCGTCAAGGTCTGGGTCTTTAAGGGCGAAATTCTTGCACACGACCCGATGGCACAAGACAAGCGGCTGCAAGAGCAGCAAATTAGTCGGTAACCATCGAATAGTAGGAAATGTAAGATGCTGGCACCAAAGAGAACAAAGTTTAGAAAGGCCCATAAGGGTCGGATTAGGGGAAACGCAAAGGGCGCGACAACCCTTAATTTTGGTTCTTTTGGGCTGAAAGCGCTTTCGCCTGCTCGTGTGACCGCACGTCAGATTGAAGCCTCGCGGCGAGCTATTACACGGCACATGCGTCGTTCCGGACGTGTTTGGGTACGTATTTTTCCTGACGTGCCCGTTTCACAAAAACCGGCGGAAGTCCGTCAGGGTAAGGGTAAGGGGACACCGGAGTACTGGGCTGCGCGGGTGAAGCCGGGCCGTATCATGTTCGAGATCGACGGTGTGCCTAAAGATGTCGCAGTGGTAGCGCTTGAACTCGCGGCAGCGAAACTGCCGATGCAAACGAAGGTAGTGAGCCGGCTTGTGGGTGGAGGAACCTGATTATGGCGGATGTAGCCGATCTTCGGCAGAAAACTGGCGACGAGCTTAAAGATGAATTACAGAGCTTGAAGCGAGAGCAGCTGAATCTCCGATTTCAACGTGCATCTGGTCAACTCGAAGCAACAAACCGCGTTCGCGAAGTGCGTCGAGATATAGCACGTATTAACACTGTAATCACTGAACGACGGCGCTCGGCCGTCGATACTGTCTAAAGGATACACAGGAAATGCCTAAGAGAATCCTTAATGGAATCGTTGTGTCCAATAAAGCTGACAAAACCATTACTGTTCGTGTCGAGCGCCAAGTACAGCACCCCCTGTATAAAAAAATAATAAGGCGGTCTAAGAAGTTTTCGGCGCATGATCCGGAAAATAGATGCAAGACGGGTGATTTCGTCCGAATTCGTGAATGTAAACCTATTTCCAAGTCGAAGACCTGGGAAGTCATCTTTGATGACGCTTAAAACACCAGGTTAAAAGGACAACTCTTATGATTATTCCCGAAACCAAACTAGAGGTGGCCGATAATTCGGGGGCGCGTCGCGTTCAGTGTATTCGAATACTCGGTGGTTCCAAGCGTCGGTGGGCGACCGTTGGTGACGTGATCATTGTTACAGTCAAAGAAGCGATTCCCCGGGGTCGGGTGAAAAAAGGTGATGTCCACCGTGCTGTAATAGTGCGGACCGCGAAGGAAATCCGTCGTCCCGACGGTACCTCAATAAGGTTTGATCGGAATGCGGCGGTGTTGTTGAACAATGTGGGTGAGCCAATTGGCACCCGAATTTTTGGCCCGGTGACGCGCGAATTGCGGGCCCGGAGGTACATGAAAATTGTTTCTCTTGCGCCAGAAGTTTTGTAGGGCCGGGGTATTGGAGAAATAAAATGGCTGCGCGTATCAAAAAAGGTGATGAGGTAATTGTAATTTCAGGCAGGGATAAAGGCAAAAAGGGGAGTGTTCTGAGGGTGTTGATGGATAAAAATCGCGTTCTTGTGCAGGGCGTGCACATGGTGAAGCGGCACCAACGTCAAACTCAGACTCAGCAGGGTGGAATTCTGGAAAAGGAAGCATCTATTCATGTTTCAAACGTAGCGCTGATCGATCCTGAAGGTGGTGAGGCCAGTCGTGTAGGTTTCCGCGTACTCGAAGATGGTCGCAAGGTTCGTTATGCAAAACGATCCGGCGAAGTTATCGATTAGGGAGTGTGGTAATGCCTGTCCGGTTAGAGGAAATATATACATCCGAAATACGGCCCTCGCTCCAGGGAGAGTTCGGATATACAAATGGGATGCAAATACCGCGCTTAGATAAAGTTGTCCTGAATATGGGGGTGGGCACTGCGGTCAATGATTCAAAGAAAGTCGGCAATGCGGCCCGGGATATGACCGTTATTGCAGGCCAGAAGCCAGTAATTATTCATGCTCGTAAATCAGTGGCGACGTTCAAATTGCGCGAAGGTATGGCTATTGGCGTAAAAGTGACATTGCGGCGGGCGAGAATGTACGAGTTTATCGACCGATTAGTAAATATAGCGTTACCGCGCGTTCGAGATTTCCGAGGACTTTCACCGAAAAGCTTCGACGGTCACGGCAATTACGCAATGGGTGTGCAGGAGCAGATAATTTTTCCCGAAATTGATTATGACACGGTCGATGAATTTCGAGGTATGGATATCGTAGTGTGTACCACTGCGACGGACGACGAGCAGGCACGTGCACTGCTCACGGGTTTTAACTTTCCATTCACTAAGTGATGGTATTGCGAGGAACGTATGGCAAAGAAGAGCGCTATTGAACGGAATAAAAAGCGCAGCCGCATGGCAAAGAAACATGAAGGCCGCCGCAAACGCCTAAAGGAGATCGCCAACGATCGCGAACTTCCTATGGAAGAGCGTTTTCAGGCGCGGTTGAAGCTTGCGCAGTTGCCCCGAAATGCAGCGCCGGTGCGTGTGCAGAACCGGTGCCAAGTGACTGGCCGGCCGCGCGGTGTGTATCGCAAATTCAAAATGTCTCGGATCGCATTGCGCGAACTGGCGTCGACAGGCCATGTCCCGGGCATGGTCAAGTCTAGCTGGTAAGGAGGTACCAACGATGAGTATGACTGATCCCGTTGGCGATCTCTTGACCCGCATCCGAAATGGCCAGCGGGCAAACAAGAACGCGGTGGTTTCACCCAGTTCGAAACTTCGCGCCAGTGTTCTCGAAGTGCTTCAACGTGAAGGGTATATCCGTGGTTTCGAGACAGAAGAATTTCAAACAGGTTTTAATCAGCTGCGGATCGAATTGAAGTACCATGATGGTTCACCCGTCATTCGCCATATTCAGCGCGTGTCGAAACCAGGTCGGCGTGTGTATTCGAAGATTAAAGACCTTCCTAGCGTCTATAACGGTCTTGGTATTTCCATTATTTCGACGCCACAAGGCGTTATGTCTGATAATGAGGCCCGAGCCGCCAACGTTGGCGGCGAGGTCATTTGTGAGGTTTTCTAAGAGTGGGGGATTAGGATTAAAACCATGTCACGGGTTGGATTGTTGCCTGTGGAGGTGCCCGAAGGGGTTGATCTTCAGGTAGGGACTAGAGAAATAAAAGCCAAAGGCAAGCTAGGTGAGCTTACCATGGTTGTTGTTGATGAGTTAGAGGTTTTGCGCGAGGATAATCTCATATGGGTTAAACCCGTCACAAATTCTAAACGTGCGCGAACCATGTGGGGCACGACGCGTAGCTTGCTTAGCAACCTCATAACCGGGGTTTCTCGCGGGTTTGAAAAAAAACTTTCTATTATCGGCGTTGGCTATCGTGCGCAACTTCAGGGAACAAGTCTCGTCCTTCAATTGGGTTATAGTCATGACATACATTACGCTATCCCTGAAGGTATAAACATTGGTTTGCCGAGCCAGACAGAGATTGTTGTCTCCGGTGCCGATAATCAGCAAGTTGGTCAGGTAGCGGCAGAAATTCGTAGTTTTCGCAAACCCGAGCCCTACAAAGGAAAGGGAGTCCGGTACGCGGACGAGATTATTCTCCGGAAAGAAGGCAAGAAAAAATAGCTATGCACAAGATATCCAAACTTGAACGGCGTCGTCTTGTCCGCGTTCGCCGTCGAATACGTCGAAGTGCGAATGGCCGGCCACGCCTTTCAGTTTTTCGATCCAATAAATACATCTATGCTCAGGTTATTGATGACACAAGCGGGCGAACTGTTGCAGCTGCGTCCAGCCACGATAACGCAGTTGGTAAAGGGTCTGGCAGTGAAGTTGCGGCCGAGGTTGGGAAGCTCGTGGCAAAACGTGCATCTGAACGGGGAATAAAAGAGGTTGTATTTGACCGTGGGCCCTATCTTTATCATGGCCGCGTAAAGGCATTGGCCGAGGCTGCCCGCGACGGCGGGCTGGCATTTTAGGAGAACGACGAATGGCACGAAATTCAAGACGTGATCGCGAAGACAGACAGGAAAGCGACATAATTGACAAGCTTGTCAGCATTAATCGTGTGGCGAAGGTGGTGAAAGGTGGTCGGCGATTTGGTTTTGCAGCACTTGTCGTCGTGGGTGACCAGAAGGGGCGGGTAGGTTTTGGGTCCGGAAAAGCGCGGGAGGTCCCCGAGGCAATTCGGAAAGGCACAGAGCAAGCGAAACGCAATATGATCCGGGTTCCACTGCGTGAAGGAAGAACGCTTCATCATGACGTGAAGGCTCGCTACGGTGCGGGCAAGGTAATCCTGCGGGCGGCCCCTCCAGGCACAGGGATTATAGCCGGTGGGCCTATGAGGGCGGTGTTTGAAACGTTGGGCATTCAGGATGTCGTCGCTAAATCAATTGGAACGCAGAATCCACATAATATGATCAAAGCCACGTTTCAGGCTCTACAGAGTCTTCAGTCTCCCCGTATGGTGGCTTCCCGGCGTAGCCGCAAAGTAGGAGACATTGTCGGCCGACGGGGCGCGGAACAGGTTGAGGTTTAACCAAATGGCTAGATCCAATACAAACACCATTCGAGTTACCCAAGTCGGGAGTCCAATTGGCCGACCACGCGATCAGCGTGAAACTTTGATTGGATTGGGTTTAAATAAAATGCATCGCACTCGGGAGCTAGAAGATACATCAGCCGTGCGCGGGATGGTGAACAAGGTAAAGCACCTTGTTCGCATTGAAGAATAGCTAAGAGGCGGTTTTAGTGGCGAGTTCGCCGTGATGGGGTACAAAATATGCGACTAAATGAGATATCCGACAAGCCTGAGGCAAGACGGGCTAGAAAACGTCTGGGTCGGGGCATAGGGTCTGGAACCGGCAAGACCGCGGGGCGCGGACATAAAGGCCAGAAATCGCGCAGCGGCGTTTCACTTCTCGGATTTGAAGGCGGTCAGATGCCTCTGCACCGGCGGATGCCAAAAGCTGGTTTCACTAATATCTTTCGTAAAAACTTTCGCGTCGTGAATCTTGGGCGTTTACAACAAGCGGTTGACGCGGGAAAGCTCGATGCGGCGAAGCTCGTGACTGAGGCAGCGTTAGCCGAGGCGGGTGTAATAAAATCAATTCGAGACGGTGTAAGAGTGCTCGCTAAGGGCTTATTCAATACCAAGCTAGCGCTTCAGGTGACCGGCGCCTCGAGGGCAGCTGTTGAAGCAATTGAAGGCGCAGGTGGAAGCATAGAAGTCACCCCAAGAAAAGAAAAACACCCTAAAAGAAAAGAAAAACACGCGAAACGCACTAAAATGGGAGAGGTTGAGATTGAAGAAACCTCTGACGCGGATGGGGCGGGAGATGCGACTTCGGATAAGGAGTAGTTTATGGCGTCGGCCGCTGAACAGTTAGCCTCGCAAATAAATTTCTCGAACTTTGCGAAGGCTACGGAACTCAAGAAGCGTATCTGGTTTACACTGGGTGCGTTGATCATCTATAGGCTTGGTACTTGGATTCCTCTGCCAGGCATAGATCCATCCATCTTGCAGGATATATTCCAACAACAGTCCGGCGGCATTCTTGATATGTTTAATATGCTGTCTGGCGGCGCGTTTGCGCGAATGACTATCTTTGCGTTGAACATCATGCCGTACATTTCAGCAGCAATTATTATGCAACTTTTGCAGGCAATTCACCCCCATTTTGAGGCCCTGAAAAAGGAAGGTGAGGTTGGGCGGAAAAAGTTAAATCAGTATACCCGCTATGGCACGGTCTTTTTGGCTGCATTGCAGGCATATGGTATCGCGGTAGGTTTGGAGGGAATGACTGGATCTCAGGGGGTTGCAGTCGCTGAACCGGGGGCATTTTTCAGGGCAACGACAGTAATCACCTTGGTCGGCGGGACAATGTTCTTAATGTGGTTAGGTGAACAGATTACCGCTCGCGGTGTAGGAAATGGAATTTCGTTAATTATTTTTGCCGGTATTGTTGCAGAAATGCCTGCGGCATTGATCGGAACGCTTGAGATGGGCCGTACTGGTGCGATTTCAGCCTTTTTGATAATTGTCCTGTTAATTATGGCAGTTGCGGTGATTACATTTATTGTTTTTGTCGAGCGGGCGCAGCGTCGGGTTTTGGTGCAGTATCCAAAGCGTCAACAGGGAAATAAAATGTTTGGCGGCGAGAATTCACACATCCCTTTAAAAGTGAATACTGCAGGTGTGATTCCGCCAATCTTCGCTAGTTCACTTCTGCTGCTACCCATTACAATTGCAAATTTTTCCGCAAATGCGGGCCCCGATTGGTTGACAGCTGTAACGGCATTACTTGGGCGGGGACAGCCTGTTTACCTTTTGCTGTACGCAGCAATGATTGCCTTTTTTGCTTTCTTTTACACTTCAGTCGTTTTTAATCCGACTGAAACTGCTGACAACTTAAAGAAACATGGAGGTTTTGTTCCCGGTATAAGGCCAGGCAGAAATACCGCTGAATATCTAGACTTTATTCTTACTAGGCTAACGGTAGTCGGTGCAATTTATCTCACCGCAATCAGCATCATGCCAGAACTTTTGATTTCCCAGTATGGGGTGCCGTTTTATTTCGGAGGTACCAGTTTACTGATTGTTGTCACTGTGACTATGGACACAACTGCACAGGTCCAGTCTCATCTAATTGCTCACCAGTATGAAGGTTTGGTAAAGAAATCCCGATTGCGGGGCCGCAACGGATGAATTTAATGCTTCTTGGACCACCCGGCGCAGGTAAAGGCACTCAGGCGAAACGCCTGGAGGATGGCCATGGACTGCTTCAATTGTCTACGGGCGATATGTTGCGCGCAGCGGTGGCGTCTGGGAGTGAAATTGGTCTAAAGGTGAAAGGTATAATTGACCGCGGCGAACTGGTTTCAGACAAAATCATGATCAGTATGATACGAGATCGGATCCAGAAACCTGATTGCGCTAGAGGCTTCATTCTAGATGGCTACCCCCGGACCACTGCTCAAGCGGGTGCTCTGGACGGCATGCTCTCTGAATTGGGTGTAAAACTAGATCACGTAATTGAAATAAGGGTTGATGATGCAGTACTTGTTGCCCGCATTACTGGTCGATACAACTGCGTGCGCTGTACCGCAGGCTATCACGACAGGTTTCAAAAGCCGACAGTAATTGGTACCTGTGATGTTTGTGGTGGCGCAGAATTTTCGCGACGCGAGGATGACAACGTTGAGACAGTGACCTCGCGCCTAGAGGCATATCATGCGCAGACAGCGCCCCTGCTCCCATATTATAAAAAAAAGGGCAACCTCACGGGTGTCGACGGGATGGGTGAAATCGATGAGGTAACCCGCCAGATTGAATCTGTGCTGGAGGCAGTCTGATGGTTGACTTGGAAGTTCCAACCCCTATAATCGCGCCGCTCTGGCTGAAGACCCCAGTCGTGAACTTATTTCATGTTTTCAATGACTTGAACGCTAAGGAGATCGCGTCGTGGCACGCATTTCGGGTGTAAATCTGCCCAACAAACCTGTAGCAATCGCGCTCACCTACATATTTGGCATTGGGCGCACGTCCGCTAAAAAGATTTGTGAGGTGGCAAATGTTGCTGGAGAAATTCGGGCTAACGATGTAGGTGATGATGAATTGGCTAGGATCCGAGATGTCATCGACCGGGATTACTTAATCGAGGGTGAACTACGGCGCGAGACTGCAATGAATATCAAGCGGTTGATGGATTTGGGTTGTTACCGCGGCATTCGTCATCGGCGTGGTCTTCCTGTTCGGGGACAGCGAACACACACCAATGCTCGAACCCGGAAGGGCAAGGCCCGGCCGGTGGCAGGCAGAAAATAGCGGGTGACAGGATAGCAAAATGGCAAGACAAGTAGCAGCGCGAGTTAGGCGCCGGGAACGGAAAAACATTACATCAGCCGTTGCCCACGTGAATGCAACGTTCAACAACACCATGATAACTATTACCGACGCGCAGGGAAATTCGATAGCCTGGTCTTCGGCAGGCTCTCAGGGCTTTAAGGGTTCGAGAAAGTCGACGCCCTATGCAGCGCAAATGGCAGCGGAAGATGCTGGACGGAAGGCGCAAGAGCATGGGGTCAAAACGCTAGAGGTTGAGGTCAAGGGGCCAGGGTCTGGCCGGGAATCGGCACTACGGGCTTTGCAATCCGTTGGTTTTATGATCACAGCTATCCGTGACGTAACACCGATTCCCCATAATGGCTGCCGGCCGCGCAAGCGCCGGCGGGTGTAACCCGGCAGGCAGTCGCTCTGTCAAAAGGGCCCCCAGCCAGAAATTAAACTCAGTGCGGCGGACTGCCGCTAAAGGATAACGATATGACGGTCATCCATAAAAATTGGCACGAACTCATAAAGCCTTCCAAGCTTGATATCGATCCGGGCGAAATAGCTTCTCGTTTTGCGTCGATATCGGCGGAACCGTTGGAACGTGGTTTTGCCACGACCCTAGGAAATTCACTACGTCGTATCCTACTCTCTTCGCTTCAGGGTTCGGCAGTAACCGCTGTTCAGATTGACGGTGTATTACATGAATTCTCGTCGATTCCTGGTGTTCGCGAAGATGTCACCGATATTGTTTTAAATATAAAGTCGTTAGCCCTTAGAATGCATGGTGAAGGGCCAAAGCGGATCACTCTTACGGCCACTGGCCCGGGGGAAATTACTGCTGGAATGGTTGAAGCAACCCACGACATTGAAATAATCGATCCTGATACCGTCATCTGTACGTTGGACGAGGGCGCTAAAATTTCAATGGAGATGACGGTTGATACTGGTAAGGGGTACGTTCCTGCTGCGGAAAACCGCGCGGAAGATTCTCCTATTGGCCTCGTTCCTGTGGACGCAGTTTTTAGCCCAGTTCGTCGGGTTGCCTACCGTGTTGAAAATGCACGAGTTGGAATGCGGACTGACTTTGACAAATTAATCATGGACGTTGAAACAGATGGAACTATTTCGCCGGAAGATGCTGTAGCGCTTGCCGCTCGTATTCTCCAGGATCAACTCCAGATGTTTATTAACTTTGAAGAGCCGAGGCCCATGCAGGAAGCGGTGGAAGCTGATACACCTGAATTCAATCGCAATCTACTTCGTAAAGTCGATGAGTTGGAGCTTTCTGTCCGGTCGGCGAATTGCCTTAAAAACGATAATATTATTTATATTGGTGATCTGGTCCAAAAATCGGAACAGGAGATGTTGAGGACGCCGAATTTCGGCCGTAAGTCGCTCAATGAAATCAAAGAAGTCCTTTCAACTATGGGCTTAAACCTTGGGTTGCAAATTACGGAATGGCCTCCCGAAAATATAGAAGATATGGCAAAACGCCTGGAAGAGCCATACTAGGCTGCGCGAGAGAGAGAAAAGGATAGGAAAATGCGGCATCGTTTGAGTGGCCGGAAGCTTAATCGGACGAGTGCGCACCGGAAAGCTTTATTTGGTAATATGGCGGTCGCGCTCATCAAGCACGAGCAGATCAAAACAACGCTTCCAAAGGCGAAAGAACTTCGGTCGGTTGTTGAACGGCTGATTACGCTGGGGAAACGTGGTGATCTCCATGCTCGACGAATTGCCATCGGCCGTATGCAAGACGATAAGAAATTGGTGGAAAAGTTGTTTACGGCGTTAGCTGATCGCTATCGTGATCGGCCTGGAGGCTATACTCGTATAATTAAATCCGGGTTTCGATATGGCGATTCTGCGCCAATGGCAGTAATCGAATTAGTTGATCGTGAACCAGAGGCAAAAGGCCTAGACTCAGGTCCCTTGCTAGTTGATCAGGATACAGATGAGGAAGCCATCGCATAGTTTAGGTGATTCCAATAAATTAGCTGGGGCGGTCAATTGAGCCGCCTTTTTGCGTTGCAAATCGTGCACAATGAAGTGCTAAAATAGGTTTATGTTTATGAAAACTACACGGCTCGCTCTAGTAATTTTGTGCACCGTGGGTATTTTAGGTGGCTCAGGGCCATTATTCGCGGGGCAACAAAGCGTTCCGGAAAGCCGGAAACAGTTGACGCTTTCATTTGCGCCCCTTGTCAAGATCGCGGCACCAGCTGTTGTGAACATTTATACTCGCCGCGTGATCCGCACTAGATCAGCTTCTCCCCTGTTTAATGATCCATTTTTTCGTCGATTTTTCGGAGATCAGTTTTCCCGGGAGCGTAAGCGAGTACAGAATTCTCTTGGTTCCGGCGTGTTAGTCAATTCCGATGGCTTAATTGTAACCAATCACCATGTCATCGATAAAGCCGATGAGATCACAGTAGTGCTTACGGATCGACGGGAATTTGATGCTGAGGTAATCACCCGCGATGAACGGACAGATCTGGCCATATTACGCATCAAAACCGAGGGAGAGAAGCTACCATTTTTGCAACTTAGCGATTCCGATGCCTTAAAAGTTGGTGATATCGTTCTTGCTATCGGGAATCCTTTCGGTGTCGGCCAAACGGTGACAAATGGGATTGTTTCCGCGCTTGCCCGCACCGCACAAGGCGTAACTGATTTTGGATTTTTCATTCAGACCGATGCGGCAATTAATCCTGGTAATTCCGGAGGCGCCCTGATTTCGCTAAATGGCCGTTTGATCGGAATCAATACAGCAATTTATTCCCGCGGCGGGGGGTCAAACGGAATCGGGTTTGCTATTCCTTCGAACATGGTGGCGACTGTGATTAACGGGGCCGCCCAAGGTGGAAAGGTGATCAGGCCCTGGTTGGGCGCTAGGGGTCAATCGATCGATGCCGATATCGCTCGCTCGCTCAAACTGCCTCTCCCTTCCGGTGTGATAGTGAACACTATCCATGACGGTGGGCCGGCTGATATTGCTGGCTTAAGGGTCGGTGATGTTATCATTACGATTGGTGAAAAATCGGTGCCAGACGCCAATACACTTCAGTTTCGAATTGCCACTATGTCGATTGGCGGGACGACTAAGTTAAAGATTTTAAGGTCAGGACGTGAGAAAGAACTTACAATCCGGTTAATTGCGGCTCCCGAGGTCCCTTTGAGGGAATTATCGATAATTGGTGGAAAAAACCCTTATGCAGGTGCGGAAGTAGCAAATCTTTCACCTGCCCTCACAGAAGAACTCTCTCTAGACAGTGAATTGATCGGCGTTATAGTTGTGCGTCTCAAACGCAGATCGCCGGCGGATCGAATTGGGTTAGAACCCGGTGATATACTGTTACGGTTGAACGGTGATAAAATCTCGTCAGTATCTCAGCTAAAGACTATGTTGAAGAAAAATATTTCCGTTTGGCGAATTGAGATCAGTCGTGCCGGTCAGGTTCTGAAACTAATTATTGGGCGATAGTAGTGTCGTTGGGCATGGCTACTCTTTTTGAAACAAACGCCTACCGCCCTCTTGCAGACCAGCTTCGACCAGATAGTCTTGGTGAAATTCTCGGGCAGGATCACCTACTTGGCCCAGAAGGGCCACTTGGACGAATGGTAAACGACAACCATATTACATCGGTGATTATGTGGGGACCTCCAGGGACGGGAAAAACAACTATCGCCCGTTTGTTAGGGCGCGCCAAAAATTTTTATTTTGAACAAATTTCTGCCGTTTTTTCTGGAGTTTCAGACCTGCGTCGCATATTCGAGTCGGCTAAAAAACGTCGCGTTGACGGGCAGAATACCCTGTTATTTGTTGATGAAATACACCGTTTTAACCGGGCGCAGCAGGACGGATTCCTACCTTTTATTGAGGATGGGACCATTGTACTAGTGGGTGCGACAACCCAAAATCCCTCCTTTGAACTAAATGGCGCACTTCTTTCCCGCTGCAAGGTATTAGTGTTGAAACCTCTTGGTGCAGAGGTGCTTAGTCAGTTGTTATCGCGTGCGGAGAACGTTCTTGGACAAAAGTTGCCTTTGACGCGGGAAGCGCGGGTAGAACTCCTTCATTTTGCGGATGGGGACGGACGTTACTTGCTTAACTTAGTAGAGGAAATTTTTGCACTCGGGGACGATAAATTATTGGACGTGACGGGTTTTATCCGGTCGATACAGAAGCGAGCACCGCAATATGACCGGTCTCAGGAAGCCCACTACAACCTAACAAGCGCGTTGCACAAATCGCTCCGGGGATCAGACGTGGATGCGGCATTGTATTGGCTCGCCCGGATGCTGTTGGGTGGAGAGGATCCGCTTTACATTATGCGCCGGCTTACCCGATTTTCCGTGGAGGATATCGGTTTGGCTGACCCCTCTGCCCTTTCCCAGTCCATCGCAGCCTGGCAGGCATTCGAGCGAATTGGATCGCCCGAAGGAGAACTTGCAATAGCTCAGTGCGTGATTTATTTGGCTACCGCACCGAAATCAAATTCAGTGTACCGTGCACTCACTGAGGCAACCCGATCAGCGCAGAAAACCGGATCCCTTACTCCACCCAAGCATATCCTAAATGCTTCAACCAGCCTGCTGGAAGAAATAGGCTACGGAAAAGGTTATCAATATGACCACGAGGCTGAGGGTGCGTTTTCTGGCCAAAACTATTTTCCAGAGGAAATGGAGCGTGGTGTTTTTTTTGAGCCGAATTACCAGGGGTTTGAAAATGAAATCGCCGAACGCCTCAAAGCCTGGACATCATTGAGACAGCAGGTGGCATGTGATGACGACTGAGACGTTATGAAAACAATCCTATTTGTTGCCCTCGGAGGTGCTCTTGGGGCCTCTGGCCGTTATGCGGTTGGAATTTTGACATTACACATCTCAGGTAACAACTTTCAATGGGGTACGATTTTCGTAAATGTTGTGGGTTCTTTCTGTCTTGGGGTTATTGTCGCGGCAATGACGTTTGCCTGGTCGCCGTCACCGGAGATGAGGTCTTTTTTGATAGTTGGACTTTTAGGCGGATTTACAACGTTTTCTGCTTTTTCCCTTGAAACCGTCGTTCTTTTGGAAAAGGGGCATCTCGAACTTGCTTTAATTTATATTGTGGGAACTGTATTGCTATCAATTGCTGGTCTGATAGCGGGTTTGAAGCTTTCAAGGATTATTCTCGCGTGAGCAATGTGGAGACCGTTGCCGTGATTACCGAAGATGCGGGTGTGCGTGTCGATCGCTGGTTTAAACGCTACTATCCAAGCTTAAAACACGGTCATCTGGAAAAGTTACTGCGCACGGGTCAGATAAGGGTCGATGGTGGTAGGGTCAAGGCATCCACACGCCTCGCAGTAGATCAATTAGTAAGAATACCGCCTGTTGGTCTCAAATCTATAAAATTGAGTAACTCCAACACCCAAAGGATAAAAGACAGTGACAGGGAGTGGTTAAATAATCTGATTGTTTATGCCGACGATGAGATCGTCGCACTTAATAAGCCACCAGGGATTGCGGTGCAGGGTGGCACTCGTGTCGACCGGCACATCGACGGATTTCTTTCGGGCTTGGTATCCGGTGACAGGCCCCGGCCCAAACTGGTCCATCGTCTTGATCGGGATACGAGCGGCGTTCTGCTTGTCGCACTGAATGCAAAGGTAGCTCGAGTTCTAGGCGAAACCTTCCGCGGTCGAGGTGTAGATAAAACCTATTGGGCTCTCGTTGCCGGGGTACCAAGCCCCCGCGAAGGCCGCATAGAATCCGCGTTAATGAAGAAAGTCGGTAAAGATGGCTATGAGAAGGTCGTCAAGGACCCCGTCATGGGAAAACTGGCAGTGACCGAATACAGGGTTATAGAAAATGTGGGACGGAGTGCCTCGTGGATGTCCCTGCACCCCCAATCGGGCCGAACGCATCAACTTCGCGTTCACTGCGCAGACCTTGGAACACCCATCGTCGGTGATCGCAAATATGGTGGTTCCAGCTCGGTTATTGATGGGTTGGCGGAAACACACAAACTGCACCTTCATGCACGATCAATTACATTGCCCCACCCAGCTGGAGGTACCCTCAGCATTTCAGCGCCTCTTCCGGTAACAATGCGGGCCACATGGAAATTTTTTGGATTTGAGGCCCGGGCATCGGGTGACCCTCTGTGAGAGGTGGGTTAAGGCTGGCCGCGTTTGATTTGGATGGAACCCTGCTAAATAGCGTTCCATCGATTGTGGTAGGAGTTAGGACTTGCTGGAGCGCGCTTGGTTTTCCTGCAGTGACCGATCAGCAAATTAGAAACATTATTGGCCTTCCATGGGAACAAAGTGTCGAATTTCTTGTACCTGGTGGTGGCGCCCGAGAAGTCTCGATGATCAAGGAATACCATTCGGAAATAGCGCGCGGCGAGCGTGAGCCGCCGGATAGGCCACCTGAGACTGTGTTTGAGGGGGTCTTTGGTCTCTTGGATCGATTGGAGGACGCGGGATATTTGCTGGCTATTGTGACCAGTCGCTCGAACCAGCGATTTAGTCAGATTTTGGACAACGCTGGCCTTGATGGCAGGTTTGCCTGCATGAAGACGGCAGATCAGGGGCCCGGCAAACCCGACCCATTCCTCCTGCAGGAGGCAATGCGTGAGGTAGGGGTGGAGCCAGAAAACGCGGTGATGATTGGCGATACCACCTACGATATCCTTACTGGCCGCAATGCGGGTACGTGGGCTATTGGCGTTACGTGGGGGGTGCATCCGCCAGGCCAACTTCGTAACGCGGGCGCACACTACGTTGTGGAGAACTTTGACCAGTTGGAACACGACATTAAGGCCCTGTTCGAAGCTGGGTTTGGTCAGTGAAAAGGTTCTATCAATCGGCTGAAGTGACGGAGGCAGGTTCGCAATACGGAGTGATGCTTGATCATAAAACGATCAGAACGCCCGCTAAGCAAATACTCCTTCTTCCAACCCGTCAATTAGCTGATGCAGTGGCCGAGGAGTGGAACGTTCAGGACACGAAGATCGACACTGCACAGATGCCGCTGACCCGGTTGTCTAACACGGCGATCGATCGGGTTTCCGAATTTCGCAAAAATGTCGTTCTGGAGATCTGCAGCTATGTCCAAACCGACCTTGTGTGCTATCGCGTCCACCAGCCGAAGGAGTTACAGAAACGACAGAAAATTTACTGGGATCCTGTTCTTACCTGGTTTCATGCACACTGTGATATCCAGTTGACCGTTACAACCGGTCTTTTGCCTGTGGTTCAGCCGGCAAACTGCGTTGAGAAAATTGAACGTGCTGTTGACGTCTTGGATAACTTCGTATTGGCCGGGCTGCACACGGCGACAACAGTTTGTGGTTCTGTCGTTTTGGGCTTGGCGATCGCCACAGGCAAAATAGACGGCCGCACGGCTTGGCGTGCCTCTCTTTTGGACGAGTTCTATCAAATTGAAAAATGGGGGGCTGATAAAGACGCAGAGGAACGCCATGAAACTCTACGTTGCGTTATAGAATCTGCGGCGCGTTTTGTGCAGCTGGCGAAGACACCCGCATGCAGTGTGTTGGAGTAATTTCGGCACGTTGTCTGCTATACTTCCCACGTTGGGATTTAAGTAGGGTGCTTGCGGGTCAGTGCTCAAGGCGCCAGAATCACACCGTTAGGTCGTTGGTAAGGGTTATAAAGTGATTATTTGAGCTTGCCGCTTCCAGTTTCCGAAAATTTTAAGAATGATAGCCATGGATGCGGGCTTTTTAAAATGGAGAACGGGTTTTACACTGGCTACACCTTAATGGTGTTGCGCTGAAATACGGTTTCAAACGCTGAAAGGAGCGCCGTGTCTACGTCCTCCAGGGTTGCTTCGATTCCGAGATCTTTCAGAGAAGTTACTCCGTGAGCTGAAATGCCACACGGAATAATTCCTTCGTAGTGACTAAGATCTGGGCAAACATTGAGCGACACCCCGTGAAAGGAAACCCAACGGCGTACCCTTACACCGATTGCACCGATTTTGTCTTCCTGACCTGATTTTCCGCCGTGCCTGCCTCTGTCAACCCATATACCGACGCGTCCTTTGCGACGTTCCGCAATTACATTGAATGAGGCCATTGCTTTTATAAGCCATTCCTCCAGATCATTGATAAACCTTTGTATATCTCGACCGCGAATACTTAGATCCATCATGGCATATCCAACACGTTGTCCGGGTCCATGGTATGTATACATGCCCCCACGACCAGATTTGTGTACGGCAAACTTGTGCCTATCCAAGAGATCTCTCTCGGATGCATTGGTTCCTGCAGTATAAAGAGGCGGGTGTTGCAGCAACCAAATTTGTTCTCGGCCGCCCAAGGGTATTTCTGCAACGCGCTGTTCCATGCATTCAATCGCGGTCGAATAGGCAGTTAACCCATCTGAGACCTGCCATTCAACATGTGTCTCATCTTTCATTACACCTCTGCTCTTGCGGTTGAAACATCAATTTGGTATGTCACATCGCTCAAAAAATGCAAGAAAAACGGAGTGTTTGTCGACGAGCGGTCGTGGCGGAATTGGTAGACGCGCAGCGTTGAGGTCGCTGTGGGAGTAATCCCGTGGAAGTTCGAGTCTTCTCGACCGCACCAAATTGAATTCAGGTCCGCCGGTCACCGAGCGGGCTTGGTTTGTTTTGAGTCAATGCCTGCCACCGTGAACCCATAGGGAATAACGAGTATGGTCAATGACGCTTCTGAAACGGACGTTCCCGGTGAGGTGGCGCCGGTGCAGGCGGCAGACCTGCTCGGTTTGAACCCCGACGTTGTGCGGGATGTTACCCTTGCACTTTCCTCGGGAAACGCTTCGACCATATTTAATATTATCAAGCCGCTCCACGCCGCAGAAGTGGCTGACCTTATAGAAATGTTGCGCGGGTCCACCCGTATACAGGTTGTTGAACTTTTGCGGTCTGATTTTGACCCAATAATACTTACGGAGCTTGATGAAACAATTCGTGATGAAGTTGCAGAACAACTGGGAACCGACACCATTTCCCTGGCAATAGCTTCGTTGGACTCGGACGACGCCCTTAACCTGATTTCGACGCTGGAAGAAACAAAACAAAGGAAGGTCCTTCAGGGAATTTCTAGCGCCCTGAGATCGATTTTGGAAGAGGGTTTGGCTTTCCCGGAGGACAGTGCCGGACGTTTAATGCAGCGTGAATTTGTTGCAGTGCCCACCTTTTGGACGGTTGGAGAGGTTATTGATTTCTTACGTGAAAGTGACCACCTTCCCGAAGATTTCTATGATATTTTTGTTGTTGATCCCCGACATCGTTTGATTGGATATGTTGCGTTAAACCGTATTCTTAGAACCCAGCGCCCTGTACCAATAAAAAACATTATGGTTGAAGAGTTTGTTTCCGTGCCCGTGAATATGGATCAGGAAGAAGTGGCATACGTCTTTGCGCAACAGAATCTTGTATCGGCAGCTGTTGTTGATGAATCGGAGCGCGCAATTGGTGTAATTACGATTGATGATATCGTTGACGTCATCCACGAGGAAGCCGAAGAGGACATCATGCGGTTGGGCGGCGTTCAAGAAGATGATTTGTATGCAGCCGTGGTTGATACCGGTAAATCTAGGTTTACGTGGTTGTTTGTGAACCTGGTCACGGCAGTTATTGCCTCAATAGTTATCGGGCTATTTAAGGGAACGATTGAACAGGTAGTAATGCTTGCGGTGTTGATGCCTATAGCCGCTTCCATGGGTGGAAACGCCGGGACACAAACCCTAACGGTTGCTGTTCGGGCGATCGCGATGAAAGAATTAACGCCTGCCAACGCATTTCGGGTTCTATCCAAAGAAATACTGGTCGGTACATTTAATGGCCTTCTTTTTGCAATTATTCTTGGGGTGATTGCCTGGACATGGTCAGGCAGCCTTGGCATTGGTGCCGTTATGGCAGTCGCCATGGTGATCACATTGATTATTGCTGGGCTTGCCGGGGCGGCGATTCCGCTTGGTCTGTCTCGTACCCGATTTGATCCAGCAATCGCCTCTGGTGTTTTCCTGACGGCAATTACGGACGTTGTTGCATTTCTGGCATTCTTGGGTCTCGGTGCTTGGTTTTTAATTTGAACATTTCATTGAAAGATTATCTGAATTTCAACGATTTACCAAAAGCGCGCAGTTACACTCTCGATAACAATCACCTCAATGTTTCCCGCAAAAACCTGCTGGCAAGTACTGGGTTTTGCCGAATGATCCGGTAGTATCCGATAATGCCCGTTCATATTATCAAGCTCGCAGTAGGAATTGAAAGCTTGTCTCATTTTCGCCAACGCCAGTTGGAAAGAATAACGGAAGAACCGGGTGGCACAGAAAACGCACGACTGATCCATTTGACTCGTAATGCGCCGCGTCGCAAAAGCGAAATCCTCGAAGGTGGCTCTATCTACTGGGTGATCAGGGGATTTATCACCGCACGTCAGAGAATTACGGCTGTCGATACGGCCCCCAACTACGAACGAAAACCGTGCTGTGCGCTAGTTCTGGACCCTGATCTTGTTCCTGTTCTACCTCAGCCCTATCGAGCATTTCAGGGGTGGCGTTACCTTGAGACCACCGACGCGCCAAAGGATGTCTTAGGGCAGGCGGAGGGGGGGTATAACTTGCCTCCTGAACTGGCTAACGAACTCCGAAGACTGGGACTTCTCTAATCCAGCGATACTCCTACCCTCTGAGAAGTTTTTGTAGTTTTATATCCGGATTGGAAAGTGAACTTTGCTCAAATGTCCGGCCGGATTCGATCATCCGCCGGGTAAATCGCAGGTCACGTGCATTATTTACGGCGGCGGCGCCCTCAAGTTTCCCAGCTTTCAGATAGAACTCAATGAACTCGCCAGCCTCTCTGTCGCCCCGAAGGACCCTTTCGTCCCAATCTTCGGGCAACCCCATTAGCTGTATGTTCGCATCGAACTGATCTGACCAGAACCAGGGAATTTCAGCGTAAGGCTCTGTTGCACCCAGCATTGCCTTTGCCGCGCAAATAGCCTGATTTTGAGCGTTTTCCCAGGATTCAAGCCGAATTCGGCGGCCCAGATGAGAGTTTGGATGATTAGCAACGTCGCCAGCTGCATAAATATCCGGATGAGACGTTTGCCCAATTTCGTTAACGACAATACCGTTATCAACGGCCAGTCCCGCCAATTCGGCAAGCTCGGTGTTAGGCCTCAAACCAATACCAACCACAGCAATGTCGCACATAATTTCGGAGCCATCCGCTAGAACAGCGCGTTCGAGGTATTCACTCCCGGCGAAGTGGTCGAACACCACTCCCAGTCGGACATCCACTCCATTCTTCAGGTGGAGTTCGAGTATCCACTGAGACATTTCCGGTGTCACCGCGCGCGCGCAGACGCGGTCGGCGACTTCGATGACCACGGTCTCGGCTCCTAGATTGCGGGCAGCGGCAGCAACCTCAAGTCCGATCCAGCCAGCACCCACAATCAGAACCTTGGTATTGTTCAAAAGTCGTGTGCGAATGGCCTCAGCATCGGCAATTGTTCGTAGAGTAAAGACACCGTCCAGATCCTTGCCCTCCACCGGTAGCGTGCGCGCTTGCCCGCCCGTGGCGATCATCAATTTATCCCATTTAACGTCTTCATCACCATCGATTGAGAGCGTGTGTTGAGTGGGATTAATACTGGTCACGGTTACACCAGGGCGCATGTTGATTTTTGCGTCGTTCAGGATTTCGGGTGGCCAGAGAAAACAGGCTTCTTTTTCAGCCTTTCCAAGAAGAACCTCTTTGGAAAGTGGCGGACGTTCGTGAGGAGGATAATCCTCATCACCAATGAGGATAACCTGGCCTTTGAAACCTTCATCCCTAAGGGTCTTGGCGGTCCAGCCCCCTGCTTGGCCAGCACCGATAACTGCGACAGTCTGATCGGATGTCATTTAATTGGTATGTCTGATCAGCTGTTGGAAAGGCCTATGAGAATGTCATCTCCATCTATTTTTACCTCGTAAGTTTTGAGGTCGACAGTGGCCGGCGCAGTTTCGGCCTTACCCGTCTTGATGTTGAACTGGGCGCCGTGAAGCGGACACTCTATACATTCGCCTTCGATATACCCATCTGACATCGACGCATACGCGTGACTGCAAATATCATCCATTGCGTAGAAGTCGCCGCCAAGATTGATAACTGCGATTTCCTTGCCCTCTACGAGGACCTGGGTTGCCTCGTCTTCGTCGATCTGACTGCATTTAGCGGCGGTGTGAAATGTCACGTCACTCATAATTTTTTCCGTCTGTTTGTTTTAGAATAAAGTTTGTCGGAAGGATCTGGGAGTTTACAAAACGACCGGTAACGTCTCAACCATAAAGCGAAGGAAAAATATTCAGGTTTCGTTTTTTATTGGATTTGAAAGAATCCCTACGCCTGAAACCTCGATTTCAACTATGTCCCCATCGCGAAGCCATGTCGGTGGAGTCATGCGCGCGCCCGACCCAATCGGCGTACCGGTTGAGATTATGTCGCCGGGCTCTAGCGCATTCCAAGTAGATGCGTAGGCGATAAGATAGGAGAAGTCATAGAGTATGTTTGCGGTGGTGTCGTTTTGTCGAATTTCTCCGTTTACCCGAGTTGTAACCCGCAGATTATCATATCCTTCGCTGAATTCATCCGCCGTTACCATCCAGGGACCCACCGCACCGCATCGATAAAAATTCTTACCTTGGGTGATATTGGCTTTGCCGTGTCGCATCCAGTCTCGAATACATCCCTCATTAAGGCACGTCACAGCGCCGATATGTTTCAGTGCGGCCTCCCTTGGGATCCGTCGTCCGCCTTTACCAATGATGAGCGCGATTTCCCCTTCGTAATCCAGTTGCTCGGATTCCGGCGGTACGAGCATGGATTGTCCGTGAGCAGCCAAGGTCTCAGGGGTCCGAAGGAACACATTGGGATAGTCGCCTTTGATTGAGGTTTCATATTCGGCGTCCCTGTTACCGTAATTGATGCCAATGCATACTATTTTGGCAGGAACTTCTATTGGGCGCCGAAAACTGATATCAGAAAGCGAGTAGTCAGAGTCGGCCCCCATCGTAACGGTGGTTGCTTGTTTCTGCATATCGGGCGTCAGTAGATCCATTAAACTCGACGCGTTAGTGAGCCTTGGCGCAAGGTCAAAAACCTGTTCGCCGTCGACGATGCCGAACGATGTCTTTCCGTTAGCTTCAAAGGTTGCGAGTTTCATATGGATTTCCCCGTTGTCTCTGATGATGACGTTTTCACTAAACTGCTCCTCTTTCATAAACGGCCTTATCACAGAATGCGAGAGACGTGACAAAGCGATTGGCTATTATGTACAAACGTCAGCGTATTGCGCCGGATATGGACAACCGGGGCCCTTTAAATGCCGAAATTGAGATGCGGGGCTTGCGTCAGAACATCACTGATATGGGCAGGCTGGTTTAGTATATTGGTGAATGTCAAAACTTTTAGTCATGTCGGAGCGAGCGGGTTTTGTTCATCCCTTGCCACAGGTCCCACGGCACTATCGGAACCCTAGAACTCACGTTGGTAGGTCGCGAGGGCACTTGACCGCGCGTTGATCAAGTGAAGAACTAGCGGTGAGAGCAGGGCGTATACAATGTGGTTTTCCTGCCGACGGATTAGTTGCGCACGCTTGAAAACGTCATACTGATCCCTTGATACGTATCTGTAGATCATTACCGAGGGTGTTGCAGGGGTGCTGTGACCAACACCCGAGCGGACGGTACCTTGATCGACGAAGTAACGACAGAGACCAACCCAATTTAAGCAGGGATAGTCTTATGGCATCATTAATATATACTCTTTTATTCAATGAATTCGGGAGTCTGCAATGGCATCAATCGTGGAATCCATTAAGACCGAGCGGGAACAGGAACTTGAAACGATCATTAACAAACTTGAGGATTTGAACAAGGAGGCGCAGGAGCGCAGGTTGTGGATCCGAACCCGTTGGAATCTCCCCAATCAGAAATCATGGCATCTCGGAACTTCTGAACGACCGGATCCGGGTCCGTATACACTTGGTGTTGAATATCCGGCCGCGCAGCCTTTTGTATGGAAATGGGCCGATATCGAGAAATATCTGATGACGTTGGTTGAGTTGTGCCCACTCGAACTGACCGAACGTCAGTCAGTGCTTCTTACCAACCCGGCCTTCGGCATCAAAGGGGTAAAAGTCACTAACACGATGAGGGTTGCGATCTCGATCTACAAAAAAGGAGATGTTGCAGAATCCCATATGCACACGCCCAATGCGAGTCGAACCATCATATCTGATTCTGGTGGATACACGATGGTTGAGGGAGAAAAGATCTTTCCTAAACGGGGAGACCTGGTTTTTACACCTAATGGCACCTGGCATGGGCACGGAAACGACGATGACTCACCTGTAATCTGGGCGGACACCCTCGACTGGCCGCTAGCTGATTTTCTTGGCTGTGCCTGGGGTCGGAGCGACGATCCCAATGAGGGCAACAATTCGGGTCCGGATTTGAATTATTCCGCCAAGTTCTACGGGCGTGGCGGCCTGCGGCCGATGTTCAACGCGCACCACCGCGGCGAAGGCAGAAAGGTGACACCGATGTTTCTGTATAAGAATACGGAAATTCGAGACGCGCTTAAGGATCTGAAGCACTATGATGGTGATCCAAACGAAGGAATTATCATAGAATGCGTGAATCCGACAGATGGTGAACCAGTCTTCTCTTCCCTGAGTTATCGCGCCCAACTACTTCGCCCTGGTGAAAAAACCTTGCCGCTTCGGCATACCGCATCAACCATATACTTCGTTCTTGAGGGAGAAGGATATTTGGAAGTTGATTCCGAACGCTTCGAATGGGGTAAGAACGATTTCTCCGTTGTGCCCAGCCATCGTTGGCGACATTTTAAGAATACCGGGAGCGAAGACGCAATCCTTTACAGCTATACCGACGCACCACTCATAGATAAACTTGGGCACTATCGTATACAGGGAAAAGACAAATCCGGTGCGGTGACCGAGATATACTAGGTCACCGTCGATATTTTAACCCGTAATCACGGCAGTAAAGTCACAACTCACCAGATAGGCTGATTCCTGGGTGTCGAGGAGCGTGTGGCGTGCTGGCCGAGAATCTGGGTCAGGAAACATTGTGGTCCATTCAGCGTTTAACGCATCGCGGTTCAATGGGTCTTTCAGCCAGACGGTAACCTTTATAATATCGCCGGTAGCGCCGCCGGCCGCCTCCACAATCGCCCGCATGTGTTCGAACACCAGTCTACACTGGCCCTCTAGCGTGCCCGGTACTTCGTCAGTAACGGAATTTCTACCCAGTATGACCCCCGTCATCAGAAGGTTGCCGACACGTGAGGCGTTCGGGATGGGGTTTTTGTGCTGAAATCCGGGAATATTAACGCTTTGACGATGACCCATTAATTTGCCCTGACATTTTGTTTCCGAGAAGCTATCTTATGAAAAGCTGCTATTTTGCGCCACACGCATTCAGTCAGGGCGCAGGTTTTAGGAATGGGTTTGTGGCTGCCCCCGCGCCGATAGACCGGTGTGTACCCGGGTTGCTTTTGCTTATTTTGAGTGCGTTACCGGGGACGTTTTCACGGACCTGATCCCCAATCAGTCGAAAATTCAGAAATTCGGGCGGCGTGAAATTTGGCAATAGATATAATTCGTCCCCTTGCGGAAGGTTGCCTCATTGGTTCGCTGGTAGTACCAATCAAATTTCAAAACGAATTATTAAAATTGGTCGTTGAGACGTTCTTAACGCTAGGCTTTGGAGGCATTATGACGGACATGCGGTCTAGCGAGCTCAATTGGCCGAATAACGGACACAGTCGTGTGCCCTTTGGCATCTATACTGATTCGGCGGTCTATCGGGAAGAGCAGAGAAAAATTTTCCGTGGCCCTATATGGAGTTTCGTTGGCCTGGAGCTAGAGGTTCCTGAAGCTGGCGATTACCGCACCATCTATATCGGTGAAACGCCGGTTATCGTTCTCCGCGATGAGGGCCGTCAAATCCGGGTTTTCGTCAACCGTTGTAGCCATCGCGGAAACCTGGTTTGCATTGCCAAATACGGACACGCAGAGGAGTTGACGTGTGTATATCACAACTGGCGTTACGACCTTAACGGGAACCTTAAAAACGTTGCTTTCGGAAAAGGGGTCGACGGAAAGGGAGGCATGCCAGATGATTTTAGACCTGAAGATCACGGCCTCCAGAAATTACGTTGCGAAATATATGCGGGACTAATATTTGCAACGTTCTCAGAAACAGCGAAGCCGTTGAACGAATATTTGGGCGCAGAAATGCGGCAAAACATGGATAGGGTAATAGGCCCGGATATGGAGCTGCTCGGTACTTATAACCAGTACATGCCAAATAACTGGAAGCTCTATATGGAGAATGTTCGCGACTCCTATCATGCCAGTATTTTACATATGTTTCAGGCTACATTCCGGATGAACCGTCTGTCGATGAAGGGCGGAATTAAACTGTCGGAAAATGGATGGCATCACATAAGTCATTCCATCGCTGAGAGTGATCAGGAGGAACGACAATACAATTCAAAGACACTCCTCTCGGTAAAGGATGGGTATCTCCTCTCCGATCCCAGCCTAGTGGATATGTGGCGGGAGTTTGATTGCGGTACGACACTTGCAATTCAATCTATTTTTCCAAACTTCGTTATCCAGCAGATATACAATTCGATTGCTCTCCGGTTTTGTGTGCCGCGCGGGCCCGAGGAATGTGAACTGATGTGGTGGATTCTTGGGAACGTGAATGACAGCACCGAGCAGCGCAACGTTCGTATTCGCCAGTCAAATCTGGTAGGCCCGGGTGGCCTGATTTCCATGGAGGATGGCGTAGTAGGCGGTTGGGTACAGCGTGGATCAAAACAGGATCCAGATAAAACAACCATTATAGAAATGGGAGGTCGTGATATCTCTCCCAGTGAAGATGGTCGCACGACTGAAGTCTCGATCCGGGGGTTTTGGAAAGGTTATCGCGATCTGATGGACATCTAGTGGTGAAGAAAAAGAAAACAGGTGACCTGGCCCTAAAACCGCGCCGGATTATAGAAGACTTCATCACTGATTATGCCCATATGATTGATGACGACCGGCTTGAAGAATGGCCAGATTTCTTTACGGCGAGATGTACATACCGGATAATCAACCGTGAAAACTTTGCTCGCGGTAGAGCGGTAGGGGTGATGGAATGCTCTAGTCGCGGAATGCTGCAGGACCGCATCAAGGCGCTTCGTGAAGCCAATGTTTACGAACCACATTGTTATAGACACATATTGTCCGGGATCCGTATCCGGCACAGTAGAGATGAAAGATATAGCGTCGAAACGTCTTTTGTTGTCGTCCGAACAATGCAGGAGGGGGCAATGTCAGTGTTTGCCGCCGGCAAATATGTCGACGAAATTATTTTTCAAGATGATGAGCCACGGTTTGAAACACGCGTTGTGGTCTGCGATTCAGTGCGCATAGATACGCTTGTAGTGATCCCTATCTAGGACCATAGCACTGATGATCTCAAAACCGCGCATTGCCATTGCAATCGGGGATCCTGCTGGAATAGGTCCTGAGATAGCGATCAGGGCGTCATCGGATCGTTCTGTCCGGCAGATATGTGACCCTATCATCGTGGGCGATTATGAGGTCCTCGCCCGGTATGCACACACGCTGCGCAGGTCACCACCTGAAAATGTTGTGGATGTTGGCGCGATCAACGTCAATTTTCTTACTCCGGGGGAAAGTGACGCTGCCTGCGGGCGCGCGATCCTTGAATACGCCGGAAAAGCTCTTGAATTGGTAGAAGCTGGAGCGGCAGACGCCGTCATTGCCTGTCCGCAGACACAGTCGTCGATAAATGCAGCAGGAATTGCATTCGATGGTTATCCCTCGTGGGTCGCCCGACGGACCGGAACCAGCCCCGATAACGTTTTCATGATGTTGGTTACGGAACGGTTCCGAATTGTGCACGTAACACTGCACCTTGGTATCCGTGCCGCGCTCGCTTTGATTGATCTGCCGCGTATTGTTCGAACGCTGGAAGCCGCCGACGCGGGGCTCAAACGAATAGGCATTATAGCGCCCCGTATAGCCGTTTCCGGCATCAATCCACATGCAGGGGAGGGAGGGTTGTTTGGCTCGGAGGAAGTCGAAACCGTGTCGCCAGCAATTGTTAAAGCCCGGGCGGCGGGAATAGATGCTCACGGTCCGTTTGGTGCAGATACGATGTACCTAGATGAAGGGTTCGATGCCTATGTCGTGATGTACCATGATCAGGGGCACATACCCGCCAAGATTTTTGGATTTGCGCAAACTGCAGCTTTCACAATTGGTACGCCGATATTGTTTTCGTCGGTAGGACACGGGAGTGCGCTTGATATAGCCGGGCGTGGTAGAGCCAACCCCTCGGCCTTGATCTGGGCCATTAAACAGCTTTGCGGCGCGGCGTCGGTTTCTCCCGGCTAGTCGGTTACATTAAATGAGACTGAGCCAAGTCCCTCAACCATATTACGAACATTTGTACCGGACCGCAGCGCTTCCGCTGCGGTCGCGCCGCCAGCCATCACAATCCAACCGGCCTCGAGACGTTCTCCCGATTGAGATGTAAGGCGGGCGGCTGCAACGAGAGACCGGACGGGATGGCCGAGTATTGCGGCCGAAGATCCGATCTGAACCGGTCTTCCATTGAATTCCATGATCATGCCAAGATTATCAAGAGCGGACTCGGGTGAGTGCCACGGGCCAACAACAAAGCTTGACGAAGAAGCATTATCCGCGACGACATCTTCAAGCGAGAATTTAAAATTCCTGTACCGGGAATCGATAATTTCCATCGCTGGGGCAACCCCGTCGACTGCGGATAGTGCGTCCATCGCGGTGCAGGGGTACCCTAGCGGCCGTTTAAGCAGAAAAGCAATCTCTGGTTCCACACGTGGATGGACATAATTTTTAAGAGAGATTGTGTCGCCGTCTTCTACCATCATTCTGTCAGTCAAACGGCCCCAAATCATGTCGGTAAGACCCATCTGGATCATTTTGGCACGGCTGGTGAACCCCATCTTCATGCCGTTCCGTTTTTCACCCCGGTCTAGCCGGCGCTGGATTGAGGAGGCCTGAATTTCATAGGCTTCCTGAAGTGAATATTTTACGGTCTCGGAAATTTGACGCGTCGCCCGTGCCTTTTGGGCCGCGTTGTCTAGTGTGGTAGCGAGTTTGGTGGTGTTCACCATTTGTTATTCCCCCTCGGCATCTGCCGTCACGGCATCGCGTTCCCTGACCATATCAAGTGCGACGTCAACTATCATGTCCTCTTGGCCGCCAACCATCCGTCGGTCGCCGAGCTGGATCAGGATATCACGCGTATCAATCCCATATGTTTCAGCTGCTGTTTCAGCGTGCCGAAGGAAGCTTGAATAAACCCCGGCGTAGCCCAGAGACAGTGTTTCCCGGTCAACCCTGACAGGTCGATCCTGAAGTGGCCGAACAAGTTCTTCGGCCGCATCCATGAGAGCAAAGAGGTCACACCCGTGGTTCAGGCCCATCCGGTCTGCAACGGCGATGAAAATTTCTAGTGGCGCGTTACCCGCACCCGCACCCATTCCGGCCAGAGATGCGTCAATACGGGTCGCCCCGTGTTCCAGGGCTATTACTGAATTGGCGACGCCAAATGATAAATTGTGGTGTGCGTGCATACCTGTCTGGGTTTCTGGCTTCAATACATCGTTGAACGCCTTGAACCGTTCGGCAACCCCTTCCATTAAAAGGGCGCCGCCAGAATCAGTTACGTAGACGCAGTGGGCACCGTATTCCTCCATCAAGAGTGCCTGTTCGGCAAGTTGTTTGGGGGGGGTCATATGCGCCATCATCAGGAAACCTGCTACATCCATTCCCAAATTGCGGGCGTACTCAATATGCTGTTTGGAAATGTCTGCTTCCGTACAATGGGTCGCAACCCGAACTGATCGGGCGCCAGCCTTATAGGCTTCGCGAAGGTCTTCCACAGTACCAATCCCGGGGAGCAAGAGTGTCGCCAAGGTCGCATGTTCAAGGACACTGGCAGCTGCTTCAATATACTCAAGATCTGTCTCCCTAGCGAAACCATAGTTGAAAGACATGCCGGCCAGGCCATCACCATGCGCTACCTCTATTGAGTCAACCTTCGCGTCATCCAGTGCCCTGCATATTGCCCTGATGTGATCCAGCCCATACTGGTGGCGGATCGCATGCATTCCATCACGCAGGGTTACGTCTTGCACGTAAATGGACTTTTCTTTTTCGGTATTCATTTCCAGTACCTCAGCCTGCATTCTTGCGGCGTTCGATTACCTGTTCAGCGGTATGCAGAGCTGCAGACGTCATGATATCGAGGTTTCCAGCGTAGGTTGGGAGATAATGGCCAGCACCTTCGACTTCCAGAAATATAGTAGACTTGATCCCTTCGAAATCACCTCGACCAGGAATATGCAATTTGTTGTTGGAGCCGAAACGCTCAAATTGTACTTCCTGTTTCAACCGGTATCCCGGTACGTAGCTCTGGACCGCTTTAACCATTTCCTCAACGGATTTTGAGATTTGTATCTGGTCCACATTGTCGGACAGGGTATATACCGTATCCCGCATAACCAAGGGTGGTTCTGCGGGATTTAGAACAATAATGGCCTTTCCCTGTTCGGCGCCGCCCACCACTTCCAATCCTTTGGAGGTGGTTTTTGTAAATTCATCAATGTTGGCCCGTGTTCCTGGACCTGCAGATTTTGATGAAATAGATGCAACGATTTCTGCATATTTTACTTTCGCAATTCGATTTACGGCATGAACGATTGGTATCGTTGCCTGCCCCCCACATGATACCATGTTGATATTATTAGCCTCCAGATGTTCGTTCATGTTCACGACGGGCACGACGTAGGGGCCTAGTGCGGCCGGTGTGAGGTCAATGATTACCTTATCGTCCTTTTCGCAAAGGGCTGCGTTGTATTTGTGTGCACCCGCGGAGGTAGCATCCAAAACAAGCTCTATATCTTTCCACTCCGGCATTCGCGTCAGACCTTCAAGCCCCTCATGAGTGGCAGCTATGCCCATTTCTTTCGCATGGGCGAGACCGTCTGATTGAGGCTCGATGCCCACCATTGCACCCATTTCGAGGGTGTTGGATGTTTGCATGACCTTGATCATGAGATCAGTTCCGATATTTCCCGACCCAACAATCGCGACTTTTGCCTTTATGGCCATCATATGTCCTCAGTCAAATTCAGTTGGAAAAAACCGCACGGACGCTGCCTAGTCCCGATATGCGGGCTTCGATTACTTCGCCTGGACCGATTGGAGCCATTGGCCCTAATGCCCCTGTCATGATCACGTCGCCGGCGCTCAGTGGCATGTCAACCTCCATCATTTTTCGTGCGAGCCAGACAGCGGCGTTCAGCGGATTGCCGAGGCATGCAACGCCGGCGCCGACAGATACCTGCTCGCCTTTGTTCTCCATGACCATCCCACACATTCTGAGATCAATGTCGTCTAATATGACGGGCTGGGTCCCAAGAACAATCATCCCTGACGAGGCGTTGTCGGCGATTGTATCTAGAATATTTATATCCCACTTTGCGATGCGGCTGCCCACGACTTCGATCGCTGGCAGGGCATAGGCGGTTGCATCAATCAGGTCTAGCAGCGTGATTTGGTCTCCTTCAAGATCATCGGCCAGGACCAACGCGACCTCTGCTTCGGCTCGCGGTTGTGAAACGGCGCCAAATTCAATTTCGTCTCCATCTACGAACGCCATGTCTGCGTATATGATCCCGTAATCGGGCTGATTGACCCCCAACTGCGTCTGTACTGCTTTGGCAGTGAGGCCTATTTTACGTCCGATTACGCGACGTCCCTCGCGGATCCAAATGTCAGTGTTGGTTTTTTGAATAGCGTACGCCGCATCTAGGTCTCCCTTGGGAAGGGTGTTACGGATGGGCTTGATGGTTTTACCGTTCTTCCACGCATTTCGAATTTTACGTGCCGCGTCGGCAATCGCCTTGTCTTTTTTGCCTGCCATTGAGCCCCCCTCAAACGTGATGCAGATATTTGTCTGTTTGGACTATAAACTGAATAGGTGACGCATTCCTGTGGGATCTCGCCGCCTGTCGGCCTCGTGCCGCCCAACGACATTCGGAGATGCCGTAAAAACCAGAATTTGACCCGGTTTATCTGGGTCTTCGTTGCCTGCCATCCACTGTTGGCGTAGGAACATTCTACAACTCCATCGACCATTCTGCCTGTAACCCCATGTCTGCGAGATCACAGGGTACCGTCCGGGTTTATGCTCCCAAAGATGTTTACGATCTCCGCGAATTCATCACCTATAACGTTTAATAACTCTCGGATATTACCCACTGTAACAGATCCCATTCATTTTCTCCTGTTGGCCAAAACCGGTAATAAAAAAGTTTTGAGCAACCCGTGAGGTTTCTGAGGTAGCACTCACTCCAAGTCAAGTGAGTAGCATCACAAGCCCTATCGGCTGGACGGGCTCGCAACCGCAGAGCAGATCGGGATCGAAGGTATTTACCTCGGAGTGTTGGTTCTGGTACCCAGGGAATTAATCCGTGATTGCATGGTTTCTGCAGGCTTGTCTGCAATCCGGTCGGCTAACCAGTCGGCACCATACGTTCTGGGATTCTCCCCAAAGGCGATTGATGTTCCCTCACTCAGGGCGTGGTTTGCCCCTTCATAAACAAGAATTTCCTTTGGAGCCTTGAATATATCAAATAATTCATAACTGAATTCAATCGGACTGAGTTGATCTTCCTCCCCCGCGACGATTAGTACAGGGCACTGGATATCTGGTGCGATTGGGCGAGCGTCAATCGTTTGTGCGAATGCGTTAAAAGATTCTTCATCGTCGTAATTGGACATGAACATGTAACGCAGTTTGAAGGATGGTGATGCCATGTTGAATATTGTATGGCACCCCGGTTCGTGACACACCCCGGTGACCGCGACACCTTTTACTTTGTCTCCAAGCGCGGCCGCCCACTGCAACCCCCAGAATGAACCGAAACTGGTGCCACGGATTGCAATGTTCACCGTATCTATTGCTGGATGATCGGCGAGCCACTGGTATGTGGTCCGGGCTGCGTCCATGTGGTTGGTGGCAGTAACAAAAATTCCAAGTGTGACACTTTCCGCCTGCCCGGGGCCGTCTATGGACAGGACCGCAAAACCTCTTTCAAGATAGGGGTCACCATACATCGAGACGCCGTTTTCTTTACTGGAATCCATTCCCGGAATATTGATAACGCATGGGAACGTTTCCCCCGGGGCGGGTTCGTGGGGAAGGTGAAGGTAGGCGGGCAGCTCTTTTCCTTCGAACGGTATCTTAACAATTTCCACCGGATGGGAAGAATAAGCAGCGAATTTGCCGTAGCAGTGGTTCATTCTCTCTTCAAGGTGTTCGAGTGTCTCGGTTTTCTCGAAAATAGGCCAACGGGCAGTCGCCCATAACAGTGCAGAGGTAAGGTAACTTTCCCGCGCGGCAATCAGACGTTCCTCCTTCTCGAAGACCAAAGCTTTGGCTTCCCTCCGTTTCGCTGCCGCAGAAAATTCGCGAGCAAAATCGGAAACCCGCTTTATTCTGGCCGCGGTCGACCGAAATTCTGGAATGGAATAGGGAGCGGCCGGGGCGCTCATGTACGCGATGCGGGGCTGGTCCCACTCGACACCAACAGTCTGTATCACAGTGTCCAGAAGCCAGCGCTGTTCACCCCACCTCTTCATGCGTCCGTCATTTTTTGCCGTCATTTTTTTCTCCCAATACGGTGTCATAAAACATGTGACAGTTAATGCAGGCTGGTCGGGACAAGCGTCCCTGCATTACTCAATGCATGTGCGGTAAATGTGTTTGGTTTTGTGAAACATCGAGATTGTGTCTCTACATAAGCAATTCCCCGCCGAATTCATGGACACGGTGGTCAATCACCGAGTTGGAAAACCGCTTCGATTTCAATGCAGTATCGACGGGGTAATTCAAACATACCTACAGCGGAACGTGCATGTTGTCCGGCCTGTGGTCCGAAAATTTCGTAGAGGAGGTCTGACGCGCCGTCTATCACCGCAAACTGACGGTCGAACCCTGGTGCGGAATTTACCATGCCGTAAAGCTTCACGACCTGGGTGATCCGGTCGAGCGACCCCAGTTCATGTTCAACCGATGCGAGAATATTTAGGGCGGCGGCCCTAGCCGCCTCATGTCCTTCCTTTTCGGTGACGTCTCCGCCAACTTTACCGATGGTTTTTACGTCGAAATTCTCGGGTGGAGGGTGGCCGGAAGTATAAAGAAGGCTACCGGTTACTACGCATCCCCTTCGGTTGTCACTAGGGTATGCGAAAGGTGCAGGGAGCTTTAACCCAAGTTTTTCAATCCTTTCCCGGATTTTCATGCGCTTGCCCGCATTGGTATTTCATTTTCCGAAACAGGTGTTATGCGACAGGGTAGCCCTCGTGTGTCGGCCGATCCTGTGACCGGGTCCCACGGGCCGTCATACGACAATGCGACGTTGACGTTTACGTCCAGGGCGCCGTGAGTGGGTCCCGGGGCCTCTGGCAGCCACCAGCCCATTCCCGTCCGTACGGTTCCAACATCGGTTTCTTTGGAAATTTTAACCTTAAGTTTGCATGCTCCGCTCCCATTGGGTGTCTCGATGCTTATCCAATCACCATCGGAGAGGCCTAGCATGGAGCCATCATGGGGATGGACCTGCAGCAGCGGGAATGGAGATACTTTACGTGCCCAGGCCTGATCGCGGTATCGGGAATGGTGGTACGTTTTTTCCCTGGCTCCCGTGATGAGGATCATTGGATATGCTTCCCGAGTTTCTTTGTCGACGTTCTCCATGCGTGTTGGTGCATATGCAGGCAGGGGATCCACATCGATACTCTCCAGCGTTTCCGACCAAAGCTCGATTTTTCCTGAAGGTGTGGGAAAACCGTGTACTGCAAAGTTACCCAACTCAAACTTGAATGGTGCCCAGCCTTTCCGCTTGAATGAGACCCAGTCTATTTCATCACCGAGAAGGAATTCATTGAATTCAGTCTTGGTTTTCCATGGGAAGAATTTGCGTGTCTCGATTCCCTTTGTCTCGAGGCGACGGGCGAGATCTGTCGTGAAATCAAAGTCGGAACGGGCCTGGCCCTCTGGTTTTTTGACCGGATTGGTATAGGAGACGATCTGTGCTGATGGATCCAGTGATACCTCTTCTTCCTCGAGCCCTGTCGTCTTGGGTAAAATAAAATCCGCGTATTCTGATGTCGGTGTCATGTTATGGGTCGCTGCCACAAGAAAATCGAGGGACTGGAGGGCGCTTATTACTTTTTTGGTGTCGGGGTAGGTTACGGCGATATTGACGCCTGACAGGTACATTGCCCGAACCGGATAGGGCTTGCTTGTCAGTATCGCGTCGAGAACTGTCGGGTTGTGCGCGGATGTTTGCCAACCATTCTGGCCTGCCCAGAGTGGAAATTTTACCGCGCCCAAAGTTTTATCTGCCACCTCAGACGGAAGGCTGAACGCAGGGTCATGAAGGATGTCAATATAGTTGCGAAACCCCCGGGGTTTTTTAACCCGGATGTTTCCGCCCTTTCGGTCGACGTTCCCGGTTATGGCGACCAGACAGTGGAACGCCCGGAACGTCTGAAAACCGTTTGAAAAAGCGTCGATCCCGTGACCGGAGACGAAACACGATGGCCCATCTGCATAGACCCGCGCAGCCCTAACAATGTCTATGGCTGGGACACCTGAAATTTCTTGGGCACGGGCTGGCGGAAAATCGGTCGCCCGTGACGCGAGTTCCGTGAAACCACTGGTCCAGCTTTCAACGAATGACCTGTCATACAGATTTTCGGTGATAATCACGTTAATCATGGCGAGTGCCAATGTAACATCCGTCCCTGGTCGCGGACGCAACCAGATGTCAGCAATTTTCGTCGCTGGGGTTTCCGCGGTGTCAATGATGACGATTTTGGCGCCTTTACTTCTTGCGCGCTTCAACGTCATCCATTGCACCGGATCCGCCGCGGAAGGGTTACGACCGACAATCAGTGCGCATCTGGTATTCCCGATATCCTCCCCGCCGACGATACCCAGACCGGTGATTTTGTCGGATAACGCTCTACACCCACCGCACAAATCCTGATTCATCATCCAGTTCGGGGAGCCGAGGGATCGCATCAACAGCGCCACCATTGCCCCCCGGCTGAAAAATGCGCTTGAAACAGCGCCCACGAGGGACAGAGGCCCGTATGTATCGCGCACCGCAAGCAGGCGGTCTGCAATTTCATTCAACGCCTGATCCCAGGAAACTTCATCCCACTCACCCGACCCGCGTTCCCCATTACGGCGCATTGGCGTGCGAATCCGGTTGTCGCTGTACGTCAGTTCTGGTAACGCCCGTATGCCTTTGACACAGAACGCGCCTTTGGAACCGGGATGGTCCGTATTTGGACCAATATTGGTTATCTGCCCGGCTTTCAGGCTTACCAGGGACCCACACCTGGTGCTGCATTCCCAGCAGGTGCTTGCGTATGTACCGTCCGACCTTTTCATAAGCAAAGTTTAGCCCAACTTACGCTCTACGCAAACGCGCCTTTTACCAAAATTCAAGCCAGCCCAGTTCAATTACGGCACCGAACAGTAGCCGGACTGCCAGCAATGTCAGTAAAATCTGGAAGATCCACCTGAAAAGCTTTTCAGGGACACGGTCCAGTGTCCGTTGACCAATCAAGTTTCCGACGACAGTCCCAGCGATCATCAGCCCTATCAGTGGGAGATAAGCGCCGATGGCTATTCCGATGAAGCCGAACGCGGCTAGCTTTGCAATGTGGATTATCGCCATCAGCGTCGCCATGGTCGAGACGTGAATATGTCTGTTTTTGGAGGCAAAGGCGACGAACGGTGAAAGAAATGTTCCAGTGGCGCTGACGAAGATGCCTAGAAATGTAGCCGCAGCACCAAGAATTCCGAAACGAAGCCGTTCCGGTCCACCAAGTGCCAAGCGTGGCGTCCACATTACTACAAGAATGAATATAGCCAGAACGCTCTGAAGTACCGCGGATGAGAGTGTCACAAATATCTGGGCACCCATGTAAGCGCCGGCACACGAGCCGAGCGCGAACGGAAATAGAAGTGGTTTTTTTACGTGATTCCACATCATAAATGTCCGACTCGTAGCAGCGCCGAGTTGTATCAAAGTATGAATCGGTATCAGGATCGTGATCGGAAAATAAAATGTCATAATTGTGAACAGAAGGAGCCCTCCTGCTGTGCCCGTTACGGCTCCCAGGAATGATGTGAAAGTCGCCACTGCCATGAGACCGATCAATAGCCAGGGGCCGACATCGGGTATTCCAAGAAAGCTGTCCACTACAAATATCCTGCCGTGCTTGCCGCGCCCCACAGCAGGCGCAGGGCCAGAAGAGTTAATGTGACTTGAAAAATCTTTCGAAAAACCTCTTCCCGCATGCGGCTCAACAATTTTACACCTACCCAGTTTCCCACGAAGCTCATCAACACCATGCAGATCATAAGAGGCAGATATTCTAAAAACTTGAATCCGAGAAAAGCAAATACCACGACTTTCAGGCTATGCATAAACAGCATGATCGCGGCGTGAGTTGCCACAAATTCTCGCCGGTCTTCACTAACCCCACGGACCCAGGGGGAGAGGATTGTCCCCGTGGCGCCCACAAACATCGAAATTAGTGAGCCGACGCACCCAAGGAAGAAAAATCTTGCAGTGGTTGGTTTCCCGGCGGTGATTTTGGGTGCCCAGCAGACGTACATGAGAAAAGCACCAAGGACACCATGCATGATGGCGACAGGTAACACCACGACGATGTTCCCGCCAACGGTTGCACCGAGAACACCGCCAATGGCAAACGGCAGGATTGACTGCTTTATGATCAGCCGGTGCATGATAATTACGCGCGTCAGATTTGTTCCAGCCTGAACTACACCGTGAACCGGAATCAGGGCGACAGGCGGAAAAACCATCGCCATCACGCCGATCATCAGGACGCCCCCCCCGAGACCGGCTACCACACCGAAGGCGGAAGTGAAGGCGCTGAGGGCGGTAAACCCGATAAAGACCCACCCATTGATTTCTGGCGTTATGGAAAGTAACTCCATCATTTGTTGAAGTCTGTGACTGCCTGGTAGAGAAGCCTAATCGCAAGGCCAGTGAGTATCACGTTAAATCCCGCCCGGAAAACACCCTCGCTTATCCAGTTAAGAATAAACCTGCCTGCCCAGGTCCCGGCGATTCCAAAAACGATCATCAACAGTATTAGCGGGATGTATGGCCCGAACGCAAAACCCAGAAAACCAAAAACCAGTATTTTTAGTCCGTGTTGCCAGGACATGAACGCCGCATGTGTTGCGACCGTCATCTTTCGGTGGGCTGTTGACGCATTCACAAAGGGTGCTATCAGCGGCCCAGTCGCACCCGCAAACATGGTGGCAAAAGACGCGACCGCTCCTACTCCGAAAAAGCTGAAATGTGACGGGCTGATTGCTCCGATCTTCGGTCCCCAGACGGCATAAAGAACAAAGATCCCGATAATTCCCTGGAGAATATAGTTGGGGAGAGCAAAGACAATCTGTCCACCTAACATCGCTCCAACTAGCGTTCCTGTCACGAAACCAGGCATCCAGGTTACCAGCACATCACGACGCATCATAATGGCTCTGGAAAAATTTGCTCCCATTTGAACGACGGCATGGACGGGAATTATGGCGGTCGGTGGCAGTATAGATGCCATGACCGCGACCAGTGCGGCGCCGCCGCCAAGGCCGATAGCCGCTGAAATCGCCGAAGTTAGAAAACTAAGGGCGCAGAGCACCGCGAAGGACCAAGCTGGGACGCCGGGCGAACTTCTAAGAATGTCGAGAAAAAATTGCATCAGGAATGGAGAAGTATACACGTGTCTCTTTATTTACAGGAATCAGTATTTCCCCGTACACAGTTGATCGTGGACGTCAGATGTCGCCAGTGGTCGCAATAGGAACGAAAAAAAAGATGGCCAGACAAAACTGGATGAGACGGGAATGGCTGTTTCAGTTATCGGGTTTTGTTTTAAAATCCACTGAATTTTTCAGGTCCCTTTTCCCAGCTGTCTCAATCGCTTACATATCGGCCCGAAATTGGAGATTTAAATGTCTGAAGCCAAAGGCCCCCTTTCCGGTGTTACCGTTGTTGATTTGACCAGGGTGCTGGCAGGACCGACCTGCACGCAAATTCTTGGAGACCTAGGTGCTGATGTAATCAAGATTGAGCGTCCCGGTGCTGGCGACGACACACGCAAGTTCGCACCGCCTTTTTTAAAGGATGGTGAAGGAAAAGACACGGCGGAGAGTGCGTATTATATGGGCGCCAACCGGAACAAACGCTCGGTGGCTCTTGATATTTCGAAACCGGAGGGCGCGAAACTCGTCCGCCTTATGGCTCTGAAAGCGGATGCCCTTGTGGAAAATTTTAAGACGGGAAATCTTTCCAAATACAACCTGGATTATGACAAACTGAAAGATTCCAATCCAAAGCTCGTCTATTGCTCGGTCACTGGTTTTGGTCAGACCGGGCCGTACGCTTCCCGGCCCGGCTATGACTTTCTGATTCAGGGGCTGGGGGGAATGATGTCGATCACGGGTGACCCGGATGGGGAGCCCCAAAAAGTAGGTGTTCCGATCGCCGATATCATGGCGGGTATGTACGCAAGTGTAGCCGTCAACGCCGCGCTGCGACATGCTGCTGTTACCGGACAGGGTCAATATATCGATATTGGAATGATGGACACCACCGTGGCTATGCTCGCAAATGTTGGAATGAACTACCTCCATGGAGACATGCTTGGCCGGCTGGGAAATGCCCATCCGAATATCGTGCCCTACCAACCCTTCAGAACTGCGGATGGTTTCATTATTGTAGCGATCGGAAACGACAGTCAGTTTCAACGCTTCTGTGAACTGGCAGAGTGCGGGGAAATTTCCGAAAATATCAAGTTTGCGACCAATGACGCGCGGGTCCGAAACCGCGATGCGTTGCTCGCAGTGCTGGAAAAGATATTTGCAGGGCGCACATCTGACGAATGGCTGTCCGGTTTGCGGGACATGAAGATTGGGTGCGGTCCCATTAACAATCTGCAGGAGGTGTTTGATGATCCCCACGTCAAAGAGCGTGGTATGGTCGTAAACATGCCTCATCCGGCCACTGGTGATGACGGTGTGGATCTGATTGGCAGTCCCATGCGGCTAACCGGGACGCCTGTCAGCTACCGCCATGCTCCCCCACTGATTGGACAGCATACCGACGAGGTATTACGCGAAAAACTGGACCTGTCCGGCGATGAGCTAGCGATCCTGCGTGAGAAAAAAGTGATTTAAGCCGGATAGTGTCCGATATGGATCGCAATCGCTGGATATCACTATTCCTGCTATTTTACTGCGGACTCGGGTGGGGAGCAGCGGTGGCAATCGCGAAAATCGCGACCACGGGTGGTGTGCACCCCCTTGGTTACGTGTTTTGGGTAGCCATGATCGCGGGGCTGATACTGACAGGATTCTGCGCTATCCGAAAATCCTATCCCGGATTCAGCAGAAACCATATCCGCTATTACGCCATTATAGGCGGATTGCGGATCGTATGTGCAAACGTGGTGTGGTACACGACTGTAAAGTATGTGCCGGCCGGAGCCCTGGCAGTCGTGCTCGGCCTCACTCCCATATTCACTTACGCAATCAGTCTGACAATGCGTCTTGAGCAGTTTGCGGCCCTGAGGGCAACGGGACTGAGTTTCGGATTTGTTGGCGTGGCGTTGTTTGTTCTACCCAGCGAAAGTCTGCCAGACCGATCCATGATTCCATGGTTGGTGTTTGGCCTTGCTGCACCCCTTACATACTCCCTTGCAAATTTTCTTATAGAAAGTTTGCGTCCCGAAACCGGAAACTCGCTTTGCCACACGACTGGGATGGTTTGGTTCGGCGCAATAGCAATGTTTCCTGTATGTCTGGCGACGGGAACTTTTCATATACCGTCGATTCCACTGAGCAATGCCGATCTTGCCGTTTTGGGCCATGCGGTAATTTCGGGACTGGCATTCTTTGGCCTTTTTGAGATGATCCGGCTGTCTGGGCCGACATACGCCTCCCAGCTTAACTACCTGGTCACCCTTACAGGGGTTTTGTCTGGAATTCTCTTTTTCGGCGAAATTCCCACCTGGTGGGTTTGGGCCGGAACTGTCTGCGTCCTTGGAGGCGTGTTTCTGGTAAACACAAAGACTTCTTCAGATGGGTAACCCGCCACCCAGTACCCCGGTCACTCCGATTGGCGACGATCGGCGAAAACAGTCACTTGCAGAAACTCTTGCGGCGGCACCCGATATTTCGAGGTTGCGTATCTTTGCATACGGTTCCTTGATGTGGAGCCCGTGTTTTGAATTTATTGGAAGGTCACGCGGGACATTATACGGTTATCATCGAGGATTTTCGATCTGGTCGGTGCATGCCCGTGGGTCGCCTGAAAACCCTGGTCTCGGCTTTGCTCTCGAAGAAATGTCTGACGCACGTTGCGACGGAATGGTATTTTCACTTCCGAAGAACGTCTCCGAACAGGATTTGATTCCACTTTGGGAACGGGAGATGTGGACCGAGACATACACCCCAACATGGGTGTGGGTAAATATGGAGGGGATGAAGGTTCAAGCTCTGACTTTCGTAGTGTCAACGGATCACATGCAGTATGCGGGAAACCTGCCACTCGAAATAAAAGCCCGTTACATCGCCAGGGCATCAGGCAAATACGGTACGTGTTACGATTACCTTTCCGAAACTGTTAAGGTTATGCGTGATTATGGCGTGAGAGATCCTGAGATGGAAAATCTTCTGGCCGCCGTGGATGAGTTAATCTGCTGATACGGACTTGCGCTGTAACGATTCCCATGCACAACTACCTGCAGAAAAAGGGAGAAAACCATGTCTGACACTGAAATCGGATTTATAGACTACGCCCAAATGAATGTGGACAAGAACGTGTCATACGACAGTCTCAGGGATCGCGTGGTCTTGATTACTGGCGCGGGTCAGGCAATCGGGCGCGGCTATGCCCATTATTTTTCGGCTCAGGGCGCCATTCCCATTATAGCGGATATTGATGTCGGCAATGCAGAGAATGTAAAACGTGAGATAGAAGAAAAGCAGGGAAAATCGCTGGCTGTTCAGGTTGATGTTGCAGACGAGGCATCCGCAAACGACATGGTTGCCAAGGTTCTGTCTGAGTATGGACGGCTGGATGTGCTGATTAATAATGCTGCCATATTCTCACGTATTACAATGGCGCCGTTTTGGGAGTTACCCGTCGATGAGTGGAAGCGTGCTGTAGATGTCAATGTGAATGGCGCTTTCTTCTGTTCGCGGGCAGCTGTCCACCCGATGATGGAGGCAAAATGGGGGCGTATCATCAACGTATCGTCCGGCACCATGATGATGGGGCGGCCTAATTACCTGCATTATATCACCACGAAGGCCGCAATGATCGGTATGTCACGATCAATGGCCCGTGAATTGGGTCCTCATGGCATCACCGTAAATACGTTCTGGCCGGGAGTGATGCAGACGGAGGTTGAGCGCCCGTCAGTACCACGTGAGATGTTTAAGACGATGACAGATATGCAGGCGCTACCGCGTCAGGGCACAATCCATGATCTGGCCAAGGCGATGTTATTCCTGTGTTCAGATGAGGCCGCCTATATCACTGGACAGGGAATGATTGTGGATGGCGGCCAAAATTTCATTTGATTGCAGTTTAGGAGAGGATTGGGCGGCCTACTATAAGAAAACGGGATATCGACCGCCCCGGCCGACGCTCCTCAGGGCTCTGGATGCCTTCAGCCAGGAGGCCAGTTCGGAAGACTTGCTTGCCGTGGATTTGGGGTGTGGATCGGGACGCGATACAATTGAAATTCTTCGGAGGGGATGGCGGGTTTTAGCGATTGATGCATCAAAGACTGCGTTCAAGGAATTATTTGGCCGACATGATCTGCCTGATGACGCGCTCATCGGAACTCAGCTTGCGCGGTTTGAGGAAATGAAACTGCCCCCCTGCGATCTTGTAAACGCTGGTTTCTCCCTGCCGCTTTGTGCCAAAGAATCATTCCCGGCCGTTTGGGCGAAAATCCTGAAATCCCTGAGACCGGGCGGGCGTTTTTCTGGACAGTTTTATGGAAATCGTGACAGTTGGGCCGTTGATCCAGAATTGACAATCCTGACGTTGAATGAGGTTAAAACCTATTTGGCGTCGCTCGAACTGGAATATTTTGAGGAAGAGGAGGAGGATTCCATTACCCCCCGCGGGAGGTCAAAGCACTGGCATATTTTCCATATTGTCGCGAGAAAAAAAACGCGTGCGTAATATTCAATACAAGGGGCTCCGGACCCAGATTGCTGCCTGCACGCGGATCATGAATATGAACGGATTGATTGATTATTCCGGACATGTCAGCGCACGGTTGCCCGGGAATGTAGGAATTCTTATCCAGTGTTTCGACGATTCCCGAGCCTCCCTTCAGCCCGACCGGTTATTGATTGTTGATATGGAGGGTAACCTGATAGACGGGCCCGAGAAAACCGCAACGCCTAGAGAAGTCTTCATTCATACCAACATAATGAAGGTGCGTCCTGATATCCAGGCAATCGGGCACTTTCATCCCGAAATTGCGACGATGTTCACATTTGTGCAGAACCAGAGGCTTGTACCGGTCAAAAACCATGCGGCGCGTTGGGCGAACGGCATTCCGGTACACCCTGACCCCGGGCACGTTAACTCGCCCAAGTCTGGTGCCGCTCTGGCAGTAACGCTCGGAAATTGTCACGCCGCATTAATTCGGGCGCATGGCGCCGTCCTGTGCGCCGAAAGCGTGCCGGCCCTGCTAACTGATTCCGTTCATTTTGAAGAAAACGCCCAAATGCTCTATCGCGCGTCCGCACTTGGACCCGTGACGAGCCTTTCTCTTCAGGAAATGGAGGCTTTTCTGGGCAACTTCAACCGTGACGCTCATGTAAAAAAGTTATGGAAGTATTTCCTTTTGCGGGCGGTGGATACAGGGATTGTGCCAGATGATTGGCCGGCGGCAATTGAAGACGGTGATTGATTCTGCTTGGAGCGGGTGAAGGGAATCGAACCCTCGTCGTAAGCTTGGGAAGCTTCTGCTCTGCCATTGAGCTACACCCGCAACTCATTGAAATAAAATGATTATTTTTTTATTTTCTTCCCGTTAATGCCCAGAATGTACAAAATATGTACAAATAATTTAGTTTATCTAGTCTATAATTAACTGAATATATCCTCCAACAGACAGGAATCCTACGCCTAAAAACTATAGCTGATCTGAAAGGTTAGGGTGGGGTGGGCAAAAATTACATGCGCCATACATATATATAAATATAGCTTCTCGTTTACGGACCAAAATAAACAGGGTCAGATCATCATGAGCTTTGGTTTGAATGGCAATACCATAAATAATCGTCATATAATCAAAC
>JAYZQT010000034.1:0-11554 GCA_036136335.1 Pseudomonadota bacterium
CTGTAGAGCCCGATTCGGGGAGATGACAGGTCGTTAAGATCAAACGCTGTGAGCATCGACAAACCTTCCGGGATGGATTTTTTCTCAATTTTCCCACCACCTTTTAAGCCAAGGCTTTTGAGCCAGAAAGCATCCCTATTGTCGGCTACAATTAGATTGAATGACCTGTAGCTTCGACCATCAAGCGTCGTCAGGGCCTCTGCTGCATCAATCGCATCCGCGTGATCTAACGCTTCAAGTACGATTTCACCGCGTGATCGACACATTGGATCCGGCCCAAGCGAGTCATGGCGGTTCAAAATACAGGCCACAACACCTTCGTCATTCAGTCCCAACCAACTACCCCCTGCCAACCTGTCTACGCCGGCAACAATGTTCTCTCGATCAGGCCAGTGACGGCCCGGACTATCCCATTGCCTGTCTCCCATCTCATCCCGGTTTGTAGCGATTAGAAGGGGCCAGTCAGCGCCCGGCTGTCGCAACATTATTACGGTGCACATGTTATCTCGATAGCAGGTTCCGGAAGCTACGACCACACACCTCACGTGATAACCTTGACATGCGGACGCGACATGCCGATTTTTAACCATAGATCCGCTTAAAACATAAGTTAGGTGATGCAAATGTCGGGTTTCGACGATCGGGGTAAAAGTTTCGAAGCAAAATACAAACACGACCAGGAGGCCTTATTTCGGATCACGTCGCGTCGCAATCGCCTTTTAGGCATTTGGGCAGCAGGCGAATTCGGCATGTCGGAGGACCAGACATCCGAATACGCCAAAGAAGTCGTGATTTCTGATTTTGAAGAGCCGGGTGATGCCGATGTGGTCCGCAAAGTACTTTCCGACTTTGCGGAGCGTGGCCTAGACATGACCGAACAAAAGATCCGAGATGAGATGAACCGATTGATGGATATCGCGGCCCAACAAATTGAAAGCGAAAACAGCTAACCGAACACCCGTTTAAATACCGCTTCCACGTGTTTCGTGTGGTAATCGAGATCAAAAACTTCCTCAAGCGCAGCATTATTGATCTGGCTAGATACGTCTGCATCGGTCTTTAGAAGATCAAGAAAGGATATATTTTCCGACCACGATTTCATCGCATTGCGTTGAACGACAGTGTAAGCGTCTTCACGGCTCATCCCTGCCTGTGTCAGAGCCAGCAGGACCCTCTGGGAAAAAATTAACCCGCCCAATTCATTCAAATTGGACTTCATTTGGTCCGGATAGATCAGAAGGTTTTGGATAACTTCGGAAAGTCGCGCCAATAAAAAATCAAGATTGATCGTTGCGTCAGGCCCGATGATGCGCTCAACTGACGAGTGTGAAATATCACGTTCGTGCCAAAGTGCAACGTTTTCCATGGCGGGTATGCAATAAGAACGGACCAGGCGCGCCAAACCGGTGATATTTTCTGTCAGCACTGGATTGCGTTTATGGGGCATCGCTGACGAACCTTTTTGACCCGGCGAGAAGTACTCCTCGGCTTCGCGCAGCTCGGTTCTCTGCAAATGCCGGATCTCGACGGCTAACCGCTCAGCAGAAGAAGCTATAACCCCGAGTACCGAAAAAAACATCGCATGTCGATCTCTTGGTATAACCTGTGTTGATACTGGTTCCGGTATCAACCCCATCGCCTTGGCAACATGCCGCTCAACTGCGGGATCTATATTTGCAAAGGTGCCAACCGCTCCCGATATCGCGCACGTTGAAATTTCAATTCGCGCCGCTTCCAGCCGCTTTCGGTTGCGAGCGAATTCCGCGTAATGGCCTGCCAGCTTTATGCCAAAAGTGGTTGGTTCAGCATGTATTCCATGGCTGCGACCAATTGTCGGCGTCAACTTATGCTCTTTCGCCCGCGCTTCAAGGGCTGCCAAGAGCGTATCTATATTGTCCAAAAGGATGTCACTTGCTTGAGTAAGCTGCACCGCGAGGCATGTGTCGAGTACATCCGATGACGTCATGCCCTGATGGACAAATCGAGCCTCATCTCCAACATGCTCCGCCAGATTGGTTAGGAAGGCAATAACGTCGTGCTTTGTATCTCGTTCGATTTCGTCAATCCGTTCAATTTCAAACGCACCTCGATCCCATAAAGCTCTGGCTGCTTCTTTTGGGATAACACCAAGCTCAGCCTGAGCATCGCAGGCGTGCGCCTCGATCTCAAACCAGATACGGAATCTGTTCTGGGGTGCCCAGATAGCCGTCATCGGCGGACGCGAATATCTTGGAATACTCATAATCCGGGTTTATCAGAATTATCCGATTCCTTAAAGATGGGGAATTAGACAGTCCGGACCTGCCTTACGCCCAGCCAGTAGACCAGAAGAGCTACCACAGACCAGAAAAGTACACCGTTGGCCATTGCAGTCTGTGTGCCGTCAGACAGCGAGGTAACCGCTATGCCCGTAAGCGCGCCAACAATCTGTTGCACAAAACCGACGAGGGAGGAGGCAGACCCGGCAATGTGAGGGAACGGTTGCAATACACCTGCGATCGACTGTGGAAAAATAAATGCAAATGAAACCATAGCGAACGCCATGGGTCCAATTATAGCGAGCCAATGGTTGACTTCCGCCCAGGCGAGAACAGCAAGGAACAGGCTGAACAGAGTTGCACTGGCCACGCCCCATCGCAACAGAAGGTCGGCACCATAGCGTCCTACAAGCCGCGTACTCGATAGCATCCCGATAAAACTGCCAATCATGCATGTAGAAAACATGTAACTGTAGTCTGTTTCGTTTTCGCCAAAATAAGAGATTATAACGTGTGAGGAATCGCTCAAGAACGCGAACAGAATTCCGTAGGAGGCAGACGCACATGCTGTGTATGCCCAGAAGGACCGAGTGCCCGCTATCTCCCAAAAATTGCTAAGCATAGGCATCAGCTTGAGCGCATCCGGTACTTTCGCAGCGATGGTCTCGCGAAATATGGACGCGAACACAATCGCAACCGTCAGCGAATAACAAGCCAGGAACCAGAACATTGCTTGCCAGCCCCAATGGACACACAGGTGGGCGCCGACGATAGGGGACAACAGGGGAGCAAAACCATGGAAAACCAGCATCAAGGACAACACCCGCGCCGCGTCATCCCGTTCGTGCCGGTCACGAATAACCGCGCGAGCGATCAACCAGCCACTTGAGGCCGCTATGCCGTGAAGAAATCGAAAAAATGTTAGAGCCTCGATAGACTGCGACATCGCGCAACCAGCGGTAGCTATTGTTGTACACACCAACCCACCGAGTATCGCGGGCTTTCGACCAAAACGGTCGGAAAGTGGTCCGTGAACAAGTTGCCCGATCGCAACCCCAAGAATGAACACGCTGAGTGAAAGCTGAACAGATGCCTTATCAGCGCCAAAATGGCCAGCGATGGACGGCAAGAGAGGCAAAATACCGTCGATCCCCATCGCCGTTGCGACCGTAGTAAGCGCAAGAACGGCGGCAAAGCCGGAATTGTCAAAGCTCTTCATTTGGCAAGTTTTTTAAACGGGCGGTGGGCTTCAATGGCATCTTGACCAAGACAAGATAGGAAAGAAGCGTCCCAACCGCGCATCCAAAAATGACAAACGCCATGGGTAACGGTGTGCCATCGTTGAATATTGCAATCAATACCATACCCAGGGAAGCGGCCAGAAACTGGATAAACCCGAGTAAGGAAGAAGCGGCCCCAGCAAGATTCGCGAAAGGCGCCAGCGCGCCGGCAGTTGTCGATGGTATAATAAATGCCACCGAAACTAGAATTGCAATGACTGGACCCATAAGGGTGTACAAGTCCACAATGCCGATCATCATGCAGAATAACATTGTCGAAGATGCTGCAGCGGCAAGGTAGGCGCCGACGCCGATCAGACGCTCTATTCCAACAACGTAAGCAATCCGAGCCACGCCAAGTTGCGCCATAATATAAAAGATAATTGGCACCGCCATCACTATCCCAACCTTCTGCGGCGTCAGACCGAGATACTGTATTAAAGCGACTGGCGTACCCGCAAAATACGCCATTAGTGCACCGTAAATGAAACACGCACAGATAGCATAAGAGCAAAAGGCCCGGTTTCTGATAATGGTTCGATAATTCATGGCCATTCTTCCGATCCGCAATGCGCCCTTATCCTTCTGTGTATTAGTTTCGGCCAAGCCAAACATTACCGCCGTGCCAACAAATACGCCAAAACCAGACATCGCCCAGAAAACGGACTGCCAGCCAAATACGTCGGTCATCCATCCACTTATTCCGGGTGCAACAGCGGGCATGATGCCGTGGATACCCATCATCAGGGCGAACAAGCGGGCACCTGCCTCGCGATTGAACAGATCACGAATGAGTGCCCGCGCGACAATAATACCGGAACAGGCGAAGAAACCCTGCAGGAAACGCAGGATAATCAAGTATTCGATGTTCGGTACCTGGGTACAAGAAGCCGCGGCCACCGAGTAACAGGTAATACCGACCAGTATTATGGGTTTACGGCCGAAACAGTCTGACAGTGGTCCATACACTAACTGGCCGAACGCTATGCCCAATACCAAGGCACTCAAACTCAACTGCACTAACTCAATTCCCGACGAAAAGTGTGTTGCTACCGCAGGAACCATCGCCACCGAGCCATCTACTGATGCGGGCAGGAGCATTGCCAGAAGTCCCAACAACACCGCAATCAGCGCGTACCGACCTTGATTGATCTTGGGTTTTGTCGAATTTTGTATGGTTTTAGCCATACATAAACGGGGCAGGCATCGGTCTGCTCAGGTTCTGGCTATATTATTACGAATTCGCCTGATTAGATTTTTGAATTCGGATTGCTCAGTCGCAGACATGCCTGCGAGACAGTGATTGTTCACCGTTTCAATTTCTGGATGTACCTTTCGGTATACCTTCCGCCCTTTTAGCGTCAAAAACACGTTTATTTTGCGCGCATCATTTTGATTGCTTTGACGTCTGACTAGGCCACGGTCCTCAAGTTTGTTCAATGCCGCCACGGTGGTCGCCCCTTTCATTCGGACTTTTTCGGACAATTCACGCTGCGTCAAACCATCGACCTCCCACAATGCACGCAAAAACGGCCATAGACCTAGGGTCACGCCGTGTTTAGCTATCCGGTTGGAAAATTCGCGGGTCATTGCCCTGTTGGCGTCCCACAGGAGAAACCCTACCGTGTCTTCAGGGTCGAAATAATCATTGGATGCCATCCTCGGGTGTTACACGTGGTGGTCGCTCAGGGCAAGACTGCAACTTGACAGGATGGAAGTGTAGCAGGACAATTTGTTAGTAATCTAACAATCTAACTTCGGGAATATTCCGGTGACAGATACCGACGCAACCGAATACAAATACGAGACGTTACTCGTCGAATTCCATGATCTCGTCTGCGTTCTTACGCTGAACCGTCCGGAAAAGCGCAACGCGATGAATCCAGCCTTGGGCGAAGAGATCACCGATGCACTAGAAAAGTTACGTAATGACGACCGATGCGCTGTCCTTGTGATTACTGGTGCTGGTGAATCGTTTTGCGCTGGGATGGACCTAAAGGAATTTTTCTTGGAACTACAGGACAAGCCAGCAGAATACGATCGTGCGCACCGATTGGCCGTTGAATGGCGGGGCCGGACGTTACGACTGTTCCCGAAGCCAACGATAGCGATGGTCAACGGGCACTGCTTCGGGGGCGCATTCACAATTGTAGAGGGCTGCGATCTGGCAGTTGCTGCCGAAGACGCCAAGATGGGACTGAGCGAAGTCAATTTTAAACTGTTCCCGGGCGGAAGTGTGGGAAAATCCATGGGCAATCTTTTGAGACCAAGGGACTATATGCTGTATGCGCTCACCGGCCGGCCAATGAGTGGCCGAAACGCCGCGGAAATCGGTTTTATTAACTATGCCGTGCCGCGCGCCAAATTGCGGGATAATGTAATGGCGCTGGCCCAAGAAATTGCTGCCAAAGACCCTTCTGCTTTGCAAGCCACCCGCGAGGTATACCGTTTCTCGTTGGATATGGAGTGGGATACGGCAATGAACTATTCCTCCGCGCTGCAGGCTTGGCACACCACACGACAGGGAAACGCCTTTCGCAAGGAAGGAATAGGTGATTTCCTGGAAAAAAAATACAAGCCCGGCCTCGGCGGGCACGAAGACACAAAGGAATGACGGAGACAAACGAATGACAGACTGCTCAGAAAGCAAGATCAACATCCGCGATACTGCAATTCACCTCCGCCGCGGGGGCTCGGGAGAGCCGATGCTATTCCTCCATGGGGCAAGCGGTGTTGCCGGCTGGGTACCCAGCTTCGCGGCCCTCGCAGGATCGTATGATCTCCTGGTCCCGGATCACCCGACATACGGTTTATCCGCCGAACCGGACTGGCTTAGAAACATGGATGATCTGGCCATGTTTTACCTTGATTTTCTCGATGAAATGGATCTTAGCGGCGTGCATCTGGTCGGCAACTCACTTGGCGGTTGGCTGGCCATGGAGATCGCTGTCCGCAACAGCACCCGCCTAAAAAGCCTAACACTGGTTGGTGCAGCAGGCATTCGAATCAAAGGCAAGCCAATTGCTGATATTTTCATGATGGATCCCGATGATCTGGTTCGTGAAATCTTTGTAAATCAGTCATTTGCCGACAACATACTCAATATGGAACTGAGCGAAGAGCAGGTGGACATACAAATTCGTAATCGAGTTGCTACAGCACGGCTTGGGTGGCAACCCCGGTTGTTCAACCCTCATCTTCGGAAGTGGCTGCACCGCATATCACTCCCTACCCACGTCATCTGGGGAGACACCGACAGGATTATTGACCCGGCCTACGCAGCCGAATTCGGGAAAATCATATCAGGATCAAAGGTTACAATAATAGAAAATGCGGGACATTTGCCGCATGTCGAGCAATCAGGTCCGTTTGTCGAGGCCACATTGGGTTTTATCAATTCTCAAGTAAATTAACTTGGGCGAAAAGGTACCGTCGCCATGAAAGCCTTTATGTTCCATCTTATGCCTTACGCGGCACTGGATATGAAAGAGCGCGAAAAACATGCATCGGCATGGATAAAGTTACCCAACTCTCTTTACGATCCAAAAATTGGGCATGAACTTTACAATCGCTATCTCGACGAACTCGAGTTGGCGGCCGAATCGGGTTTTGATGGTGTGGCAGTGAATGAGCATCACCAGAACGCATACGGGCTGATGCCATCGCCAGTGGTAATGGCCTCGGCCCTGTCGCGTCGGACAGAAGGCTGCAAACTTGCAATTCTGGGCAACGCATTCGCCCTTCGCGAACATCCACTCACGCTGGCCGAAGAACACGCTATGATTGATTGCATAACGGGTGGCCGGCTTATCACCGGGTTTGTACGTGGGATAGGTGCGGAGTTTTACTCATTGGCGGCTAATCCTACCCTGAGCCATGAACGTCATATGGAAGCACACGATTTAGTCGTCCGCGCATGGACGGAGGAGGGCCCGTTCGCGTTTGAAGGCAAACACTACCATTTTGAATACGTCAATGTGTGGCCTCGACCCTACCAACAACCACATCCCCCAATCTGGTGTCCCTCGCTTGGGTCCACAGAAACCATTGAATGGGCTGCCCATCCGGAGCGGAAGTACGTTTACGCGCAGAATTACAGCCCGTTCAATAATGTGTGTAAATTTCTCGATCAATATCGGGAGGTGGCCCAGACCCAATATGGATATGAAGCCAACTCCAACCAGATTGGCTGGACCGCTCCTGTTTATGTTGCGGACACTGACGAACAGGCTGTCGCGGAAGCCACTGAGCATATGGAAGCACTATTCAACAAATTTCTTTATCTGCCATTCGAGCAACTTTTCCCGCCGGGATACCTGACTTTACAATCGTATAAACGGGTGGCAGCCCACAAACGCGGAATCATGGGCTCTCAAACAATGGAAGCGCTTATCCAAAACGGCGTGGTGATCGCCGGCAGTCCCGAAACAGTGCGTCGCAAAATCACAGAATGTCATGAAGTTCTTGGGTTTGGTACGTTCATCGCCCTGCTTCACTTTGGAACGTTGCCACCGGACAAAACCGCAAAAAATATAAAGCTGTTTGCAGAGGAAGTGCTGCCGGCAATTCAGCCACTCACCGACAAGGAGTATCGTGGCTTCGAACTCGCCAGGGTAGCCGCGGAGTAATTCGTCGGAGATTAAGAGTGATACACTGTGTTCCGCGCCTCCCGAAAACAAATGAGCATCTGCGGAATCCCAGAGCCGCAGGTTACCATTTAGTGTTATAACGGCACTGATGCCGAAGGAATGTATTAGGTGAAAGTATTCGCATTCCATCTAATGCCATATGGCGCGCTCGATATGAGCTATGCCGAAGAATATAATTCAGTGTGGCTCAAGCTGCCGAACAGGTATTTCGATCCCAAAGTAGGTCATCAGCTATACAACCGTTATCTCGACGAACTCGAGCTTTGCGCAGAACTGGGCTTCGACGGAATAAGTGTCAACGAGCACCATCAAAACGCCTATGGGCTTATGCCATCGCCGGTCGTAATGGCGGCGGCCCTCGCGCGAAAAACAAAGTCCTGCAAGATTGCAATTCTCGGCAACGCGTTCGCGCTAAGAGAACACCCGCTAACACTCGCCGAAGAACACGCCATGATTGACAATATTACCGGTGGCCGTCTGATCACAGGGATGGTACGTGGGATCGGTTGTGAGTATTTTTCCATGGGCGTAAATCCGGCCTACTCTTTGGAACGTCACATTGAAGCTCACAATCTGATAGTTCGTGCCTGGACCGAACCCGGACCGTTTGCCTTTGAAGGGAGACACTATCATTTCGAGTATGTGAACATGTGGCCCCGCCCTTATCAGGATCCTCACCCGCCGATTTGGTGTCCATCGCAAGGGTCAACCGAGACAATTGAATGGGCTGCGCATCCAGACCGAAAATATGTTTATCTCCAGGCATATTCCGCATTTGATTCCGTATTACGTTACCTTGATCTTTACCGTAAGGTCGCCGCGGAGAAATATGGATATGCCGCGTCCTCCAGCCAGATCGCCTGGAGTGTACCCGTATACTGTGCTGAGACAGACGATCAGGCGATCAAAGAGGTTCGTCCGCACATTGAATCCCTGTTTAACACATTTCTACCCAAGATCTCTCAATCCATGTTTGTACCACCGGGATATATGAGTGCGGCGTCCATGAGGAAGATCTTTGCACATAAGGCAACCCTCCGAGGGGGACAGAAAGTAGAAGACCTTATGGAACGGGGGGTCATTGTCGTCGGCAACCCCGATACCGTCCGTAACATTCTTACCCAGCGTCATCGACAGGCGGGCTTTGAACACCTCCTAGTCATGCCTCAGTTTGGAACACTTCCTAGCGACCTGACGAACAAAAATCTTGAAATTCTGGCCGCTGAAGTCCTGCCAGGCCTACAGGAGCTCGACGAAAATAATTATGCTGGGTTTGACATGTCCACTTTTGATACGGAATAAACAGGGGGAAAAATGCTGAACCAATTGAAATTCAATGGTGATCCCGTGCTGGTGACAGGCGGCGGTCAGGGCATAGGTCGGGCGAGCTGTGAAGCACTAGGCGAGCTCGGCGCGCATGTGATCGTCGTTAGCAAAACCGAAGAAAACGTCCGCAAAACCGAAGATATTTTAAAAGTATCCGGCGCGTCATGCGAAGGACATGTAACTGATGTATCTGTAAAGGCTGAAGTCGAGGCACTGGCGGCATCCGTCGAGACAACCCATGGTCATATCAAGGCGCTGATCAACAACGCGGGCACCAATTTCGTGCAAAAACTCGAAAATCTTGAGGAAGATGACTGGCATAGAATTATCGGGATCGACCTTTCAAGTGTCTACTATATGTGCAAGGCATTTCTGCCAATGCTTCGCAATTCACAAGGTGGTGCCTCAATTGTAAACGTCGCCTCAACTTTCGGCATCATTGGACACCCTGAAATGCCGGTTTACTGCGCTGCCAAGGGTGGTGTTCTCTCTCTGACGCGTCAGCTGGCGGTCGATTACGGACCCGAAAACATACGCGTGAACGGGGTCTGTCCAGGGGCAACGTTGTCGCCCCGTGTCAAAAATTACATTGATTCCGGCATGGTTGACGGCAAATTAGTGGAAGATCTTGCCCTCCTCGGCCGCCTTGCCGACTGCGACGAAATTGCAAACGTTATCGCATTTCTCGCCTCTGATGCGGCCTCCTATGTTCATGGCACTTCCCTGGTCGTAGATGGCGGACAGACAGTACACTAGACGTTTCCGCACAACCTGCGGGCACACCGAATCATTTCCAATTACGGTTCTTGAAAATATAGAACAGCATATCCGTTTTGATTTGGTGGCTTAATTCATTACCTCGCCGCCATCGATCGTCATTATGTGGCCGGTCATATAGCTCGCCTCCGGCGACAACAGAAATACGATCCCCGCCGCCACTTCTTCAGCGGTGCCGAGCCGCGCCATCGGAATGACTTTTGAGCGTTCCGTCATCTGCAAGTTTAATTCTTCAGGCGGCGTCTCTCCGCGCCAGAGAGGCGTGTCGATAGGGCCGGGTGCAACTGCGTTGACACGAATACCAAGCGGGGATTTTTCGCGAGCCAGCGACTTGGTGTAAGCAAGGATCGCGCCCTTTGCTGCGGAATAATGAGCCGTCAGTGTTTGCCCACGTATCGCATGTATTGATGTTACGTTCACGATAGATCCGGACCTGCGCGCGACCATCCCGGGGAGGACGTTTCGGCAAACCGCGTGTAACCCGAAAACGTGAATTTTGAACATATTCTCAAAATCTGCATCCGAGATTTCCTCTGCTGCAGCCCAGCCAAAAATACCCGCCGCATTCACTAGTTGATCAATTGGCCCAAGTTCTGCCTCCGCAACCCTGACTGTGTCTGCCACCGCTTCTGGCACTGCCACATCCAGAGCGTATGCCTTTGCCTTCCCGCCAGCCATGGAGATCTTTTCAACAACCGCATCGGCAAAATCCTTTCTAAAATCCGTTACTGCTACAGTAACACCGGCGGCGGCCAATCGCTCCGCCACCGCTCCTCCAATACCGCCACCTCCGCCAGTAATTAACGCTATCCCTGCCGATGGCTGGTTTGTTTTCATATCACCCATCGCCCGGCACCCATTTTATCCGAATGAGCCAACGGCTACCTACCTTTCCGAATTCGCAAACTGTTTCATTCCGCAGCAATCTGGGTCGAGCGGCCTTTTTTTGACATTTTCCTGTGCTTGATCTTAATGCCATAGAACTTAGACGGGTTATGGAACAGTATCTTTTCGCGCTGCCGTTTTGAAATGTCCCGCCTGGCGCCAAGATCATCGCCAGAACCCTCGCGGGCTTCCAAATGGGGCATATCCTCTGAAACCATGATTTTATCCTCGCCGAGATAGTCTATCACCTGTGGTAAAAGCCGCTCACCCGCCTCACAGGTTGTGTAGACCCGGTCTTTATAGGCTTCGGGGTTTTTCGAAGTGATGGGGTCAAAACCGAATGATGCACGGAAGAATTCAGCTACGGGATAATAATGGT
>JAYZQT010000035.1:0-47163 GCA_036136335.1 Pseudomonadota bacterium
GATGCACAATTTTTATTGCTACGGTCTTTATGACGTGAAATTTCAGTTAGCTGGCGTCGGTGAACGCGTCCGGCCTGAACGTTGTGTTGCCGGTCACTGTATGAACCCTCAGACTATAATCTCGTAATCAGCGAACCAGAAATGAGTCAACATCCATGCGACGCTAGGGCCTAGTAAATCGTCCGAAACCATACCAACCAAATTCAGAATTCAAACGTGGTATTCTAGGTCCGCTGACATGGCCAGCACCCCGGCACCAGTCATTGCCCATAGCTTGCAGGCGTTCCTTGCATTCGCCGGTGCTCCGTGCACAGAAAACGTGGACGTATCGTAGACCGGTGAAACAGCCCGCAAATTGAATGATTTAACAGTGGCATCGGGCATGGAACTCCGAAATAGGTCGAGCATGAAGGTCATGGTCAACGGACCGTGCACTAAAAGACCCGGGTATCCTTCAACATCACGTACATAATCTTTATCATAATGTATGCGATGGCTGTTCATGGTCAGTGCGGAATAACGGAACAGCAGAACTTCACTTGGATGAACCAGCCTGCTCCACGTGGGGTTGGCGGGCGCCGGTTGAGGTGCAGGCTTGGGAGCGTTTGCGTCCGGCGCCTCACGATAGACCTGGGTGCGGTCTTCGACTGTCGTCAAACGACCATCCTCGCCGAACACCTCCTCGGTGGTCGTAACGAAACACAATGGGCCTGTTCTACCTTCCTTGATAGCAATATCTGCGATCGTGATCGTCTTTTTAATTCTCTCTCCAATCCGAATCGGAGACGCAAAAGTCATTTTAGATCCAGCCCACATCCTCCGCGGAAAGGGCAATGGCGGCATGAATTTTCCCTTTGCGCGGTGACCGTCTGGACCAGTGTCACCCAACGCAACCATTTCATGAAAATAAAAATAGTGCCACGCGGGCGGCAGTTGGTCGCCATCAACAAAAAGGGGATCATCCCGATCTAGGGTGACACTAAAATAATTTGCCTGATATGCAGACGCTACCCCTCTCTCAGTCTCTGATTTTCCGATCCATGCGCTAAAATCAAAATTCTTGTTCATGTCCTGAATTCGTCCCTTATCGCATCTGTATGGGCACCCAACTCCGAAATAGCGCCAATGTCACGCACTCTGCCATCTATCAGAGCAGGCGGTGCTACAAGGGCGACCGAGCCAGTGGGAGAATCTATCTTTAAGCGCCGCAGAGCGGGGTGCCTAGACAACCCCTCCACATCATTAACCTCACCAAATGCAAGCTGGCCGTCCCGCAGACGTTGGACCAGTTCCTTCCGGTCGGTATTATTAAAAATGTTATTGATGACGTCGTCGAATTCTGCACGGTGCGCGCACCGCGCTTCGTTGCTCTCAAAGCGGGGATCTTCCGGTATACCGGGGTCTCGCAAAACCTTATCGCAAAGGCGCGCAAATTCCCGTTCGTTCTGGATTGCAATCAATATTTGTCCACCATCACGCGTTTCATATGCACCATAGGGATGAATGGAGGGGTGGTTTAACCCGACCCGCGGCATGATTCTGTCGGCGTAATCGTAATGCAGCAGCGGAACAGTCATCCAGTCAGCCATTCCCGCAAATAAGGATGTTTTGATCGAGGTACCTTGTCCTGTTGCATCGCGGGAGATAAGGGCTTCCAGTACCGCCATATATGAATACATGCCGCAGGAAACGTCACATGCCGACACACCGACTCGTCCTGGCGCTTCTGCCAAACCGGTGATTGAGCATAGACCGGATTCTGCCTGAACCAGCAAATCATATGCCTTCATGTCGGCATACTCACTTTCTTCGCCATAACCGGAAATATCAACAGTGATCAGGCGCGGATTAGCCTCGCGAAGCTTATCAGATTCAAAGCCCGCCCGTGCAGCCGCTCCGGGGGCAAGGTTCTGTATAAAGACATCCGCACCGCCTATGATACGATGGAGAAGTTGGTGGTCATCTTCTTCTTTTATATTGGCCACAAGAGATTCTTTGCCACGGTTTAGCCAAACGAAATAGGCGCTTTCACCGTGCACAACAGTATCGTATTTGCGCGCAAAATCGCCTTCCGCCCTTTCTACCTTAATTACTCGTGCACCGGCATCGGCCAGCCGGGACGAACAAAATGGGGCAGCGACCGCCTGTTCCATAGAAACAACGAGGATGCCGTCGAGCGGCCTCAAGGCATCACGCGGCATAGAAATCTCCCTTAATAGCTCTTCGGCATACCTAATACGTGCTCACCTACAAACGAAAGCACAAGGTTATTGGAGACCGGTGCAATCCGATACAGGCGGGTCTCGCGAAATTTACGTTCCACATCATACTCTTCAGCAAACGCAAACCCGCCATGCGTCTGCATACACATGTCTGCCGCCTTCCAGGATGCTTCAGATGCCAAGTATTTAGCCATATTAGCTTCTGCGCCCGCCTTTTCCCCGGCTTCATATTTCCGCGCCGCATCCTGCACCATTAGATTGGCGGCCTCTGTTTGCATATAAGCATCGGCAATGGGAAATTGTATTCCCTGATTTTTACCAATCTCCCGGTCAAACACTCGACGCTCGTTCGCATAGTCAGTCGCCTTCTTGATAAACCAACGGGCATCTCCAACGCATTCTGCAGCGATAAGGATCCGCTCTGCGTTCATCCCATCGAGGATGTAGCGGAATCCCTTGCCTTCCTCGCCAATCAATGATTCGGCGGGTATCCTCAAATCGTCGAAGAACATTTCGGTAGTCGCATGGTTGATCATCGTTCTAATTGGCTTAATTTCGAGTCCGTTACCCAGCGCGTCCCGCATATCCACAATGAAAACTGATAACCCTTCAGTGCGTTTTTTTACATCTTCCTTCGCCTCAGTTCGTGCCAGCAACAACATAAGGTCAGAATGTTCAGCGCGCGAAGTCCAGATTTTCTGGCCATTAACGACGTAACCCAAATTGCCATCTTTTACGGCGGTGGTCCGGAGGCTAAGTGTATCAGTCCCACTTGTCGGTTCAGTTACCCCGAAGGCCTGCATGCGAAGCTCCCCCGACGCAATTCCCGGCAGGTATTTCTGTTTCTGCTCTATTGAGCCGTGTCTCAGAACCGTACCCATCGTGTACATCTGTGCGTGGCATGCGCCGCCGTTGCAGCCGGATTTCTGAATTTCTTCCATGATTACAGAAGCTGCTGTAATACCGAGCCCGGAGCCACCATATTCTTCGGGTATCAGAACAGACAAATACCCCGCCTCGGTTAGTGCCTGGACAAACTCTGTTGGGTAAGCGCGCTCAGCGTCAAGCTTCCGCCAGTATTCCCCGGGATATTGGGCACAGAGCTTCTGCACCTGCTCCCGGATATCTAAATATTCATCGGTCATAATGCCCGCCTTGATAGAGCAACAGAGTCATTTTACACATATGTAAAAGAACACCTGGTGAGAGGCAAGACAGGCCATGCTATAATGTGCAGTACATACGGGGGACAAATTCATGCCAGTCAACAACCGAATAGCTGAATTCACTGATGAAATGACCGCGTGGCGTCAGCATATTCATCAGCACCCCGAAACCGCTTTCGAAGAACACGGAACATCCGATTATGTGGCCTTGCGGCTACACGAGTTCGGAATTGATGTCCATCGCGGTCTCGCTACCACGGGAGTAGTAGGTACACTCCGCGGAGATAGGGGGGACGGGCCGGCTATCGGCCTGCGCGCAGATATGGATGCACTGGACATTTTGGAAAAGAACGATATTGAATATAAGTCTGAAACCCCCGGAAAGATGCATGCCTGCGGCCACGACGGACATACAACTATGCTACTCGGGGCTGCCAAATATCTCGCCGAAACCAAAAATTTTTCAGGCACCGTGCATTTTATTTTTCAACCGGCAGAGGAGAATGAAGCTGGCGGCCGCGTCATGGTAGAGGAAGGGCTTTTCGAAAAATTTCCAGTAGAATCAGTATATGGAATGCATAACATGCCGGGCATTCCGGTAGGAAAATTTGCAATACGCCCGGGGCCAATCATGGCTTCGTCTGATATTTTCGAGATTACGCTGGCAGGCGTAGGTACCCATGCCGCGCTCCCTCAACTGGGCCGGGATGCCTTGGTAGCAGCTTCACAGCTTGTAACAGCATTACAGACGATCACGAGCCGGACAGTCGGTCCACTTGACGCGGCCGTTGTTTCAGTGACCCAGTTTCATGCTGGAGATACATGGAATGTCATTCCAGACGAGGCCATCATTCGTGGTACTACCCGCGCCTTCAAACCGGAAGTACAGGACCACATGGAAGCCGAAATCCGGCGAATTACGGAAGGGATTGCTTCCTCATTCGGGGTTGAGGCAATGGTCATGTATGACCGTCGCTACCCTCCAACCATAAACAATCCTCTGGAAACCGACCTTACTGCAGCCGTTGCCAGCGAAGTTGCCGGTGCCGACAAGGTATTGCTCGACGAGGACCCGATGATGGGAGCTGAAGATTTTGCGTTCATGCTAAATGAAAAACCGGGTGCATATATGTGGATTGGCAACGGGTCAAGGGAAGGCGGGTGCATGCTTCATAATCCCCACTACGATTTTAATGACGATGTGCTGGCGCTTGGGGCAACTTACTGGGCTAAACTGGTAGAAACCCGTCTAGCGGGATAGTTCGGGCGCCCGTTTGCCAGAAACCCGGAATAAATTTCTGAAATGCACGATGCCGATATCGAGTTGGCATGAACATCGCAATTCTGGTGCCGCTGTCATTATTGCCGCCCGGGACCGCCAATGCTGTTTTGAATAATTTTCGACTGGAGCAGGCGCAACGCACAAATTTCCCAAACGGTCCGATCCCGGCTCGCTCGTCATTACCGGCCAGATACTTCATGTGTACAGTATCGGTGAATTAGGCTCCGACCCCGGACCGTTTGGGAAATTTGACACAGCGCCCGCCCTCCCCGACATTTGGGAAACATATAGGGAGAAATTTCATGACCACCGATGTCTTTGCCGGCGTCCGCATGGCGCGATCACCCGTATACGGAACCAGAGGGATGGTGGTCTCCGGACATTCGCTAGCATCCAACGCGGGACTCAGAACTCTCGACAAGGGCGGTTCATTAATAGATGCATTAATCTCCACTTCCGCCGCACTGTCAGTCGTAATTCAGCAGGCGACGTCCCTAGGAGGCGACGCGTTTTTTCTCTATCACGATGCAACCGCAGGCAAGACAATCGGACTGAATGCAACTGGTCATGCGCCAGACGGTGCTACCCACGAGTATTACAGGGACGGCATTCCGGACCGCGGCCCGAATGCCGTCAGTATTCCCGGAATGGTTCGTGGCTGGGAACGTTTGCACGAAAGATACGGTGAGCTTGACTGGACGGATCTTTTCGAAGATGCGATCACCATTGCTGAGGCCCATCCGGCTTCTCGAGTAATGACCGCTGGCCTTGAGCTTTTCCGTAACGATGTGATGGCGGACCCGGGTTGCCGTGCACTTTATTTCAATGGCGACGAGAGACTGCAGGCAGGGGAAATCCTGCGACAGCCGGCGCTTGCCGAAACGTTACGCAGAATCGCCTCGGATAGAAGTGCAGCGTTTTACGAAGGCAAAATTGCTCAATCCATTGGTGAGTATGCAATTGCCAACGGAGGATTGATCGGCCCCGAGCAATTCGCCGGATACGAACCGGAATGGGTAGAACCCCTCACCACCGAATATCGCGGCCATGCCGTCCAGGTTATGCCGCCCAATTCCTATGGTATGCTGATGCTGTTGCAGCTTAACGGGCTATCGGCGCTTACCTCTAAACAGTTGGCCGACAATGACACCGATCGGCTCGATTATCTGATCCGCGCCATGCAGGGTGCTTTTACCCTTGGGCAACCATACATTTCGGATCCGCGTGTTGTTGACATCCCGATTGAACGCCTACTGGGATCAGAAACGACCAAGGCCCTGCAGGATTGCGTCGTTAACGGTACAAATCCCGCTACCTTCGAGAACAAGGGTGGTACGTCCTGCATAGTGGTCGCCGATGGTAAAGGAAATGCCATCTCCGTGGTACAATCGGTATTCCACGTGTTCGGTAGCGCATTCCTGGATCCCGGAACAGGCATTCTCCTAAACAATCGGATGACTGGTTTTCGGGTGGATCCTGCCGATCCCCGGAACGTCGCTCCCCGAAAACGTCCGTCACATACATTGAACCCGGTAATGGTGCTGAAGGACGGCAAACCCAAGTATCTGATGACAACTCCGGGTGGGCCGGGCCAGACATTGTCAATGGTCCAAGTACTGACCAACCTGGTTGACCGCGGCATGGAGTTGACATCAGCTATCGAATATCCTCGCTGGTCGGTCAGCCTTGATGGCAGTTTCCTGCTTGAAGACGGTTATACAGAGGAAATTGCAAAAGAACTCGAACGTCGGGGTCACAAGGTAAAGCATGGCTCGGGTGCGTCCTATTTTGGGTCGGCCAAGACCATCGAAATTCTTGACAACGGCGTTCTTACCGGCGCCGCTGACACACGCCGTGAAGCATATGCTGCTGGGAGGTAAGCGAGTGCCCCTTGACCCTGACCTCATAATTACAAACGCCAAGATCATCACCATCGATCCAAAAGACCAGATAGCGGAAGCGCTCGCAATCAAGGATGGTAGAATTTCTGTAGTCGGAAATTCTGCCGAAGTAGCAGCTCTGGAAGGTCCAAATACCAAGACTATCGATGCCGATTGCCACGCTGTCATTCCGGGGCTGTTTGACGGTCACGCACATATGGACCGAGAAGGACTCAAAGGCGTTTTTCCATCACTCGAGGGGTGCCATGATGTAGGCGACATTCTGGACCGAGTGCGGCATCTAGCAACACAGAAAGACGACGGCGAATGGATTGTCACCATGCCGGTGGGGGATCCTCCATACTACTGGAACGTACCTGGCTGCCTCGCAGAAAACCGGTTTCCCACTCGACACGAACTGGACGAAGCTGCCCCTGACAATCCAGTATATATTCGACCAATCTGGGGATATTGGCGTCACGAACTGCCCCTCGAATCAGTGGCCAACACCCGAGCGCTTGATCTCGCAGGCATCACTAAAAACACCACCCCTCACACATCAACAGTCAAATTTGAGAAAGATGATGCCGGCGAGCTTACTGGGCTAATTCGCGAAACCCATTACATGCCAATTGCTGAACTTGGCTATTTTCACATGGCGCCCCGTTTTACCAGCTCGGACCGAGTTTCCGGATTACAAAAAGCAATGGAAATCTACAATGCTACTGGCACCACGAGCATTCTGGAAGAACACGGCGCAGCACAGGAACTGATTCAGGCCTATCAAACAGTAAATCTCGCGGGTCAGGCTACCGTCCGGGCGCATTTGATTTACAGCCCGGCATGGGGTGGTGCACAGAGCATTGAATACAACACCCTGATGCGTAACTGGACAGCGTGGCTGGGAAAACGCGGCCTTGGCGATGACTGGCTCAGAGTGGGTGGTATGTTCACCGATACCGGAATGGACGCGGACGCGATATTCCGTGCAAACGCTGCACCCTATACGGGCTGGTCAGGATTCAATTACGACAATGGCGTACCCCAAAACCGCATGGTGGAGTTCATGATTGAGGCAGCTCGTAATGATATCCGACTTGCCGTCATTGGAGAGCGTTTTCTCGACCTTTTTGAAGAAGTAAACCGCAAGGTACCGATCGGCAACATGCGCTGGATCATCGGTCATCTTGACATATTGAATGCCGACCAGATTCAGAAAGCGGCCGATCTTGGTGTGGTAATGACAACACATACCAACCGATATATTTACAAACACGGTCACGTCTCCCGTGCGGAGATGGGGCCTGACCGACTGAATGATATAGTCCCACTTCGTCGGCTTCTGGACGCAGGGGTAAATATCGGGCTGGCCACCGACAATGTGCCCACCAGCCTGTTTTACCCGATCTGGCATGTAATATCCCGCTGGAACATGTTTTCAGAAGACCGGATCGCGCCCGAACAGGCTATTTCCCGAGAGGAAGCCTTGAGGTGTGCAACCCTCGGTGGAGCATATTTAACCTTTGAAGAAGAAAAAAAAGGATCAATCGAGCCGGGCAAATTTGGAGATGTGGTGATCCTGTCAGATGATCCCTTAAGTTGCCCGGAAGAAGACATAAAAGACATCGTCGCACGGGCAACCATCGTTGGCGGAGAGGTTGTTTACGAAAGAGAGAAGGCTGCATGAAGACTTCAGAACTCGATACCCCGGTTCTTTTAATCGACGCGGATGCGTTAGAACACAACCTTCAAACATTGGAAACGATGACCCGGGCCGCAGACATAGATTACCGCCCGCATGCCAAAACCCACAAATCAGCAACCATCGCCCATAAACAGCTGGACGCTGGCGCTGTCGGCATTTGTTGCGCCAAACTGGGCGAAGCAGAAGTAATGGCCGCTAACGGGATCGATAATATTCTGATCACAACGCCGGTGATAGGGCAAAGTAAAATTGGCCGGTTAATGCAGATTAGCAACCAAACTTCGATCTCCGTAGTCGCCGATAGTGAAGAAAACATCCAGATGCTGGGCAGTACCGCGCAGCTCTCCGGCACCAAACTCGACGTTCTGGTTGAAATTGACATTGGCCAAGGACGTTGCGGTGTAACGCCCGGACCTGAAGCCGCGCGTTTGGCAAACATTATCAACAGACATGCTTCTCTGAATTTTGTGGGACTCCAGGGGTATCAGGGGAAAATACAGATGCTGGTCGACACCGATGATCGCGGGAAAGAGACCAAAAGTGCGCTCGACAAGCTCACGCAAACAATTGCTGAATTTAGCAAAGACGGGCTGACCCTCGACGTACTTACCGGTGGGGGAACTGGAACATCGCCCTTTGATCTGGACCTTCACCTTTTGACCGAAATACAGGCCGGATCATATGTTTTTATGGACGCCCGCTACGGCGAGATCGGCTGGCCGGGCGCCAACGCACCCCCTTTTGAACAGGCTCTGCACATATTGACTGGAGCAGTATCCAAACCAGCGCCCAACCGGCTGATCGTTGATGCTGGGCTAAAGGCTGCGAGTAGCGATCACGGCCCGCCGATAGTAGCCGATGCAGAAGGCCAAACATATGAGTTTGGTGGGGACGAACACGGGATTATTCAGATGACAGGAGGCGGAGAGGTTCCCGGACTGATCGGCGATAAACTGCGATTAATCCCCAGCCACTGCGACACAACAGTCAATCTGTATGATGAGTATATGGTAGTTAAAGGCGACACGGTAATAGACGTCTGGCCAATTGACGCACGCGGACGCGTCCAGTAACCGTCTTCCATCATCCAAACACCAAGGATGGGTACCACATTACAGCCACGATTTCTTCAAACATGATATAAAGAAAAACAAGGCCAAACGCAGCGTATAACGCACCCAACCACCATTTATAACCGCCCCACAAGCAGATGTAGAAACCCATGAAAAGGGGCAGTGCGACAAGCTGACCGGCGATGATGGTCACTATCCCTATACCACAGAGCCAAACAAAGAAATAGACGGCACGACCGAACGACGCCATATCCAGTGATTTTGCCCCCTTTCCGGCTGGGACATATAGGCCAATGCAAATCGTTACTACGCATAAAATAATTCCTGGAATTGCGGTCACCAAGGGAATGCGCCCGGTATCGTCCGGCCAGGAGATGGCGGGCACCAATGCATAAACGAAAACAGATCCGATCAAAATGAGCATAAAAATTGACACCCGAGGATCCCAGGTCTCAGATTCGGCAAGCTGCTTCTTCTCACCGGCCTTTCGCTGCTTAACGTTGGCACGGACAGCAAACAAGAGAGTGAGAATTACGCCCAATAGAATGATCATTGAAATTGGGCGCTTCACCAGGTCAGCCCACTCATACCCGGACATGGTAATATGGAGCGCATCCTCCATAATTGGACCCAGAATAAACCCAAGTACCAGCGGTGGCCTTGGAATTCCGCCCTGCTTCATCAAATAACCAATCAACCCGAATATCAGAAGTGATGCCAGATCTCCCGGATTATTTCCTGCAAGCCATGCCCCCATGAATACGAACATGCAAACAACCGGAACAATCAGGTGGCCTCGAATAAAAGTAACCTTGGCGATCTGGTTTCCCCAGATCATCAGCAGGATGGCACCTGCTACATTTGCTATGACAAGTGTCCACATCATCGAAAAAGTAATATTCAGATTGCTGGTCAGCATTTGCGGGCCCGGTTGAAGGCCCTGAATGAGCAGGGCACCGAGCAGGATTGCCATGGAGGCACTTCCGGGAATACCGAATGCGACTGTAGGGATTAATGCGCCTCCCTTCATCGCGTTATTCGCCGTTTCCGGGGCTATAACCCCGCGTACATCGCCTTTTCCAAACTGTGACTTGTCGCGCGAACTTTGCACAACGTGCCCGTACGCCACCCAATCGACAATTGAACCGCCGAGACCGGGTAACATACCCACATAGGCGCCAATAACGGTGCACCGTAAAACCAGCCACCAATTACGTGCAGCGTCACGGATACCGTCAGTCATTCTGGATTTTGCCTGATCCCGCGGCACCTGAGATATGGATGAATCCCTGACTGCCAGTTCGAGAACCTCCGGCAGAGCGAAAAGTCCAAGAACGATTGGTATTAAAGGAATTCCATCCAACAAATAAGTCATTCCCATCCAATAACGTGGTGTCCCACCCGTCACCGAATAGCCAACATAAGAAAGTGTTAACCCGAATAGTGCGGCGATTAGACCCTTGACCATAGATCCACCCGCCAATGAGCCCACCATGGTCAGGCCCAACAAACCCAGCAGAAAGAATTCCGGTTGGGCAAAAGAAAGGATCAGCGGTTTTACTATCGGGATGGAGAGCCCGAGGACAACTGCTCCCAGCAACCCACCAACCGCAGATACCGTAAAAGCAGCACCAAACGCGCGAGCCGCTTCGCCACGCATTGCCATAGGATAACCATCAAGAAACGTGGCCTGCGTAGCTGCGGTACCAGGGATGCCCAGAAGCACCGAAGCAATTGTATCGCTGGTGGTCGTCACCGCGAACATACCTAAAAGAAACGCAAACGCCGAGACCGGTTCCATCCCAAAGGTAAAAGGTAGCAGAATTGCCATACCCACCAAGCCAGATAACCCGGGAACAGCTCCGAAATACAGACCGATAAAAACGCCGAGTACCAGCCACCCGACGGCTGGCCAAGCCACCACAGACACTAGCCCGCCAAGAACGGCCTCAAACATAAACTCGTACCAGATAGCGGATGCCCTCCGCTAAAGCCATGGCGGAGGGCATCACATTTTATTTTCAGCTATAATTTTAGTCTGTTACTTCTTTTTTTTGCCGGATTTGGCAAATCCCTTAAGAAAGGCAACAATCTTTGGGTCCGTTGATTTTACTGCTTCAATGTGCTTTTTCGCCCCGGTCGCAAGAATGATCTTTGGTGGCGCCCTGAATGCTTTGGAGTATTCAGCGACAAAATTTTTGTCGCGGGGTAGAGCCGCCCAGGCCGCTCTGAGGTCTGCAAGGGCTGCCGCTGGTGTCCCCGCGGGAGCAAACGAGCCCCGCAGCATATAGGTAGAAAGGTTGTTTACTATTTTGAGTGCGTCCCATTTGATACCTGACGGTTTACCACCCCGAACTTTGGCGTAATATTCCTGGAAAGTGGGAATACCAGCGAGATCAGCAAATTTCTCATCCGTACCGCCCGCTGAAACTGGTGCATAATAATAAGTTGCCGCCGCGATACCGGGCTTGATCATCGTTGGTTCAACGCGGCCGCGATAGTTTGGAACCGACCCGCAGGAAAACTGGGTCTCATTCTGTAAAACACCCGCCGCCACTTTTGACAGGCCCCTATATCCGGTGACGTAGGTATATTTGGCCCCAAGAAGATCTAGAGCGAGCCGCAAGCGGAGATCATGGCTTGACGTGTTGCGCATGCCCGCCGCCTTAAAGCCGTTGATCTTGGTCACACTGGTGCCGGCGTCTTTGCGGAGATAACAGACCTGAGGCTGACCCACTCCAGCAAGCCATTCAAATTTTGAAAAATCGGCACGCAAACCAGGATCACCCAACACCTGTGACATGGTGGGCGGCGTAAAAATGGCGATGGTTAAACCATCCGGTTTTGCAACCTCGGCCATAAAATTGGTTCCGACTATACCTCCCGCGCCGGGCCTGTTTTTAACAATTACTCCCGGCTTGCCGGGAATATGTTTGGCCAGATTTCGGGCAAGAAGTCTGCCCTCAACATCTGTTGGACCCCCGGCACCATAGTTGATGACAACTGTCAGACGCTTTCCCTTGTAGAACTGCGCGCTCGCCGTGCCTGCCACAAAAACAAACACAGCCGCCAGCCCGATAACACTACATTTAAAGACTCGATTCATTTTTTCCTCCCTTGTTAAATAAGTCTATATACGGTCGTTTCCGCGTGGAGGTCCCCCTTCGCCTGCATTTTAAATGATTCCTTTGCGCCGTTTTCTGCCCCCCAAAAGCTCTTATTTTTTTTCTATAAGGGTTCCAAGTTTGAAGGGCTGGAAAGTCGGCTTGTAGCTCTTTTCGTCGAGAAACTGGCGAAGACCAGTGTTGTAGGAATCCTCCTGATCCCCAACCTTAATAGCCGCCCCTTTCTCCGCGAGGTAATCATATGACTGCCAGAAATCCATTGTTTTTACGTTTCGAACAGCCTGCTTGGTTGCGCGCAATACACGCGGGCTTTTGGCCATCAGCTTTTCAGCTAGTTTTTCAACTTCGGCTTCGAGGTTTTCGCTAGGTACCGCAAAATTTATCATGCCAATGCGGGCTGCTTCGATACCGTCAAACGGGTCGCCTAGACAGCAATAGTAAAGCGCGTGACGCGGCAGAACTGAATCCGCAACGACTTTGCTGACCAGTGCGCCGGGCAGAATACCCCAATTGACCTCAGACAACGAGAATGTTGAATCTTCTGCAGCAAGCGCGAAATCTGTAGCTAGAAGCTGCATGAACGCTCCACCAACACAGTATCCCTCGACCATGGCAATCGTCGGCTTGTCATAGTTGTACAGAAGTTCCCATCGCCAGCGATTTGCTGCTCGCTGTGCTTTCTTTCTTCCAATTGGGTTGTTTTCGTTTTCGCGAAAGAACATTTTTAGATCCTGACCAGCAGAAAAATTGCCACCAGCCCCGCGAATGACGACAACCTTGCAGTCGGGGTCAACTTCGAGATGCGTCAACGCTTCTTCCATCTCGTCGTGGAGTTGCGGATTCATCGCATTCCGCTTTTCAGGGCGATTCATCTGAACCCAGGCTATACCATTCATCATTTCAACTTTGACGCATTCAAAATGATCGAACATTGTTTCTCCCTTGATAAGGTCTCGTGGCTTGCACTTGTGAGGTCATACGAAAATGATCTCGCAATTTGGAGGGAGAGTCAAAAAGAGGTCTCTCGTAAAATGGGGACGGATCCTTAATTTGGATAAATTTTGTTAATGGGCGGTGCTTTCATGCACCAACGCCCCCTCAAAACTCCCGCATCTGCTTAATGACGCCATCATCCACCATACTGTCGGATCACATGGCGGGCGAGCGCCATTTTCAGTATCTCAGTAGGACCCTCGGTAATGATGAAACTGCGCTGATCCCGCCACATACGTTCAATAGGTAAATCAGTCGCCAACCCCAGACCACCATGGATTTGCATGCATCTATCCGCCGCCTCAAAGGATTTTGTGTCACCCAAATACTTAACCATGTAAGCGTCATAACGAATGTCTTCGCCGGCGTCGTGTTTGGCCGCAGCGGCATGAACCATGAGGCGAAGCATGTGCAGATCTGCGTAGGAATCGACAAGCATCCACTGAACGGATTGCCGCTCGGCCAGTTTGTGGCCAAATGTTTTGCGTTGTTTTGCATAGGTGGCTCCGAGCTCCAGGCATCTTTCGATCACACCGATCCCGCGCGCTCCATGGCGGATCCGGCCGGCACTGATCCAGTTCTGAGCGAATTTAAAGCCGTCGCCTTCCTCGCCTATAATATTTGTCAAAGGGACGCGAACGTTTTCAAACGCAATTTCCCATGGGCGATCATGAATCATCAATTCCTGCGCCCGCAAGAGTTTCACGCCGGGTGTATTCATATCGACAAGAAACGCTGATATACCCCCGCGCGATCCTTTGTCACGGTCTGTCGCTGCAATTACCTGAGCAAAATCAGCTTCGGCTGCACCCGTAATAAATCGCTTCGTTCCATTGATTACATAATGATCGTCCTCACGAATGGCGGTGGTCCGCATACCCCCCGGATCTCCCCCCGCATCCGGTTCCGTCTGGGCAAAACAGTGACGCAGATTTCCTTCCAAAACAGGATACAGGTAGCGCTCTTTCTGCTCCTCGTTCAGGTAGTAAAGTATGGGACTAACAATGGGTCCAAAAATGTTTACATTCCGAGAGGGCAGCGCAACCGTTCGGGCAAGCTCCGCCCAGACGACAGAACGGGCTAGCAAACCGAGACCCTGCCCACCGTATTCCTCAGGCACATCATACAACCAAAGACCGATTGCCTTTGCCTTATCCTCCAGTGATGCCTGAACAGAAGCTTTAAGCTTTGGGCCGTCGAGGCTATTCTGTTCAATAGGGATCAGTTCCCGGTCCACGAATCGCCTGACCGTCTCCTGCAGAAGCCGCAAGTCCTCCGGCAACTGATATTCCATGAAAGTTCCTTTCTACAATTCTCTAGGTGGAACCTTTAAGGGCCTTCACGTGGTATCGCCCGAATGTCAACGGCACAAACACCTTCACCTTCTGCACCGACAATGAGGGGGTTGATTTCTATGTCAGATATTCTGTTTTTCAGGGTCATATAGGCTTCGGTTATACCCACTACAGCGCGGATTAGTGCGCCCACATCCCGACATGGCGTACCTCTATACGCGCCGAGAAGCGGTCTCGCCCTCACTTCTTCTATCATCTCACGCACGTCAATTTCGAAAACCGGTAGCAACCGGAAAGAAACATCGCGAATGGCTTCTACAATGACACCTCCAAAACCAAGCGCAAGTAACGGCCCAAACTGGGTATCATCACGTATACCAATAATCATCTCGAGACCTGATACCATTTTCTGTACTTGAAAACCGTCAATGACGGCCCCGGGAATCGCGGACCACAGGTTTTTTTGGATTTGTTCGGCTGCAGCAATCGCCAAGTCAGCCGATACAATATCCAGTTTCACACCCCCCACTTCGGTTTTGTGAACGGCGTGCTTTGACAAAACCTTGATAGCGACCGGGAATCCGATGCGACTAGCGACGCCCCCGACTTCCGCGGTGGTCCGCGCCGTTCCAGTGTCAGGCCTGGGAATCCCGCGTAGTTCCAAAATATCTCCTGCCGAGAGGTTTAAGTCAGTTACTTCTGCGGACGGGGATGTTTGAGGTACTCCACGACGGCGACGCTCGGCATGGGCAGCAAGCGCCTTTAGCGTGTTAGCCACTTCTGGCAATCGTTGTAGAAACGGAACGCGAGCGATTTCCTGAAAGGCCCGTCCCACATCGTTGATGTTTTGGGACATCCGGTTGTGAGCAATCACCGGTTTAGCAGTATGGTCCCAAATTTGGCGAAACAGCCCTGGTTCGCCGGCAGCGCCTTCAACCATCGGTAGCTGGCCCTGCACAGAAATCATGTCGATATTCGGATCTTCCGCAACTATTTTACAAACGTAGGCAAAATCTTCAAACCGTCGCGCGAGACCTGCACCAGTATCTAGAGGGTTGCTCACAGGCACCCCGGAATCAATAAGTCCTCTGAGCTTGTGCTGGGTTCCTGTAGTGAACTCCGGGAGCTCCAGACCAATTTTTTCGGCTATATCTATGAACAATCCCTTTGCACCGCCCGAGTAACCGACAAGTGCAGCGCGATTACCCTCGGGTAATCGGCCTGAGGAAAATGCGAGTGACGTTTCTATCAACTCGTCCAGAGTTTCAACGAGCACTATCCCGTATTTGTGACACATTGCTTTGAAAATATTTTCATCAGTTGCGAGCGCACCGGTGTGACTTTGAGCTGCCTCCTGCCCGGCCAAGGTCCGACCGACCTTGAGCATCAGTACCGGTTTTCCGGCATCTAGGGCTCGTTGTGCAGCGGCCATAAGCGCGTGGGGTCGCCGCACCCCCTCTGCCATGCACGCAATCACCTTGGTATTTTCATCCTCAATCAAGAAGTTTAAATAATCCGCCATATCTAGGTCGAGTTCATTGCCACTGGAAATTGCGTAGGAATATCCGAGACCTCTCGCGGCACCTTGTTCTAACCAAAACTGAAACGTCCCTCCGGACTGGAAAATGATCCCCACAGATCCCCGCGGCAAACCCCGCACCCTTGCGGTTGGATAAAACAGCAGCCGCTCTGGTAAGGATATTGCGCCCATGCAATTAGGACCGGAAATGCGGAGACCACTGTGTAACGTAATGTTGCGCAACGCGTCCGCTCGAGCAGAACCCGAAACGTCTCCACCCTCACCGAAACGGGATGCAAAGATCAGCGCATTGCGAAGCCCGGCATCGGCGGCTTCGGCGACCGCATCCGGAATTGCCTCGGCGGGGATAATAAAAATGGCTAAATCTATTGGTTCAGGCAATGACGCAAAGTTCGGGTAGACCGTTTGACCCCAAAGTTCGTCTCGCCCCGGGTTTATTAAATAAACCTTTGCTGGGAACCCCTCGTAGTCGAAGTTTGCATATAACCCCTTGGCCCATCCACCCCCACCCGTTTCGGACGCACCAACGATGGCAATAGTTCTCGGTCTCAGAAATGTCTCAACCGACCTAAACACTTCCAGCTCCCACCAATTTGTTTTACGCAATTTTTGGAAGTATTCCGGGACTGCATAAGCTGGTCAAGTCGGACGGTACAATTACGGTGAACCAAACAGAACCAGACACACCTATCCCTGAATGAGCAAAAACTTATTAAACAGCCCCAGATAGAAGGTGTTCGTGGACGGAGTGGGAATGTTCCGTTAACTTGGGTTATTATTGACTACTACCATTTATTCAGTCTTCGCTGGAAGGTCAGAGTGTCAGTTGATACTGTACGAAAATCTCGGCATGCATCGTTCTCATACGTTGGACGCGAGGGCTGCGGCGCGTTGCAGCTGGGGTTGGGAATTCTGCTCGTTGGACTGATCATTGGAGTAACGTTTGCGCCGTCTCCGGACAATCTGACAGAAAAATCGGTTGAGATCCAACCAACTGAACTCCAGTCCGAACAAACTTTAATGGCTCCACAAAAAAAACCTTCACTGATATTAGCGTCGGTCACACCAACTCAAGATGGCCCGGCCACAACAACGGATAAGATACGCAGCCTTAAAGTTCGCGATGGTGATACACTGACGTCGATCATGCTGTCAGCCGGCGCCATCCGGGTTGACGCGCATGGGGCTGTGAATGCGTTGAGTGCAATTTTCGATCCGCGCAACCTGCGAATTGGCCAGCGAATACATTTAACGTTTTCACAGGACAACAATCTAAAGGAAATGCTGCTTAATCCCAGCGTCATCCGGCAAATTGCAGTGCGCCGGGACGAAAACAGGAATTTTAAAGCATCTGTAACCGTGCGTGCTCTCACCCGGCGAATGGATTTCGCCCGCGGCCAAATTCGTTCAAGTCTTTATAAAGCCGCTATAGGCAAAAAAGTGCCTGTGTCAGTTCTAACCGAATTTGTACGGATTTACAGTTGGGATGTTGATTTTCAACGAGAAATCAAACATGGCGACGCCTTCGAAGTAGCCTATGAACGGTTCGTCGACGATTCGGGCCGCGCTATCCGTGAGGGAAAAATTATTTTCGCCAAACTGGTGCTGTCGGGTACGCTCAAGTCACTTTACCGGTTCAACGTCCAGCCAAACCGTATTGGGTATTTTGACCAGAAGGGGCGTAGCGCCCGGCGGCCACTCCTTCGCACACCGATCGACGGCGCACGTTTGTCATCGCGGTTTGGGAAACGGCGCCACCCTGTGCTGGGCTATACAAAAGTCCACCGTGGCGTTGATTTTGCCGCGCCGAGGGGCACACCTATATATGCTGCCGGGGACGGAGTGGTTTCCTACCGCGGCCGCAAAGGCACATATGGGAAATATTTGCGCATTCGTCATCCAGGTCAATTTGACACCGCATATGGTCACATGAGTCGTTTCAAAAAAGGAGTAACCCGGGGCACTCGTGTCATTCAGGGACAGGTTATCGGATATGTCGGCAGTACTGGCCGTTCAACCGGTCCCCATCTGCACTATGAAATCCTCGCTGGTGGACGGCAAGTCAACCCGCTTACCGTCAAAATGCCCTCCGGGATAAAGCTTGAGCCCAAAATGCTCACAAAATTTCAGGCAAGCCGCTCAAGCATTGATCTGCTCGTCGCCAATCTTCAGCGCGAGACCATGATCAGCCAACGTTAGCTCCCGGCACTGCCTGCATTTTAAATAGGTGCAAGCACCCGTCCACTTCTTGATAAGAGGTCACCAGGCCCAGCCGATATATGCTTTCGGCCATAAATTCAAAGGCCAGCCATCATCGCTGCCCCAACATTGAATGAAATCTTTACACTAGGCCTGGCGGCGGCAGTACTGAGAGGCACTGAAAACATTTAACCTAGGTATGTACGAGAATGAATTAGAAGTTCAGACATGCCACCACCCGAAATTGCTTTCCCAGAGGTTAGGCAGGTTTAAGACTATACAGAGACGGTTTATAGCTATACCGACATCACGTACCAACATCCTCTACTGGGTCTTCTTTTACGTGTTCTTCAGGTTTTGCATGAGCGCGCTCAGACTGGGTCACGGGGTCTTCGCCAGTCGCTGTTTCACGATTGTTGCCGCGACTGTTCCGACGACGCGACCGTCCATTCTGCACATCCAAACCATTTTCCCCTCCGGATGCTTGAGGGGACTGGGATGTTTCTCCCGCTTCTGCTGCACTAACAGTTTGAGCGGACTCTGTATCCCCATCGTGACCAGTATTCTGCGGCTGTCGTTGTTGTTGTTCACTTGCCGCGTTCGCATTCATTACTCGATAGTAATGCTCCGCGAATTGATAGTAACTTTCCGCATCTATTCTATCACCTGTCGATGAAGCATCGCGCGCTAGCGCAAGATATTTTTCAACAACCTGCTGTGCGTTACCGCGGACTTTGACCTCAGGTCCATTACTTTCGAATGCCTGGTTCCGGGAGTTTCCCCCCTTGCGACCGTTCCCCCGGCCCCTCGTGCGTTTGTGATTCGGGCCCTGTCTCATAGCGCCTTTATTTCCATTTTATTTTAATGTTTTCCGCCCTGCTCGACGAAGACTATGAGGTTCCGCCCATCAATTACCGGTCTTCGGGAGAATGGCTCAGCGTTGCAGGATGTTTACGGGCCGATGGCAAAAACTAGTTATGCACGTTATCAGCATAAACACACTAGTCGGGAATCATACGCTTTCCAACCCTTTTTTTAAAGGTGACGTTAATGAGTTGATTAACCAGTCGGCGCAAAAGAAAGGCTTCTTATATGCCCGGCATGATCTGACCGAGCGTCAACCAACTTAAACGAGTGGTTTTTAAAGACTTGAACAACATCTGTCTTTTGACCTGCCCCGATTTCGGTAATGACAATTCCACTCGATGATAGATGGTCAGATACTCGAGATGCGAGTGCACGATAAGCATCTAATCCATCAGCGCCGCCATCGAGTGCCGCCCGAGGTTCGTACTGGGACACCTCGGGAGAAAGTTTTGAAATATCATTTGTGCGAATATAAGGAGGATTGGAGACAATCACGTCGAACCGGCCAACCACCCCGTCGACCCAAAACGTATGTAAGAATTCAGTACGGTTTAAAAAGCCCAAGCGTCGCGCATTATCGAACGCATTAGCCACAGCTTTTACATCAAAGTCGGTTCCAATTCCGGTGGCGCCGGGTAGTTCCGCAAGGATCGACAAAATCAGGCACCCTGTTCCGGTTCCAATATCTAGCACCCTGATTTTACCGCTGCGGCGCCGAACAAAATCAAGTACAGCTTCCACGACAATTTCGCTCTCGGGCCGAGGATCGAGAACCGAGGGTGACAGTTGAAATTCTAAACTTCGAAACTCCCGCCGACCTATAATCCGGGATACAGGTTCACGGTTGCAGCGGCGACCGATCATAACGTCAAAAGAATTCACTGTTTCTTCGTCAAGAGCCATAACTGGATCACGTAAAAGATCTTCTCGGTCCAGCCTAGCAGCCTCGGTAACAAGGACCCGGGCATCAGTACCGGCATCAGGGACTCCCGCCGCTTTCAATATCGCAACGGCACGGTAAACCAGATTGGTTAACGTAGGCTCACAATCCATCACGTAAACTCAGAAAGCTTTCTGGCTTGTTCCTCCGCTGTTAACGCGTCAACGATTTCATCCAGCGCCTCCCCATGGAGGACGCGCTCAAGCTTGTGAAGGGTCAAATTAATCCGATGATCGGACACGCGCCCTTGCGGAAAATTATAAGTCCTGACCCTTTCAGACCGGTCACCGGATCCAACTTGCATCCGCCTATCCTCAGCCCGCGCCGCAGCCTGAGCTTCGCGCTCAGCATCATAAATCCGCGCACGCAAAATTTTTAGAGCCTTTGCACGATTCTTGTGTTGGGACTTTTCATCCTGTTGTTGTACAACGATTCCGGTAGGCAGGTGGGTGATTCGAACAGCGCTGTCGGTTGTATTAACATGCTGACCACCAGCACCTTGGGCACGATAGGTATCGATGCGTAGGTCTTTTTCTTCAATTCGAACTTCTACGTCCTCGGCTTCAGGAAGGACCGCCACGGTGGCGGCCGAAGTGTGCACACGCCCGCCGGATTCGGTTTCGGGCACGCGCTGAACACGGTGCACTCCAGATTCATACTTTAAACGGGCAAAAACTCCCTTGCCCGTTATCTCGACCGAGGCCTCCTTCACTCCACCGATACCGGTACCGGACGAATTCATGATCTCAAAGCTCCAGCCGTGTTTATCAGCATACCGCTGATACATCCTCAGAAGATCAGCAGCAAAAAGCCCGGCTTCATCACCGCCGGTACCGGCGCGCACCTCAACAATTACGTTTTTGTCGTCGGCACTGTCTTTTGGCAACAACATGATCTGCAGTTTTTGCTGCAGTTCAGGAATACGTGACCGTAATTTTTGAAACTCTTCCTCTGCCATTTTCTTCAAATCATCTTCTGTTTCCGAATCTGCAATAAGATCCGCTAAACTGGCCGCTTCCTCCTGCGCATCTCTTATTTGCTGAATACTGGAAACAATCGGATCGAGCTCGGAAAATTCTTTTGACATACGAACGAATTCTTCGGAATCAACGACATCACCGTCAGCCATCAGGCTCGTTAACTCCGCGTAACGAGAGATAATCTGATCTAGTCGTTCATCCAAGCTCAAATCACATACTCCAGAAATTTTTTATTATTCTAAACAGTCTTCAAATGAAAGGATTGGACTCTGAAGAAACTTAAATTAATAGAAATTTGGGCATTTTAACTCCAAAAACAAAAGGCCTATCAGGGGTTGCACCAAACTTATCCAACTATTAGCTCGAAGTCGGCGAGAGGATCTAAAATCCGCTGATCGGTCATCATGAAACTAAAGAAACTGTCGGAGATGAGACGACAAGTCTTCAAGCAAAACCAGTTGCTGATTACCCGAATCGAGATCTCGCACCATGGCAGACAATTGCGCCAGCTCTTCGTCGCCAATAATCACAGCAACACAGGCATTTATGCTATTAGCCCTTTTCATCCGGCGCTTCAAATTACCACGGTACGCTATGTCAACCGAAATTCCATCTCGGCGGAGCGCCTCGGTAAGACTAAGCGCCAACACATCTGCGGCTTCGCCCAGCGGGACAACCGCAATCGGGCGTATTCTTTCTGGCGCATCCTTAATAAGCATGGATAGCCGCTCTACCCCGGACGCCCATCCCACGCCCGGTGTTGGCGGACCGCCCATCTGTTCCACAAGCCCATCATAACGACCCCCGGCGAGGACAGCGGTCTGTGTACCAAGCCCATCAGTAGTAAATTCAAATGCGGTGTGACAATAGTAATCAAGCCCACGAACAAGTCGCGCATTCCGTTTCCAAGGTATATCGAGAGTATCTAGGCCCAAACACACTGACGCAAAAATTTCCTTCGATTCTGAGTCCAGAACCTCGTCGAGGTGCGGAGCGCCAGCGATAATTTTTTGATCTCCTTCGTTTTTCGAATCAAGTATGCGGAGCGGGTTACGAATTAGGCGGTCTTGACTGTCCTTGGATAGTTGCGCGCGAAAATCATTGAAGTATTCGACCAACGCCGCGCGATATGCCGCGCGGCTTTCCGCATTGCCCAGAGTGTTAAGCTCAAGCCGCGTAATCCCCTTAATCCCGAGATGGTCCAGAATACTGGCGCCAAGTGCTATTACTTCCACATCTCCAGCTGGTTCTTTCACGCCAAGTAGTTCTACTCCAAACTGGTGAAACTGACGAAGCCGGCCCTTTTGCGGACGTTCATAGCGAAACATAGGACCAGCGTAGAAAAATTTTTGCGGCAAACTCTGACTTAGACCCGAGGAGATAAACGCACGCGCGATGCCGGCCGTCCCTTCCGGTCGAAGGGTCACCTGATCTCCACCCTTGTCGGTAAATGTATACATTTCCTTGGTGACGATGTCTGACGTTTCACCCAAGGTTCGCGCAAATACGTCACTGAATTCGAAGATTGGAGTCACAGCTTCTTCAAAGCCATAACGTTCCGCTATGGACCGCCCAATTTCTGTGATGTAGCGTGCCCGCCTCGCCTCATCAGATAGCAGATCGTGTGTACCGCGGACGGGTTGAAGAGAGACCATAGCTCTTTTCTATTTAAAAAGTTTTAAAACTTAAAGTGGTATTAAGGACTAGTTGAGCGAGTGTATAGACTATTCGCTTACGCTACCAAACACACCATCGTTTGCACTAGTCCTGACGGCGGAATAGCTTTACACCATTTAGTGGAATATTGCGTCGAACTTCGCCGCTTAATCCAAGTGGGGCTGAAACTTTTTCACCACTACTTATCTGCAACCCACCCGCATTCCCCGTAGACAATGTCAGCTCGAGACATGAAGGGGCTTTGTAAACGGCGCCGCGACGCAGCAGCCCGGAGAACAGCAATATATCTGCACACCTTACGTAGACATAACTGTCGGCAATTGCATGGACCACGGTGAAGGGCGACAAAGTTTTCTGTATTACCCCCGGTGCATTCGGGAGCGCGACAGTAGTCTGAGTTTGCGCTGACGCTATTAGTGGCGTTTGAGATGGCACCGACCCTGGGCCGGGTATATTTGTTTCAGCTCTGGCTGGTGGTTGATCTTTCCCTTTTAGGAGCAACCCGGGAGCGGAGGAAGGTGATCCCACCGACTTTAATACCGGCATAGCCTCCGGTGTTCGTGGCCGATCAAACTTTCGTTCTACCCCATTTTTAGTCTTTTCTATGAGAACGGACATTTCGTTTGGTAACTTGGAAACCCCCCGAGTGGGATCCCAGCCTTGGGCAGAAAACAGATACCAGCCCCCATAAGCCCCCACCGCAATCAAGCCTCCTAGTAACAGTATTTTTGCTGTAGGCAAGCGGCCCTCTTCCACCGGCGAGGGCAAATTTAAGTTTGTTCTATCACTGATCGTTACACCGGCGGCTTTGAATTGTCGGACAATTTCATCACCTTCAAGCCCAAGGTACTCAGCATAAGTTCGGGTGAAACCGCTTGCGTAGACATTACTAGGAAGATCGGACAATTGCCCGGACTCTATCGCCTGCAGGTAATCGAGACGGATTTTAAGCTCTTGAGCGACGTTTTCCAGATTGTGGCCGAGGTTCTCGCGCACCTCGCACAGCATCGCGCCAAGTTCCACCGTATTGAAATTCCTAGATACGTTCAATTTCTTTGCGCTCATCCCAGAGCGTCCCCACGTGCACTCCAGACCGGGTAACGCCAGCAGGATTTGATCTTTACATCAATTGTATTGCCGGCGTTTCAAGGCCAAAAGCAGTGTTGGCCTCTCCCTGTCACCCTGTAGTCACTGAGAAATAGCAAAAAAAACTATTAAATATCAATGCGAAACTGGCTTCACACAAAATTATTGAATTTTAATTGAACCCAGAAAACGTGTCGGCTTTGGCCCTAAAAGCCAGAATCACTCCCTACCCTCAAGCGCGTAGACCGCTTCGCCAACAAGGGTTGCAATAATTTCGGCGGTCGGTTTTATATCTTTCACCATCCCTACGCTTTGGCCGGCCATCAGGGAACCGGTTTCAACATCTCCGTCCACGACAGCGCGCCGCAATGCGCCTGCCCAGTAATGCTCAATATTCAGCTGAGCGGCTTCTTTATCGATCGCACCACGTTGAACGGCAACGATGGCTTCACGTTGGATTTGCTGGAATTCCCGCGTAGCATTGTTTTGCAGCGCCCGCACCGGAATTACCGGAAACTGAACGTCGAGTTGAACAGACGGAACGGCATCCCGCGCAGACGCTCGAATAAAGGCATTTTTGAATTTTTCATGTGCGATTGATTCATCGGCACATACGAAAAGCGTTCCAAGCTGGCAACCTGAAGCACCCATCTCGAGATAGGCTAGGATTACGTCTCCCCTACCAATACCGCCCGCTATGAAAACGGGCACTTCCTTAATGTGTGGTAATATTTCCTGAGCAAGAATACTGGTGGACACAGGACCAATATGCCCGCCTGCCTCTGCACCTTCTATTATAAGCGCGTCCGCGCCCTGCCGGATTAAACGCTTGGCGAGACCTAGGGTTGGCGCAAAGCAAACCACCTTAGCACCGTCGGATTTAGCCCTCTCGATTGTGGAACCGCCTGGCAGACCACCAGCCAAAATTATGTGCCCAACCTGCTTCCGGATACAGACATCGATTAGTTGATTCAAGTCAGGGTGCATGGTTATGAGATTCACCCCGAACGGTCTATTGGTCATTGCCGCAGTGGCGGTGATTTCGGAATCAAGAAGTTCGGATGTCATCGCGCCGCACGCAATGACCCCGAATCCGCCACCGTTAGAAATCGCTGCAACAAGATTCCGCTCCGACACCCAAGTCATGGCCCCGCCTAGTATGGCGTAATCTGTGCCTAAAAACCGACAACCCCGTTGCCAGAGCCCTTTAAGTTGGTCTTTTGCTGCATCCATTTCCATCGGATTCTGACCTACAACGCATCCAGATCATAGGCCGTATGAAGTGAACGAAGGGCCAATTCAGTATAGGCTTCTGAAACCAGCACGCTGATTTTAATTTCCGAGGTAGAGATCACCTGTATATTTATTCCTTTTTCAGCTAGTGCCTGAAACATTCGCGTTGCGACGCCAGCATGACTTCGCATGCCAACACCAACCACCGATATTTTGACGACGTCCGGGTCGCCGACCACCCGCTCGAACCCAAGTTCTTTCTTTACACTCTCAAGAACCTCAAGGGTTCTAGCAAGATCGTCCTTGGGAACCGTAAATGTGAGATCAGTTGCCCTGCCATCTTCGGAAACATTTTGCACGATCATATCAACATTGATGCTAGCCTCGGCCAAGGGACCAAAGATGGCCGCGGCAATCCCTGGATTGTCAGGCACTCTTACGAGCGTAATCTTAGCTTCGTTCCTGCTGTGGGCGATACCACTGACAATTTTCTTTTCCACGATCTCTTCCTCACCTACGACTAGGGTTCCGGGTACATCAACAAAGCTCGAAAGTACTTGCAACCGGACCCCTTGGTTCATGGCTAGCTCAACCGAACGGGTCTGAAGAACCTTTGCGCCTAACGACGCCATTTCCAACATTTCTTCATACGTAATTTTGTCGAGCTTTCGAGCACGATTAACAATCCGGGGATCGCTTGTATATATGCCGTCAACATCGGTGAAGATATCACATCTGTCGGCGTTAATAGCAGCCGCGAGCGCCACCGCCGATGTATCTGAGCCGCCCCGGCCAAGTGTCGTTATCCTGTTATCTGAACCTATCCCCTGAAATCCAGCCATTACTGCCACCTGCCCTCGCTCGAAACGGCGAACTATCTCTTCAGCGTGAACGTGCATAATACGAGCCCGGCCGTGCACATCATCGGTCTCCATAGGCATCTGCCAGCCCAACCAAGAACGCGCCTCAACACCGATGTTCTGTAATGCCATTGCCATCAGGCCTACGGTCACCTGCTCCCCAGCCGAGACTACAACGTCGTATTCACGGACATCATGCATTGGCGAAATTGCGCGGGTCCATTCAACCAGCTGATTTGTCGTGCCTGCCATTGCGGAAACAACGACCGCAACCTCGTCCCCGCCATCAACTGAACGTTTAACGCGTTCCGCTACCATCCGAATTCGATTGAGGTCGGCCACCGATGACCCGCCGAATTTTTGCACAATACGTGCCATTGTGAGTCCTCAAACAACAACCGCGTTATACTGCCACACCTAGGTCGGCCGAAACTCCTAAAGCCATTTACAATTGGAATTTCCAGTACTGGCTAACTTGCTCCCGGCAACGCGGGCGGATACATACTCGGAAGTATCTAAACAGGCAAGTAAGGCAGCATCGGGGCCATGGCTATCAAACAGGGTACGACAATCGACAAAGACGAGGTCGATCAGTTTTCAAGTTTGGCGGATGAATGGTGGAATCCAAAAGGAAAATTCAAACCGCTGCATAAATTTAATCCCATTCGCTTGGCATATATACGAGACTTCCTCTGCATGCATTTTGATCGTGATCCCCGTTCCGCCCTCCCGCTCAACGGACTTAATATTCTGGATGTGGGTTGCGGCGGCGGTTTAATTGCCGAACCGCTTGCTCGGTTGGGTGCCTCAGTATCGGGGATCGACGCTTCTTCACAAAATATAGAAATCGCCGCAGCGCATGCCGAACGCTCTGGCGTCAACATTGACTACCGTGCAATCACGCCAGAGGAATTGGCCCGTTCTGGACAGAAATTCGATGTCGTAGTCGCGTTAGAAGTCGTCGAACACGTCCGCGACATCAATCTCTTTTTAGAAGCTTGTTCCATGATGACCGGCAGCGAGGGCACAATCATACTCGCTACGTTGAATCGGACCCCTAAATCATTTCTCTTGGGGATCGTTGGGGCGGAGTACATCATGCGCTGGCTGCCACGGGGTACCCATGACTGGCATAAATTCATACGCCCTTCAGAAATCGCAAGAGTGCTGCGCCGCAACAACATTGAGGTTAACGATATAGCCGGCCTTACCTTTAATCCGATTACCCACCTCTGGCGTTTGTCTGAAGACGTTTCGGTGAATTATATTATGGCTGGCGTTAGGTAAGCACCTCAGGCAATACGCCTATGCGTCGGCTTTTCCAGGCCAGGGAATGCGCTGAAAGTCGACCCCCTCTTCGTTTAATTCTTCGGCCTCCTCAGGGGTGGCTTCGCCATGAATAGAACGTGCCTCCGTTTCCCCATAATGTATCTTGCGAGCCTCCTCGGAAAACTTGTCACCCACATAGTCACTGTTTTCCTCAACATGTTTCTTCAGCTCGTAGATGGCTTCTATATATTCATTCAACTTACCATCCGTTGGCGACATAGCTGCGTTAGGCGCGGCGTCATCTTTACCCTTTCGCATACCCCCGAGACGTGGAGCCATCATTGCACGTTCTACCAAAACATCCCCGCATTCCGGGCATGATACCGCTCCTGCTTCGACCTGTTCATCAAATGACGAGTTATCCTTAAACCAGCCTTCGAACACGTGGCCGTTGCCACACTTAACATCTATTACAATCATGATACAGAAACTAAGGAAGATTCAGCATTTTCCAAGTCTTATTTTCTATTTGTATTTCAACATGTTAACGATATGACATGGCTGAATTGTCACTTAATACCCCGCCCTCTCCATGGGTTTTGCGTTTCGCGCCGCTCATCCGGAAGGGCGGCAGCGTGCTCGATCTGGCTTGTGGCACAGGTCGCCATGCTGCCCATTTTGCCGCGCGCGGGCACCGCGTTACAGCACTGGACCGGGATATTTCAAGGCTGCCCACAACGGACGAGTTGGAGGCCTTGGAAGCTAATTTAGAGGATGGCAGCGCCTGGCCGTTGCCGGGCCGTACCTTCGATGGGATTGTTGTGTGTAACTATTTATTCCGGCCATTATTCCCGGTTTTGTTAGATAGCCTGTCTGCTGGCGGCGTTCTCATATACGAAACCTTCGCGACCGGAAACGAAAAATTTGGCAAACCCAGAAACCCTGAATTTTTGCTACGGCGTGGCGAACTGCTTGATGTGTGTGGTAAAACACTGGATATCATCGCTTATGAATTTGCAACAGTGCACTCACCTGCGCCAGCAGCAATACAGCGTATTGTCGCCGTCCGCCCAAACGACAAGCAGGGCGCTACTCTGTATCCGGTTTGATCGCCGCGCAATTGAAACGTCGGGCATTTGCGAGTACCAGGATAGCCCGTCGAACCTCCGTAACCCGAGAAACATCAATATCCGCCGTGATTAAACCAGGTTTATCTCCTGCTTCAGAGACGATGGCTCTCCACGGATCAATAATTAGAGCATGACCGTAAGTTTGTCGTCCCGCCGAGTAGTTTCCGCACTATGCGGCGGCAAAAACCCAACACCCCGTCTCTATGGCGCGGGCCTGGAGAAGCACGTGCCAGTGCGCAGATCCCGTTCTGCAGGTAAATGCCGAGGGCACCGCATTTTCGATCAACTCAGAGGTAAATTCAAAGATGGCAACCAATTCGTTTTTGGCGTTGACCTGAACGCAGGCAAGGCGAAAACAAGCAGACATCAAGATGGGTTGAGCATTTCGCTCAGTTTTCCTTCACGATTTAGTGAATCAAGGTCATCGGACCCGCCAACATGATAACCACCAATAAAAATCTGAGGTACCGTGTAGCGGCCGTTAGCACGCTCTTGCATTTCTTTGCGTCGGGCCGGGTCCACGTCAACATCAATTTCGGTAAACTCAACCCCTTTTTGGCCCAGCAGATGCTTCGCGCGAGCGCAAAACGGGCAGAACATGCTGGAATAGATTTCAACTGCAACCACTGTCTGATCCCCTTCTTCGACTATCCCGGCAATTGTAAACGTGCAAACGCCACCTATTTCTAGCCATCATCGAGATATCGGTATGCGATCCCAGCAATCGCCAGCTTCGATGGTACCTCTTTATACTATATTGTGGAAGAATATGAACACGGGCAACCGGGCATGAGAGGAATAAATTAAAGTCAACACAACACGTCTCTCGTCAACCAACAAAACACGCTTTCACTGTCGTCTTCTACCAAACCAGCTTATGTTCCCTGAATAATGGGAGACATTATTATATTTGACCGGAGGGCCGTCCGGCGCCATCGGCAACGGGCAGCAACGATGTCCGGTTCTCACGATTTTTTGCATCGCAAGATATCAGAAAGACTGATCGATCGATTAAAAGATGTTAACAGGCCATTCGAAAGGGTCTTAGACATCGCAGGCGGACTCGAAGGCCTTGATCCCGGACAAATTCCAGCACAAAGAGTGACAGCGGACCTTGCGGATGCGCGGCTGAGGGCGACTGGGGACCTTATGCCCGTGGCGATGGATGAAGAATTTCTGCCGTTCGCTAAGCAATCATTTGGGCTTGTAACTTCGACGCTCACACTTCATTGGGCCAACGACCTCCCCGGGGCACTGCTGCAAATCCGCCAGGCTTTAATGCCAGACGGAATGTTCCTCGCGGCAATGCTGGGGGGCGATACCCTGATTGAGCTACGTCGGGCATTTATCGAAGCAGAAGCGGAGACGACAGGCGGAACCAGCCCGCGCACTTCACCATTTGCTGGGGTAACCGACGCAGGCTCCTTGTTGCAACGAGCCGGTTTTGCTTTACCCGTGGTAGATACGGATACTCTCACAGTGACCTATGACGATATGTTCGGACTGATGCACGATTTGCGTGGTATGGGTGAAACCAATTCAGTAACCAGCAGAAATCGTGGTTTCCTGAGACGGGATACTTTATTTGCCGCGGCAGACCGATACCGGGATCTTTTTATTGATGTGAATGGTCGCATCCCCGCAACCTTCCAGATCATCTGGCTGGCCGGCTGGGCTCCACATGTCAGTCAGCAACATGCGCTGCGCCCTGGTAGCGGCGACATGTCGCTAGCGAAAGCGCTAGAGGCGAAGGAAACATCTGCAGGGGAAAAGGCCGATCCAGCGGGGTAATGTTCACGCGGTGGCAGGGATAGGCGTAGCTGGCATCTTTGGAGTTTCTCGCACCAATATCGCACAAACACCAGCTAGCGCCGCCAACCCAACAGAGAACCACCAAATCCAGTCATACCTCGCGGATAGGTCAAACATCCAACCGCCGATGAGCACCCCTACCGCGGCACCAAGTGAATGTCCGCCAAATAGCAACCCCAACGTTAGCCCGATTATCCTTACACCAATATGAGTCGCGACTATATTGGCGATTACAGGAAAAGTGGCAAAGTTCAATATGCCAAATATTGCGGCAAAAATGAAAAGGACGCTTATATCTGCCGAAATAAACAAAAGCAGGACAAAAGCCAGCGCGCGAAGAAAGAACAAACTAGCAAGGAGGCGTGGCCGGTGAACATGATCCGCCATCCACGAACACAGAATAACGCCGACCAAATTCCCAAGGCCGTGAATACCATATGCAGCCGACCCTTCTACCAGTGTAAACCCACACGAAAGAGCATAGGGGATGAAAAATATATCAATGACGCCTGCCGTCGTGAAACCACACAGGGTAAAGGCACCTAGCAGCAACAAAAACGTTCGATTAACGAACAGGAATTGAAGGCGCGCGAATAGAGTGTCACTCCCCCCCGCGTCGGCCGGGCTTTTATCATCCGCACTAACCTGCCGTGGAGGTTTAAACTGAAGCAATACCAGGATTGCCAGTGTCGCGATTATAATGCTGAGAATTTGATAGGAATTCCTCCAGCCTATTGTCGCAATCATGATGCCAATGCCCGATAGAACCGGTAGTTGTCCACCAGAGGCACCGGAAACCGCCACCCCGATCGCCAAGCCCCGCCACCGTTTGAAGTAACCGGAGACAGCAGCGGTAACGATCGGTATTGACACCGATGCCCAGCCAACACCACCAACAATCCCGAACAGAACAATATAATGTAACGGATCGGACACGTACGATGTTCCACCAACACCAACGGCAAGCGCCAACAGCCCACACGCTATTACAATCCTAGCACCATACTGGTCCATCAGATTACCTGCGATTGGAGAGCCGATTGCCATCATACAAAACACGACTGAGGCACCACGCGCGACCTGCGAACCACTCCAGTTCAGCTCTGCCTGCCATAGGGGAAGTACCATACTGACCGAAGAGCGTGCGCCGAACGTAAATGCCATTGCAACGCAACAGATGGCAACGACAATCCAGCCACGCCGAACGTTCGTCCTATCGATATCGCTCATGGTCCTTTAACCTCATGCAATCACCTCCACTACAGCAGCGTCTTTGTCTGCCGTCTCCCGGATCCCCCAAATGAAAATAGCCGCCAGCAGAGCAAGCGCAATAGGGGAAATCCATACCCAGCAGGGTTGCATTTTTTTATAGGTATTATTTACAAATTGGGCCCATTTTAAAGTTCAGGTTTGGGACCAACTCATATTCAACCGGTCTCGAATACCCAGCGTAAAATGGGTCCTTTGGTTTTTTTCTTAAGAACGAATGACCTAACTTCAATGACAAGTGTCTCAAACGTGCGTCCTCTTGTGAGGAGAGGGCGTTTTGACTCAGTAGGTCGGTTAATTCACGCTTTTCCGGATCACATATTAAAGGAGCGGCTTTGATTATAATTGGGCGTTCTTCAGTGCAGCCAGCTAAAAAGATCATAATTCCAATTGTTAGTATAGTTTTAAACATTGGATACCCTTCTAATTTATCAATTAATTAAACGTTCGCGGGTAAATTGATCAAGATAACTAAAATTAAATACAGTATTATAAATTTACAGTCATAGCTGCCAAAGCATCTGAAACAGACTCCAAGAAATCCGCACTTTCGGACATCGCCTAGAGCATTACCTTTCGACGCGCTTAAACGCACATCACAGGTAATCCCGCAGCATGGCGACCAGCGGCTTGTCGGCAGGTAACATGGAATACTGGTTCAATTGGTTTGGCATGACCCACCGAATTTGTTGTTTCTCCATTGGAGTTATGTGCCCATTCCATTTTCGGCAGACATAGAGGGGCATGAGTAGGTGAAATGTCTCATATTCATGTGATGCAAAAGTGAACGGAGCCAAACAGCTCTCAACAGTTTCAACCGACAGTTCTTCGCGTAGTTCACGGATTAGAGCTTCTTCCGGCGTTTCTCCGTCTTCAATCTTGCCACCCGGAAACTCCCAAAGACCGGCCATTGATTTCAGTTGAGGGCGCTGAGAAATCAGTACACGGCCGTCGCGATCTAAAAGCGCCACGGCGGCCACAAGTACGATCGGAAGATGGGTCATCGGATATAGGTTGGCATGATCCAAGGCGGATCAGGATCGGTAATCCGAGTTAATGGAGATATAGCCATGCGTCAAATCGCACGTCCAGACAGTTGCGGTGCCCCGACCAACCTTCAGATCGACATCAATATCTATATTCTGGCCCCTCATGTGTTTTGCAACGGGCGCTTCGTCATATCCTGAAACCACCATACCGTCCTCCGCAACAACTATGCCACCAATACCTATTTTGAGGAGGTCGCGGTTCGCTTCCTCGCCGGATTTTCCCACTGCCATCACAACACGACCCCAATTGGGGTCTTCTCCGGCGATGGCAGTTTTGACGAGGGGAGAATTTGCGATTGCCATTCCTACTTTCCTGGCAGCCTTAGCGGATCTGGCACCAATAACGTTTATGGTAACGAACTTTGTCGCACCCTCGCCATCCCGAACGATCTGATGGGCCAGGTCTTTCATCACTTCCTCTAATGCCGTTTCAAATTCGCGAAGTTTGGGATCTCGAACATTCCTGACAACGCTATGATTGGCCGCGCCGGTGGCAAACAACAGGACGGTATCACTGGTCGATGTATCACCATCAACGGTAATAGAATTAAAAGACTGATCAGCCCCGCGGCGCAGCATTGTGCGCAGGATAGGTGCCGGGATCTTCGCGTCGGTGAAAATGAACGATAACATCGTCGCCATGTCGGGCGCTATCATCCCCGACCCTTTGGCAATACCTCCTATTGTCACTACCGTCTCGCCTACCCGTGCGTTCCGCCAAGCCCCCTTTTCAAAGGTATCAGTCGTCGTGATGGCGGATGCTGCATTTTTCCAGTTTTTAGTTCCGAGCCGTTTTTTAAGGTCCGGTAGAGCTTTCGTGATCTTGTCGTCGGGTAACCTTTCACCAATTACCCCGGTGGAAGCGATGAATATCTGCGTCTTCGGAATATTCAGGACAGCCGAACCTTTTTCAACGGTGCGGCTCACGGAACTTTCGCCAGCCTGTCCGGTGAAAGCATTCGCGTTGCCAGCATTAACTATCAATGCCCGGGCGCGTCCAGAAACAGCTTGGCGGCGGCTCCAGGATACTGGGGCCGCCTCTGTCTCTGACTTGGTGAAGATCCCGGCTACTTGCGTACCGCTCTTGAATGTCGCCAACAGAACGTCCTTACGGTCCTTGTGTTTTATGCCACAGGCGCCTGCCGCAATCTTAACCCCGGGAATAGCCGGAATGTCAGGGAACCGAGTGGGCGCTAATGGAGCCTTTTTGTCCATCTTTTGGAAATTACCTCTGGATGAGAACTGGCTTTGAGTCTAACGCAAATCTAAATTGCGGGAAATAACAGTGGTAGACAGTCTATAAATGTTTGTCGTTGCTTAACAATCCGTCGGCAACTTTTTCTGCACACATTATTGTTGGGATATTTGTATTTGCCCGGGGTACACAGGGAAATATGGACGCATCACAGACCGTCAGCCCATTGACACCATAAACTTCTCCAAAAGGGCTTGTTACGGCCATGACATCGTCTGAAGCACCCATTTTTGCGGTGCCAGACGGATGCCAGCAGCCAGTTACTCCATCTCGAATATAATCCTCCATCGCCTTTTCGTCGGCTAGAAGTTGGGAAAGAGTGCACCCCTTTGTAATAAACCCTTTGATTGCTGCACGGCGCAGCGGGCCTGGTCCGTCCATAATCGCAGCTAGTATACTGGTAAGAATACGATTTTTTGTGTTGACCGCACCGATTTTTCTGACCCGCTCGGAATAACAACTTGGAAACGCGTCCCTCGAAATTCCGTTCAAAAGGGGATGGCTGAAATATCCCGCCATACGGCGCACCCCATCAGCTAGTCTCTCGTAATCGCGGCGATCTTTTAGCAGACTGAAATCTACGTCAGGCTCAGCCGAGGGGTCTTTGCCAGCAAGCTGAACACGGCCCCGGGAATAGGGTTTATTGCACCACATGAGGAACGATCCCAATCGCACCCCGACCGCGTGCCATGCAGATTTAGCGGTCACGGAAACATACATATCGCCGGGAGCACACTGATCAAGACCGGACGAATATCGAAATCCTATTTGCGCGTGACGCCGGGTACCCGTCTCATCAGATAATCGCGCATCGGATGCCAGATAAGCGGACACAGCTATCGTCGGGTGTTCATTCAAATTCTCACCAACCCCAGGCCTGTCCGCAACAACAGGGATACCAAAATTTTTGAGATGATCTGCCCGGCCAATACCTGAGCGCATTAACAGGACCGGTGTATGAAGGGCGCCAGCCGAAACGATGAAACGCTCGCCCGACAGGGTGAGTTGACCACTTTTTCCTTTGACCATGGCTCCGGTGACTGTATTGCCACTAAACAGCAACTTTTCTGCGGTTGTTTCCGAAAGTATATGTAGATTTTCTCGGTTACGGGCATCAAAATCCAGATATCCCATAGCCGCAGAGACGCGCGTTTCGTCTTTGTTTGAAATCGTACAGGCAAACCAACCGTCTTCAAACAAACCGTTTTGATCCGTTAATGCCTTTAGCCCTGTATCTGTCAGAACCGCCGCAACCGTTTTGGCAAAACCCGGCCAATTTGACTCAGGCACTCGCCGGATGGAGACCGGGCCTTCATTGCCATGGAATTCGTCCTGAATATCCTGGTCACTTTCAAGTTTCCGAAAATACGGCAGAACATTCTCCCAGTTCCAGCCGCGAGCACCGAGCTTCGACCATTCATCATAATCCATCGGCGCGCCGCGATTTGCCATTTGCGCATTAATCGACGAACCACCGCCTATTACCCGGGCCTGTTCCATAAATCTTGGGACCACACTGTCGACGGCGTTTGATGGAACGTGGCCAAGCCGAACCTGCAAACCACGCCAGTGATAGGCGGGATTGAAGGATGCGCCCATTGGGTATGAATCCAGCATATCCCTAGGCTCGTTTCCGGGGGGATAATCCTCACCAGCCTCAACCAGTAGAACATGGTTTTTGCCGCTAGCTGACAACCTGTTTGCCATCACACAACCCGCAGACCCGCCACCGAGGATGACATAATCAAACTTCGTTGATCCGTATTCCATTTTCGTTTTTCCTAACGATTATCACTCGCCCTCAAGCCCTATTGATGACTTTTGTGTCCCAGCATAACTCATCGGTTTTAAATCACGAACGCGCAAGAGATTAGGAATTTATAGTTTATAGAAGGGCTTTTTATGATTGATTTATTTTTGTTCTGACGGCTGTATCCGGCGCAGTCGCGGCGCAGCCCCATCGATTTCAAATCGTGTTATCTTTGCTTTCTCGGTCAATTTATTGACTAAATTCAACACAACATTTTGCGTCAGGTTGCGTTTAATCTTGGCACGTAATTCTTTGGGAACCGGCGGTTTGGACCGTCTCCTTTCCTCTAACTTGATTATGTGCCAGCCGAACTGTGTAAACACCGGCTCTTTCGTATATTCTCCTTTTTTAAGCGCAAATACAGCCTCTTCAAATTGGGGAACCATTTGCCCGCGGCCAAAATAATCCAAGTCTCCACCACGAACCTTTGATGGTCCGATGGATCTGTCCCGCGCGAGGGTGCCAAAATCCGCCCCCCCAGCTAGCTTATTAATGATTGTTCGAGCCTGACTTTCCGTTTTTACAAGAATGTGGCGCGCGCGCACCTCATCTTTCTGCGAGAAATTAGCGACAGCCTCTTTGTAACCCGCACGAAGTGCCTCTTCAGTGACCTTAGCCGCGATTTCCCGTTTGAGCAGGGTCTCCTCCAGAAGTCGTTCCTCGGCAAATACCAGGCGTTTCCTGTGAGTGTCGGTTTGATCAAGCTTTTCTGCTCTCGCGGCCAAGGCGAGGATTTTTGTGCGCACGAGCTGATTCAGCAAGGGTTGAAACAGCTTCTTCATTGGCAGGCTACGGTATTGCTCCGGAAGGCGCGCCCTTGCTGTATTTAAATCTGTGCGGCGAATTGTTTCTCCGTTTACCACAGCAACTACAGGATTTGATTGACCGGCAATGGTCTGGGCAAGAGTGAACTGACCGAAAAGAGTAAGAGTGGCGGTCACCACTACAAAGCGCGCAACATACATCATAAATTCCTTTTTATAAGAGCCGGATTCCGGCCACACCAAGTGCTTAATAACCGTTCCAGAGCGAAATTTGCATCAGCGCAATGGAAATAACGTATTTTTTGTAATAATCCAGTGATATGACTGCCGTTCGCGTTGACTTGCACAGAGATGCTGCATATGTGTGCGGCAATTCACGTTTATGCTAATGTTGCGCCGCGCCGCCAGCTGACTGGTGGTTGCCTAGTCTGAGGAATTCGGATGTTACAGTCGATTGCGCAGAGCCTATTTGGCAGCGCCAACGATCGCGAGGTCAAACGTCTACAAGAGATCATCGCCCAGATAAACGCTGTTGAAGCCGACGTCGAAAAGCTCACAGATGACGAGTTACTTGGGCGCACGGAAGAATTACGCAATCGGCATGGGAATGGTGAAACGCTAGAAGACTTGATTGTCCCTGCATTCTCAACCGTTCGCGAAGCGGCGAAGCGCACACTTGGTCAACGCCATTATGACGTTCAACTTCTGGGCGGAATGGTTCTTCATCAGGGCAAAATTTCCGAAATGCGGACGGGTGAGGGTAAGACGCTTGTTGCGACGCTTCCAGTGTATCTCAACGCTATTACGGGCAAAGGTGTCCATGTAGTCACCGTGAACGATTATCTAGCCTCACGCGACGCGGAATGGATGGGCGAAATATACAAATTTCTTGGCTTGACCGTCGGCTGTATCGTACACGGCCTCGATGACGAGGAACGTCAGAAAGCTTATGCGTGCGATGTAACCTACGGTACCAACAACGAATTCGGGTTTGATTATTTACGCGATAATATGAAGTTCCGCATCGAAGAAATGGTGCAACGGGATTTCAATTTTGCGATCGTCGACGAGGTCGACAATATTTTCATCGATGAGGCGCGCACCCCACTTATCATTTCCGGTCAGGCGGAGGACGCCGCCGAGCTTTATGGATCAGTGGACAAGATCATTCCCCAACTAGCACCCGAAGATTACGAAAAAGATGAAAAACAGAAGACGGTCACACTCACCGAAGTCGGCACAGAAAATGTCGAGCGTCTACTTGGCGAAATGAACATGTTGGAGGGTGCTAACCTTTACGACATTACCAATGTGTCACTGGTCCATCATGTCCAACAAGCGTTGCGCGCGCACACGTTATTCCAACGGGACACTGATTATATCGTCAAGGACGATGCCATCGTTATCATCGACGAGTTTACTGGTCGGATGATGGAAGGTCGTCGCTTTTCAGAGGGTCTGCACCAGGCATTGGAAGCAAAGGAAGATGTAACAGTCCAACATGAAAACCAGACACTCGCGTCAATCACCTTTCAGAACTACTTCCGTTTGTATCCAAAACTTGCCGGCATGACTGGGACAGCTATGACGGAAGCCAGCGAATTCGCCGAGATATATGGCCTTGAGGTAGTGGCGATTCCAACCAATATGCCTCAAGTCCGCATCGACGAAGATGATGAGGTCTATCGCACGGCAGATGAAAAATATGACGCAATATTATCAGAAATAAATGAATGTCAGTCCAAAAACCAGCCGATTCTGGTGGGAACCGTATCGATTGAAAAATCGGAACTCCTATCAGAACTTCTTAAAAAAAATAAGATTGACCATCATGTATTAAATGCCCGGTTTCATGAACAGGAGGCCCTCATCATCGCTCAGGCAGGACAGCCGGGAGCTGTGACTATTGCGACTAACATGGCTGGGCGTGGCACAGATATACAGCTAGGCGGCAATCTAGAAATGCGGGTGGAAGAAACCCTAAACAAATCGCGTGAAAACGCAAAAAACGAAAATCAAGATAAGATGATCGCAGATATTGAGACCGAGATTGCGGCAGCAAGGCAAATTGTTCTGGACGCCGGAGGCCTTTATGTCATCGGCACAGAACGGCACGAGGCACGAAGGATTGATAACCAGTTGCGCGGCCGATCCGGCCGTCAGGGTGATCCAGGACGGTCAAAATTCTACCTATCCCTCGAAGATGATCTAATGCGTATTTTTGGATCGGAGCGGATTGATGGAATGCTCCGCAAACTGGGACTCGAAGAGGGTGAAGCAATAATCCACCCGTGGATCAACAAGGCGCTCGAAAAAGCACAGAAAAAAGTAGAAGAACGAAACTACGAAATTCGCAAAAACCTACTGAAATACGATGACGTGATGAATGACCAGCGCAAGGTGATCTATGAACAGCGAAAGGAGCTGATGGTTACAGAGGACGTTTCAGACACGGTCGTGGAAATGCGGCAACAAGCGATCGATGACGCCGTGGCTAGGTGTATTCCGGAAAAGGCATACGCCGAACAATGGGACACGGAGGCTCTCCAGGAAGAAATGTTGCGGCTGCTTGGTCTTGAACTGCCGGTAAAGGATTGGGCAGAAGAAGAAGGGATCGCGGATGAAGAAATTACAGAAAGGTTGAAAACAGAAGCCGACCGAATGATGGCAGCAAAGACGGCGAACTATGGTGCCGAACTGATGCGGCTTGCAGAGAAAAGCCTGCTACTGCAGCTATTGGACCAGACATGGAAGGAACATCTTCTTGCGCTCGATCATCTGCGCCAGGGAATAGGTCTGCGCGCATATGGTCAAAAAGACCCTCTAAACGAATATAAGCGGGAGGCGTTCGATATGTTTGAGGAGATGCTCGATAATCTTCGTGAAACGGTTACGTCCGTGATGTGCCATCTCGAGCTATCGATCGATGCAGAGGAACTCGCCGCTCTCGAAAACGCAGAACATCAGAGGATGGAAACTAGGAACGACCCCGCATTTGCCGACCCTGAAATGAGGGCAGCTGGCTATGAAAGTATGCATCCCGCAGCAATCACCCAAGCACAAAACACCGGTGGGTCGGTTTTAACCGCTGAGATAGACCCTGCCCAGGCTCCCGAAGGCTGGGAGTTAAATACCGCGCTCGGACGCTGGCTTGACCCCAACGATAAAGAAAGCTGGGGAAAGGTGCCACGCAATGCCGCGTGCCCATGTAACAGTGGTAAAAAATTTAAACATTGTCATGGCAAGGTAGTGTGATACTCCCTCTGGACCCACGCAAAACTCAAATACCGTATTGTTCGCCCATCTTAAGAAATTTTTGGCGCCGCTGTTGCCGGAGCACGTCACCATCCGTTCCTAGCAATTCTTCCAAACTTTTTGACAATGCCCGGCCAGCAGCCTCCATCGCCGCAGCACCATTTCTGTGGGCCGCACCGAGGGGCTCCGGTACAATCGTGTCGATCACCCCAATTTTCAGCAGATCCTGCGCCGTCAGTTTCAAAGCATTGGCAGCATCGATGGCGTGCTTCCCGTCGCGCCACAAGATAGACGCACATCCTTCGGGTGATATAACGGAATACACGGAATGTTCAAGCATTAGCACCCGATTAGCAACTGCAATAGCAATAGCTCCACCAGAACCGCCTTCTCCGATTACCAACGTCACGACGGGAACCCTGAGGTCAAGACAGGCCTCAATCGACCTCGCGATTGCCTCGGCCTGCCCTCGTTCTTCAGCGCCAATTCCAGGGTAGGCACCAGCCGTGTCAACAAAAGTCACTACCGGCAGGTTGAAGCGCTCCGCGAGCCCCATAAGACGTTGTGCCTTCCGATAGCCCTCCGGGCAGGCCATTCCAAAATTGTGCTTTACTCGTGACTCAGTATCGTGGCCTTTTTCCTGACCAATCACTACAACCGAATAACCATCTAACCTACCGAGACCCCCAATAATTGCGTGATCTTCGGCATACGCGCGGTCACCAGCGAGCGGCGTAAAATTGCTAATCAAGGTGTCAATGTAGTCGAGGCAATGTGGCCGGGCCGGATGCCGCGCAACCTGAACCTTTTGCCATGGAGTAAGTTTGGCATATGTCTGGCTCAGTTGCCGCTCAACCCTGATCTGTAACCGTTCAACCTCTTCCGAGATACTGATTTCTCCACTGTCACTGAGGTGGCGCAGCTCTTCTATCTTGCCCTCAAGCTCTGCAATGTGTTTTTCGAAGTCGAGAAATGCGTGAACTGTCGTATCTGCCATTTCTATATCCGCACACCGGCCAAAGGATGAACATCATGGACCAACGCATTAAGGCGCTCATCCAAAACATGGGTGTAAATCTGAGTAGTGGAAACATCAGCGTGTCCGAGCATTACTTGAACGCTTCGAAGATCCGCACCGTTTGCCAAGAGGTGTGTCGCGAATGCATGGCGCAATACATGTGGTGACACACGTCGCTTGTCCAAGCCCGAGGCCACCGCAACCTCCCGAAGCTGCTTAGCAAAACCGTCACGTGTCAGATGCCCCTTTGCAGCGTGAGTAGGAAATAGCCAACGAACTTTTGGGCGCTTTTGATCCGTTAACTTGTCCTGCAAAATCAACCAGTCGGAAATTGCGTTTCGTGCGCTCTCTCCGAGCGGCACTAGGCGCTCCCTCCCACCCTTGCCACGCACAGTAATGATTTTTTTGTCACGTGATAGCGAATCAAGCCGAAGAGCAACCAGCTCAGAGACGCGCAGACCCGTCGCATAAAGGGTTTCTAGGAGCGCGACGAAGCGTACGCCACGCCATCCACCTACCCCTCGAGCGGCAACCAGCAGCGCGTCCACCTCGGCGATGGTCAGTACTTCCGGTAGTGGCTGACCGATGTAAGGCGCCACTATCTTGGATGTAGGATCATCTTCTCGGTATCCTTCGAGCACAAGGAAATTTTGGAATTGGCGAACTGCAGAAAGTTTGCGAGCTTGAGTGCGCGCAGTAATTTCTGTAGCTGCCAAGTCTTTAATAAAACGGCGAACCTGTTCCGCCGTGACGTTGATACCGTCTACACCCTGTTCATATAAATTACTCAAATACTGCGTTACGTCCCTGCGGTAAGCAACGTAAGTATTAGCAGAGGCACCGCGTTCCGCAGTCATCATCTCGAGAAACGCATCGAGATGAGTAAATTCAGTTACTTGGGTCAAAGTCCGAACGCTATCGCTGTTTCGATTGCCATCAAACGGGCGTCACGATCTAGGCCCAACTCCCTAAGTATCGATATCACGTAGACGGCATCTGACAGAGAAAATCCGACAAATCCCATTTCGCCTCCACCCACAATCAAAAATAATATGGCCTCTCCAATCCGTGCAGATCTGGTGGCGCTACTTAAGTTGCGGCGCCAAGCAAGATTAAGCTGCTTGTTGACGGGGCCGGTTGTCATAGGCTGCTCCAGCAGGCTGTGCCACAGTTCTGGCGAAACCTCTTTTCCTATAGCCCCTAGAAGAGCGAAAAATGCCATAGATTTTCTTAGGGAGCCCAGGTCCCCAGTCATTTGGTGGCGTTTATGCCATTCCTTTAATTGTTCAGAGGTTAGAGAAACGGCGTCCTTTTCATCGGCGAGAACCGCCAGATGCCAGAGCATGCGCTCGGCATTTTGGGCGGGATCCGTATTATTGTCGTCCGAAGACACAAGCGCGTACCACGCAAGCGCCTCGTCGGATCGGCCGCCGCTAAACAGTGTTCGGGCGGCTTCTATCGCAAACCCGTTCAATTCTGGAGAGGGCTTGATGGTGGCAACGATTGCAGCGCTAATATCGACAAACGCTGCATGACTTTTCCGTTCACTGCCAAGCTGCCAAGCCCGCCGCAACAAATCTACCTTCGCACGTGGTACCCGCTCAGCCGCCAAAGCTCTATGAATCAGAGCCCGCCTTCGAGGTCCCCAGTTCTCCTCCGCGTTCCAAAATGGGCGGGTTACCTCGTCTGCGGTAAAATCAATACTAAGATACAGGCTGACCAGCTTGTCAGCAGGCAAAGCTCCAGACAGCCGGGCTTTCTCCGCCGCAAACAGGCGAGTCTCGAGAGCGGCGTTTGGAGCAGACGCTACCACCCTCAAAGCCGCCGCACTGGCATTGCGGACGAAATCCGGGGGAATCTGTATATTAGCAGCACGCATCATCGCAAGATGAAGGGCCGCAGGCGACTTAAGGGGGGGTACTTCTTCACTGGTTGCCCCAGCCAGTGCGTCGACAGCAACAAAGAACACCCTTTCAACCTCTTCTTGCCGCTCTAGTATAACATCCGCAATTAAGGCTGCTTGGTCATGATCGTTTGAAAGTGCCCTGCAAAAGGCTGTAGCCTGCAACCAATAGAGATCTTTGTAGTTTTGAGCGGCTTTGTTGACCGCCCTGCAGGCGCCGGCGTTATCATTCGTATAAAACAATGCTTCGACCCTAGTTCGCGCAAGGTTTTTGTCGCGCCGAGCACCCTTTGTTATTTCGATCAGTGCCAATGCATCTTCGACGGCACCCATGGCGAGAAGGCGTTCGACGCGAAGCGCTAACAAACTGGCAGCAACAGGTTTTTTGGCAGGGACTCCCGCACGAGTAGTGAGAAGCCGACGCGCGAGGTCACGCAGGACGGCCGACATCGATTCCGCAGGAATACGCGGTAGAAGCATTTTGACCAACGACCATGCGGTGCCCTCCCACATCGCTAGCGGAAATCCGCCCTTTGCCTCAGATATTAGGCCGATAGCATCCGGATCAAGCAAATCCAACTTGTTAGAAACGATCCCCGATCCTTCGGGGAGACGAGGTGCAACCCGAATTTGTTGCAACGGTCTTTGTTTACCGGCTAATGCTGGAGGTGATGACGTTCTTTGCTCCATCGGGACAGAGGGCTTGGCAACCGTTTCAACCGGATCAATTGCCGGTGTAGGACGCTGCAATGACATCTGTGCCTCAGCACCGATAGAAATTAAAACGTCGAACGCAACAAGCGTGCAAGCTGGAATGATTAGAGCTCGCAATTTATCGCGGAAAGTGATCATTGGGGATAGTTCTTTCTATTTCGGTTGCGGGGACCGGAATCTTCCATGTCGCAAGGAAAAGGCCGCCACCAATAAGAATGAGTAAAGCACCAAATATAACGATGGAAGTTAGATTTTTCATAAAGGGTTGACCCTGTCCGGTTTTGCGATTCGTCGCCAGCACAAAACATTTCTGAGACACGTTCAAGATTGGCGACAAAAACGCAAATTAGTCGTATATTTAACAGATAATGAAAATTTGTGGCGATTTTGGGGCAGTTTATCGCTTGGCGGGAGGGCTTTCAACGCTTTGTTCGGCAGTCGTGCCTGAAGAAAAGTCTATACTGGCAAATTTCTGGCTTTGATTGCATGTCCGCTCAAATCAAACTGCAAAACGCTCGGCTCGCTTCGTTGCTCGAAGACCACTCTATTGTTCTCGTAGGATTAATGGGTGCAGGAAAAACCTGCATTGGAAGACGGCTAGCCCAAAAACTGGACGCAGGGTTCGCCGATGCCGATGCAGAGATCGAGGCAGCCGCTGATTGCACAATCGACGAAATTTTTAAACGATTTGGCGAACAGGCGTTTCGTGATGGTGAACGACGTGTCATCGAGCGATTGCTCGCAAAACCCGGCCAGGTTATCGCCACTGGTGGCGGCGCATTTGTAGATCCGAAAACGCGTGCAAACATCAAATACCGTGGTATTTCGGTTTGGCTTAAAGCCGATCTTGATGTTCTTTTACAACGTGTTTCACGACGCGATGATAGACCACTGTTGAAAGAAGGTGACAAACGAACCATCCTTAAACGCTTGATGGACGAGAGATACCCTTCATATGCGGAGGCAGATGTGACAATCGTTACCGTCAACGAAACACCCGCGTCAACGGTCAAGAGAACCATTCATGCCCTTACAAAACATGCTGGCTTAATTGAAAAAGGCTCAAGGCGGCGATGACGACAGCATCAGAAACCTTAACGGTTAACCTCGACACACGATCATACGATATACTATTAGGCAACAATTTGCTGGAGAGCGCAGGAGAGACAATCCGCACCGCCCTGGGCAATGGAAAGTGCTGGATAATTTCAGATGAAAACGTAGCACCAATGCACCTGCCAACGCTTAAGGCCTCGCTTTCCCAAGCCAATATTCAAGCGAAAGTCATTGTCCTGCCGCCGGGTGAGGGCAGTAAAAGCCTCGCAACACTTGAGATGATTGTCAACCGTATACTTGATGGGTCTCCCGAACGCGGGTCTACTCTCATCGCGCTTGGTGGAGGCGTTGTAGGGGATATCGCGGGGTTAGCGGCAAGCCTTGTCCTGCGGGGGATAAACTATGTTCAGATCCCAACCACCTTGCTCGCCCAAGTGGATAGTTCAGTGGGCGGCAAAACAGCCGTTAACACAAAACACGGGAAAAACCTCGCCGGTGCATTCTACCAACCCAAACTGGTAATTGCGGACGCCGGTGTCTTAGACACGCTGCCACACCGCGAACTCCTCGCAGGGTACGCCGAAGTGGTTAAATACGGACTGATCCGTGACAACGAGTTTTTCGAATGGTTGGAAAAGAATGGGACAGCGGTGATAGCCGGAGATCACGATGCAAGAAGCCACGCCGTCTCAACGAGCTGCGCTACAAAGGCGGATTTGGTCTCGGAAGACGAACGCGAAACTGGGGCACGGGCTTTGTTGAATTTTGGCCATACATTCGGCCATGCGCTTGAAGCAGAGACGGGATTTAGCATGGATCTTCTGCATGGTGAGGCCGTGTCCATTGGTATGATTCTGGCCCTGGAGTTGTCAACGATGCTGGGGTACTGTCCAGCGTCCAACCTTAAACGAACGCTAAACCACTTTACTGATGTAGGATTACCAACGTGCCTTCCATCAAAGGGGAGCCTGTCATGGGATCCCCTGCGGTTGATTGAACATATGGGTCGTGACAAAAAAGTGCACGATGGGCGTATAACGTTCATCCTCGCACGAAGCATTGGCGATGCCTTTGCTACCCGTGACGTAAGCCTTCACGACGTAGAGAACGTACTCAGGCGCGCCGCAGAATGAATCGCCAACATACCGAAACGTCCAACCTTAAACGAACGTAATTATATATGGAAATTACTACCCTAGCGACTATAGCCGGTATCGCCGTCCTGCTCGTGCTTTCCGGATTTTTTTCGAGCTCAGAAACAGCCTTAACCGCGGCATCGCGCCCTCGCATGCATCAGCTGGAGGCGAAGGGCAACCGGCGAGCGCTGCTCGTCAATAGGCTCCGCAGTGATCAAGATCGCATGATAGGGACAATTTTGTTTGGCAACAATCTGGTCAATATTCTGGGCTCGGCATTAGCAACTAGTGTACTAATCAGTATTTTTGGCGAAACCGGTGTTGTTTATGCCGCTATCGCGATGACTCTGCTGGTTCTTATCTTCGGAGAAATACTTCCAAAAACCTATGCATTCAGCAACGCGGACCGCATGGCCCTAGCAATCGCACCAACATTCATGGTTCTCGTTCGGCTGCTCGGTCCTATCATGTCTTCGATCCAGTATTTCAGTCGCGGAGTGCAGCACTTATGCGGGATTACCCCCAGCGCATCGAGTGACTGGAGTGCTGCCGTCGAAGAACTAAGAGGTGCAATAGAGTTGCACCGCGGCAGCGGGGTCATGGCGCGGCACGAACGTGCAATGCTGCACAGTATTCTGGATCTCTCGTATGTGGACGTGGAAATGGTCATGCAGCACCGCCGGGAAATTTTTATGATCGACGCCTCCCAGCCGACTAGCCAAATCGTAGATGAAGCTTTGACCAGCCCATTTACGCGAATACCGTTGTGGCGAGATTCGCCGGATAACATCGTCGGCGTCATGCATGCGAAGGCGATGCTGCGCGAAGTGCACGCGCACACCGGCGATTTGGACGAGCTCGATGTCGACAATATTGCCACACCACCGTGGTTTATTCCGGAATCAACCACGTTACTAGACCAACTCCAAGCATTTCGTCGGCGACGCGAACATTTCGCGATGGTGGTCGACGAATATGGAGCGTTAATGGGGGTCGTAACCCTGGAAGACATTCTTGAGGAGATCGTGGGCGATATATCTGACGAACACGACGTCGTTCCAATCGGTGTAAGGCCGCAAGATGATGGCTCCAATCTGATCTCGGGGGGTGTCACAGTACGCGATCTAAACCGCCGGTTCGGATGGGACCTGCCTGATAAGGAAGTCGCAACGATTGCGGGACTGGTGATTCACGAGGCAAAGCTGATCCCGGAGATCGGCCAGATATTTCATTTTTATGGATTTCGCTTTGAGATTGTTAGGCGACAGCGGAACCGAATTACTTTGATACGCCTAGCTAAAATGGGAGAGATCTCAAATGCAAATGCAGCGGAATAGAACAGAAAACAGGAAAAACCATGCCGCTGACTGATTCGGTGGTTGACCGTGAGCCCATACATACCAGGTCAATCGAATGCAGAAGCTTCAGGCGATCGGACGGGCTTTGGGATATAGAAGGGCATCTGACGGACGTTAAAGTATACCCATTTATCAATGAATTTCGTGGCGAAATACAGTCTGGAGAACCACTACACGATATGTGGATCCGTTTGACCGTGGATAGGAAGTTCATCGTCCGCAAAGTGGAGGCCGTGACCGAC
>JAYZQT010000036.1:0-50106 GCA_036136335.1 Pseudomonadota bacterium
ATTACAATAAAAATATACTATAAAATTGTTTTTATTATATAAATTACTCCCATTCTATTGCATATTCTTTATAATCTACTGATTTTACTCATGTTTATTTTACTTAGTAGGTACTTAGCAAGTCATCTCTATTTTATAAACAAAATCAATGGGTTACGATTTGACTAACTTACCACCTAGGGAAGTTCTCAACTGGTTTCCGAAAAACTCTGATACAGTCGATCTATAAGGTATCCACTCGTATTGGTGTTCATTCAACCATTGCCAACAGACATCATGGTCGAAAGTCCGAATATCATATTCCAAACCGCGCCGCTATATATTTGACCAGGCTTTCACCGTGTAATTTATCGGTTGCTGGATTGGTTCTAACATAAAAATCATCATCAATGAACGTAGGTTCAGAACCTCTTTTGGTTCGTACAACCAAAATTTGTTTGTCATCCAGTCTCTCTAACTGCCAGTCGAGTAGTGGATAGTTTTTCGTGCCGAGTTTTGTTTTGACTAGGTTCTTAAAGTGCAGAAGAAATTTGTCTGCTGTGTTCTTGTGAAGTTTATTTATCTCATTCTCAACACCGAGTATTTCTCCGTCGTCGCGAACGCCAACGAATAAAGTGCCCCCATCAGTATTCAGGAACGCTGCAATCGTCTTAAGTGCGCTTTCTTCTAAATACTTTGCTTTCTCTTTCTTTTTTATATCCCAGGAGAAAGTTTCTTTAAACTCTGCCGTTTTGCTCTCCCCAGATAGAATGTCCGACTTTATTTTGTTAGCCATTCCCTGTGCACGCTTGAAAAAGTGCCGTGTTGCCTGTTCCCGCGCCTCGGGATCTTTCATTACAATATTCTGAATCTCATTGTCTGTTTGGAACTCACGGACCATTCCCTGGAAGAACTTCTCTGAGTATGCGTTGTAGGAGACGTCAGCAGGATTATTGCGCATCATGTCCTTCATATCGTCGTCCATGATTTTCTGATTTACCTTCTCATATCTGAGGAAGTCATCGCGTGAGAATTCAGTTCCGTGTCTCGCGTTGAAGGATTCTATTATTTCCGAAAGGGACTGTTCCTCATCCTCGGTGTACGGGTTCGCTCCAAACTCAGTTATTGGGTCAAGAGTTGTGGTCTCTCCCGGAGCAAGGGTCCCGCTGCCATCTTCCTCCTTCTGAAGTTTGAAAGCAGACAAAGTGAGCATGTCATCTGTGATGTGGACGTCTGCTGGCACATCCCTCGAGGGAAGCAGTCGAGATAACCAGGACGTGTAGACAAACAGTTTTTCTAACCAGACATCGTTCAATGCCACGACCTGTGCCACAAACGCATAGAACCGCTGGTAACTCTTCAGAAGAAGACGGAACTCTTCTCTTGCCTGTTCGTCCTCATCGAGTTCAAACCGACCCAATGCTTCCCGGACCAGACCCTCGAGAGTGATGCGGTCTTGGGTGGAGAGGTTCCCTGCGAAGAACTTCTCCGCGAATCGTTCAACCTCTTCCGCGTGAACGTAGGATGCATCCTTAATCCGACTTGCAAGGTCATAGATCTGGTTGAGGTCAGTTCGTTCCTCGAGTTCGGTTGCCTCGAAGAACGGCATGAATGCCTCTTTGACGTCTTCTGTCGTATTTCTAAAATCGAGAACGAAGGTTCCTTTCTTGCTTGGGTAGATCCGGTTCAACCGTGACAGGGTCTGCACTGCTTGAAGACCAAACAGGTTTTTATCGACATACATCGCCACCAGTTTCGGTTGGTCAAACCCTGTCTGGTATTTCTCTGCGACCACCAATATCTGGAACTGATCAGTATCGAACTTCTTGGGTAGTTCAGTCTCGGCAAACGCGTTTGCGCTTGCTTCGGTCCACTCAGTCCCATCTTTCAGTTCCAATTTATCCGAGAACGCAACCAGTGCCTTTAGGTCCGTATATTGCTTCTCCTCGATGTAGGCATTGATGCGTTGCCAATAGCGGAGGGCATGTTCTCTGCTCTGTGCGACAACCATTGCCTTCGCATGTCCGTTGAGTCCTTTCTGCACATAACCTCGGAAATGCCCGACTATCACCTCTACTTTTTGGTCAATTGCGGTGGGGTGCAGTGATGCATAACGTGCCACCCGTGCCTGTCCACGACGCCCTCGTAACTCTGGGTCATCCTCAATGGTCTTCTCGAGTTGATAGTAGGCGCCGTAAGTCGTGTAGTTCTGCAAGACATCCAGAATGAACCCTTCGTCGATTGCCTGACGCATTGAGTAGAGGTCAAAGGGATAAGGTTTCTGGTCAGGACCGATGGTGCCGAACCGCTCCAGGGTCACATTTCGTGGGGTCGCGGTGAATGCCAGGAACGAGATGTTCTTCTGAGGACCCCGTGCTGCCTGTTGCCTTAGAACGAAGTCGTTGATCTCTTCCAGCACCTCTTCGTCCCGAGTCAGCGCGTCCGCCATGGATTGTGCTGCTTTGCCGGACTGCGATGAGTGTGCTTCGTCGATGATGACTGCGAACTTCTTGGATGATTGTCCCGAGAGGGTCGCCAGATGTTCAGTACCAAACTTTTGGATGGTGGTGATGATGATGCGCTTACCGTCTTCGATTGCGCCTCTCAGGTCCTGTGAGGTTCCATCTATCGTCTTCACCACACCCTGTGTCTGAGCAAACCCGGAGATGGTGTTCTGTAACTGACGGTCGAGGACCAATCTGTCGGTGACGATAATCGCCGTATCGAAAAGCGGTTTATCGTCCTCATCATGCAGGTTGATAATTTGATGTGCAGTCCACGCAATCGAATTGGACTTACCTGACCCTGCGCTGTGTTGAATCAGGTAGTTCTGACCGGTTCCATTGCGCTGGGCATCTGAAAGTATCTTTCGAACCGCATTCAATTGCTGAAACCGAGGAAAGATCAGTGTCTCTTTCCCATCCTTTTTCTCTAGATGAATGAAGCGACCGATAACGTTTAGAATCACCTCTCGTGAGAAGACTGCCTTTGCTTCCGGTAGGTCCTTATAGAGGTATGCAACTCGGTTCTCGTCCGTGACGTCTGGGTTACCCGCTCCGCCATCTCGACCCCGGTTGAACGGAAGGAATCGTGTTTTTCCATTCATCAACCGCGTGGTCATCGAGATATGGTTCTGGTCCACCGCGAAGTGAACGATGGCGCCCCGTTTAAACGTCAGGAGGGGTTCACCTGCGGGAGGACGGTCTTTTCGATATTGTCTCTCTGCGTGTTTGACGGTCTGACCGGTGAGGTGGTTTTTCACCTCGATGGTGGTCACTGGAATGCCGTTCACGAAGGTAACGATATCAATCGCGTTACGGTTCCTCGATGAATAGGTGACCTGCCGCATCACTGACAGAATGTTTGCTTCGTAAAGACGTGTCAGGTCGGGATTCAGGTTTGATGCTGGTTTGAAATAGCAAAGGTAGAGATTGATATTAGGGACTAGTTTGAGACCGTCACGAAGCACCTTGTGCGTTGGTTGGTTTCGCAGTGCCTGCTCTAACCGTTTCAGGAGTTCGCTCTCTGCCGAACCGCTGTAGTGGTCTTCCAGAGACTGCCATGCATCAGGTTGGGTGGTCTTGAGGAACTGAAACAGGAGTTCCTTATCGAGTGCCAGAGGCACGTCGTAGTCCGTCGCACAAATCCGTTCGATATATCCTTGGTCACTCACCAAGCATTTAACGATGTGCTCTTCGAAGACGCTCTCAAGATGGATATCTGTGGTGGTGTGTACGGTCTCTGTCATGCCTGCATCTCCGACTGAATCGCATCCAACTGACGGTCAGTGGTTCCAGACCTCGCATAGGTGGAGACATCAATCTGACCAGTGACAGCAGAGGTGATAAGGGCGGAGCGGTATTCTTTGAGGCGGTCGATGGATGGCGATGTTTTGTCTTTTAGACGTCTTTCAAACTCAATTAACGTTGCAACCTGTTTTTGAAGTTCGATGCTTGGAACCGGTATTTTTTCTTTTTCAAGGATGCGCGTATTCAAAGGGCGGTTCCGACCAGCAGCACCGCGCGAGCAGTTATCCATGAGAAACTGTCCATGATGCGAACGGAAATAGGCGAAGAGATATTCGCTCAAAATACCTTCTATGCCGGTATAAACAGGATATCTGTGTGATACGACGCAATCGTGTTCCTTATCAGAGACTAATCCAACCGCGCCTTCCCATGCGAACTGACCGCTGAAGACGAGATCGCCCTTTCTCACGAAGCAGAATGACGAGTCCCCAAGGTCGTCATAAGCGGTTTCAGGTTTTTGGAAGAAACCACGCCCTCGATTGTAGAGACCCAACGGAACGTATGCTGCACCGCTACTAAGTGGAATTGGTCTCATTGTTGTTTGGGCGCTGTATCCGAAACGTCGCCAATCACCAGTTTCGCGCGCCACATGAATGAGCGCTTCGAAGCGTGGTGCAATCATATCAACCAACTGCTGTTTTTTCTCGATGAGAGAGTCGATCCGAGCGGTTTCACGGTCCAGAAAATCAGCAATCTCTCGCTGGGTGGGGAGGTCGGGGACGCGCAACCTGATATTCTTCATGTCGCTATAACGCGTCGTCCAAAGATCAGCGACGATCCCATGCCCCCAACGATAAAACTCTTCTTGGAATGCAGGGGAACGCAGCAGGTGATGAGAAAACCTACGATCAATATCACGGGGTTGAAGAACAATACTGATAAGAGAAACAGACCCCTCATGGTCGGAAATCCCACCTGAACCTTTTCGGTCAGAGCGACTGTTGATGGCATAGTCACCTACTCGAACGACCTTTCGGTTATCTCCGTCATCACTTTTTGCCGCAGATTCTAGTTGGGGGACAATGCCTCGCATCGTGACTGAGAGCGGAGAAAAATCCTTGTCGCTGCCCTTTTCTTTGCGCTCGCGAAACAGTTGACCTAAGCGGTGTAATTTCCAATCTTTGGGACTGTTTAGAGTCATGATGTCGTTCACGCCACCACCTCCTTAAGCAGATCTGAGATCTCCGCCTCCAGGGTTTTCAACTCAGCATCAATCTCCTCGAGCGGGCGTGGCGAAACGTATTTGTAGAAATACCGATTGAAGTTGATCTCGTATCCAATCCGACCGACTTCGCCATCACGGTCGTCGGTGTAACTCTCATCAACCCACGCATCTGAAACGAACGGGAGAACCTCTCGCTCCACATACTCGTGCCAGTCCTCACCCAGTGGAACCAACTCATGATCACGGAGGTCAGTGTCTGCTTCGACCCTGCCTTTGCTATCTTTGCAGACCACTGCGTCCTCATCACGTTCTGACAGCGCAGAGAGGATTGCCTTCTTGATTGGTGCTTCAACCTTGATACCCGACTGCTTTAACACTCCATCCATTGCACTCACGAACACGGCACGGTCGGTCCATCGTTCATTCGGTGGTAGTTTATTACCTAACGCATTCAGAATGCCGGACTGTTCATCGTCATCCAATCTCTGGAAGGGTTTTGCATCTTTAAGTGATGCCAACCCCTCTTTGGTGACCTCAAATGCGAGTTTGAGAGGACGCTCAGTACGGATTTCCCGATATCCAAAGTCCTTGATGTCAAAGACTTTAGAGAACTCACCAAGGTCAGAACCATCGCTCAGCGTCTCTGAATAGATGCGAGCAATCTCGTGGATCGACTCCTGAGGGATTTCTCTGCGCTTCTCACCAAATGACTTTCGCATCGATTTCCAGAACCGTTCGCCCGATGCATCAATCAGTTGGACCTTGCCTCGACGTTCAACCGACTTCCGATTGGTGAGCAACCAGACATAAGTCTGAATCCCGGTGTTGTAGAAGAGGTCAGTCGGGAGTGCGGTGATTGCCTCGATCCAATCATTCTCCAACATCCAACGACGTATCTCGCTCTCACCGGAACCCGCACCACCTGTAAAGAGTGGCGAACCATTCATGACGATACCGATGCGAGATCCTGCTTCGTCGTTTCGCATCTTCGCAATCATGTGCTGAAGAAAGAGCAATTGACCGTCTGAGATACGAGGCAAACCCGCACCGAACCGACCGGACATTCCCTGTTCTTTTGCTTCCGCCTTGATAGGATCCTGATACTTCTTCCATTCAACCCCGTAAGGAGGATTGGAGAGCATGTAGTGAAAGGACTTACCCTTATGCGCATCCTGCGTGAGGGTATTCCCAAATGCGATGTTCTCAGGATTGTGGTCCGTGACCAACATGTCGGACTTACAAATTGCGAAGGATTCTGGATTCAGTTCTTGTCCGAAGAGTTCCACACGAATACGTGGGTTTAGTTCCTTCATCTCCATCTCTGCGAGGGAGAGCATGCCACCTGTGCCTGCAGCAGGGTCATAGACCTGACGAATGACACCAGAACCCGTCAGAGCATCTTTGTCATTCACCAATAACAAAGAGACAATCAGTCGAATGACCTCGCGAGGTGTGTAGTGCTCACCTGCTGTCTCATTAGAGATTTCCGAGAACCGCCGAATGAGTTCCTCGAACAGATACCCCATCTCCAGGTTCGAGATTACGTCCGGGTGGAGATCTACCTGCGCGAATTGTTCAAAGACCTGATAGAGCAACCCTGCATCGTTCAGACGCTTCAGTTGGTCGGTGAACAGGAATTTCTCAAGAAAGATATCTCTAACGTTTGGAGAGAACTTCGTGACGTAGTCGAGAAGGTTGCGGTGAATGTCTTTTGCGTCCTGCCCACGAAGAGACGCAAACGTGAACTGAGACTGGTTGTAGACTTGGAAGTTCTGACCAGCAGTCTCAAACAGGATTCTATCCCGCGCCTCATCATCCATGTCCTCTGGAAGAGATGCTGCGAGTTCGAGGACTTGGGATTTGGTGCCTTCGAGAATGCAATCGAGACGACGAAGAACGACGAAGGGAAGCACGACCTTGCCGTATTCAGACTGTTTGAAGTCTCCTCGAAGGGTTTCTGCGATGGACCATACGAAGGCACTCAGGGATTTGATGTCCTGGTCGCTCATGAACAACTTTTCATGTTTCCACGGAGGATGTCTGCCGTTTCCCAGAGGAAGGACTCAAGTTGTGAAAGAGTGAGTTTTTCCGTCATTCCAACCATAAATCAATTGCAGTAATTGGTTACAAAAAATTATGGTCAAAACGTTTCTATTAGTCACTACCTAACCAAGATTCATAGAAAATGAATGAGTTTGCTACTAAGTTGTTACCAAGTACTTAGCAACAACTTTTCTGACCTAACGTACTGATATTATTAAATAACACCTAGGCGTATGTCATTCTTTGCTATCGTTTCGCTACTTAGTAGGTAACCTAGTAAGTCGGATTTATAAGGTATTGATTTTAAACGATTTTATTTTGGACATTCCGAAGTAGAGGTTTCTTAAGTTATTGATATTATTTACTTTATTTTATCCCTCTATTCCCACTCTATTGTTCCCGGAGGCTTGGAGGTCACATCGTACACCACGCGATTTATTCCTGGAACCTGATTTATTATTCTGTTGGCAGTGCGGCCCAAAAATTCCATGTCATATGGGTAAAAATCAGCCGTCATCCCATCCGTAGACGTCACCGCTCGCAGTGCACAGACATGTTCATAGGTTCTTGTATCTCCCATAACGCCAACAGTCTGCACAGGGAGTAATACTACAAATGCCTGCCAAATCTCGTCATACAATCCCGCCTTTCGAATTTCGTCCAAATAAATTGCATCCGCGTTACGCAATATTTTAAGTTTTTCTGTGGTGATTTCGCCTGGTATTCGGATCGCGAGGCCAGGCCCCGGAAACGGGTGTCGCCCAACGAACCGCTCCGGTAAACCCAATTCGCGACCTAATTCGCGGACCTCGTCTTTGAATAATTCGCGCAACGGTTCTATCAGGCTCATATTCATTCGTTCGGGTAACCCACCCACGTTATGATGAGATTTGATTGTTACACTAGGTCCACCGTGAAACGATACCGATTCGATAACGTCTGGATAAAGCGTCCCCTGCGCCAGAAAATCTGCGCCCCCGATCTTCCCCGCTTCTTGCTCAAAGATGTCAACAAAGGTGGCGCCGATAATCTTACGTTTTTTCTCTGGATCCGTAACGCCATCTAACTTTCGTAGAAACTGTGCAGATCCGTCGTGATGAACGAGTGGGATGTTATAGTGATTCCGGAACAAATCGACGACTTCAGCAGGCTCTTCTAACCGCATCATACCAGTATCAACAAAGACGCAGGTCAACTGCGAACCGATCGCTTCGTGCAAGAGAACCGCAACGACAGAGGAATCAACACCGCCCGACAACCCACAAACAACCTTGCCATCACCCACCTGATCTTTGATCCTTTCGATAGCCTCATCCCGAAATGCCGCCATCGACCAGTCACCATTGCAACCCGCGATCACATGAGTAAAATTCCGCAGAAGAGCGGCTCCGTTCGGAGTATGAACGACTTCCGGATGAAATTGGACACCAAAGAAATGCCGGGCGTCATCAGCAATCACAGCATGGGGGGCACCCTCGCTCACCCCCACGACCCTGAAACCCTCAGGTATTTCCTCGACCCTGTCACCGTGGCTCATCCACACCTGTTCCTGCCTACCAACTTCCCAAACACCCTCAAAAATCGCACAGTTCCCCGTGATCGAGAGCATCGCGCGACCAAATTCACGATGGTCGGCCACCCGAACCCTGCCACCTAGCTGTTCGACCATAGTCTGTTGCCCGTAACAAATTCCAAGTATTGGAACTCCCAGCTCAAATACTTCATCCACTGCACGCGGGGTACCAATATCAAGCACCGACGCAGGTCCGCCTGACAGTATCACCGCCCGCGGACGGTACGCTTTGAGCGACGCGCCGGTTACTTTATTGAATGGTTGAATTTCACAAAATACGCCGCTTTCCCGAACCCGCCGGGCAATAAGTTGGGTTACCTGTGACCCAAAATCAATAATGAGGACTTGATCAGAGGTGCTCACCGTCTCAAACGCTGCTCCATACAGCAAGTTTAACAGTATCCTTGAAGGCAATACGAACACTCATATCTGCCAGCAATTCGGACATAAACTTATTCAGGCGGACGATAATTAGGCGCTTCGCGCATAATAGAAACATCGTGAACATGTCCCTCACGAAATCCGGACGACGTCGCGCGCCGGAATGTGCAGTTACGTTGCATCTCGGACAAGGTGCCGTTACCAGTGTCTCCCATTGATGCTCGCAAACCACCTATTAACTGGTGCAGCACCGGGTTGACGGGACCCTTGTGAGGTACCCGGCCTTCTATACCTTCAGGTACGAGTTTCAGACTTTCGCTGATTTCCTGCTGAAAATAACGGTCAGCGGATCCCTCCGCCATCGCTCCAAGCGAACCCATTCCACGATATGATTTGTAAGACCGACCTTGGTAGAGGAAAACCTCCCCGGGGCTTTCTTCAGTGCCAGCCAAAAGAGATCCGACCATCACGCAATCCGCGCCGGCGGCTATCGCCTTGGCTACGTCGCCAGAAAGTCTGACGCCGCCGTCGGCTATACATGGGATACGGTTGTCTTGGCACACTTTTGCTGACTCAAGAATGGCGCTGAACTGCGGAACTCCTACCCCAGTCACGGCACGGGTAGTGCATATGGAACCCGGACCAATACCGATCTTTACAGCGTCGGCACCTGCGTCAATTAACGCCTTTGCGCCACTGGGTGTTGCTATATTGCCAGCCACTACCTGTGTGCTGTTCGACATTCGTTTAATACGACTAATTGCCTCAAGCACACCGTGGGAATGACCGTGCGCTGTATCGACCACCACCAGGTCAGCTTCGGCATCTATAAGCGCTTCCGTCCGAGCAAGACCATCATCGCCAACACCGGTAGCAGCAGCGACACGCAACCGGCCTTTATCGTCTTTGGTTGCATTGGGGTGAAGTTTTGCTTTCTCTATGTCCTTGACGGTAATCAGACCAATACATCGGTAATCATCATCAACGACAATCAACTTTTCGATCCGGTGCAGATGCAACAGCCTCCGCGCCTCCACCATGTCCACTCCTTCGGGAACTGTCACAAGATTTTCTTTCGTCATCAACTCGCTAACAGCCTGTTTGGGCTGATTGGCAAAGCGAACATCACGGTTGGTTATGATGCCAACCAATCGGCCTCCATCGCCTTCCACTACAGGAATGCCAGATATCCTGTGGGTATGTATCAACGCCAGTGCGTCCGCTAGCGTCTTATCGGGTGTGATGATAACTGGATTGACGACCATTCCGGACTCAAATTTTTTAACTTTCCGCACCTCATCAGCTTGCTCGAAAATCTCAAGATTTTTATGTAAGACACCGATCCCACCCGCCTGTGCCATCGCTATCGCCATCGCGGACTCGGTCACCGTATCCATCGCAGATGAAATAAGCGGAATACCTAGGGAAATTTCCCGGGTGAGGTGAGTAGTGGTCTGAGCTTGATGGGGAAGCACCGACGATGCCGCCGGAACGAGAAGAATATCGTCAAATGTAAGCGCTTCACGGATTTCCATGCCACCACCTGTATTGCGAGTGGCGCCAAAATATACACATCACGGCCTCGAATCCCAAACGGATTGGCGAAGCGGATTTTCCGCATGTTTCCAAGCGCAGAAAACAGCTAACACCCACTGCGAAACCCGGTGGCAACGATATAAGTTTCCGGACTTTCGGGGCGCGAAGCTTCCGGTTTGACTGTTTTTACCAGATCGAAATTTTTTTTCACCGCTGCCATTAAGTCGCTATGGGTGCCGCCGTCAAAGGCCTTCATCACTAATGCTCCACCCGGCCCCAACAATTCACAAGCGAGGGCGTGTGCCTCCTCGCACAGAGCGCCTGTTCTAATATGATCCGTCGACTTATGGCCTGTAAGCGGTGCGGCCATGTCGCTAATTATAACATCTGCAGGGCCGCCCAGAGCTTGAAAAATAAGGCTTGGTGCCAAGGGATCGCAAATATCAAGGCACAAAATCACCACACCATCCACCGCCTCAATCGGCTCTATATCGACGGCTACAACCCTACCTCGACCGGCATCCATCTGGGCCCTTTGTTTGACAACCTGTGTCCAGCCACCCGGCGCCGCTCCCAAGTCAACAACTTTCTGGCCTGGGCGGAACAGTCGAAATTTGTCATCGAGCTGTAAAAGTTTGAATGCTGAGCGGGACCGATAACCAAGCTTCTTAGCCTCCCGCACGTAGGGGTCGTTGAGTTGTCGGTCGAGCCACCTAGTGGAGGATGCCTTGCGCCCACGAGCGCTTTTTACGCGGACGCGAAGGCTTCTGCCCGACGGGTGACTTCCCGCCCGGGTTTTACCGGCTCGCTTTCCACCTCTATTTTTCGCAACCACGGGACCGCTAATCCGGGGTAAAGGCCGTTACACCATCGCCCGATGCGCCACCCTGCATTACCATAACGTTTAAAATTCCCTCGCGAACGCCGCGGTCGGCTACACACAACCCGCCCGCTGGCCACAAATGACAAAACGCTTCGAGAACCGCACATCCTGCAACAATCAGATCAGCCCGATTATGCCCGATGCACGGATGCCGCGCGCGTTCTTCGAAAGTTTGAGAGGAAAGTTTTCGGCTGATCCTTTCGACCGCATCGAAGCTTAACCATGACCCGTCTACTCTGGATCTGTTGTAGCGGGGTAGCTGCATGTTAACGCCTGCTATGGTCGTAACGGTGCCAGCCGTGCCAACCATCTGCACGGATCCAGCCGAAATCTGTTCGGTAATACCGAACTGAAGGTCGAACGGCCGCAGCATATTCATCACCTCTGAGACCAGGGCTTTATATTCCACAACAGAAAATTCTTGCTGCTTATGCTGCTCTGTCAATGTTACTACGCCGCAGGGCAATGAGGTCCAGCCTTCTATATTAACAGCGTCGTTACTGGAGACCTTGGCCCAGACAACTTCGGCGCTGCCACCGCCGACGTCGAACAACAGCGCATATTCTTGTGTGAGATCGAGGAGTGAAAGGCAGCCTGAAAGAGTTAGTTCTGCTTCTTCTTGGGAGCTGATAATTTCCATCTGAATCCCGGTTTCGTCCCTCACCCGTTTCAGAAACGCATCGCTATTCCCAGCAGCCCTAACTGCCTGGGTTGCAACACAACGAGATTGCGTTACGTGCCGCTTTTTCATTTTGTTGGCACACACTTTGAGCGCGGCAAGTGTTCTTTGTATAGCCGCTTCGGATAACACCCCGGCTCGGCTTACCCCTTCTCCAAGGCCGACGATCCGCGAAAATCCATCAATTACCCTAAATTCTCGGCCAGTCGGTTCTGCGACCAGCAACCGGCAGTTGTTGGTACCGAGATCAATAGCTGCGAACACACCAGACACTCGGCCGACCCCACCTCGGGTGCCAGTCCCGTTTCGTCCGTTCGCCCGTTCACCTTGTTTATGTGGCGGCAATGCCGGCACGTCGTTCCTCCGACGCGGCCCGTCCCGGGCTGGCTGAGCCGCGTTTAGTTTGTTTGTTAAATAAATATGATATCGAGCGAATTTGGTATTGCGAAGTAGTTTCTTTTAAAAACACGATCGTTCTGGTCCACCCCAATTACCTGTTAACCACCAATTTCATATGTTATGAACCGTTGCGGGTTCGGTGGGCCCAACCAACCCCAGGCTAATGGGGAATAGTTTAACGGTAGAACGAGCGGCTCTGACCCGCTTAGTCCTGGTTCGAATCCAGGTTCCCCAGCCATTTCCGGACTACTTCGGCATACTTCTGAACCCTAGCTCTGAACCCCTCGCACCTGCCCTTCCATGATAATCCTAGTGATCAAAACGCTGACAGAAATTAAAATTTTCTATATTACGATCATGAGGTAAACTACCGGGCCGCCCGCAACCTGACCAAGCGCATGAACGTCCGGTAACAAAATTATAACAAACTCTTGGAAACAAAACAGACGGCCAAATCCTTTGGATATGTCACGACAACCGGAACTCGCATTACCCTTTGAATCCACCCACTCGCTTTTGACCAAGTGGAAGATCCGAGACGCTGGCAAACATGCAATCATCGATCTTGATCAGAACGAAAAGTCCGTAACATGGGGCCAGATCGCCGTCGAAGCCGACCGCATAGCGCAGTTTCTTTCGGACCAAGACATAAAACCGGGAGACAAAGTTGCACTCCTCTCCGAAGAAAACATTGAAAAATTAATTGTCTGGATTGGTATATGGCGTTTCGGGGCGGCCGTCTGTCCACTCAACGTTGAGATGAATGAGGCACATCTCCTAGAAATATTAGTAAACATCAACCCGGCACTCACCCTTTGGCACGAAGGGTTAGATGGCGACGCGCTGACCAGGGGACTTTCATCACCATCCCTTCCTTTTGGCAGGTGGAAGCCGGCTAGGGAAGAAACAACCATCCGGAAAGAGCTATTTCAACTTCTCGAAACATATCCGGAAGGCGCGGGAACGGACATCGTGAACGAAAACAGCCCTGACGATCTTGCTTGCATATTTTGTACGTCGGGCACCACCTCTAAACCGAAGAGCGTCGTCTACAATCACATGTCGTATTGGCTCAGCGGGCTGAGTACCATCGATATGCTCGGCCTCAAGCATGACGACCGAACCCTCGAGTACCGGTCTTTTGGCTGGAACTCGGCCCAGATTCTCAGTTTGATGCCCTGGATACAGACAGGCTTGACTATGCACATCGCCCAGCGGTTTTCTCGCACACGTTTTTTTGACTGGATCCGCAGATACGAAATAACCTTCGCCGCAGGCGTGCCTACTGTAATTAATATGCTGCTCAATGAACCACCATCGGATAAGGACCGTAACACACCTACTTTGCGCCTTATGACTTGCTCTACCGCGCCTTTATCACCTGATCAATGGCAGCTGTTCGAGTCCATGTACGGAGTAACACTGCTGCAGCTGTACGGCATGTCCGAAGCGGGATGGATCTGCGGAAACCGACATTACCGACGGCGAATGGGAACTGTCGGGCCGCCTGCAAAACACCAAGAACTGATAATTGTGGATGGTGACGGCGCCCCATGTCCGGCGGGTACCCAGGGCGAAATTACTGTGGGCGGACCGCAGGCCTGTATGGGGATTCTGTCAGCCGACGGTAGTTTTGAAGATTTTTCACTGGGACGGATAAAAACCGGAGACCTGGGAATAATTGATGATCAAGGTTTCGTCCGCGTAACTGGTCGGACAAAGGACCTGATAATTCGGGGTGGGGTAAATATTGCGCCACTAGAAATCGACAACGTTATCCTGAGTAATCCGCAAATACTGGAAGCGGCCACCATAGGTGTACCCGATCCCATTTACGGGGAAGAAGTCGTCGCATATGTGGTTGGAAAAACCGATGAATTGCTTACCGAGGATGATGTGACAGATTGGTGCGAGGCGGTTCTTCCAAGTTTCAAAGCACCGAAAAAGGTTTTTTTTGTCGATGAATTACCTAAATCGGATCGTGGCAAGGTACGTCGCGACAAACTCAAAGAGTTTTGGACAGAGACAAACAAATAATACGGTTCAAGGTTGCGCTATGACGATCAGTGCTTCCGGTGTCAAATAAAAAAGTGGCGTTTCCTTAGGCGGTACAAACTTATAGGGACCCCTCACACACCTTTTTTCAAGACCCAACAATGAAACTCAATTCTTACGAGGCATAACGAATACTTGTCCCGGATAGATCAAATCGGGATCACGGATCTGATCCTTGTTAGCTTCAAAGATATCCGTATATCTCAGACCACTACCGTACGTTTTCCGCGCCAATCGCCACAGATTATTCCCAGGTTGTATAAACACAAGTCGTCCAGAAGAAAGGTTTTTGACTGGTTTTGCCCGTAGAAACGAAAGTTCAATTCGGGCAGTAATCTTCCCCGTTTGATCGACCCGATCGACACGCATCCGGTATGGTCCACTCGAAACACCAACTTCAGGTTTTAGTGTCCAGACACCTTTTCCATCAGCTATGCTACGACCTATAAATTTATTATTCAGGTAAACTCGCACTTCGGCCCCGGAAGGCGCTCTCCCCGACAACGTCAGATCGTCATCTGGAGCACCATAGTCAATAGAGGTTAGTGAAAGATCAGATTCACGGTTGGCGCCGGGCGTTTGCAAAACAATGGGCGGATCACCATTTTGCTTTGATAGGGCCATGACAAGTGACCCGGTTTTTTCAAGTGCATCCCGCCCAGCTACATCCTTGCCGGGTACCGGCACTACGATCACCACTTTTCTGTTTCCAGGTATCTTAACTCCTCCGGCGAGCTGGGCAATCAGGCCTAGTTCGTGTGTTCCGGGACCGAACGGACTTTTAGGGACAAAAACCCATTTTCCGCGCCTGCCCGCTTGAACAATCCCGATGGCCCTGTTTCCCTGCCTTATGGTAACGCTTGCGTTTGGTGGCGCTCGGCCAGCGATAACGGCGTTTCCTTGTGGACCCACCCGTACAACGTCAAACAATGGGATACTTGCTGGCCCTGAGGATGCCTCTGTCGGTCCCGAGGGTTTCGGGACCAACGGCAGCGATGTCTTCAAAGGAGATGCATCTATCGCCGGTCGAACCGGCGTTAAAGGCAAAAATGTTGGTTTTGGAATGACCGAAACACTGCCATCACCTGTGTTTTCCATCAAGGATTTGGGAGGAAAGGGCAGTGGGGCGGTATCCGATTCACTCGGCACTGTTCCAACAGCCCCGCCTCCTCTCAAGGGGCTGTCTGGCTTCCGATCAATAAAGAGTGTCACAATCATCGCGGCCAGAACGACCGCGGCGGCTACTATCCCAACTACGAGGGGCCTGTTCACCTCATTTCACCGTATTCGCATTCACATTTAATTGATAGCATAGTTATTTTCTGCGGAATGGCACGAAATTTGTTCCTTAATTGCGACAAATTGCCCAAAAAGACCCCGGCTCCACCACGTTAAGGAAGGGCACTACACAATTCCCCCCGGCAACATTACATAGGAAACATGCGATTTAAATTTAGCTCTTAACACCTCTGTTAGGATGGTTTATCCGTAAACTCTCTGGGCTTATAGATTCAGCCATACGAGTGAAAACCAACGGTCATCGGACCTGAACATGCCGCCAAATTTAGTTTGTTCAATTTGTGTTTTTTGCGGCGCCGGGCTCGGCGATAACCCCGCCTATAAGGAAGCAGCGGCAGACCTTGGGACACAAATGGCTGAAAGCGGCCTCCGCCTTGTGTATGGTGGCGGTAACGTTGGCATCATGGGAGCGGTTGCCGACGCGGTCCTCGCGGGAGGTGGAGAGGCAATTGGGGTGATTCCCAAGTTTCTTCGCGACCGCGAAACTGCTCATGAAGAGTTGTCAGAACTACACGTTGTGGACTCCATGCACACTCGCAAACGCCTGATGTTTGATTTAGCTGACGCATTTGTGGTTTTACCGGGGGGTCTCGGGACAATAGAAGAAGCCTTTGAAATGATCACGTGGCGCCAACTCGGGCAACACGAAAAGCCGATCATTTTTATCAATACCAACAACTACTGGCAGCCCTTCTGTGCCCTTGTTCAAAACGTGGAACACAGTGGATTTTCCCACGGCGATTCCACTCAATATTTTAAAACCGCGCCTGATCCCCTCTCCGCAATTCGTCTCCTAACTACCACGTCTGGGTGAGGATCATGCACCCCAAGGACTGATTGCTTCTTTTAGCGCGGCGTAACCTTCTAGAAATCCGGGACGCTCGCCGCCATAAATTAAATCAAACTTACAGAGAACATCGTCCAACCAATCACGAAGCTCCGTATTGCCTGCATTGGCATCCAGATAGGCATCGCGAATTAGAACAAAATGAATGCGCGGATCATACGGTCGCTTGGTGCCCCCCATGGATTCATCCCCGTCCATAAGGCGGAGCAGCATCGCGTCGGCAGAGCCCAAGGTTTGTTCATGAATGGGCGGCCCCTCCATTCGGTACATCACCGATGTCATGTCCCGACCGTTGCCCGTCGTGTACCCCATCTGTTTCCAGACATCGTCGATTTTAACGTCGTGCCCAAGGTGTTTCGCCACCCGACTGCCAAACTCCCTCAGTGGATCAGACACATCAGCCAGCAGGTCTGTCAGCCGGTCACCATCCAGATCCGTCGATAATACGATCGTATCGCGCTTTTCGATTAGATCCCAAAGCAGAAGGCCATAATTCGTATCGGCAATATGCTGTTCTATCCGACCGCCCCAGTTTTCCATACCCTTTTTGAAATCCCGTGGCAGGAGCGCGACAATCCTGTCAATCCGTTCCTTGTGTTCATCATAAGGATCGACAGCGTATCTGCGCCCCACCTCAAATTTGGTGCCCTGCAAAAGCCACGAATGAAGTCCGGCATTTATACCGTCCTCCATCGCCTGTGTGGGCTTGGTTGCTATCCGCCCCAGCCTTCCGGTTTCATGCACCATTTGCAGAAACAACCGGTTCGCGTAAGCAAGCTGGATACCGGGTGTGTTCATTTCGGAATGCACGATCCCCTGGCTATTCACATCAAACACCGACTTGTCCTGGGAATAGGGCAGACAGGGCATGCATCGTACGACGGTAATTGGACCGTAAGGTCTTACGTTACAATAGACACCGGCCTGGGTGCGGAGGGGGGCGTTGGCGGATTTACCCATAACAACAACTTTATTGCCTTGGCCATCGTTTACGTACGCATCGCCGGCGGTAGACCATTTGATTGACGTACAAGGCATATTACCGAACCAACTCAGGGAAGCGAGTTCGGTATCGTGGCGATATTGTGCCCAGAGAGGAACGGCATAAAATGGCAAACCTAGTATATCAATTGCCGCTATCGTACCCAGTAAGGCATACGCGTCGGTTAATGAGTGCGCGACAGGTTTTACCCCTCCGTTATGGTTTCCACCCTTCCAAACCACTGCATCAGGTTCGCCTTCAGGTCGCACGTCAGAAGTGTCAAACATTCTATCGAAAATTCCGAAAAGATCGCCTCCATCAGCTTCGGTGCGTGCAATGGACATTAGATCGATCATAGTCAGTTTCTCCTAACATGTTTCTCTGGTGTTGAGGGTGTGAACCTGCGGGGCAGACAGTACCTAACGCAAATGTACCGTAAAATGCGAGGTGAATGGCATCCTGTAAAGGGCCTCATTGCCCAATTACTGGTAAAAATTCATTTGGGCAGCTTCCGGCAAACATCAACCTTCGGCCCCGATTTGTTCTTCCAGTAAACGTCTGGCCTGTATGGCTGCTGCATCTGCGTGGATATCAATTGTGGGGCGATCGCCCACACGATCTATTGATGCCTGTTGCTCGCCAATCGCAACGACATCTTCCATTAATGCGGAAGAAAACATGTTTCTTAGGTCCGCGGTAAAGGCCTCATCGTCAAGACGGAAATTGCGCGCATGATGCCAGAAATAATGAGACGACTTCCCCGTTTCTGGTGTTAAAGAATGGTTTGAATAGGTCTCCACACCCGCACTTCGATCCCCGGTGCGGGCGCCCGTTCCAGCGATCGCACTGCCCGCGTCTATCACCACATGGGACGGGGGCGAATAGTGAATATTCTGCCAGCGGTCAACGTTGTCATCTGTTTGCAGGGCATGGGCATACATGGGGGCCGGTGGCGTATCCATTACCCAACGCGAAACAGTTAACCCACGGGCGTCACGCCGAACCTCGACTTCCGCATCAGCGTCGTTGGCAGCACCAAGAGTAGTGGAGTGTAAAAATTGTATGTGTGATAAATCGATCAGATTATCTATCAACAGCCGGTAATCGCCCGCTACATAAAATACATCACCGTAAGAACACCATTCCGGATCGTCGTTCCAGTGATAGTCAGGGATCAGGTCTGGATCGACCAAATCCGGGTCTCCAGGCCATATCCAGACCCATCGATAGCGTTCCACCACTGGATAGGATTGGATCACGGCGTCGGGCGGTACCTTTGACTGGCCAGGAACAGCGATGCAGTTTCCAGCAGCGTTGAATTCAAGTCCGTGATAACCGCACCGGATCCGGTTCCCAACGACCCTGCCCCTAGAGAGTGGCAGGTGTCGGTGACAGCACCTGTCTTCCAGCGCTGCGGGCCGACCAGTCGAATCGCGAAACAGAACAACAGGTTGACCAAGGATGGTACGTGATAGTGGAGCAGTTGTGATTTCATAATCCCAGGCGGCTACGTACCAACAGTTTTTCATATACACAGCGCTACATTAGCCCATTCATGTTACCATTGATCCTTTTGCAGAGATGGAATCGCCGATTGCGTTGAGCGCGGCCTGCGCCGCGCTTCCATCCGGGCCACCTGCCTGGGCCATATCGGGCCGTCCCCCACCGCCCTTCCCGCCAAGCGCCAATGAACCAATGCGAACCAGATCCACAGCACTAATCGTCTCCACCAGGTCATCGGTAACCCCCACAACAATGGAGGCCTTCCCTTTATCGACCGCGACAATCGCAATTATGCCGGAACCAATTTGTTTTTTTATTTCATCGACCATCGATTTTAGCTCTCTTGCAGGAATGCCTTCGAGGAGACGCGTTGCGTATTTGAGCCCGGAAATCTCGGTATATTTATTATGTTCTGCGATGTCAGAACCAACGCCTGTCGCTATTTTAAGCCGCAACTCTGATAGGTCGCGTTCAAGCTTTTTACGTTCTTCCAGAAGTGTAGCAACCCGCCCGGGGGCCTCTTCTACACTGGTGTTAAGTTCGAGACCTATCTTCACCAGTATTTCTCCCTGGTCCATCGAATACTTCTCCGCCGCTGCACCGGCTAGGGCTTCTATCCGCCGCACCCCCGCTGCAACTCCGCTTTCCGCAATGATTCGAAAAAATCCTATATTTCCTGTGCGACTGACGTGGGTGCCCCCGCAAAGTTCTGCCGAATATTGTTCGCTTTCACTCCCCATCTTCACGACACGCACTTCATCGCCGTACTTTTCACCGAAAAGGGCCATGGCCCCATGTTTTATCGCCTCGTCCGGTGTCATAAGGTGAGTATCAACAGCCGAATTTTGCCGAATTTTTTCGTTAACTTCACATTCTATTGCACGCAAATCCTCGACGTCGATTGCTTTGGGGTGGGAGATATCAAAGCGGAGCCGATCCGCTGCTACCATCGAGCCTTTCTGAACGACATGTTCCCCGAGACGTCGACGCAGCGCCTCGTGCAGCAGATGAGTTGCCGAGTGGTGAACTCGTAACGAAGAGCGGTGGGCATTATTCACTCGAAATTGAGCGTCATCCCCAACCGACACGGAGCCTTTCACAACCCTTCCTAGATGGACATACAGATTGCCAGCTTTTTTCAGGGTGTCAGTAACATGTATTTCAGCATTGACCGTCTTGATAATTCCATTATCACCTTGTTGCCCACCAGCTTCCGCATAGAAAGTCGTTTGGTTGCCAATTACCTGAATTTCGCTACCCTCGGCAGCGGTCGTCACCTCACGGCCGCTGCTCACAAGCGCAACGATGGCTCCCTCAGCGCTTTCAGTTGTGTACCCAAGAAATTCTGTCGGACCATTGCGCTCGCGGATATCGTACCAAATCGCTTCGTCTCCAGAAGAACCGGATCCTGTCCAGTTTTTTCGTGCCTCCGCTCTCTGTAACTCCATCGCGGTGTTGAAGCCCGCGATATCTACGGAACGACCCTGCCCGCGGAGCACATCTTCAGTGAGGTCAAGTGGAAACCCGTATGTGTCATAAAGCCTAAAGGCAACAGCACCGCCCAGTGGTTCACTTTCACCAAGTTTTGACGTCTCTTGTTCGAGAAGCCGCAAACCGCGATCCAGGGTTTCCTTAAAACGTGTTTCCTCCAGTTTAAGAGTTTCAGTAACCAGGGGTTCAGCACGTGCCAGCTCTGGAAACGCCTTGCCCATCTCTGAGACCAAAGTATTGACAAGCTTCCAGATCAGCGGTTTTTCGCAGCCCATGATATGGGCATGACGCATGGCTCGCCGCATAATACGCCGGAGAACATAACCACGGCCCTCGTTTGACGGGAGCACGCCGTCAGCAATTAGGAAGCTGGACGCCCGTAAATGATCAGCAATCACTCGATGCGAGGCCTGATGTATGCCATTGGCCTCAGCCCCAGAGGCATTTGCCGATGCTTCAACAAGGGTCCGCATAAGATCAATATCGTAATTGTTATGCTTGCCCTGCAGAACAGCAGTAAGACGTTCCAGTCCCATTCCGGTATCAATTGAGGGTTTTGGGAGGTCTTGCCGAGTGTCAGGACCAACCTGTTCAAACTGCATGAATACAAGATTCCAGATCTCAATAAACCGGTCTCCATCTTCTTCCGGACTGCCGGGTGGACCGCCCGGAATCATGTCTCCATGATCGTAAAAAATTTCTGAGCATGGACCACACGGGCCAGTGTCTCCCATCGACCAGAAGTTATCGCTTGTTGGAATACGGATGATGCGGTCTTCCGATAGCCCGGCAATTTTCCGCCATAAATCAAATGACTGATCGTCTGCGCTGAAAACAGTGACCAGTAGCCTATCCTCCGACAACCCAAATTCCTTGGTCACCAGATTCCAGGCGTGTTCGATCGCCACATCCTTAAAGTAGTCGCCGAACGAGAAATTTCCGAGCATTTCAAAAAAGGTGTGATGACGGGCGGTATACCCGACGTTTTCGAGATCGTTATGCTTTCCACCCGCACGGACACATTTTTGCGACGTCACCGCCCTGGAATATGGACTGCTCTCAATACCGGTGAACACGTTCTTGAATTGGACCATCCCCGCATTGGTGAACAGCAATGTTGGATCATTGTGGGGAACCAAGGGGGATGAAGCGACAATTTCGTGATCGTTACCCGCGAAGTACTCTAAAAATTTAGTCCTAATTTCATTGGTCGTCGAAATCATCTAATTGCTTTCGTAACCTGCACCGCGTCTGAAATGTCATGCAACCCATTTCCAAAACACAATCTTCCCCGATTGCGGGCTCTATCGGTTTTAGCCTTCTGTCAGGCGCCTGTCCATATTCGAACCTTTCAATAATCATTACGAAGATAGAATTCAAAAAAATGGGCCCCTCGAAAGGAGCCCAATAGATACCTGTAATCCGACTTACATCTAATGAATGTCTTCATCTCCGTCATCAACAATGCCAGGCGGGTCCGTCATCGCGGCTTCATTCAACACACCAGCATGTTCCAATATTTCCCGTTCCAAATGTTCGGCGATATCAGAGTTTTCTATCAAAAACCCTTTGGCATTTTCGCGCCCCTGTCCAATCCTTTGGTCACCGTAGGAAAACCAGGATCCAGATTTATCAACTATCCCAGCCTTGACCCCTAAATCCACCAATTCTCCCATTTTCGATATACCCTCGCCGTACATGATGTCGAACTCTATGGTCTTGAACGGGGGTGCCAATTTGTTTTTCACCACCTTGACACGCGTCTGGTTGCCAACGATTTCATCCCGATCCTTTATCGCGCCAATCCGGCGAATATCCAGACGTATGGACGAATAAAATTTCAGGGCATTACCACCTGACGTCGTCTCTGGGCTACCAAACATCACGCCAATTTTCATTCGAATCTGGTTGATAAATACAATCAGACACTTTGAGCGGTTTATCGAGCCGGTAAGCTTGCGCAAGGCCTGACTCATCAGTCTAGCCTGGAGCCCCACATGGGTATCCCCCATTTCTCCTTCCAGCTCCGCCCGTGGAACGAGCGCCGCAACAGAATCAATAACGATTACATCAATCGCACCAGACCGCACCAGAGTATCCGCAATTTCAAGTGCCTGCTCACCAGCATCAGGTTGTGAAATAAGTAACTCTTCCACGTCTACGTTAAGCTTCCGGGCGTACACCGGGTCAAGCGCATGCTCTGCATCGATAAAAGCGCAGGTACCGCCCTTCTTTTGCGCCTCCGCCACTATATGCAACGCCAGCGTAGTCTTGCCAGAACTCTCGGGTCCATAAATTTCAGCAATCCGGCCGCGGGGCACACCGCCAATTCCGAGCGCAATATCAAGGCCGATAGACCCTGTTGATATAGACTCGATATCTACAGGGGCAGATCCATCGCCCAGTTTCATAATCGAACCTTTGCCATGAGCCCGTTCAATCTGACTCAGAGCCGCATCGAGAGCTTTAGACTTGTCGGTCGTGGATCTATCCATATCTCGCTCAATTACTCTCAGGTTAGCCTCGGCCATATCACATTCCTCCTTATTCCATACGGATCATTTTCGTGCAATCAGCTACTTCCACCAAATGTACTCTTTTTGTTCTTTCTGGAAAAGGATAATCTAACAAATTGAATTATTTGCTATTTTTAGCATATTTTCGCCATTTGTTCTCCAGGAAAACTTCGTTTGGGTGCAAAAACCAAAATGAATAATCCAAAACCGATTCGTTTGCACAGCGCGACCGGTGTACCTAGTCGCTCAACGTTGACCCCCGTACTCCCTTGGGCCCATATTGGGATGCGTCATTCATCTGCAATTAGAAGTCTCATGTATCACGACGGACAGGGAAATTTATTAACAACATCCAGTCCGGTAGCAGCCGCATATTTCTCTGAGGCAATCTCAGATTTTCTGGACTATCGGACAACGCCATCGGCTCGGCTCAAGGACGCGCTTGCGGAAGACCCCGACTTTGCGCTCGCCTCCTGCCTTCGGGCCTATTTTCTGATGATGACCGAGAACCGCGCGGTTCTCCCCAGGGTGCTCGATACAATAAAAACGCTACTATCCCAATCAGAACGTCTGACGGAACGGGAACGTCTGCACATAAACGCCCTGTCCGCATGGGCTGATCTCGACATCCTCAAATCCTGCCAGGTTTGGGAACAAATACTCACGATTGCGCCCCGCGATATACTGGCCCTTAAATTACACCATACAATGGCATTCTACACCGGCCGCAGCCAGGTCTTGCGCTCCGTCATTGCTGGGGTGCTCCAGGCATGGAATGCCGCACTGCCGGGCTATCCCGCCGTTCAGGGCATGTATGCCTATGCCCTTGAAGAATGTGGGTTATACGAACAGGCGGAGCGTAGTGGGCGTGACGCTGTTGCAGCAAACCCGGATGATCTCTGGGCCATTCACGCCGTCGGACACGTCCTCGACATGCAGGGTCGGTACGATGAAGGTATTATCTGGCTTAACCCTTCCGCCGAAGATTGGTCAGACCGCAACCCATTTAAGGCCCACCTTTGGTGGCATGCGGCACTGTTTCACCTTGGCCTTGATGAAATTGACGCGGCACTAACCGTTCATGATAATCTGTTGTGTTCAGTCAACACGAAATCTTACGTTGATGTCTCAAATCAGGCATCACTGCTGAAGCGTATTGAAATTCGGGGCATTGATGTAGGCGAGCGTTGGGAACTTCTCGCCGAACACGCAGCAACACGATTAAATGATCATATTCTCACTTTTCGCGACGCCCATTTCTTTTTAGCCCTCGCTGCAGCCGGCCGATATGATATTGCGGCGGATCATATCGCCTCGATGACTATATTTTCTGAAAGAAATGAAAGCTGGACTGCCGTCGCCACGCGCTCCACACTTATACCCCTGTGTAAAGGTCTAATCGCTTACGAAACCTGTGACTATGGCCTTGCATGCGACATTCTGTGGCCGATGCGTAACGATTTGGCACCAGTTGGTGGCAGCCACACCCAGCGAGATCTATTCCGTCAGATACTTGAAGATGCGGCTATAAAGGCCGGCCGTTCCGCGATCGCCAGCTTCCTTCTTTCTGAAAGGATTTCACAACGTCCAAATGAGAGCAGGTACCAATCTCAATACCGGGCACTCACCGGCACCCAGTAAAGTTAGGTTCGGCTTGAACCCGGCAATACAGTATCGAATTTCTATGGGAAAATAAGCGTTGCGGTCAGAAAACCCTGAGCAAAAACTGACGTGACCATGGACAGGAATTTGCTTTTTTAGTCACTTAAAGATACCAGTTCGTCACCCTCGGTCACCCGGTCGCCTGTTTCGAAATGGATGGCCGTTACAGTGCCGGCAGAAGGGGCGCGTATGGTATGTTCGACCTTCATTGCCTCGATCACCAAAAGTGTTGCGCCTGCAACTACCGTCGCGCCCTGCTTAACAAGAACATCAACCACGATACCCGGCATGCTTGCGAACAAATTCCCAACGTCCGAGACTACCGGCCCGCTGGATACAAGAAGGTCATCCACGATCAATTTATAGTTGCCATCAGGAACAAAAACCGTGACAACGCAACCATCACGTATAATGACCGCAGGAATTTCTTCACCCCGGATCACTGAGGTGAATTCATTCGCAGACATCCATATTCCAGACACATTTACCGGTTTAGCATCCCTTACGAGCCCATCTCCCCGATATTCAAACCTCAAATGCCCCGTTTCTCCAACAAAAGTAATGTTTCGACTAGAGATACCACCCAGTGTCCATCCCTCCATCAACGCCCAGGGTGAGTTAACTGCAGGTTGTTTTGCCCGGGTCATTTCTGCCAACGCCGCGATGGCAAAAATGTCATCAGGCACCGGCCCGACATCAACAAGTTCTTGAAGATTGTGGTCGACAAACCCCGTATTGACAGCGCCCCGTCGAAATTCTGGATGATCCACGACTGCCTTTAGAAATCTCGCATTGGTTGCAGGTCCAGAAACTCGGAGACGGCCCAATTCTTCGGAGAGCAACTCGACGGCAACGCTTCGGTCATCGCCCCGGGTAATGATTTTTGCAAGCATGGGATCGTAATACACCGTAACATCGTCACCTTCACGAACACCCGTGTCGACGCGGACCCTGTCTGTTTCTGCGGGAAAGTTCAGATGGGAGAGAACACCGACGCCCGGTGCAAATGCATTAGCAGGATCCTCCGCATATAACCTCACCTCGATGGCATGACCATCGCATGCAATCTGGGATTGTTTTAATGGCAACTTCTCGCCCGCACCTACCCGAAACTGCCACTCTACAAGATCAATGCCGGTTATAAGTTCCGTTACAGGGTGTTCAACCTGCAAACGCGTATTCATCTCCATAAACCATAGTTTGTCGTCGGGAGTTAATAGAAATTCCACCGTCCCCGCTCCGGTGTAGCCCACGGACTTGCCTATCGCGATCGCTGCATCAAAAAGGCGTTTGCGCACGTCCTCTCCCAAACCCGGAGCAGGTGCCTCCTCAACAACTTTCTGATAACGCCGCTGTACAGAACAATCCCGTTCGAAAAAATGTATGACATTCCCATGGGTATCGCCAAAGATCTGTACCTCAATATGACGTGTATTTTCGAAATATTTCTCGATCAGGATTGTATCGTCGCCAAACGATAAAAGAGCTTCGCGACGGGCCGAACTTAGCTCACTTTCAATGTCACATCCCTCGCGCAACACACGCATGCCCCTGCCGCCCCCACCGGCAGCCGGTTTCAACAACAACGGGTAGCCAAAGGCGCTAGCAGCAGCCATCAGTTCGGCGTCGGTAAGGTTAGTCTCGTTCCCTGGTATCACCGGTATGCCCGCGGTGGCCACCGCGCTTTTAGCCCTACTTTTGGACGCCATCGTGCGGATGGCTTCCGCTGACGGCCCTATAAAAACTATTCCTTCAGCAGCGCAGGCTTCGGCGAAGTCGGCATTTTCGGAAAGAAACCCGAAACCTGGGTGGATAGCCTCAACACCTGTCGCTCGAGCAGCCTCCATAACCGCAGTGATATTCTGATAACTCTCGGACGCAGGCGCAGCACCGATCCGAACTGCCTCATCAGCCAACTTGATATGGAGAGCGTTTCGGTCCGCCGACGAATAGACTGCAGCCGTCAAAATGCCCATCCGACGGCAGGTCCGGGCTATACGGCAGGCAATCTCTCCCCGGTTGGCAATCAAAACCTTGTCGAACATTTAGAACAGGCTATTCCAGAATAAAAAATTCAGGCGCGGCATTATCAGCCTCCATCAGGTGATGTTCAATACACTGAAGACCTGGATACGGATTACATCCGGAAAACACCGAAGTTAGTCGGTTTAACCGGGGTATTTAGGGCAGCAGAAAGGCTCAATGCCAGCACCATTCGCGTTTCGGCAGGCTCTATGATGCCGTCATCCCATAAACGGGCGGTCGCGTAATATGGATGGCCCTCGACTTCATACTGTTCCCGGATGGGGCGCTTGAATGCTTCTTCATCCTTCGCTGGCCACTGTTGACCGCTCGCTTCTATCCTGTCCCGCCGCACCGTCGCCATCACTGCCGCTGCCTGTTCACCACCCATCACAGAAATCCGGGCGTTAGGCCACATAAACAGAAACCGCGGATCGTATGCACGCCCACACATGCCGTAATTACCTGCGCCAAACGAACCCCCGATGATTAACGTGATCTTGGGAACCTGCGCACAAGCAACCGCCATCACGAGCTTTGCTCCGTCCTTTGCTATCCCTCCCGCTTCATATTGCTGGCCAACCATGAATCCGGTTACGTTCTGCAGAAAGATCAGCGGCACCCTGCGTTGACAGCACAATTCGATGAAATGGGCACCCTTCAGCGCAGACTCAGAAAAAAGAACACCGTTGTTTGCGATTATACCAACCGGAAACCCGTGCAACCGCGCAAACCCGCACACCAGTGTTGTGCCATACAGTGCCTTGAATTCATCGAAATCAGAACCGTCAACGATCCGGCCAATCACCTCCTTTACGTCGAAAGGCGTTCGAAGATCGGTTGTGATAATTCCATTCAGTTCTGCGGGGTCATGCGCAGGTTCCACTGGGTCCAACGTGGCGGCGCCCCTGACCTTGTCGTTATTTAAACTGCGCACCACGCGTCGCACTGTAGCAAGCGCGTCCCCGTCGTTTTCTGCCACATGATCGACCACACCGGATCTTCTTGCATGAACGTCCGCGCCACCAAGGGCCTCTGCCGAAACGACTTCACCCGTGGCCGCTCTTACGAGCGGCGGCCCTCCCAGAAAAATCGTACCCTGGCCTTTAACGATTACACTTTCATCGGACATGGCTGGAACATATGCACCACCTGCCGTACAAGACCCCATTACTGAAGCGATCTGCGGGATACCAGCCGCGGACATTACAGCCTGATTATAGAAAATCCTTCCGAAATGATCTCGATCAGGAAAGACTTCATTCTGTTTCGGCAGATTTGCTCCACCAGAATCGACCAGGTAAATACAGGGTAGGCCATTAGCACGACCAATTTCCTGTGCACGAATGTGTTTCTTTACTGTTAACGGAAAGTATGTCCCCCCTTTAACGGTCGCGTCGTTGGCAACAACCACACACTCGCGACCTTCTATCCGTCCGATACCGGTAACGATGCCAGCGGACGCGACATCTTCTTCATAGACGCCATAAGCAGCCAGCGGCGACAGCTCCAGAAATGGCGATCCGGGATCAAGCAGTGCATCAATCCTATCGCGCACGAGCAATTTACCCCGGCCCTGATGCCGTTCACGTGCCGCGTCGCCACCGCCCCGTTGCACCTCCGACGTGATACGGCGCAGATCGTCGATCAGGGCAGCCATGGCGGCGTCGTTCGCCTTGAAATCATTCGAGGTCGTGTCGATAGAAGATTTAATCAGCGGCATAGAAAACTCCGTAAAGGCGCTCGCGATTATACTTCAATAACGCGACTCACGTGCTCCCTAAGAAAATTCTCTGCTCGAAAATTCCCATGAAGGGGTCGATGATAATAATAAAAAACCACCTGACATATTAAAAATGCCTACTCGCTCTCCGAAAACAACTCACGACCAATCAGCATACGGCGGATCTCCGAGGTTCCCGCACCTATCTCATAAAGCTTGGCATCGCGAAGCAGCCGGCCGGTTGGGTAATCGTTTATGCAACCATTACCTCCGAGGATCTGAACTGCATCAAGAGCCATCTCGGTCGCGCGTTCAGCCGAAAACAGGATAGCACCTGCCGCATCTTTTCGGGCTGTTTGTTCGCGATCACAAGCTTTGGCGACTGCATAAACATAAGCCTTTGACGCATTCATTTTAGTGTACATGTCGGCAAGCTTCCCCTGTACAAGCTGAAACTCGCCAATAGGCTGGCCAAACTGTTCGCGTTCATGCACATAGGGTAATACGACATCCATGCAAGCCTGCATAAGTCCGAGTGGACCACCCGACAGCACGGCGCGTTCATAATCCAGCCCACTCATCAGCACTGCCGAACCGCCGTCAATTCTGCCCAAAATGTTTTCCTCAGGCACAAAACAATCGTCGAAAATCAGTTCGCCGGTATTTGAACCGCGCATACCCAGTTTATCCAGCTTTTGTGCGGTAGAAAAACCTTCGTAACCTTTCTCAACGATAAATGCGGTTATACCGCGCGAGCCGGCGTCAGGTGTCGTCTTGGCATAAACCACAATCGTTTCAGCATCTGGCCCGTTGGTGATCCACATCTTATTACCATTCAGCACAAAACCACCGTCAACCTGCTCGGCCCGTAGCTTCATCGATACCACGTCAGATCCAGCATTCGGTTCGGACATCGCCAGCGCTCCGATGTGCTCCCCGGAAATCAGCTTGGGTAAGTACATTTTCTTTTGTACATCCGTGCCATTACGACGGATTTGATTAACGCACAGGTTTGAATGTGCTCCATAGGAAAGCCCGACGGACGCAGATGCCCGACTCACCTCTTCCATGGCGACAACATGTTCAAGATATCCCATCCCGGAGCCACCAAATCGTGGTTCCACTGTGATACCAAGCAAGCCCATCCTCCCCAATTCCTGCCACAGCTCCATGGGAAACTCGTTCGAACGATCAATCTCAGCCGCAAAGGGTGCGATTTTCGCTTGGGCAAACTCGGTAACGGAGTCCCGAAGCATATCGGCGGTAGTACCCAGATCGAAATCAAGAGCGGGCAGTATATTTGGAATCACACCGGCGCTCCTAAAACGCCCAGGCCAGTGGGCGGATTGACCAAATACGATAAGTTTCAAACAGCATAAACTACATTGACCCAGATATCAGGCGCCCTCTGCGGGGGCCGGTATTCGGTTCCTGAATTCCTCACGCCAGTCTTCTATGGGACGAAATGAAGGGTCCGCCTTCGCGTGGGCTTCCGATTGAGCCAGTATTTCCTCATCCGAAAGAGAAAAATCCAGGTCGAACCGGTGCGGCTGGTTGATATACCAGGGTGTGTCCATGAACGCTTCAAGCCGGTTTCCTTCCGGGTCGAAAAAATAAACCGACCATGCATTACCGTGGTCAGTGACAAAAACTTTTTGAACGTCTTTATCTGTCGAAACCGCTTCGTATACCTGCCGCAGCTGACCCAGGTTTTCGCACCTGAACGATATCTGGTTTACTGTCGTCTGTTCGGTCTCTGGTTTCCGTCCTTCTGCAACTATGACCTGATGATGATCTTGAGGATCTCGAGACATGAAAGCATATCGGTTTCCATTCAACAGACCCTCATCAGCGATACCAAACCCAAACATACGGACGTAAAAGTCCTTCATTCGGGCAAAGTCCTGCACCCAGATACCTACATGGGCGAGTTTCATTTCCGGAAGTTTTGCCATATTTTTGATCCTGGTTATTCCCTCAAGACCAATACTATGCCGGCGTCGGGGCACTGCGCAACGCCGACCACTTGCATTAAACGATGCAGGCGTTATTGATGCCGCAACATCTAAACGGAGGGCGGCATGAAAATAACAACTTTTAGCGTAAATGGAGCTGAATCGTTCGGTGTAGTCACCGACACCGGTGTCATAGATGCCCAGCCACTGGCCGGCGGTCCTCAGAATCTGCGCAGTGCGATCGCGGCAGGGGCACTCGACATTATTGCGGAGGCTGCAGCGAACAAAAGTCCTGATCACAGGCTTGATGAAGTGGAATTTCTACCCGTGATCCCAAATCCCGATAAAATTTTCTGTGTAGGGTTGAATTATCGCAGTCACGTGCTGGAAGGTGGTCGCGATCTTCCGGAATGGCCAATGATCTTCACCCGGTTTGCCAACTCTCAGGTGGGACACGGGCAGTCCATGATAAAACCGAAAGTATCTGACCGTTTCGATTATGAGGGGGAGATGGCAGTGATTATAGGTAAAACCTGTCGGCATGTCCCTGAAGCTGATGCACTCTCGGTTATCGCCGGCTACTCCTGTTACAATGATGGTTCAATCCGCGACTATCAGCGGCACACCAGTCAGTTCGTCCCGGGCAAGACTTTCTATCATTCCGGAGCGTTCGGTCCCTGGATGGTCACGGCAGACGAGATACCTGACCCAACCGCGCTGACCCTTATGACACGCCTGAACGGCGAAGAACTGCAACGCGCAACCACCGACGACCTGCTTTTTAACGTAAACCAGTTAATTCACTATCTGACAACCGTGACAGAACTGGTTGCCGGCGATGTCATTGTCACAGGGACAACGGGTGGTGTCGGGCTCTATCGCGACCCGCCGTTATTCATGAAGGAAGGGGATACCGTCGAGATCGAACTCGACAAGATCGGGGTTCTCCGAAACCCAATAATTAACGAGGTCTAGAGGGGTTACTATAGCAGGAGAACAAGCTTCATGTCCGGGAAATATGTTCTGCCAGCACCGCATTAAAGCGCTCCGGGTACTCCAGATAAATCATATGTCCTACATCGGGCAACTCGACAAGACGCGCACCTGAAATAGCCGCGGCGATCCGGCTCACAACTTCTCGCGAGGCAGTCCTGTCACCATTTCCTGCAACCACAGTAGTGGTGCCAGGTTCACTTGGAATTTCATTGAAAATATTTGCCCTGGCCATCGCCCGCCATTGTGCAAGGTACCCACGTTGCCTTATCCAACACGTCACTTCAATTCCCTTTCTAACGACTGCTGCGCCAGCTCCAGCGGCAACTGATCGCCGCACGTGCCTTTTTGCATACTCCTGCACCCCCAGATCAGCGAGCAACTTTTCACGTGCGCTAACAATCTTTATCCTGTTTTCTTGACCCAGTTGGCCCGAGCCGATCACCGGCTGCGCCAGTACCATGGAAAGAACCCGCTCAGACGAGGCTTTCTTGAAGGCTGATACGAGGACCCCACCGAAGGAATGACCCACCAGATGCGCCTCCTCAATTTCCAGCGCATCTAGAAGTGCTCCAATTTCTTTCACATAGTCTCTCACGGTGGGTTCATCCGTGTGCCAGTCATCCGAGTCCCCATATCCAGGTGCATCCCAACCTATCACCCTATGATCGCTCGAAAAGTGCCGATACTGGGTTTCCCAATTCCGGGAATCACCACCCATCCCATGTATAAAGAGCAAGGCGGGGCCTTCGCCGACTTCCCGCCAACACAATCTGCGGCCGTCAACGAAGGTGTGGTGGCTTGCAGGCACACCCATCAGTTAATATCGAGAAGCTTCTTCGCAGCTATAAACAGTTCGTGATCTGGTTCTGCCAATGCGCTAAGCGCCGTAAAATGATCGCGCCCAGCCATATTGATTGTCGATGTCTGCACCCCCAGTTTTCCCCAGTTCTCCGCCAGATCTGCCGCCTGCCGGTGAAACTCATCGTATTCTGCACCTCCAAAAGCCACGACGGTTTGGCTCTTTGTAACCGGCGACAGAAACATGGGACTTAACGCGGCAATATCACCAGCTTCAAGTCGAATTGCATCGTTGAGAGGAATTAGACGAATGGGCTCAAGGTCATATATCCCACTGATCGGTAGTCCCGCTGCCACGACATCTTCCTGCAATCCAGATCCAAATTCCGGCCAGTCGGTGGCCTGCATCATTGCCGTCAGGTGTCCGCCTGCGGAATGGCCCGAGACGACGATCCGGTTCCGGTCATACCCGTACTGGTCCGCTTCCAACCAGAGGTGGGCAATCGCCCGACGACACTGGTCGGCCAGTTCCCCAAGACTTACATCCGGACACAAGGCATATTCTATGTTCGCGAATGCGGCTCCCGCAGCGTTCAGTTCCTTCGCCAGAAATTCAAAGCCTTCCTTGTCGTTCCACTGCCAGTATCCACCATGAATGAACGCAAATAACGGAGCCTTGTCACCATCAGGAAGAAAAACATCCAGACGTTCCCTTGGATGGCGACCGTACTGTACATCGAGGCGCTTACGTATTGCGTTTTTCCGATACTCTGCGGACCTGTCATTCTGGTCTGCCTTGATTGCCGCAAGGACCTCTTTCGAGATTTGCTCGCGATTGTTATATTGCGCATATAGCGCTGTTGAATCGTAGTTTCTATATACTGTTTCCGCCATCTCTCATCCTTTTATGTTAGACGTCTAGCTTCCACTCCAATTTGGCCCAATTCCCTCAGGTGTTCACAAGCTATCACGCGGCATGCAGGTCAGCCGCAATTTCTCGTAATTCTTTCCTTAAGATTTTACCGGTAGGTCCAACAGGAAGCTCCAACAACACTTCAATTCTTGCCGGTTTTTTATAGGGCGCCAGTCTTTGTGCGGCAAAACTGTTAATTGTATCAACGTCAATTTTAATCCCGGCAACGGGCTCTACAAATGCCACCACCTCCTCATTCCCGGGCACAGACCGGCCAACGACTGCAGATTGCAGGACGCCCGGGCAAGTATTAAGGACGCCCTCGACTTCCGCAGGGTATACATTGAAACCCGAGCGAACGATGAGGTCCTTGAGACGTCCTACCAGGTGAAGCTGACCATCTCTATCGAGAAACCCAAGGTCACCCATGGAGAGCCAGCCGCCCTGACCCATAGCGGCGGCCGTCGCTCCCGCGTCGCGATAATAACCAAGCATGGTATTTGGTCCACGACACTGTATTTCACCGGTCTCGCCGTCTGCTAACGGATCACCATCGACCCCGACGATCCTGACGTCCATACCAAAGAATGGAAACCCAACCGCGCCTGGATTTGCTGGCATTGCTGGCGTGCTCGCGGCAATGGGTGTGCATTCGGTTGCTGCATAGCCGATGCTCAGTTTCATACCAAATGTTTCCTCAACGCGATCACACAGTTCGCGGTCAACCGGCGCGCCGCCTCCAAATATTTCCTTCAGGCCAGACACATCCAAACACTCGCCTTCACGCCGTGCCCGATCTACCAGTTTTGAGATCATCGGCGGTGCGCCGTACAGGTGTGTCAATTTGCGCTTTCGCAAACCCTCCATCACAAACTCCGGATCAAACCTTGACGCGAGCTCAACAGCGCCACCGCCGTAAACAACTGGAAGAAAAATTCCCGCTAGGCCGAGAACATGTACAAATGGAGCGACAAGGTAGGGACAATCCCCCGGACCGAATCCCCGTCGATCGGCGACAATCGCATTCTGATAAATCAGGGATTTATGCCCAAGCATGGCCGCCTTAGGAACTCCGGTTGTACCTGATGTAAAGATCAGAACCGCGACCTGTTCATCAGCTGGATCAGGCACGGGCTCTGGCTCCACTGCCTCACTTATCTCGCCCACAGAGAAAACACCAAACGCTGTATCCTCACAGCGGACAGCCGAAACCGTTGATAGCGAATGTTCCTCGGGACGCTCTCCTGCAGCACAGACGACCAACCGGGGCTGCGAACGGTCAATCATCACATCAATTTCCCGACCGGAGATCCTCGCGTTTGCCAGAACAGCCCACGCGTCCAACGCGGTGATGGCATAAAAAAGACAAATTCCTGTGAAACCATTTTCCATGATCAGCAATACCCGATCGCCCCGACGAACCTGGGCATTCCTCAGAACCTTTTTTGCGGCCGCCATTCCAGTGACGAGATCCGCATAACTGTAGGTTTTCTCTCCAGAATAAATCACGGGACTTTCAGGATATTCTGACGCTCTCAGTTCGAGAACGTCGATCAGGCGAGCGGGCAAGTTGGAAATAAAATCTGCTCTTTCCCTGTCTGTCGCAAGCGCGGACTCCCGGCTAATTACCATGTTTCAGGCTCTCCCGACCCATTTGGAATGCAATTATGGACCCCAATGGTTGTTTAAGGTTTTGAACATCATAGTCAATTCTCTTAACCCCGCCATAAAAGACGGTTGAGCTAGTGGTCATCACAGACTCACAAACCTCTCGATACCGGGCTTTGGATTTTTATAAAGGATAGGGATTTGGTCTGTCTGACTGCGACAAAATTTGATTCAATTCAACCAAATACCGAGATTTGACTTGCACAACCAATTTATTTGCAGTTACAAATAATTTCAAACCTCTATCAGAAATAAGGGAGACGGATGTGGCACTTGAATTTGGGTATTTCACGCTGTCAGACAATCATTATCCCGGGAACCCACGTACTGCAGGCGATTTTGTTCTGGAAATCCGCGAACAGGCAATTTTAGCTGACAAGCTGGGGTTTCACTCTGCATGGATTGGGGAACATCATTTTGATCGGCTGGGTGTGAACTCCCGGCCGGACATTCTGCTAGCTAGCATAATCCCGGAGACGACAAGCATCCGGTTTGCTCCAGCGGTGAATGTATTACCTCTTCATCACCCTATTCATGTCGCTGAGGCCTGGGCGACACTCGACTTGCTGTCGGGCGGGCGCGTCGACTTCGCGACCGGGCGGGGCTATGACCAGGAGGAATATGCGCCTTTTGGTGCAGACTTTATGCAATCAGCTGAAATGTTTGAAGAGGGTATGGAGGTTCTCTGGAAAGCGTGGACAGAAGAAGGATTCTGGTCGCACCATGGCAAATACTATCACATAGACGATATGTCGATTACACCCAAGCCGGTCCAGAACCCCATCCCGTTCTACGTCGCATCCTTTTCGGAAACTTCCTCCAAAATGGCCGCCAGAATGGGACATAACATAATTTACGCACCATTCGCCGCTTCTATGGTTTATGGCAGCCTTGCCGCGGCAGTTGAGAGCTATCGCGAAAACTGTGCAAAAGCCGGCAACAAGCATGGTCGAGCAATGTGCAGTTATTTCATACACATTGCGGACACACCCGAAGAAGACGATATCGGACGGCAGGCGATGATGGATTACTTTAAACACTGTGTTCTGCGGGCATTTCCGGATGATCCTGCGACAATGCCCCCGACCATGCATTATTTTCTCAAAATCAACGAGATACTGCGGAACATGGAGAAGGACAAACTGTCATCCAATTCTGTCCTGATTGGCACCGCAGCACAGATCACGGAAAAACTAAAGGAGGTGGAAGCATCGGGCGTTTCGGAAGTAATCCTCTATTTCAACGTGGGTCACAAGCCACACCAGATGGTTAAGGAGCAGATGCATAAGTTTATGGAAGATATCGCACCTAAATTTGTGTCCAACACAATTGCCGCCGAGTAGGTGTCAGTGGAACTATCCACATATCTGCCCTACCTGGTCACGCGCTGCGGTCAGCGCTTTGTCACTGAACTGTCACCCGCGCTCACGTCGGAAGGTATTGACGTGCAGGCCTGGCGTGTATTGATCGCCCTCTACCAGCGCGGCGATCAGACCGTCGGCGGACTGTCAGACCTGACCAGCATCAATTTTTCGACACTTTCTCGTCTAATCGGTAGAATGGCCGGCAAGGGGCTTGTGCAGCGCGTTAGGGGTAACGATGACGCGCGTTCCGTCACAATCCGCCTCACCCCACCCGGTCGGAGGATGACCGAGAGGATCCTGCCGGCAGCTACAGCCCTTGAGCACGATGCCACGATCGGTTTTACGGAAGCGGAAGCGGCAACACTAAGACAACTTCTGATCAAACTTTACGCCGGATTGTCCAAAGACAGGTCGCTTGATGAAGACCGGCTCGCGGGGTAAAGGGAATGGTCTCGCAAACGCAGCGACTTGTGATGGATTGATGTTATACTCCTGCGAAATGAAATATTGAGATAGCCACAACATGAAACGCTCGAAATCTGTAAAACTCGTCGCCATGGGAGCCGGGCTGCTGCTCGTCGCAGCATGCGAAGAGGCCAAGGTCGACACCGCAATGTTCGAATCAATAAAGCAGTGCAAGGGCCTCGGGTTTTCCGAACAGGAGTGCGTCGCAAACCATGACGCCGCCAAAAACACCCACGTAAATGTGGCACCAAAATACACGTCACGCACAGACTGCGAGGTGGATTTCGGTGCGAAACAGTGCGAGATCGCGCCTCAACGGACCACCACGGGCGGCAGCGTATTCATGCCACTGATGGCAGGCTATATGATGGGTAGCATGCTGGGAGGCGGGCGCCGCGGGCAACCCCTTTACCGTTCGCGCGATGATCGCGCGAACTTTCGAACCGCCGACAACCGAAAGATGGGCTCGACAATTGGACGGACACAGGTAGCGAAAAGCGCGACCAGGGCTCCGTCCGTCAAAACGCGCACTGTTTCCCGGGGAGGGTTCGGAGCGAGGGCTCGCAGCGCCGGTCGCCGATCATTCGGCGGATAACAAACAGTTAAGCAGATGGAACGCCTGACGGTAGACCCGCGCCCGGATTGGCGCGAAACGGCCGAGGCTCATGGTTTTCGATTTCACAGTCCTGAAAACGACACCTACTGGGATGAAAGCGCGTGCTATCGTTTCACCCTGGACCAGATAGAAACCGACATTGAAGACCCCACAGAGGAAATCGAAGGGCTTTGCTTCCAGGTAGTCGAGCGAGCTGTCAATGATGAAACTGTGCTCCGCCGACTTGGCATTCCGGAGAGTTTCCTGAATTACGTAGTCGAAAGCTGGCGCAATCGCGAAAAAAATCTATACGGGCGCCTTGATTTCGCATACGACGGCAAGGGTCCGGCGAAACTATTCGAGTACAATTCGGACACTCCGACTTCGCTTTATGAATCGTCCATTTTTCAATGGGTCTGGCTAGAACAGGCGATTGAAAGAGGGATTGTTCCCGAAGGAAGTGATCAGTTCAACTCGATCCACGAAGCCCTGACCGCTGCATTTCCAAAAATGGGTATCCCCGGCATTCTTCACCTCGCATGCTGCAAGGACTCGGATGAGGATGAGGGCACCGTTGAATACCTTGCCGATTGCGCCCGTCAGGCCGGAGTTGAAACCCGCCTGATTTATGTTGAGGATATTGGCATCGACTCGAAAGGTGGATTCACTGACCTTCAGGATGAAACAATCACCGACCTGTTTAAACTTTATCCATGGGAATGGGTTATGGCAGATGACTTTGGCAAACAGGTCCCGGAATGCGGCGTCAGGTTTATAGAGCCGGGCTGGAAAGCAATACTGTCGAATAAGGGGCTGCTCCCTCTCTTGTGGGAAATGTTCGAGGGACACCCCAACCTGCTTCCATCCTATTTTGAAGATGATCCCGCCGCGGAAACACTAGGCGGTGATTACGTTCGCAAGCCGCTGTTTTCTCGAGAAGGTGCCAATGTAGAAATCTATCAAAATGGCAAATGCACATTGAAAATTGAAGGCGAATATGGAGCAGAGGGGCACATTGTTCAGGCATTAAACCCTCTTCCGAATTTTGAAGGAAAATTTCCGATGATTGGATCCTGGTTGGTCGCGAGCGAGCCGTGTGGCATCTGTATTCGTGAGGACACAACACTCGTGACGGGGGATGACGCAAGATTTATCCCCCACATAATCCAATCCTAGCTGACGGCTTGTCGTTCAACCGGCTTTACGAACGCATCTCGCGGGATCCAACGCTGGGACAACTGCGTCACGGCAATTCGCGATTGTTTCTGATGCAAGCGGGTGAATTCATGACCGCATTCAAAAAACTGGACGAAAAATCCCGTTTCAGATTATTTGACGTCTTTGGCCGGGTTGTCGCCGAAGTTTCTGGACACTCCGCGAAGGATTATCGTGATGAATTCGGGTCGGCAGAACGTGAAATATTTTTCAACACGGCCATAAACATTGCAGGTGACATGGGCTGGGGCGAGTGGAAATCTGGACCACACACACAGGGGGAAATTATCCTCAGTGTCACAAACAGCCCGTTCGTCAAAGAACAGGGCCGATCGGAGATGGCAGTCTGCGCCCCTATCCTCGGCATGACCCAGGCGCTGGCGGCGATTGTATTTGCAGTGGACCCAATTGTTGACGAAACCGTATGTGCTGCGGTGACCGGGGGATCTCAGTGTAAATTTACCGCGAAGGTTGGGTAATCAGTATTGTCCCAGGTGCACGGAGACATATTTCAAAATCACCCCTGGTCCTGGATCCAGAACATCCGGTGTTGACGCAGAGCTCATATTTTTTTTACGGGACACTTTGACTGTTCGGGGAAGGGGGTACCCGCTATAGAGGTAGAATGTCAGAACAACACCATTCCTTGCTCCGGTTTAGATTCATCGTTTTGGCGAGCTCGCTTACTCTAACATTTGTGGGTTCCGGAAGCCTTTTTCTCATAGCCGTCACGCTTAAGGATCTCGCCGCAGAGTTCGGCTGGCCACGCGAGGTACCTTCTCTGGCTTTTTCTCTGCAGTTTATCGGCGGTGGGCTGGGAGGAATCTTCATGGGCTATCTTCTAGACCGTGTTGGATCCTTCGTTCTTCCGCTGGTTGCTACTTTTGCCGTCGTGTCTGGAGGAATCCTCACTACCCTGGTCGTAGCGCAGTGGCAGCTGTTCGCTGTTTATCTCCTCCTCTTCGGATTTTTGGGTCAGGGCAGCCTTTACGCTCCCTTAATGGCAAACATAGTAAAATGGTATGAACGCCGTCGTGGCATGGCGGTGGGAATTGTTGCAAGTGGCCAGAGCCTGTCAGGAATCTTATGGCCGCCCATCTTCGGCGTCGCGATCACGGAGGTGGGCTGGCGAAACGGATTTATCGGCTTCAGCATCATTGCCGGCTGTATCATGCTCCCACTCTGCCTCGTTTTCGTCCGAAAACCACCTTCCAGCGAAAAGCTGTTGGCGGCTGAATCAATGGACGATACCGACGGAAATACCCGTAAGAACCGGGGGGCGCGCAAAAGCGAAACCAACCTCACTCATTTTCAACTTCAGCTGGCCCTGTGCGCCGCTATTCTCGGCTGCTGTGTGTCGATGGGATTGCCGCTCGCACATCTGGTTGCGTACGCGACCGATCAAGGACTTCTTCTCACAGACGCGGTGACAGTCCTCTCGGTAACATTAATGGCAGCCTTTACAAGCAGGGTGATCGTCGTGGGAATACTGTCGGACCGATATGGCGGGCTCATGGCTTTGTTCTGCTTCTCTGCATTGCAGGCTTTAATGCTTGGATTGCTGACCATCGCAGATACCAGTTTTCTCCTCTATATCGTTGGCATAGGGTTTGGGTTTGGATATGGCGGCATCTTTCCGGTGTATGCAGTGATTGTGCGGGAATATATGCCACCTGACCAGGCAGGCCGGCGGACCGGGGTCGTGTTCCTGTTTGGCGCCTGTGCAATGGGCTTCGGCAGCTGGATGGGCGGTGCTCTGTTCGACGCCACCGCCAGTTACACGCTACCTTTTCTGATCGGCGTGGCAGCCAACTTTGTCAACCTCATTATCGTTGGAGCCCTTCTAACAAAAACAAAACCGGTCGAGCCCCAGGCACTGGCTGCGTAGGAAACTGTTCTTACCCCGCAAACATCCGGAAAGCCTCTCATGATCTTAACAGTAAAAAATACTGCCCTCATTCTGACAGATTTGCAGAATGATTTCATCCTTCCCAACGGGGCATACGGCCGTGCGGGACAATGCGCGACCGCCATCACGGGCCTGCCCTACCGGTTAAAACCAGTAAAAGAGAGGTTGTGCGCAGCTGGCGGATGGGTCGTTTCAACTCATTTTACCTTGGTACCGGGCAAGAAGGGTGAGCCGTTTATGTCAGCCCACCTCAAGAAGTTGCGCCCGTTTCTTGGGAAGGGTGACTTCCTCCCCGGTGCGCCCGGACACGCACTGGTTGATGAATTGCAACCGGTCGACCTTTCGGTTGAAAAGATTGCATTCTCTGCATTTTATCAGACACGCCTTGAATGGGTCCTGCGTCAAGCAGGGATAAATACAATTATCGTCGCTGGAATTGTGACTAACGGCGGGGTTGCCTCCACGGTCCGGGATGCGCACGTTCGCGATTTTCGTACCATCGTTCTATCGGACGGTTGTGCCGCTTTCAGCCAAGAAGTGCACGAAACAAGCATCGCGTCGCTCATGACAGTTTCAGAGATCATGACCTGTGAACAGCTGATGGATACGGTTTTACGCTGACTATCCCAATATCGGTTCCAGCCGGTCCATGGCAGCCGAAATTGTCTCCGTATCCGCCGCAAAACAAAGGCGCATCCAGCCTTCTCCATCCTCGCTGAACGCAAGGCCAGGCGCGAGACCGACACCAACATCGTCAATTAGCTTTTGCGCAAACGCAACAGAATCAGTCATTTCAGCCACTGAAAAAAAGGCATAAAAAGCGCCCTCCGGACGAGAAAGAGTAACGCGTTTCATTGCCCCAAGGCGCTGCATGACGATGTCACGATTTTTTCTGTACCTTTCCAGCGTCTCGAAAATGAAAGCCTCACCATCCTCGATAGCCGTAATGCCCGCGTATTGTACGAACGTCGTTGGATTTGCGATGTTGTACTCAACGAGTTTTTCAAACGCTTCCCCGACATCAGCAGGATGGGTGATCCAACCCAGTCGCCATCCTGTCATTGACCAGGACTTGGAGAACGAGTTGATGACGATCACGCGGTCATCTGGCCCGGCAATATCAAGAAACGAAGGCGCACGCCCCAGGGGAAGGTTGCTTTCGTAGGCGAGACGGATGTAGACCTCATCGCCGACAAGCCACAAACCGCGCTTCCGGCACTCATCCAGAACCGCCTGCTGTTCCGTGCGTTGCATCACCCAGCCAGTGGGGTTTCCTGGGGAATTTATGAATACTGCCCGGGTGCGATCGTCACAGGCGGAAAACAGCTTGTCCACATCGAGTTTCCAGCGGCCGTCATTTCCCAGTGAAAGAGCCACCTGACGTGGTTCCGCATCCATTATACGGACGGTCTCCTTGCAATTTGGCCATACCGGACCAACCGCCACCATATTGTCACCCGCGGAAAGAAGTGCCTCTGAAATCATCATGATGGCATTCATCCCTGACCCGGTAACCGTAACGCGATCGGTTTTGACTTCCCGTCCGTGTAGATCAGTCGCATATGTTGAAATCACTTTACGCAAAGCCGGAACCCCACGGTTTTGGGCGTAGAACACCTGATTGTCGTCCAAGGCCGCGGTAGCCGCATCCTTTATGAATTGCGGTGTAGGAACATCAGGTTCACCAAACCACAATTTCAGGAGGCCCTCCCGGGCCATATTTGGCTCGGCTACGTGCCGGATCAGGGAACCTGGAAGATCTTCAAGGCTTTGGCGCAGGCCATTCGCGGAACGCATATCTGTCATTCTCTCCTCATAAGGTATTCACAGCGCAGTAACAGTGTTTTGGCCCCTTAGATGGCTTTGCGCAACCGCCTCCTTATAATACCAGACAAAGAAAGATGGAGACCCCGGTCCTATGACGATTTTTGACTACGAGAAGGATGCCCAGCGTGTCTATGACGTGCTCAGGTTAGGTGGCATTGGCGTGATTCCCACGCACGTTGGGTATGTCATCGTAGCCTGCGATCCAGATGCCGTTTGGCGTATTTTCAAAGCAAAAAAACGCAAGCCGGAAAAGCTGAACGCAGTCTGCGGCTGTAATGAAATGCATCTCGACCTGCATGAGTTACCAGCCGCCCGTCGCGCTATTGTATCTGCAGTTACCGAGGAGTGGGATCTGCCGATGGGTACTGCAGCCAAGGTTCGAATGGACCACCCCGCTCTCGCCACTTTGCCCGAAGATACTCTCCGGCAGACAACCCATGATGGGACCTTGGCCATGCTCCTAAACGCCGGCTCACTGATGGAAAACATTGCCCGCCTGGCCTTCGCCGATGGCCGAATGGCGATCGGTTCTTCGGCCAATGTATCGTTAAAGGGCGTCAAATTTCGGGCAGTCGATATTGAACCGGAAATACTGGAAGTAGCCGATATTGTAATCGATTACGGGCTGATGCGCTGGAACATCTACAATCACTCCTCCACGATGATAAATGTCAACACAATGGAGGTCATACGTTACGGGTCGTGCTACGACCTGATAGAAGCATTGTTGAGGACGCACTTCGACATTGTATTGCCTCCGAACCCTCATGGGGAAAACTAGACGATGGGCAACCCGATAGAGCTGGACCCCATCGCAACGGTTCGGGGCGGACGTTCTTTTTTGCGGGACGATGGATGGGAGGTTGAGCAGGCCGTGATAGAACTCGAAGATCACATATGCGTTGATGCACTGGCCGGACTCAATCAGTTTTCCCATGCCGTCATCGTGTTCCAGTTTCACAGGGTACCTTTAGACCGGATCACAACCGGGGCCCGTCATCCACGTAACAACATTGCGTGGCCAAAGGTCGGCATTTTTGCACAGAGAGGCAAGAACCGGCCCAACAGGATAGGTGTCTCGATCTGTGGAATTTCTGGTGTACAGGGCCGTTCCCTGACAGTCCGTGGACTGGACGCGGTCGACGGATCCCCGGTTTTAGACATCAAGCCGCATATGACAGGTTTTGATGCCCGGGGGGTTGTCCGGGAACCAGATTGGGCGACGGAACTGATGAGAGGATATTGGACATGAAAGCACTGGTATATGACGAATACTGCAATCTTGAAGGGATGCGTCTTGCAGACATGCCGGACCCCGTACCGGGACCGGGTGATGTCCTGGTCAAGGTGCATGCGGCGGGGATTAACCCCATAGACTGGAAAGTTCGGCAAGGGCTGCTGCGGGGGCGCATGGAACTTGAATTTCCTGACGTAGCAGGGCGGGACCTGTCAGGGAAAGTGATCTCCGTCGGTAGCAGTGTAACGGACTTGAGAATCGGTGATGATGTATTCGGGACATGCCCACCGAACCGCTGGGGCAGTCATGCTGAACTGATTGCTGTCGATGCTGGTGTTCTTGCGATCAAGCCGCCAGATTTAAGTCACGTCGAAACCGCATCCATCGCACTGGTGGGGCACACAGCCCTTACTGCCCTTGAAACATCAGCAGATATCAAGCGCGGGACTAAAGTGCTGATCCACGCGGGTGCTGGCGGAGTGGGTGCATTTGCCATCCAGTATTGCAAGGGTCAAGGTGCCACAGTGTATGCCACATGCAGTGAGCGCAACGCCGATTACGTGGCAGACCTCGGCGCAGATTACGTGATCGACTATACGACGCAGTTTTTTGAAGAAGCGGTGTCAGAAATTGATGTCGTATATGACACGGTTGGTGGCGACACGCACCAGCGCTCCCACGGGGTCCTTCGTCCGGGAGGGCTTCTGGTATGCCTCAACGCGACGCCGATCCCGGAAGAAAAACCCCGAGACGATATCAGCATAGAAAATCCGCCAGTAAGCTATGACCGGGCCGGTTTGGAGCGAATTAATGAACTCATGTTATCGGGCACTGTCAGGCCCAGCATTGGTCAGGTTTACCCATTTTCCGATGCCATAGACGCATATCAGTTAAGTGAGACCAACCACGCCAGGGGCAAGATTGTCCTGGAAATGACATAAACAAGCACTCAGAAAACCTGCGAAGGGAGTTTTAAGGGAACAGTTTTCTCCGGGGGAAATTTTAAGGAGTACAGGGCATGGAAATAGCGGTAATGGGTGGTGGGCACGGCTGCTACGCCGCTGCATCTGAAGCGGCCGAGGCAGGGCACAACGTCCGTTTCTGGCGCCGTGATGTCGACGGCTTCAGGGCAGTTCTCGAGAAAGGCGCCATAACCATTAACGACCACAGGGGACGTCGCGATATCCCTGTGGCACTTGCTACAACTGACGTTGCTGAGGCAATGGAGGGAGCAGATTTAATCCTCTCTCCACTTCCGGCAACCGCCCAGCAAGGCATAAGCGAGATTATGGCTCCACATCTGAAGGACGGCATGGTTGTCTTCATCCCACCGGGCAGTTTCGGTAGTTACGTAATGGCCAGGAACGTGCGGGATAGCGGGAACAATGCCGATATCTGTTTTGGGGAGGCGGGAACACTACCCTGGCTGGTTCGAAAACAGAAAGACGGCTCGACGCGTATTACAACGCGCACTGCGAGGTTACCGACCGGAATTTTTCCTGCCAGTTCCTCCCAACATGCGTTCTCAATTATCAAGAATGTTTTTCCCGAAGCGGAACTCAGGCGGGATGCGCTCGATGCGGCGCTGCTAAACTATGGCCCTATCATCCATTCTCCGCTGATCCTGATGAATGCCGGTCCGCTAAATCACTTTGAGGTATGGGACATACACAACGAAGGAACACAGCCTGTTATCCGCAATGTTCAGGACGCACTGGACGCGGAACGGATAGCTGTTCGCGAAACACTCGGCTATGGCTCGCCGCACTTCCCACTTTCTGATCACTATAATCGAAAGGCAAACGGCGAGCTGATGTATTCACTCACCTCACACGACAAACTGGTGGATTCCAGCGACTGGCGAGAAGATATTGATCTGTTTACACATCGTTACATGCTGGAGGACATTGCGTTTGGGCTCGCTCTTCTGGTTTCCCTCGGCGACTGGACCGGCATACCCTGCCCTGTCGCAGCTGGACTGCTTTCCATTGGAGGGGCGGCTATCGGCAAAAACTTCCGGGCAAATGGCCGGACTATTGAAAGTCTGAAACTCCAATCCACGAGTGTAGAAAAACTCCAAACATTGCTACATGACGGATTTAATGACTGACAAAAACAAAGTCGCCCTCATAGGGGCAGGCCGGATGGGCAGGGGCCTCGCTCATGTATTCGCCTATGCCGGACATGAGGTTCATCTACTCGACCTGAAACAACGTGATGTTGCAGCGTATGAAGAGCTCGCAGCAACGGCTCTTTCTGACATTCGCAATACAGTCTCCCTGATGGCCAAACTTGGTCATATCAGAAAAAATGAGGTCAATGATGTTCTTGGGCGGATATCGATCCATCCGCTTGAAGAGGCACGAAATGCATTGCATGAGGTGCCCCTTATTTTCGAAGGCGTGCCAGAGACGAAAGAAGCGAAACAGCGTGCACTCGCAATAGCATCCAATCACGCCAAGCCTGAGGCTATCGTCGCCTCAACCACCTCCACCATGCTCGTAGACGAGCTGGCAGCCTACGTGATCCGGCCACAGAGATTTCTCAATGCCCACTGGCTCAATCCCGCATTTCTTATTCCGCTGGTTGAGCTCAGCGTCGGCAGTGGAACTTTTCCGGATGTAACCAAACGGTTGAAAACCATTCTGGAAACCATCGGAAAGGTACCGGTCGTATTAAAGGCAAAACCCGGCTTCGTGGTACCTCGCATCCAGTCGCTCGCGATGTCGGAAGCCGCCCGCGCGGTAGAAGATGGGATTGCATCCGCCGAAGAAATCGACAAAGCAGTCCGTGTAGGTTTTGGTTTGCGTTTCGCCATTCTTGGTCTGATTGAGTTCATTGACTGGGGCGGCAACGATACCCTGTATTACGCGGGGAACTATCTGCGTGAGGCGTTCAGCTCGGACCGTTTCGAGGTCCCACCAATTGCAGAACGTTACATGAAGGAAGGTCGCAACGGCCTGCGCGAGCGGCGGGGATTTTATGACTATCGGAATACAGATGTAGATGCATACCAGCAGGAAACGCTCCAGAAACTGGTTGATCTGCTTGATCACCTAGGCCTGATGGCGCCGCCGGGCGGCGTCAAAGATCTCGAAAACAGCCCTGCAGCAAAAGCGAATAATCCATTCCTGAAATCATAACGGCATACGGGGTTTAGCCAATGTGGCACCGAGGGCCCTACTGCATCTCTTCGCGATAAAGCCCTAATTCGCCCAAGTGTGTCGCTATAGTGCGCATAACGTTCGCAAATTATCACGCAGAACGCCCAGAATTCTGTGAAGGAGTAGCTATGCCGCCTGGAACGGTATAGTGGTTCACCACCACAAAAGGCTTCGGGAGGGCCAGAAATCGAGTTTGAACTGGTCCCAAGCTGCGACGGTCGGTCGGTTCCCAACAACATTGTGGCTCTGGACTGATAACTAATTAAAACGGTGCTGACGCACCGATACTGTATTTTTACGCCATTATGAACAAAGAGGTCGCGTATATGCTACGCCGTTATCAAACCTCACTCCGTAGTGCGATGGTTGCCGCCTCATCTAATGCACCCGAAACAGGGTCGACGACGACCTTGTGATGAGCGATGGCGTAGTCTGCTGTGATTTTTGAATTCCATACATCGTGGGCCACCTTTGTTGGATCCCGAACCAAGGGGTCACCAAATCCACCACCACCCGGCTGAACATGCCGAACCAGTTCCCCTTCTTTCAGCCCCCTGTTGATCTTGCTTGGGAGGGAAACCCTTACCCCAGATCGGTCTGTAACCTCATTTTGGGATGCCGCCGCTTCTGTCCCTCCGGCAAGACCGTAGGGGCGAATTTTCATGCGATCAGCCCGAAGCTGAAGGCCTGCTTCACGCGCAAGCAAGCGATATGAACGCGCAATGCCCAACCCGCCACGATACTCACCAGCGCCGCAGCTATCGGGAACCAGCGCATATTCCTCCACACGGACAGGGTGCTGAGATTCCATTGTTTCGACGGGCGTATTCGATAAATTTTGAGACGGATTGGTAATGGCTTCAATGCCATCCTTATCAGGTCGACCGCCCCAGGCGCCGCAGATCATATCGACTATAATAAATGGTGAACCGTCTTTCCGGTATCCACCAAGGCACACGACAGTATTTCCGCCCTCACCTGCTGCGGGCACCCGGTCCGGGACAATCTGTGCCAACGCCCCGAACATCGCGTCCACTACACGGTAGCCGGTTAACGCACGTGCTGCGCAAGCGGCCGGCATTTTAGGGTTCACAATTGATGATTCAGGTGTCCTTACACCAATTGGTCGAAAGACGCCGGCATTATTCGGTATGTCTCCCTTCAGAACGCATTTGACAGACAGATAGGTACAGGAATTGGTATACGACCTGGTTGAATTGAGCGCGGCGGGTACCTGCGGGGCAGATCCTTCGTAATCGACCGTCAAACTGTCGCCGTGCACCGTAATTGAAACAGTTATCGGCAATGGTGTATCTGAAAACCCATCATCATCGATGTAATCGGTAAACTCATAGGTTCCATCTGGCCATTCACGAATTTCTTCCCGCGTCATGCGCTCTGCATAGTCCAGCAGTTCGGTAAAATATCCCTGCGCAGTTTCCGCTCCATACCTTTCAAGAAGTCTGCGCATTTCCCGCGCGCCGGTGCGGCAGGCAGCGAACTGTGCCTTCAGGTCACCAATCACCCGGTCAGGCAAACGGACATTCTGTTCAATCAATTTGAAAAGTGTCTCGTTCTGCTGCCCCCCCTGGAACAGTTTCAATGCTGGTATACGCAGTCCTTCCTGAAAAATTTCAGTAGAATCGCTGGCGTTTGATCCCGCAACCCGGCCTCCAACATCGGTATGATGGCAAATAACGACCGTAAATCCCTGAAGGGTTCCGTGATTGAAGATTGGCATGAACATGAAAATATCAGGAAGGTGCATTCCGCCCTGATACGGATCGTTGAGAATGATGGCATCACCCTCGTTCATGTCATCCCCGTATTGTTCCAGCACCACACCCATCGCTTCTGGAACAGCGCCCAGATGCAGCGCAACGGTCTTCGCCTGGGCTATCATATTACCGTCCGCATCACAGATAGCGGCTGAATAATCCATAACGTCCTTGACGATTTCCGAGCGAGCTGTGCGGATGACGTCGTAAGCCATCTCGTCAACGATTGAATCGAGGCCGTTTTTTATCACCGCAAAGGTAATGGGATCGATCTCAGTATTCATTTCTAGTTTTCCATTGCACTTTCCGGCACTTCGATCACGATGCTTCCGCACCCATCGGACTGCGCCACGGCACCGGGAGGAAGGACGACCGTGGTGTCGTAAGCCTCAAGAATCGCGGGGCCGGAAACATCTCTCGCACTAACGATGCTGCGGTCAAGAGTGGGAATATTCACGAAACCTCCATGAGAAGGAAACCATGTCGCGCGTTCCCCTTCGGGGATATCGGGTGCAACCAGAAGTTTCTCCACACCCTTAAAGGAGAGCGTGTCATCACGTACGCCACGAGCAGCCAGCCGTATGTTAACAAGCTCGACCGGCTCTTCATTATTATAACCGTACGTTTCCAGGTAAATCTTCTGGAACGCATTGTGTAACCATGAAAACTTCCCGAAAGGTGTCTTTTGATGATCAAACGGCACGGTGAGCTCTGAGGATTGTCCCACATAACGTATATCCGCGCTGAAGGAGAGCCGAACCCTGTCTTCCGCAAAGCCATCAACCCGCAGCCGAGCGTTTCCGTCAGCGCGCAGTCCCTCTATGGCTTCCGCAAAAACATCGCCAGCCAGGTCATCCAGGTGACGCAAAACGTTGCGGACAAAGTTGTGTTCAACATCGGCCGCGAGCATTCCCACCGAACTAAACAAACCCGACATGGCGGGCACAATGACACGATCGATACCGAGTAAACCGGCTACCTCAACTGCATGAACGGGACCCGATCCCCCGAAAGCCATAAGAGCCATGTCACGAGGATCGCGCCCTCTCTCTACGGTAACCGAGCGGATGGCCCGTGCCATTGCCGCGTTGGCAACCTTTCGGATCCCAGACGCTGCCTGAACGAGGTCAAGGCCAAGCGGTTCTCCGACTTTTTTCATGATTGCCTGCTCAGACAGCTCGGAATTGATCAGCATGCTGCCACCCACGAGACCAGCGGGATTGAGATAGCCGAGTACAACGTTGGCGTCGGTTACCGTTGGTCTATCGTTACCGCGCCCATAGCAGGCTGGGCCGGGGTCAGAACCGGCGGATACCGGACCGACCTGAAGCAGGCCGCCCTCGTCAACCCACGCTATGGATCCACCACCCGCCCCAACCTCGGCAATGTCGATTGCCGGAACCTTCAGCATGTAGCCCCCACCTTTGATAAACCTGCTCGGCACAGAGATGCCATCGCGAAATTCATATTCCGACGTCAGCATCGGCTCCCCTGCCTCAACGATTGAGGCCTTGGCAGTTGTACCACCCATATCCAGAGCAATGAGATCCCGGTGCCCGTTTTCCTGACCAAGTCGCGCCGCCCCCATGACCCCGCCCGCCGGGCCTGACCCCACTACAAAAACAGGAATTTCACTTGCGGTCTCGATACTCAACATACCGCCGGAGGACGCAAC
>JAYZQT010000037.1:0-68189 GCA_036136335.1 Pseudomonadota bacterium
GTAAAACATGGCGGTTTGCTGGCACAAACGCGTGGGGTTTTTTTCTTCCCTGTTCTGTACGATTGGGTTTTTTTTGTTGGTGGGGTTGGGTCTAAGACAAGCGCCCGGTGGACGCCACGGCCTGAGCATAGGACGTATGCACCCGCCCAGATTGGGGATTTATTTGTTTCACCAACGCCTCAGTGTAGGTGCTCCGCAGCTTGGACAACTGCCGCCAGTCTAAAACGTGAAGAGGCAGATCGTGACCCTGTGCCGCCAGGCCTTCAAGTACATCAGCACCGGTACCATACGCGCCAGTCTTTGTCTTTTTACCCCCTTCTATCCCCATTTCGTTAAACAACACTTCGCCAAGCTGTTTTGGAGAACCGATGTTAAATTCGTGACCGGCAAGTGAGAAGATTTGTTCAGCGATATTGGAAGTTCGGACTTCGAAGTCACGCGAAAGGTTTTTAAGAAATGTTGCGTCAACAATGATACCGGTACGTTCCATATCCGACAGAACAGGTATCAAATCGCGTTCGAGAGTTTCGTAAACGCCAGTCATACGCTCTGTCGCAATCCGGGGTTTCAACACACGATAGAGCCTGCCCGTAACTTCCGCGTCTTCCGCCGCATAATCCAAAGCTTTGTCGAGCGCTACCTCAGCAAACGATATACGTTTTTTACCCGTGCCAGTTACATCAGAAAACTTGATATTGGTGTGGGCAAGATGGAGTCTTGCCAGTTCATCAAGACCATGGCCGTGAGCCCCACCATCAAGTACGTAAGAAAGCAGCATGGTGTCATCAACGGGACCAACTTCGATCCCGTAGCGAGCCATCACTTGCATATCGTATTTGATATTGTGCCCGACCTTCAGGATACCCGGGTCTTCCAACATTGGCTTCAGTATTTCCATAGCCTTGTCGAAAGCAATTTGTTCTGGCGCAGCCTCAAATTTTTCAACCCTATCGCCGAGATTCAGTTCACCATTTTTCCCACTTCGCGGAGCCACATGGGCCAAGGGCACATAACAGGCATGCCCACCCTTCAACGATAACGAAAGTCCTACAAGTTCGGCCTGCATGGAATCAAGCGAAGTCGTTTCGGTATCGAAAGCGACAATTCCCACATTTGAAATGTCAACAACCCATGCTTTGAGCTCGGACTCCCTTTTAACTAGACTATAGATCAAACTTCCAGGCTCGAACTCATCAGTTAGAGACACAATTTCTTCCTGCAATCCAAAGTCTGCACGTGCGCGCGACAAGGCTGATTTGAAACCCTGTTGTTCGAGAAACGGGATCAGTATATCGGGATCAGGGCGTCTCTTTTTAAATTCAACAATCGCTGGATTCACTGGGACGTCGTCACGAAGGGTCACCAGTTCGCGCGAGATACGAGCCAGTCCGGCGTTCTCTATCAGATTTTGTCTCCGTTTTGGTTGTTTGATTTCAATTGCCCGATCTAGGAGCGTTTCCAAATCTCCATACTCTCCCAGCAATTGGGCTGCGGTTTTTACCCCGATACCCGGCACTCCCGGAACATTATCCGTTGAATCACCAGCGAGCGCCTGCACCTCAATTACCTTCGCTGGTTCAACACCAAACTTTTCGACGACCTCCTCCGGGCCGATAAAGCGGTTTTTCATAGGATCCATCATCCGTACCCGAGGACCAACCAGCTGCATCAAATCCTTGTCAGATGACACAATGGTGACATCAAATCCTTGTTCAACCGCCAGTCTGGCGTATGTAGCGATCAAATCGTCCGCCTCAAACCCTTCCATCTCAAGGCAGGGAAGATTATAGGCCCGCGTTGCATCACGTATTAAATCGAATTGTGGAATCAGTTCGTCCGGAGGCGGTGGTCGGTTTGCCTTGTATTCGGGATAAATATCGCTACGGAACGTCTTGCGAGCTGTATCAAAGATAACAGCCAAAAATTCTGCGTCCGAGTCCTCAACCAGCTTGGTAACCATGGTAGTAAAACCGTAAACAGCATTAACGGGCGTACCATCCGAGCGCGTCATAGGGGGCAAAGCATGAAACGCCCTAAATATATAGGCGGAGCCATCCACCAGATATACGTGGTCCCTCTCGTCGGCCTCCGTATTCCTAACTGCCATTTTTGATCTTTCTACAGATGTCGCTATGCCCACAGCATGAAGAAACCACGCTGAAGAGTCGAGAAACTAAGATGTGAAACCTTTCCCGGTAAGCCTGCGAGGGTATGAAAAGAAAAATCGTGCCGAGTTCGTTAAAAATATGCACGGCCATGGGGAACTCGGCGCTCCAACAAGCAAATGCAACCGTCCATCTCTTTGCGAATAACCCACTTAATAAATTTCTCCAAGTGGCTTAATACCTAAGAAACACAATTTGGTTGTAAACCTTGTACTCTGGAAAATCTTGGCGCCTCACCCGGCGCCGGCACTCTTTGTAAATCGAGACATTGCAGAAACGGTAACACGAGGTGGTTTGCGGGGGTGATCAGATTGACCGGAACCCCGGACGCCTTCTCTTCAACCGCTAACACTCGGGAGCGATTGCCGTCCTTTAGTTACCGCCCAGTCGGTTTTCACGGGTTTAGAACTATTTTACCCCTCATATCACGCGAATCCAGGATTTCATGGGCCTTTCTTGCTTCCGAAAGAGACAGGCGTGCGTGAATTGGCGGGTTAAGGGTGCCGGCCGCAAAGTGATCAATAATTTCACCCAGGATGCGCTGGCGGGTCCCGGTATCACTGTCGAAAGTGTGCCAAGAGAAACACCGGATTCCCGGGCTTTTAGCCAAGTGCGCGCGCATAGCGGCAAAGCTTTCCTGCTCAGGTAGGCCGGCAAGCGCATTGAAGGACACAATTGTCCCCAATGGTGCGAGCATATCAAGATTGGCAGTAAAATTTGGGCCAATCAGCTGATCCAGAATCAAACCGACCCCGCGGCCGTTGGTCATTTTCATTACCTGCTCCGGCACGGATTCGATTGAATAATTAATCGTGTAATCAGCACCAGTCCGAGCGGCAAACGCGCATTTGTCGGCCGACCCTGCACCGGCGATGACCATCATTCCCAGATTGCGTGCGAGATCAATGACCGCCGTACCAACACCGCCCGACGCGCCATTTACATAGATGGTTTTGTCTTCAGCACCATGGACAACTTCTTTCAGCAGACACCAGGCGATCGCGTAATTGGGGATACTGACGGCGGCGTCCAAGTCAACGCTGGCGGGGAGCGCGGTAACAATATCCACCGGAACCGCATTTAATTCAGCGTGACGCCCGCCGCCGGTGCCAAACACAAGGACAGGTTGACCAATCGCAAAATCAGCGACACTAGGACCGACAGCCGCAATATGGCCAGACATTTCATTGCCGATAATCGCGGGCAGCGGTGGCATCCATTTGTAGATACCCGATCTTAACAGGTAGTCCGGCTTGCCTATTCCAAAAGAGGTAGCCTTGACAAGAACCTCGGACGGCCCGGGCGTCGGATCGGGCAAATCGACATATTCAAGAACCTCGGGACCACCAGTTTCTTTAAACTGGACAGCTTTCATGTGACCGCCCGCTTTGGTTTTCTATTGGACAAGGATACACCGGCAACTATCAAGGTGGCACCCACGACGTGGAATATGCCAATCGTTTCTCCAAGAAACGGTACCGCGAACAGCGCTGCAAAAACTGGTGTTAAATACATGTAAAACCCAGCACGGTTCGGACCGATACGCGCTATCGCGTGATTCCACAAAAATATAGCGCATATCGACGGAAAAATTGCCACAAACACCAGAGAAACTGTCGCCTTAATTCCCCAGATTACTGCAACGCCTGAGAAAACCTCATAAATGAAAAATGGCAGGTGGCAGGTGGCGCCCACCGTGCAGATGACTGTGATCAGTGATAAAGGGTGAAAACCACTCGGCAGAAATTTAACTACAACGCCATAGCCTGCTAGGCCGAGGTTACACGCTATGAGAATTGCGTCCCCTATGTTGAAAGACAAGCCAAGCAGCGTCGAAGGCCTGCCGCGAGCCACTATATAAAGCAGGCCGGCAATGGCTACCAGAACGCCCAACCACTGAACACTGGTGATGTGGTGCTTAAGAAACATCCACGACAACAGAACGGTTAATACAGGCATCGATGCCTGTATTACTCCGCCATTTATAGCCTCGGTGTAGGTTAGTGCGACATAGGTCAGTCCGGCACCCATAAAGGGCATCAAAAACCCTGCGAGACACAGTAACTTCCAGCTTTTAAGTATTTTCTCTCGGTCTGCCTTGAGGTGACGGATCGCAAATGGCAGTAGAATTAGCGCACCCATTGTCCAACGGACGAAGCCTAAGACGTATGGCTGTACATCGCCGGTGGCCCATCGCCCAACAACATAGTTAAGTCCAAATATAAGCATTGCCATTAACATCATCAAATGCACAACGCCCTCGTGTTCTGTGGTCTGCTGATGTTCGTTCAATGATATCTCTAGTTAATTGGAACCCGGCCTCTGGGAAGGGATTCATGTTAATCAGGCATTCTGCGCGAAATCAGGGTTGGTATACTGCGCATTGTGCTTAATCATCATATCTATAAGCTCTTTCATGCTTTCTTCCGTGGGCACAGGATCCTCGTCCCAGTGACCATGGTTATCTACGCCACGGACAAGTGTCGCAGGGCGGCGTTCCAGTGTGGATTTCACATGCGGCGGTATAAGAAAGAATGAATAACCAATTCTAACGTTGTCGGTGTTATTTGGCCCCGACGCATGGGCGGTGCGTTCGTTATGAATTGAAAACTGCCCCTGTTCCAGTTCCATATGAACGGCTTTGGTTTCGTCAAGCCCCTTGATGGTCTGACCGCGCCCGAGAAGATTTTTTTTCTCGCCAGGAGCATCACCCGGGGCATTTTCGTGTGACTCTTCGTGATCGTAACCTTCCCTGTGCGATTGTGGCATGGCACGCATACAACCATTAGCGATGTTCGCGTGAGTTAGGGCGACCCAACAAGTAACCATGTCGTGAGGATCACAGCCAAAATAGGCCGAATCCTGATGCCAGGACACGAATGAGCCGTCGCCGGCAGGCTTGACCCAGAACCGTGATCCAAATGCGAGGATGTTTGGCCCAATAAGGTCTTCCGCGACATCGAGAATGGCGTCCTCGCGAATGAAATCCCAGGTTTCTCTCATTGTCAAATGACCTTTGAGCTTAAACAAACCCGGATTGACACCATATTCTTCTTCGAAACGCTCGACGCCCGCCAATAGACCGTTACAGCGCTCCTTGGATACCCCTTCGAGGGGATAGAGATATCCTTCCCGGTGATATTGTTCAATCTGTTCATCGGTCAGCACTTTACCCATTTCCGTTTTACTCCCGTTCCCTCGCATTTCCGGCGAATTCCGATCCAAGATTAACATGATGCACTATGGTGGCAAACGTATTGTCTAGCCACAGGAATTACTGGATGATCCGCTAAAGTTAGAGCGATACACCATCGCACGGAATGACATGCCGGACACAAGAGCGGTTGAAATCACGATGAACGGAGTTACCGAGGAGGCATTTTATGCTCGTGCTGAAGCCCTTCAGCCAATTCTCCGACAACGCGCCGCGGCCTGTGAGGCGGCACGGTGTGTGCCGGCCGAAACCATTGATGAGCTTCGTAACGCCGATTTGACCCGCATCACACAGCCCGTCCGTTACGGGGGCCATGCTATGGGGTGGGATGTAATGTGCGGGGTGGCACAACGACTGTGTCGAGCTGACGGTGCCCAAGGGTGGGTCCAGGCGATCATTGCAGACCATTCACAGATGCTGGGGACGTTTCCCGGAAAAGCACAGGAAGATGTTTGGGGAGAAAACCCCGACGCCGTCATGTCAGCGTCATTCGGCCCCACCGGTATCGCCACCCGAACCCAAGACGGGTTTCGGCTTTCAGGTCAATTCGGGTTTGCAAGTGGGATAGACCATGCGGACTGGCTGATCTGCGCCGGCTTTATTGTGACAGGTCAGACAAAAGACGGGCCTCATTTCTTTCTGGTGCGTCGATCCGAAGCAACTGTGATCGACGACTGGCACACCGTCGGACTGGAGGGGACTGGCTCCAAGAGTTTTGAGGTAACCGACACATTTGTACCAGACCATGCGCTACTAGACGGTGGTCTTGCCCGTGCTGGCCGAGGACCAGGGTCAATTATAAACCCACAGGGTGTTTTTCGCCTCCCGCGGGGTTATCTGACTCCCGCTGTGTTTGCAGCCATGACAATTGGCATGGCGCAGGGGCTACTAGACGAATGGCTAGCGTATACGGCCACTAGGATGTCCCGGGGCAACAGCGTCGGCGATAGCCCGTCCAGTCATATTGTTGCCGGAGAGTGCGCAGCGGCGATCGAGGCGGCAGATGCACTGAATAGAATCACAATCGGCGAGGCTATGGCAGTACTCGACGCGGGCAATGAATTGTCAGAATTGAAGTTACTGGCCGCCAAACGCAATTCGTCCTGGGCCTGCCGCACCACACTTAATGCGGGGACGAAGCTTTTCAATGCTGCGGGTGGTCGGGCTATCTTTCGAGACAACCCTCTTGGGCGACATTATCGCAATCTAATTGCCAGTGCCGCACATCATATCGTTGACTGGGAGGTTAGCGCCCTTGACAGCGGCTCAGCCATGATTGGCAGTGCCGGTTAACATGTGACGATACTGAAACGTCTGTCCGCACTTTTCTCATCACCGAAAAACATCGTCGCTAAAATAGTCTTTCCCGCTCAAGTGGCGTTATTGGCTGCCAGATTACAGATTTCCCCAATGACCGGTTTGTATTTAATTGAATCCAACCCAAATAACGGTTTTCCAAGACGTTATGCGGCATCCAACATGTTTCGGATCACATATTGAAGAATCCCCCCATGCCGATAGTAGTCGAGTTCATCGAGAGTATCGATACGACACAACAGTTTAATTTCTATATGCGACCCATCCGCCCGATGAATTATGCAAGGCAGGTTACATCTTGGGGAAAGGCCGTCGGCAACACCGGTAATATCCAGCATTTCAGTCCCAATCAAACCTAGCGTCTCACGTGTGTCGCCAGCGGTGAATTGCAGGGGCAAGACACCCATGCCGATTAAGTTTGACCTGTGAATTCGCTCAAAACTCTCGACGACCACAGCCTTGACCCCTAGCAACTTCGTGCCCTTGGCTGCCCAATCACGCGACGAACCGGTGCCGTACTCTTCACCCCCCACGATCACTAGGGGGACACTTTCCGCCGCGTATTGCATCGCCGCATCGTACACGGACATCTTGTTCCCGGAAGGCTGGTGCTTGGTGTAGCCGCCCTCGACCCCGGGCACCATTTCATTCCGGATACGGATATTGGCGAACGTTCCGCGCATCATTATTTCATGGTTGCCACGCCGGGATCCATATGAATTAAACTGCGCGGGCCGGATCTGACGTTCCAAAAGATAGTCACCCGCCGGGCTTTCACGCTGGATTGAACCTGCGGGGGAAATATGGTCAGTCGTAACCGAGTCGGCAAGGATCATCAGTGGCCTTGCCCGTATGATATCCGTTATCGCAATGGGATCGCGTTCCATGCCCTCAAAGAAGGAGGGGGACTTCACGTATGTACTAGCTTCCTGCCAACCGTACGTCTCGGATGCGACACTACTGATTGTCTGCCATTCCTTTGGTCCCTCAAATACGTTGCTGTAACGGCTACGATACATATCCGCTGTCAGACAATCGCGCATTGTGTCGTGTATTTCGTTGTTCGTCGGCCAAATATCTTTCAGAAACACAGGGTTTCCCTCGCGATCCTCGCCTAGCGGGTCCCTAACAAGATCAATTTTCAATGATCCCGCAAGCGCGTAGGCAACAACCAGTGGTGGCGAGGCGAGAAAGTTGGCACGAACCTGCTGATGCACCCGGCCTTCAAAATTACGGTTTCCGGATAATACCGCGCCGACGACCAGATCACCTTCATCAATCGCGACAGCAACCTTGTCAGGTAGCGGTCCAGAGTTACCAATGCACGTCGTACACCCAAAACCGACAATATTGAATCCAAGAGCATCAAGATCGTCCTGAAGGTTAGCGTTTTGAAGGTAGTCACGCACTACTTGGCTACCCGGAGCAAGTGACGTCTTTACCCATGGTTTTACTGCCATTCCCAAGGCAACAGCATTACGGGCCAGAAGCCCCGCCCCGACAAGAACGGAGGGGTTAGATGTGTTAGTGCAGCTGGTGATTGCCGCAATTACGACGTCGCCGTCCTCTGCAACAAAGTCGTCCCCGACAGGCCGCGCCTGCTGATCAGCATCTAGCGGAGGACGTCCACGGTATTCAGAAATTCCAGCTATCGCTGTCTTCGGCACATCAGATAGCACCACCCGGTCCTGCGGTCGTTTAGGTCCAGCTAGCGATGTCTCTACACTACCAAGATCCAGCTCAAGCATCGCTGTAAAAACCGGATTGGGAGTCTCGTCGTCCCGCCACATCCCCTGCGCCTTCGCGTAGGCTTCAACAAGGGCTACGCGGTTGGCCTCGCGACCCGTAAAACTAAGATAATCACAAGTTTCCCGGTCAATTGGAAAAAAACCACAGGTCGCACCGTATTCCGGCGCCATATTGCCGATTGTTGCTCGGTCTGGCAGTGAAAGGGCGCTCACACCGGGTCCGCAAAACTCAACAAACTTGCCGACAACTCCATGGGCGCGCAACATCTGGGTAACGGTTAATACTAGATCTGTGGCGGTGGTACCTTCCCTAAGCGAGCCTGTTAATTTTAACCCAACCACTTCGGGAAGCAGCATCGAGATTGGTTGACCCAGCATAGCGGCTTCGGCCTCGATCCCACCAACCCCCCAGGACAGAACTGCCAGCCCGTTTACCATGGTTGTGTGGCTGTCCGTACCAACCACCGTGTCCGGATAGGCTACCGCCCTCCCATCTGTATCCTCGCTAACCCAGACAGTCTGGGAAAGATATTCGAGGTTGACCTGGTGACAGATTCCGGTCCCGGGTGGCACAACACGAAAATTATTGAAGGCTTTGGACCCCCAACTCAGGAACTCATAGCGTTCTTTGTTGCGTTCAAATTCTAGCTGTACATTTGTTTCAAATGCACCATCAGTTCCAAATTCATCAATCATTACCGAGTGATCAATGACCAGGTCAACAGCATTAAGAGGGTTTATTTTCTGCGGATCGCCCCCTAGTTTAACCATTGCATCACGCATTGCGGCCAGATCGACGACGGCCGGAACTCCTGTGAAGTCCTGAAGAAGAATGCGGGCAGGCCTATATGCAATTTCCAGATCGGATTTCTGTGTCTGAACCCATTTGGTGGCTTTTTCGATGTCATCCCGCGTCACGGACCTCCCATCTTCATAACGAAGCAAGTTTTCGAGTAAAACCTTAAGCGAAAATGGCAGGCGTGAGATATCTCCATAGCCGGCTTCGGATAATGCTGCCAGGCTGAAAAAGTCAAAAGAATTTTCACCCACTTTCAGCGTGCGGCGTGCGTTTATCGTATCCTGTCCGATAGTGGTCACGTGATGTCTCCTTCGTAGGTGATGCGGGCGGGAAACTACCGGCAATTATCGCGGATTCCAATAGGTTTGCAGACGGCAGCGCCAAACAAGGGCGTTGGTTGCGTCACGCCAAACCTGGCACCGGGAATGTTTCTTCGAATGGGCCGGACTGACCACATCCATGACAAGTCGACATTTATCGGTTATCCCCAATTCGATGGACCAATTTACCGGCACCGGGCTGACCTGCGTCAGAGGAGATCATGTCGTATTCACCGAGCTCGACTTCGCCGTCGACCCCGGGGATGTCCTGGTTCTGTCGGGTCCAAACGGCTCCGGCAAGACAAGCCTGCTACGCGTTATGGCAGGAATTGCCAAACCTGCCGCGGGAAAAATTTCGTGGCGTGGCCAAAATGTGGCCGACGAACCTGAAAAATTTTTTGCGAACATTCACTATGTGGGGCACCGCAACGCTGTTAAAATGGCATTGACGGTCCGCGAAAATCTGACGTTTCACTGTGCTTTGCGACCGGGCGTCTGCGATATCGATGGAGCTCTTGAGGAAGCGGGTCTTAGCCGGCTTGCCAATCTTCCTGCACGAATGCTGTCAGTGGGCCAGGCTCGTCGGCTCGCACTTGCCCGCATTCATGCTTCGCCGGCGGCGATCTGGCTTCTCGACGAACCAACTGCAACACTTGACGGTCTCTCGGTCGAGCGCATTAATGGGGCAATTGTCAGACACCGGTCACAAGGTGGCATCGTCATCACGTCCACCAATCTGCCCGTTACTTTCAAAAATCAAAAAGAAATTGATCTGGCCGGTTTTTCTGAAACCGATCATACGGTCTGGGGTGATCTGGTATGAACGGTTTGTTTTCCCTGATCCATGTGGAAATTCGCATCGCCCTGCGTCAGCTCGGTGACACGATGGCAGTAATCGTTTTTTTTCTGATTGCTGTCTCGCTTTTTCCGTTCGGAATTGGGCCAGACCCGAACTTGCTGACACGCATAGCGCCGGGCATTCTTTGGGTCACGGCGCTCCTTGCTGCCATGTTGTCGTTCGATCGGGTGTTTCAGAACGACGATGAAGACGGAACGCTAGAACTACTCATCATCGCCCCACAGCAATTGTGGTTAACGGTACTGGCAAAGGTCTTCGCACACTGGTTAACAACCGGCCTTCCTCTTCTGGTGGTATCGCCGCTAATTGGTGTAACACTCAATCTCGGACGAGACGGGTACGCGTCATTGATAATAGCGATGGCTCTAGGCACAGCTATAATTAGCCTGATGGGATCGCTAGGGGCAGCGTTGACCATCGGATCACGTCGAAGTGGCGTCTTGCTTTGCTTGCTGATCCTCCCATTGGTTATACCGGTGCTGATTTTTGGCGCAGGCGCGATCGACGCGGCTGTCAGCGGTTTCTCAGCCTCGCAGCCAATCCTGATACTTCTAGCTATTTTTTTAGCCTGTCTCGTGTTGTGTCCTTGGGGATGCACGATGGCGCTTAAAGTTGCTTCGGAATAATTGTTTCATCGGCACAAAACAAATGATCAATGTAACGGCAACCACCTGCCTGTCATGCCAACTAGGCTGTTTCAGCAGGCAAAAACAACATTGTTTGGGATTGCATATGGAACCACTCTGAGTTGTCCGGCACTCGACGGCATTTAGGGAGTCCCTTATTCTGGGGAAAGAACTTCATAACTGCGCTTTAAACGGTTAATTCTTACTCTTTTGAAACCATAAACAGGGTCCGTTCCCTTCCGCTTGATGACTGAGACCTGAATGCTGCACCGATTTGCCAATCCCACGCGCTTTCTGCGGATAGCCAACACCATTTTACCTTGGCTCACTGGTGTTACCGTCCTTTCAATATGCACTGGAATATATTTCGCATTCGCCGCATCGCCCCCCGACTTTCTGCAAGGTGAAACGGTGAGAATAATGTATGTTCATGTCCCGTCTGCATGGACAGCAATGTTCGGCTTCTCGTTTATCGTGCTCGCCAGCGCAGTAGGCTTAATTTGGAAGCATCCGATTGCCCATGTTTGTGCTCTTGCCGCGGCACCGGTGGGGGCTTGCTTCACATTGATCTGCCTTTTGACCGGCTCACTCTGGGGCAAACCTATGTGGGGCACCTGGTGGGTCTGGGATGCCCGACTCACGTCGGTTCTGATTTTATTTTTTATTTATCTCGCTTTCATCGCACTCGCGAATGCATTCGATAATCCACGGCGCGGCGAGACTAGCTCCGCTGTATTTGCACTCATGGGTTCGATAGTGCTGCCTGTGATCAAGTTCTCCGTCGACTGGTGGAACACACTACACCAGCCGGCGAGTGTGTCTAAGTTCGATACACCTTCAATAGATGTTTCAATGCTCGTACCTTTAACTTTGATGGCAATCGGATTTGTGGGTTTGTTTTTTATTATGGTAATTGTCCGGGCTCGGGCCGTACTGGCTATGCGGCGCATCAATGCACTTCGGACGAAACTTTCTGCCTCCCAAGTCGTCGCGGAATAGCCAAATCCTGACGACAATCTTACAGAGGGATGAATTCGGTTCCATGTGTGTCTACCAAATGATGGAAATCCGGATCCGGCATAATAGATCCGGATCAACCTACGCGGTCAAATTTCGACATGGCTGAATTTTTCAATCTCGGGGAATACGCTGGATATATCTGGCTGGCGTGGGGCTTCGCGGTGGTTTTGCTCGGCGGATTGATCGGTGTAAGCCTCAGATCGATGCATGCGAGGGAGTCAGAACTCCGCAGCATGGAAGCAAAGTCTTCCCAACGACTAGAGCGTGGCGTGTCCGGCAGGCAAACCGAATGAAACGCAAACACCGCCGATTGAACCTAGTATTGCTTGGCGGATCAGTGCTCGCGGCGGCAGCCGCACTGGTTCTAAACGCCTTTGAGGACAATATCTTATTTTTCCACACACCCACTGATATCATGATGCGGGACAATTTTCCCAAAGGTAAGCGGCTTCGGATCGGCGGCCTGGTAAAGGAAAACAGCTGGCGAAATACGGATGACGGCATAAACCACGGATTTTCTGTTACCGATCTCACCCACGAGATAAATGTTATCTATAAAGGTATTGTCCCAGACCTGTTTCGCGAGGGGCAAGGTGTGGTTGTAGAAGGGCGGCTGCAACCTGACGGCAGTTTCCGTGCAGATGAAGTTCTGGCCAAACATGACGAAAAATATATGCCACCTGAAGTCGCGGAGGCCCTGAAAAAATCCGGACGCTGGAAGGGTTTTACTACTCGGATGAGAGAGAAATGATCGCGGAAATCGGCCATTATGCTGTTATTTTGGGCCTTCTGCTGTCTATCTTGCAGGGCACACTTCCGCTAATAGGCGCCCACATAAACAGTGCAGCATTGATGGAAGTTGCCCGTTCCGCGGCGCGTGGCCAGTTTTTGTTTCTAGCGACTGCTTTCGGTGCACTTATATATGTAAACGTTGTTTCTGATTTCTCGGTAGCCTTGGTCGCGCAACACTCGCATACGCTTAAGCCCATGCTTTACAAGGTCACCGGAATATGGGGCAACCACGAAGGCTCAATGTTACTTTGGGTTTTTGTTCTTTCTTTGTTTGGCCTGCTGGTTGCAGAATTTGGGCATAACTTACCAGAAGCGCTCCGCGCCAGAGTAATTGCCGTTCAGGGCATGGTTGGGATGGGCTTTCTTTCCTTTCTGTTATTCACATCTAATCCATTTTCCAGGCTGCATCCTGCTCCAATTGAAGGCAACGGCCTGAACCCCATTCTTCAGGACCCGGGCCTCGCGTTTCATCCGCCATTCCTTTATTTGGGTTACGTAGGGTTTTCGATTGCGTTTGCATTTGCCATCGCCGCCCTGATAGAAGGACGGGTCGATCCAGCATGGGCTCGGTGGGTGCGTCCGTGGACAATAGCCGCGTGGACAACCTTGACAGTTGGTATCGCACTCGGCAGTTGGTGGGCGTATTACGAGCTTGGCTGGGGTGGTTGGTGGTTCTGGGATCCCGTCGAAAATGCATCGTTCTTGCCCTGGCTTGCAGGGACCGCTCTGCTTCATTCAGCGCTTGTAGTAGAGCGACGTGACACGCTTAAGAGTTGGACTCTTCTGCTGGCGATATTGACCTTCGGGATGTCCCTTCTCGGCACGTTTCTGGTGCGTTCCGGTGTATTAACCTCTGTTCATACCTTCGCGACCGATCCGGAACGCGGCGTTTTTATCCTTCTCCTCTTTGTTTTATTTATCGGAGGTGGCCTTGCACTATACGCCGTCCGTGCCCCAAGGTTGACGCGTGGCGGTCTCTTTGCCCCGGTAAGCCGCGAGGGTGCACTTGTGCTCAATAATCTATTTCTCATCACAAGTTGTGCAGCGGTTTTTCTCGGAACACTATATCCACTGTTTTTTGACGCTTTGTATGACGGGAAAATTTCCGTTGGCGCTCCATACTTCAACGCAACATTCGTGCCGTTGATGGTGCCGTTACTAATAGCCTGCCCAATTGGCGCCATGCTCCGGTGGAAGCGCGGCGATCTTACAGGGGTTATCGGGCGTTTGAAGTTTGCCTTCCTAAAAGCAGTACTTGTCGTGGGTGGCGCATTATTTTTAGCTGATATGACGGAGACTTTTGCGGCATTTGGATTGGGGGTTGCAGCCTGGCTTTTATTAGGAGCAGCAACAGGGCTGGTGGAGCGGACAGGGTTATTCCGGTTCTCGATTTCAGAAACATTAATCCGAACACGACATCTGCCACGTTCGGTTTGGGCCACTGCCGTCGCCCATGGAGGACTGGGCATAATAGTCGCCGGGATAACAGCATCTTCTGCGTGGCAGACCGAACGCATCCTGATCATGAAGCCCGGCGATATGGCAAATGTTGCTGGCTACCAGATTGCATTTAATGGCGTTGTCCCGGAACGAGGCCCTAATTATACAGCCCTTCGTGGTAACTTTGATGTTTTCAGCAATTCTAGGAACATAACCCAACTGCGCCCAGAGAAACGGATTTATTCCGCCGAAAAAGCGGTCACAACCGAAGCCGCCATCTACACGACACTTATCGCAGACCTATACATTGTTCTAGGAGACGAAAAACCCAATGGTGGCTGGGTTACACGCATTTATCATAACCCTCTAGTTCCCTGGATATGGGCGGGAGCCATTTTCATGGCGGTCGGTGGTCTGATATCCCTGACCGACCGACGGCATCGGATCGGTGCTCCCATTCGGACTGCAGGCAGATTTTCTGCCGGCCCCTAGGCTAGATGATGCGCCCCTATACCGTCGCACCGCTTGCAGTATTTGCTCTTTTGGTGTTCGTACTTGGCCTTTATCTGTGGCAGGTCGGATCGGGAAAGAAGGATATCTCTCAATTGCCGTCGGCAATGATAGAAAAAGCTGTTCCACAGTTCGTTCTGCCGCCCATCGCAGTAACTGAAATCAATACTCTCGGCCTAAAAACTTCCGATCTGCGGGACAAAGTGTCACTTGTCAACATTTGGGCCTCGTGGTGTCCCCCATGTCGTTTAGAGCATCCCACCCTGATGGCGCTGGCAAAGGAGGGGGTAACGATCTACGGCCTCAATTACCGTGACAAGCCATACGACGCGCTTAACTTTCTGAAAATTCTGGGAAACCCCTACAAGCAGATCGGCGCCGACAGCAACGGGCGGGTTGCAATCGAATGGGGAGTATATGGGTACCCCGAGACTTTCGTTGTCGACGCAACTGGCCAAATCCGTTACCGACACGTTGGTCCAATATACTCCGGGCAATTGGACTCTATTATCCGGCCACTCCTGAATAGGGTGTCAAAATGATCGTGCGGCTGGCAACCTTACTTTTGTTAATAGTATCGCCCTCATCCGCTATGGAACCAGACGAGATTCTAGCAGACCGTTCCCTTGAGACCCGGGCTCGCATCATCAGTAAAGAATTGCGTTGTGTTGTGTGCCAGAATCAGTCGATAGACGATTCAGATGCTCCACTCGCGCGGGACCTTCGTATGCTCGTCCGGAACCGCCTGAAGCTGGGCGACACAAACGAAGAGGCAATCGATTTCGTGGCCAAAAGATACGGGGATTTTGTGCTTCTGCGCCCGCCATTCCAAGCATCCACATTATTGCTTTGGGTTGGTCCTGCGCTAATTTTAATTCTAGGGTTTTTCATTATTACCCGCTGGTATCGCCGCCAGGCTAAGCTGAGAACATTTGGCGTCAGGTCACTTTCCCCAGACCAACGCACCCGGGTAGATTCACTCCTCTCGAAGCACGACGACCAATGATTCTGACCGTTGTCCTTTTCGGAATGACGACAATTGCCGCGGCACTGGTTATTTTTCCACTCCTGAAAGGCATAAAGAAGGGCCCGCATCGTTCCGTTCACGAAATCGAGGTCTTTCGTAATCAGCTAGAGGAAATAAATATCAATTTTGCCAGAGGTTTAATTGCCAGGGACGAAGCGGAAGCCGCGCGTGTGGAAATCGAATTTCGTATTCTGGCGTGCGATAGAAACGGAAATCACGATGCTGCGGAGACAAAAAGCCGGTCGCCGGTTGCCGCTGTCATCGCCGGAATTTGCATCCCCGCAGTCGCCGCATTGATATACACCCATAACGGCAGGCCAGACCTGTCGGAAAATCTGACCAGCGTAGTAATAAAAACCAACACCCCGTTACGGCAAACCGACGTTCAAAAACGCGTAACATCACTGGCGAGCTCACTGCAGAAGAATCCAGAAAACACACTAGACTGGATCAAACTTGGCGGCATACTTATCGAGATGAAGCAATATCAGCGTGCCGCGATCGCCTATACACAGGCCATGAATCTTGCCCCCCAAAATGCTGATTTTTCATCGCGCACTGGGGAGGCATTAACCTTCGCGGCAGGTGGTCAGGTTACATCAAGGGCCAAGGAATTATTTCACGAAGCGTTGCGCCGCAATCCCGGGGAACCACGCAGCCATTATTATATCGGTCTTGCTGACTTTCAGGCGGGGCGCCTTCGTTCTGCATTCGATCGTTGGATAAACCTGGAAAAAACGCTAAGGCCTGATGCACCGCGCCGGGATTTTATCGGAAGGAAGATATTGCAAGCGGCAGAGCAACTAAAAATCGACGCAGACACCCTCGCCGGATTGCGCAGGCACTCGCCGGATAGCGCTACAACCCACAAAACAACTAAGCTGCCCAGAAATTAAATGAGGGGGTACTGTCACATGCCTTCTTTGACTGCGGTCTTTCTACGGAAAAACGCGATGAAGGAGCACAACTTCTAATCTTTAGGCCCATTGGCTTTTAGTAAGGAATGGTTCGAGTCACAGCAAGCCATCTCGATAGGATTCACAATGTCTGAAATCAATTTCCGCGATTACATCCCGGATGAAAAACGTGATCCAACGGTCACTGCGCGAGTACATACAATCCAGCGGATGACGGGCGAACGGCCTCAAGGATTATTTGCCAATTGGCGTCGACTTTTTTCGGAACCGTTCCAAGGCATTACGACCAGCGGTAAGCCTATTGATTCCCTATTCAAGCTGCAGTCGGAAGGTGCTCCCACCAAGGCCGTAGTTGACACCTTGGCAGCCCTGTTGGAGGCTCTGACACCGGGTCAGAAAGCGGCTATGCATTTTCCAATAGACTCGGATCAGTGGCGCAATTGGCAGAATACGGAGCTTTTTGTAGAGACCCACGGTCTGCGGCTCGACGAACATCCAATTGAGGTCCGCAAAGCTGTCATGGCGGTGGTACGGGCAAGCCTGAGCAATTACGGCTTCGAGATATCACGCAATGTGATGCGCCTGAATGGCTTTCTTGGTGAACTTATCGGAGCTCCGTTAGTTCTTGGTGAGTGGACCTATACTTTCTGTTTGTTCGGAGAGCCGTCACTCGACAAACCCTGGGGTTGGCAGTTGTTCGGACATCATCTTTGTTTGAACTGTTTCCTGCTTGGTGACCAGATGGTGCTCACGCCAGCATTTATGGGGGCCGAACCGAGTTATGGAGACGAAGGCGGGCACGCGGGTATACGCCTTTTTCAAGACGAGGAGCGCAGCGGGTTGGCTTTAATGCGCGGTCTAACCTCAGAGCAACAGGCAACCGCCACTGTTGCACATTCAATGATGGGTGGAGACTTGCCGAACGGGCGCCGCCACTTTGCTGACAATTTACATCTAGGTGGAGCGTTTCAGGATAATAGGATTATCCCCTACGAGGGACTTAGCGCAAACACCCTCGGAAAATCACAACGACGCCGCTTACTCAACCTAATAGAAGCCTACTATGCCATGTTACCAGATGGACCGCGCGAAACCCGAATGGCCGAGATTGAGCAACATCTTGCAGAAACCCACTTCTGTTGGATTGGTGCCACAGAAGAAAACAGCACGTTCTATTACCGTATACAGAGCCCAGTTACGTTCATCGAATTTGATCACCACACCGGTGTTTTTCTGTCCAATGATGAACCTGCCAAATTCCATGTCCATACCATAGTAAGAACTCCAAATGGCAATGATTACGGGATAGATCTATTAAAGCTACATTACCAACATTCAAAGCATCACAGGAATCACAAATGATAAGAAATTTTGGGGGAGGAAGAGGGTATTCTGTCCTTGAATATGATCGATAGATTTATTCGGAAGACAGGATCTTCTCCCACTGTGTATATTGAAAAAGGATTTTATGTTGGTATTTACACAGGTTGTCGGGCATTGAGCGCAGCCGATAGCGTGCCGTCATCGAGGTATTCGAGTTCGCCACCAACAGGGACACCATGTGCAAGGCGAGTGATACTGCAGCTTACTTGAGGATTGGCGTTCAACTCTTCCAGTCGATCGGAAATATAGTGGGCGGTGGTTTGACCCTCCACTGTTGCAGATGTAGCCAGAATGACTTCGGCGATCGTGCCCGTTTCGACACGCCGTATTAGGTTGGTAATATTGAGCTCTTCCGGTCCGCGCCCATCAAGCGCTGACAGAACGCCCCCCAATACATGGTAATTGCCACGATAAATTGCGGTTCGTTCCAGTGCCCAAAGGTCAGCAACATCTTCCACCACACAAATTGAAGACTGATCGCGGCGCTCATCTGCGCATACACCACAGGGACTGGTCGTATCCAGGTTTCCACAGGCCTGACAGGAGCAGACCGATGCCGCCGCCCGCTCCATCGCAGCTGCCAATGGTTGTAGATGCGATTGTCGTCTCTTGATCATGTACAGTGCAGCGCGACGAGCCGACCGGGGACCAAGACCCGGCAATTTACCGAGCAATTGTATAAGCACCTCTATTTCGGAAGACGACATTGGCTGGGCCCCACGACCACTAAAATGGTAACTTCATGCCAGGTGGAAGGTTTAATCCGCCAGTAACTTTAGACATCTCATCCTGCATACGTTGCTCGGACTTTGTCTTGGCATCACTAAAGGCCGCAATGATCAAATCTTCAAGGACTTCAACGTCATCACCATCAAACAGCGAAGGGCTAATCTTTATCCCTCGCATTTCCCCCTTACCGTTGAGGGTAACGATCACCATTCCAGCGCCCGCGTTTCCAGAAACCTCTACCTCGGAAAGACGATCTTGCATCGCCTGCATTTTTTCCTGCACCTCCTGTGCCTGCTTCATCAAATTGCCCAGATTTTTCATGTTTCGTCCTCGTCGGTATTGTTTTTGCCAGTGTGACCGGACTCAATCCCATCCACGCCATCACCCACCAGAGGCGGTTCGTTGAGAATTTGGTGTGATGTTTCCTTTTCGGGTGGCTTTTGCGACCAGTCGCTGGCGTCGCGCACCTCAGCCACCCTCGCTCCCGGGAACGCATCAAGTGCTTCCTGAACCATCGGGTGGGCGACAGCCGATACATACCGCTCAGATGCAGCAGCATCCCTTCGTTGCCGAATGGTAGGCTCGCCCTCTTCCTGACTGGCCTCGATGAACCAAGCCTGGCCCGTCCATTCGTGCATACACTGACTTAGATGCTTTGCGAGGTCCTTCGGAGCTTCCTCCGTCACACGCAAAGAAATCTTTCCTATCTCGTATTTTACAAGGTGTACGTTGTTAACAAGATGGGCATGCAATAATGGTTCCCGATTAATCGAGAATAACTCCACCATCTCATCAAAAGTGCCTGGAAGGAAGGTGCCCTGCTTCGGCACACTATCCAAGCTGAGCGCGCCGGCAGGCTTCAGAGCCAACGCCGTTGGTCCGCCAGTTTCAATGGCGGGATTTGGGCCTGATTGCGGCGTTGGCCCAAGTGATGGCGTCGGTTTGGGATGTTCTGGTGCTGGGTTGAGAGTGACAGGTGCCGGCTTTTGTGGAGCTTTGTCGGCTATCGCCTCTATCATGTCGGCAGGCGAAGGCAAATCCGCCACATAGGCCAAGCGAACCAGCAACATTTCCGCTGCTTGTATGCCGGAATAGGCAGTTCGCACCTCTGTTAGTCCCTTTAGCAGCATCTGCCATGTGCGAGTGAGAGTGGACATAGCAAGCGTTTCGGACAGGTCTCGACCTTTTTCAAGATCGAAATCGGACGCAGGGGTGGCCGCATCGGCTGTCGGTACCGCTTTCAGCCGCGTCAACCAATGCGTAAGTTCGGCAAGGTCCTGTACAATTGTTACAGGGTCTGCGCCGGCCTGATACATAGTATCCAAACGTTCCAGCGCTCTCTCAATTTCTCCCTTCATCAAATGTTCGAACAGGTCAAACACTTGAACTCGTTCGGCAACCCCCAACATTGCTTGCACGATCGGCTCGTCGATCTCTGTGTCGGGACCGCTATGGGCAATTGCCTGGTCAAGCAACGACAACCCATCTCTTACCGATCCGTCAGCTGCCCTCGCGATAAGCCGAATAGCACCACTCGTGATCTTTGAGTTTTCGTATCTGGCAATTTCAGCAAAGTGATTAATGAGTACATCGTACTTTACTCGTCGAAGATCAAAGCGCTGACACCGAGACAAAACGGTCACCGGAACGCGACGGATTTCGGTGGTCGCAAAAATGAATTTTACGTGTTCTGGGGGCTCTTCTAGTGTCTTAAGCAACGCGTTGAATGCGTTGCGTGACAGCATATGTACTTCATCAATGATGTAAATTTTATACCTAGCGGATACCGGCCGGTAGAGCACTCCATCGATCAGCTCTCGAATATCCTCCACGCCGGTGCGGCTCGCAGCATCCATCTCCAATACGTCAACATGTCTGTCTTCGGTAATCGAAATGCAGTTTAGACAAACGCCACACGGGTTCTCAGTGGGCCCGCCGGCACCATCAGACCCGATGCAATTCAACGCGCGGGCAATAATTCGTGCGGTTGTCGTCTTCCCAACCCCGCGAACACCAGTGAGGATGAATGCATGGGCTAAACGGCCCGACGCAATGGCGTTTGATAGTGTCTGTACCATGGCCTCTTGCCCAACAAGGGCCGCAAAATCGCCAGGGCGGTATTTGCGAGCAAGAACACGATAAACCTGATTATCGGTTGAGGTATCTATGGGGTCGGCCATTGTAGGCTTTAGTTCTCCGGTCCGGCCAGCACCCCCCACCACCAGTCAGTGATTAAAAGAGTGCAGCCAAACAACGCGGGCTCAGAAACAGAGCCCAATGAGCCGGTGGGAGACCGGTGAGGCGACCCAGAAAAATCTCGTTACGGCTGCTTCCTTCCGGACCTGACCGGGTTGGCGAGTAATCCGTCCGCCACCAGCCTCCCATGCGCAGTATAACAGTTCCAACGCGCGGACCAAACTGGCTTCCACAAATTTATGTTATTTGGGCGGATAGATCGTTAATTGCGCCCAGTGTATCCGTATGCGAGTACTACCGTAATGAAAATTTACAATCACTACGCCGATAAAATTCTCGACCGGGCCTCTCACCTTCGGACCGACGATGCATGGTTCAACGCTCAACTGGAATCAGATAACGCGGTAGTGGTGCCTGTGTGGCGTTCCCGCAATCTGATTGCTAACCCTGAAGAGCCAAGAGGGGTATTTTTATCTGCGAGCAGGGTCAGTGGGCTGCTTAATCCCCAGGACACCGTAGTGTTCCTAGGTCTACGCAACAAGATTCCTCACATTGCACTTGATGTCTCGCGCATTGGTGAGACCGCGGCTAACAACCTGCACCCAGGCAGTGAATTTGTTGATCTGCGGGCGGTAGGTCCGGTGATGGATCGGGCCGAGGCATCGATCCTTGCCTATGCAAAAGGCATCCTCTACTGGCACACCCGGCATAAATACTGCGGCAACTGCGGCAGTCCCACGGAAAGTCGCGAGGCGGGACACCTGCGTAATTGCCTGAACGACACCTGCAAAACTCCAAATTTTCCGCGTACGGACCCGGCCGTGATTATGCTGGTCTCCCACGGTGACAGAGCGCTTCTTGGCCGCAAAGCGGAATGGATTGAGGGTATGTATTCAACTCTCGCGGGTTTTGTGGAACCTGGCGAGAGCCTCGAGCAGGCAGTAGAGCGAGAGGTGAGGGAAGAAGCCGGCGTCGAAATCACGAATATTAGATACCATTCTTCGCAGCCGTGGCCGTTTCCTGCATCCCTAATGCTTGGGTTCTACGCCGATGCTGTCACTGTGAAGTTGAAACGAGACGACGAAGAACTCGAAGATCTGCGGTGGTTCACCCGCAAAGAACTGGCTGATGGCGGCGCCGGGATTGCAAGCCGCCCACGATCAGACTCTATCGCCCGACGGCTAATCGACGAATGGATTCGCGGGTCTGCTAACTAGATTTGTTATACCAGCCACACTGTAAACAATTTTCATAAATTTATTTCTGATATCGGAACGGATCGGCCGGGTATGTCCCGAGTATCCGGACCTCGTGTGTATAAAAATTGAGTTCCTCCATAGCCAGACTGACATTGCGTTCGCGAGGATCACCCTCAACATCCGCATAGAATTGGGTTGCGAAGAAATCACCCCCAACCATGTAACTTTCCAGTTTAGTCATGTTTACGCCGTTCGTGGCGAATCCGCCGAGTGCTTTGAAGAGAGCCGCCGGCACGTTGCGCACCCTGAAGACGAAGCTTGTCACCACTAAACCACCTCCGCCTTTAGGCTTTACTGGTTCTCGCGCCATAATCAGGAATCTTGTCGTATTATGCTCAGCATCTTCAATGTTGGCGCGGATGGATTTCAAACCGTGCACCTCGCCGGCCAATTCAGATGCGATTGCCGCATCTGTGACATTACCACCTGCTGCAATTTGTCCCGCAGCGCCCGCCGTATCCGCATGCACCACAGGCTCAAAGCCATTTGTCCGCAAAAATTGCCCGCACTGTCCTAGCGCATGGATGTGACTGTGCACTCGCCGAATTGATTTAAGCGTTGCACCCTGCTGTGCAAGAAGATGGTGATTTACACGCAAAAACCGCTCCCCGACGATGTGAAGCCCGGATTCTGGTATGATCCGGTGGATGTCGGCAACCCGGCCGGCAACAGAGTTTTCAATCGGAATCATTGCATAGATAGCTTTGTTTTGAACTACAGCTTCAAAGGTGTCTTCGAAGCGGGGCGTTGGCAGTGGTGCCATGCCTGGATAAAATTCACGGCATGCTAGGTGAGAGTACGCTCCTAGCTGTCCCTGGAAAGCGATCGTTTTAGACGGCGTTTTAGAGCCTTGCTTTGTTTGAGCAGCCATTGTTCCAGTCACCTTTGCCTTGTCCCGGTTGCGGCATTGCGCTCTATCACACCGAACCGGGCGCAAGCAATGCCCGCGCCCGGTCCAAATCGGCGGGAGTATCAACACCCAGCGGGACGGTGTCAACGAGCGCAACGTCAATCCTCATCCCAGCTTCCAAAGCACGAAGCTGTTCCAGTCGCTCGAGTTTCTCAAGCCAACCAAGTGGCAAACCGACAAACCTCTCAAGCGCAGAACGCCGAAACGCATAAAGACCAACGTGATGATAGTGTGGACCAATAGGGGAATACGGTACAACGGCTCGACTGAAATAAAGTGCCTGCCCTATTCGTGCACCTTCGTGTGGAAAAACCAGAACCGCCTTTACAACATTCGGATCTGTGCGTTCTTCATCATTTGCAATTTCAACGGCGAGTGTCGTGATATCGACATCAGCATTGTGTAATGGTTCCAGTGATTTGGTAATCAGCGCCGGATCAATCGTTGGAAGATCACCCTGAACATTGATGACCGCGTCATGGTGCTGGTCCGGATCAAACATGGAAAGAGCTTGGTGTACGCGGTCGGATCCGCTGGGAAGATCAGGATCGGTAATTAATGCGTGCCCCCCCGCAGCAGCAACAGTATCGACAATTTCAACATCACCGCAGGCCACCAGTACTGGCCCGATGTCGGCCTCGACGGCCCTGCGCCATACTTGGATGATCATCGGCGCGCCATTGATATCGGCCAACGGTTTGCCTGGGAGCCGCGTTGAATCAAGTCGGGCCGGAATCACAATCACGGGATTTTTTGGTTGAGACATGAAATTCCGCTCCCAAGAAACAGGGCAACAACAAAATTTAACTCGGGTGCGACATTATACCCCTTGTGCCTGCGCGGGAATGCCTTATCGGTGACAGAGAGTTAGACAGACCGGCATGTAATGTTTAATTTCGCACTGCCGCTCAAGACGGTTGCAACATTATTCTCCAACGGAAACCTGACATGTCGTCATTCGAGCTCAACAAGATCATTGGTGCGTTACTACTGGTCATTCTTGTTTCAGTCGTTATTGGTAAGGTCGCCAATAACCTGGTCTCAACCGATGAAGAGCATGGCGCGGGCTATGCGGAGAAGCCCGGGAAAGAGAAAGAGACAACCATCGCGAGACCAAAGGCACCCAAAAAGAAACAACCATTACAGCCAGTACTGGAATTATTGGCAACTGCGGATGCCATGGCTGGCAAAAAAGTATTTGCAAAGTGCAAAGCATGTCACACCAGTGGAAAAAACAAAAAAAATGGTATTGGTCCTAATCTGTGGAATGTAGTCAATCGCGCGCCGGGTTCCACGGCAGGCTTCAAGTATTCGAAGACCCTAAAAGGCATAAGCGGCAAACCGTGGACTTATGAAAACCTGAACGCATTTCTCGCCAAACCCAGAGACTACGCGAAGGGCACAAAAATGTCGTTTGTGGGTCTCAAGAAAGTTAAAGACCGAGCAAATGTCATCGCCTTCCTGCGCAGTCTGAGTGATACGCCAGCACCTTTAAATTAGACTAGGGTTAATCGTCTTAACTAATTAGCTCTCCTGCGCTGTTTTGCCTGTTGGATGGTGTACTTCGATTGCGATTAAGGAATAAAAACCTCATTAATACATTATAATGGTTCACGGTCGGAATAAACTGCAAGGGTAATACCAAGCGATTCCCCTTGGCCAAGCCCTTTAAATCTGCAACAAATTGGAACAGACTGCCGTCATGTTAACCAACGAATTGATCGAACTTGCCAGTCGTCTCGCCGACGCAAGCGGCCCAGTAATCCGGAGCCACTTTCGCGCACCCGGGTACATTGATGCCAAGAGGGACGGTTCACCCGTCACTGCTGCAGATCGGGAGGCGGAAGGAGCTATTCGTGCTATCCTTTCTGCGGAAAGGCCTCGCGATGGGATCATAGGCGAAGAGTTTGGGTCCACAAATCCGGATGCTGAACTTGTCTGGGTCATCGACCCTATCGACGGAACTCAATCGTTTATTACGGGCAGGCCAATCTTCGGTACTTTGATTGCTCTAGTCCGCGATCAAACGCCAATCATCGGTGTAATTGACCAACCCGTAAACAGGGAAAGATGGTTTGGCGCGAAAGGTAGAGGCACAACCTATAATGGAAATATTATTCGCTCGCGACCATGTTCAAATTTAGCGAATGCCGTCATCGGGACGACGTCACCAAACCTTTTCGACAGTGAACAATATACATCTTGGAAAGCAATTGCTGCGAGAGGGAAACACATCGTTTATGGGGGGGATTGCTATACATATGCTCAGCTGGCCGGTGGATTTGTTGATGTGGTCATGGAGGCGGGCCTCAAGGCATATGACTTTTGTGCGCTAGCATTAATTGTGGGGGAAGCTGGCGGCGTTGTGACAGACTGGTCGGGAAATCCGCTTACACTGACCTCGGACGGAACCGTTCTCGCGTGCGGCGACTCTGGTATACATGCAGAAATTCTCTCGGAGCTGGGCAGATAACCCGGCGATTTCAACTGGGATTTTCTCGGATCCTGCAGGAATGACCAAAATCAAGGCCTTATCAACTAGAAACTCATTTCGGAAATCCGCCCACAATGAATGCAATGACAACCGCTCTGACAGTCGCCGTGTTTGCCCTTTCGGTCTCAGGCACTCTAGCGCAGAACAGAGAGGCCGCGGTGAATTTGAGCCACGGCCTGACACTACTAGATTCACTCAAATATCCGTCGAATTTCAAGCATCTGGATTATGTTAACCCCAACGCCCCAAAGGGCGGGTTCATTCGGCGTTATGCGTTCGGCACGTTTGATTCGTTCAATCCATATATCATCAAGGGCAACCCAACTGGTGTCAGCAGCCTAGTCTACCAGACACTTTTGGACACACCGCTCGACGAAATTTTGGCCGGATACGGACAGATTGCAGAGAGCATCGAGGTCCCCGACGATCTGTCATACACCACGTTCAATCTGCGTCCCGAGGCCCGTTTTCATGACGGATCACCGGTGACCGTCAAAGACGTCATTTGGACCTTCAACACGCTTAAAAAATACGGCGCTCCCTTTTACCGGTTTTACTATAAGAACATCGCCCGTGCTGTAAATCTGGGGCAACACAAAGTGAGATTTGAATTTACCGGCCCACCAAACCGCGAACTGCCCCACATCACCGGCCAACTCCCTGTAATGTCCAAGAAATGGTGGTCGACCCGCAATTTTTCGGCCACAACCCTGGAACCCCCCCTTGGCAGTGGCCCGTATAGGATTAAGTCTTTCGAACCCGGCCGCTATGTCGTCGTGGAAAGGGTAAAAAACTGGTGGGGCGAAAAGATCCCGGTTAACGTTGGCCGGCATAATTTCAATAACATTCGCTATGACTATTATCGTGATCAGACCGTGGCTCTGGAAGGATTCAAAGCCGGCCTATACGATATCCGTTCTGAAAGCTCGTCGCTCAGATGGGCAACACAATACAATTTCGCGGCACGCAAAGCTGGGCGCGTCAAGCTAGAAGAAATAGCACATGCACGACCCACAGGAATGCAGGCGTTCGTCTTCAATATCCGCAGAAAACAGCTTCAAGACCCCGTTCTGCGGCAGGCGATGGCCAATGCATTTGATTTCGAATGGTCAAATAAAAAGTTGTTCTTCGGCCAATACACCCGGACCAAGAGTTTTTTTTCGAATTCCGTACTGGCGGCGACCAAATTGCCATCGCCGGAAGAACTAGCATTGCTCGAACCTTGGCGCGGAAAAATACCGGACGAGGTGTTCACAAAGGTGTATGCACCACCATCGACCAACGGCTCCGCTAATCTCCGTCATAACCTGCGCACGGGACTGCGCCTTCTGAAGAAGGCTGGCTATAAAATTGAGAACAATAAACTCCTATCCCCCAGAACCGGCGAGCCGGTGAAGTTTGAGGTGCTGCTTGTTAGCCCTGCGTTTGAGCGTATTGTTTCACCGTTTGCTCGAAATCTTCGCCGATTGGGGATTGACGCTACTATCCGCACCGTCGATCAATCACAATATATCAATCGGATACGAACCTTCGACTTTGATGTGATCGTCCACACATTTGGACAATCCGAGTCGCCAGGTAATGAACAGCGTGACTTTTGGGGGTCGGATTCCGCCGCCCGCAACGGCAGCAGTAACGTAATCGGTATCAAAAATGCAGCGATCGACGCGCTTGTTGAAATGATCATCAGCGCCGATGATCGAAAGAGGCTGGTGGTTGCCACCCGAGCCCTCGATCGAGTGTTGCAGTGGAACCACTATGTCATCCCGCAATGGCACGTTCGTATCGACCGAATCGCATACTGGAACAAGTTCGGAATACCAAAACATGCAAAATATGGTGCGGACACGATGAGCTGGTGGATAGACCTAGCAAAGGAAGAGGCGTTAAACCAAAGAAGCAAAAAACCTTAACGCACCGCCTGCAAGCGGCGTAAGATGCCGCTGCCATGATCGGGACAGTCCTCTCGTTAATCACCCTGCTAGTCCTAACTCCCGCCGCGTTTGCGAAGGGCGTAGAAACGCGTCACGGACTGAGTGTATTCGGTGACCTGAAATATGGACCAGAATTCTCACATTTCGAATACGTGAATCCCACAGCACCCAAAGGAGGGCAGATAAAAATTCCGGGACTTGATACCTTTGAGACCATTCAACCGTTTATCCTCAAGGGGCGGAAGGAAATCCTCGCTTCAACATTACTATACGATACTCTGATGGCCCGAGCCTTCGATGAGCCTGACTCCTATTACGGACTAGTTGCGAAAACGGTGGAAGTACCAAACAAAAAACACTGGGTTGCGTTTAACTTGGATGCGCGCGCGCGGTTCCATGATGGCACCGCTATCACTGCCGACGATGTTGTTTTTTCGTTTAACGTTCTCCGGAAATACGGGCATCCACGATACAGAATCACTTTCCGCGACGTTGACCGGGCTTCAGCTACAAGCAGAATGCGCGTCAAATTTTCGTTCAAACCAGGCATGCATCGTGATCTACCAACTCGCCTTGCCACGTTGCCGATTTTATCGAAGGCCTTTTATCAAAAGTCGGATTTCAACAAGACAACCTTCGAGCCCCCGCTCGCAAGCGGTCCATACAAGGTCGGGCGCTTGGAGCCCGGCCGGTGGATAACCTACGTCCGAGCAGAGAATTACTGGGCAAGGGATCTACCGGTCGCGCGCGGCCGATACAATTTTGCAAAAATTACTGTCGAATACTACCGAGACCGTGATGTCGCGTTTCAGGCATTTTTCTCAAATCAATATGATTTCCGTGAAGATTTCACCTCGCGTCAGTGGGCCACCCAATATGACAAACCGCCGGTGAACAATGGGCTGGTGGTGCGCGAGGTACTACCGGATGAAACTCCGTCGGGTGTGCAGGCGTTCATTCTGAACCTGCGGCGCAAGAAGTTTCAGGATATCCGGGTACGGGCTGCCATCGATCTGGCATTCGACTTCGAGTGGACTAACAAGACACTGTTTTATAGCCAGTATGCCCGCACGAACTCGATGTTTGAGAATTCGACGCTGGCGGCCCATCAGCCACCGACGGAAGAAGAACTCGCGCTTTTGCAACGGTTTCGCGGCAAGGTACCCCAGGCGGTGTTCACCACCCCCTTCCGCGCGCCCATGTCGGATGGATCAGGCCGACTACGCGGCAACCTGCGGAAAGCTAGCCGGCTGCTGAAAAGGGCCGGGTATAACGTGAAGGACGGTGCACTAATCAACAGGATGGGCAAACCGCTGGAGATTGAATTTCTGTTATTTGAAGCCAGCTTCAAGAGAATCATCAATCCCTATATTCGGAATCTGAAAAGGCTCGGCATCCAAGCCCGTATCCGTATTGTTGATTCCGCTAATTTCAAGGTTAGGGCCGACAATTTCGATTTTGATATTATGATAAGTCGCATTGTCCAACGACTAACACCAGGTCTGGAACAGCGAAATTATTTCGGTTCCAGATCGGCCAATGTGAAGGGTTCTTTCAATCTGGGTGGGGTGAAAAATCCAGTCATCGACGCGTTGGTAGAGAAAATAATTTCCTCCCGCTCTCGAGCTACACTGAATACCGCGGTCCGTGCCCTCGACCGTGTAATAATGTGGAACCGGTATGTGGTGACCCAATGGTACAAGGGGACGCATAACATTGCTTACTGGAACAAATTTAACCGCCCGGCAATCCCGCCAAAATACGACATGGGTGTGCTGGACACCTGGTGGTACAGCGCCGAAAAAGCGGCAATGCTGGAAATGGGAACCGCGCCGCCACTGCCCCGTGGCGCGCTACCGCCACCGGCCAGGAAATAACCGGAAGTAGTATTCCCGAATGGCTGCTTATATTGCCCGTCGCCTGTTGTTAATAATCCCGACCCTTCTGGGGATCATGGTTATTAATTTTGCCATCGTGCAACTGGCACCAGGTGGACCGATAGAACAAATCATCGCAGAACTTTCCGGTACCGACGCGGGCACCACGGGCCGCATTGGCGGGTCGGGTAGTGAAGTAAGCGGCGGCGGCCAGGCCTCCGCCTCCGCGTCGACCGCCGACAGCGGATACCGAGGGGCACAGGGACTTGATCCAGAATTCATAAGGGATTTAAAAAAACAGTTTGGCTTCGACAAGCCCGTGCACGAACGTTTTGTGGAAATGATAGGAAATTTCATTGTGTTCGATTTTGGAACCAGTTATTTCCGCGATGAAACCGTGGTCGATCTGGTGATGTCAAAAATGCCAGTATCCATCTCGCTCGGACTCTGGACAACGCTTATCGTTTATCTGGTCTGTATTCCCCTTGGCATCCATAAAGCGGTTAGGGACGGTACGAGGTTCGATATCTGGACGACTACGGCGTTGACCGTCGGCTTTGCAATCCCGTCCTTTGTCCTCGCAATTTTGCTCATCGTACTTTTTTCCGGAGGCAGTTTTTTAGATCTATTCCCATTGCGCGGACTGACCTCGGAGAATTTTAACGAACTATCCTTGCCCGCCCAGTTTCTGGATTACCTATGGCATCTTGTTCTGCCGGTCACCGCACTTGTCCTCGGGGGGTTTTTGTCACTGACGATGCTGACCAAAAATTCATATCTCGACCAGATCAACATGCTTTACGTGCAGACGGCCCGGGCGAAAGGCTTGAGTGAAAAGCGTGTCCTGTATGGGCACGTGTTCCGCAATGCGATGTTGATTGTGATTGCGGGGTTCCCCAGCGCGTTTATTGGCATTCTGTTCACTGGGGCGATGTTGATCGAAATTATCTTCTCGCTAGATGGTCTCGGCCTTCTGGGATTTGAGGCCGCCATCAAGCGAGACTACCCTATCATGTTCGCGACTGTTTATTTCTTCACCCTGCTTGGACTGCTGATGAACCTTGTGGGGGACCTGATGTACATGATCATCGACCCGCGCATTGATTTTGAGGGCCGCCATGTCTGACACTGCGGGGTATTATCGGTTTCTGGGGATTCGTATTTCACCGCTCAATGCTCGCCGAATTACGAATTTTCAGCATAACCGGCGGGGTTTCTGGTCACTTTGGCTATTTCTGGCTCTTTTTTTGATTACATTGCCAGCAGAGTTCATTGCAAATGATCGCCCCCTGGCGATCTGGTATCAGGGATCCCTATATGTCCCTGTCATCAACACATACGCCGAGACCGAGTTCGGCGGTGATTTTGAGACCGAGGCAGAATACCGCGAAGCCGAGGTTCAGGAACTAATACGCAAAAACGGCGGCTTGATGATATGGCCACTCATCGAATACAGCTACGACACCGTCAATTTCAATCTACGGGTTCCCGCGCCGGCCCCACCATCCGCTGACAATCTAATTGGAACCGACGATCAGGGTCGAGACGTGCTGGCACGCGTCATTTATGGTTTTCGACTATCCGTCCTGTTCGGTCTGATCCTGACCGTGTTTGGTTCAATCGTCGGAATCGTTGCGGGGGCATTTCAGGGATATTTTGGTGGCTGGCTTGACCTGCTGTTCCAGCGGTTCATCGAAATTTGGGGAGGGCTCCCGCAGCTCTATATCCTGATCATTCTGTCAAGCGTCATCATACCCGGCTTCTGGACACTTTTGTTGATCCTTCTGTTATTTGGCTGGACATCGCTAGTCGGCGTGGTGCGGGCGGAATTCCTGCGCACGAGAAATTTCGAATTCGTGAAAGCTGCCCAGGCACTTGGCGTCGGCAACATAACCATCATGTTCCGTCACGTTTTGCCTAACGCGATGGTCGCCACCCTGACATTCCTGCCGCTAATTCTGACTGGGTCGATCACCAGCCTGACGGCTCTCGATTTTCTCGGGCTTGGTCTGCCACCGTGATCTCCATCTCTTGGCGAACTTCTACAGCAGGGAAAAACCAATTTGCAGGCGCCTTGGCTCGGTCTGACCTCCACGATCAGCATATCGATGACCCTGATCCTGCTAATCTTTGTTGGCGAAGGCATACGGGATGCGTTTGATCCGCGGAAGACCCTCAGTGGCTGACCTACTTCTCACAGTGAAAGACCTATCGGTCTCATTCGGCCAAGGCGACGCAGAGGTGAAAGCGGTCCAGCATGTCAATTTCAATATCGCACGCGGTGAAACGCTTGCGGTCGTGGGCGAATCCGGATCAGGTAAATCCGTGAGTGCGTTATCGATCCTTCAACTGCTTCCCTATCCCGCGGCACATCATCCAACCGGTTCTATCATGCTGGAAGGCGAAGAACTGATTGGCGCGCCGGACACGGCAATGCAAAAAATTCGTGGCAATCGTATTGCCATAATTTTTCAGGAGCCGTTAACGTCACTCAACCCGCTGCACACGATTGAGAAACAGGTTGGCGAAATTCTGTTTATCCATAAAAAGATGGCCAGGAGGACCGCGCGTGGTCGCGTTATAGAACTTTTGAAAGAGGTAGGCCTGCCTGATGTGGACGAACGCCTGAATGCATATCCACACCAGCTGTCGGGTGGGCAACGCCAGCGCGTCATGATTGCCATGGCGCTGGCCAACGACCCCGATCTTCTTATCGCGGATGAACCAACCACAGCGCTCGACGTCACCGTCCAGGCGCAGATTCTGGAACTGCTACAGGACCTACAGCAAAAACGTGGCATGTCGGTTCTGCTGATCACTCACGACCTAAGTATCGTCCGTAAGGTAGCGCACCGCGTCTGCGTGATGCAGAACGGTCAGATTGTTGAAGAATCGGCAAACAAACAATTGTTCGATAGCCCCCAACATGCTTACACCCAGACACTGCTGGCGGCTGAGCCCAAGGGCAACCCTCTGCGCGCAAGCAAACGGGCGCGGATAGTCTTAAAAGCCGAAAATCTGCGCGTTTGGTTTCCAATCAGGAAAGGTCTTTTCCGCCGCACAGTTGGACACGTTAAAGCGGTTGATGGCATCGACATCATTGTTCGCCAGGGCCGCACCGTCGGTTTGGTAGGAGAATCTGGGTCGGGCAAAACAACACTGGCAATGGCAGTGCTGAGACTAGAAAGCAGCAAGGGTTTGATTTGGTTTAAGGAAAGTCCGATTGATAAGGCCAGTTTAAAGCAAATACGACCACTGCGTAGAGAAATGCAACTGGTATTCCAAGACCCGTTCTCATCGCTATCGCCGCGTATGGCGGTCGGACAGATCATCGAAGAAGGGCTGCGCTTGCACAAACTGGTTAGCAACGGTTATGACGAACGCCGGGCCGTGATTTCGGAGGCACTTCAGGAAGTAGGCCTGCCGCCGGAAGCACAGGACCGATATCCACATGAATTTTCTGGTGGACAACGCCAGCGGATTGCCATTGCACGCGCTATTGTTTTAAAACCGAAGTTGATTGTTCTGGATGAACCAACCTCAGCCTTGGACATGTCAGTACAGGCTCAGATCATAGATCTGCTGCGTGACCTGCAGGACAGACATGGCCTCGCCTATCTGTTCATTAGTCATGATCTCAAAGTTGTCCGTGCATTAGCGGATGAACTGATCGTGATGCAAAATGGGAAAGTGATCGAAAAGGGCCCGGCAGCCCAAATTTTTCAGAACCCGGTGGAGGATTACACTAAGGTTCTGATGGCCGCTTCGCTGAATACAGAAGCTGCAAAAACCGAGGCCAAAAACATTTAGAACGTGCACTTGCCTCTGGCCCATGGCCGCCCACACTACATCTGGAAAATTTTTGCGTGCACGAGACACAGGTTACTTCCTGTGAAGTATGTTCAATATCAACCTCAATAGCCTAGTTCTCAAAACCGGGCTAAAACTAGTTTTACGAAGTTTGGCCAAACAATGAATTCAGGGGCGATGGCTCGCTTTAGGCGTTCCCGCCTCAAATGGTGTGGGGCTTTCAAGATCACGTCCGGCCTGGGTGATTGTTCGGGCGAATTCGGATAGAAAACCGCTGCCCTTTAATGTCAGTTCAACCTGTATGCTGCGGCGATCATAATTGTCGGAACGGCGGCGCAGGTAGCCAAGCTGACCAAGCCGGTCAAGCGCTCGCGAGACCGCGGGCTTTGAAATGTTAAGAGCATCTGATAGTCCGCGGACGGTATGCGGTGGTGGAAGCGTGTAGACCGTTAACAGAATGGACATCTGGCGCGCCGAAAGATCCGGTCCCTCAACGCGAACATTTGCGCTGATTGCATCTCGCCATAAAGTGAGCGCGTCGTCTTCGTTCAGGTATACAGGCATTATATCGTCGATGTTGCCCCGCATTCGCGTTGATTGTACCCGAATCGTAGAATGCTTGACCATCGGAAGCCGGGATTGGAAAACCATTTAACGGGAAACATCATGGACAATGACATGACTATGAAATTACTATTGCGGGGACCCTCACCATTTGGAAGAAAAGCGATATTTGCGATCGCGTATCTAGGCTTGGCAAAGCACGTCGACATCGGTGCTCCGGAGAGCGAGGAACACATCCGCCACCTAAACCCCCTCGCCAAGGTCCCGGTCCTCGTCTGTGACGACAAAGAAACTCTTTTTGATAGTCGCGTAATTTTGGAATATCTCGATACCTTTGCAGGCGGCGGCAAAATTATCCCTCTGAATGGGAACGCCCGATTCATCGCACTGCGAGAGGCAGCGCTAGCGGACGGGATACTGGAAGCGGCGCTGCTGGTTACCTACGAAGGTCGCTACCGCCCAGACCAAACACCCTACGAACCCTGGCTCAGTTTTCAACGCGGCAAGATTGAACGGGGCCTGATCGTCATGGCTGAGACGCCGCCGGCTATTGAGGCATTGACCGTTGGCGGCATCGGGCTCGCCTGCGCCCTCGAATATATGGATTTTCGAAAACAGTATGATTGGCGTTCTGAGTTTCAGGGTCTGGTTGCTTGGCTGGACGACTTCAATGCTGTCCACCCCGCGTTTTTGGAAAGCCGCCCAGCCGGTTAAATGTAAGCGCGCGCTATCGTAAATTCAAAGGGAAGGGATAAAGTCGTCGCGCCAATCAACCACTACAATGCGCAAATGGTAACCTCTACCCCTGCGATACCTTGCTGGGGAAGGTATCCACTTTATCTAGTGGGTACTCAGCCAGTGATACGTAAGTAGGGCCAGATCGGCCAATATGGCTTTGGTACAGAATAAAACTGTTGACCTCATAGGCCGGAAACCTGAAACCTCCACTTGTCTCCAACCACTGAAGAACCCGATCTGACCGGGCAGGCCTCAGGCGCGCTACCGTGACATGGGGTGCAAATTTTCTGCCCTCGGGTGGCAAACCGATGCCCGTTAACCTGCGGTCTATCTTGTCACGCATTGCAAGAAGCTCGGGCGTTTTCTCAACTCCTACCCATAAAGCCCGGACACGCCCACGACTCGAAAAATGGCCGGTGTTCAACAGCCTAATGGAAAACCGGGCGGGTTTGATATAGCCCAGAGTGTGCGCAATTTCTTCAGCGGTATTCTGAGAAACGTCTCCTATAAAGCGAAGCGTGATGTGGAGGTCTGCCGAAGGCACCCAACGAGCCCCATCAATGCCTGATTGTAACATTGCAATGCCTGACCGCACGTCGACGGGCAAGGAGTGTGCTATGAAAAGCCGGATCATGGTGCTGTTTTGATGACGAACACTGTCTAAAGCTTACCCAAACAGCGTCAGTACGCCCGTATATCCATATAGTCGATTTTTCGAGATTTCGCCGTTTGCATAAAATCCCACCAGCGGTACATCTTCGCCAATCGCTGCCTGAACGGCTTTCATTTCTTCCGAATCTGATCCAAACAAATTTGGTCCACGGGCAACGCAGGAATAGTAGAGAGCAGCCGTTGGCTGTCCTTCAGTACGGTCCATTACATTGGAAAGCATGCGTTTAAGGTCCTGCATTGCGGAAGGCCCGTCACGGCGGACGAACATTAGACGGTCACCCTCAGTGATCCTTTCGCCAATCGCGACCAGTTTGTGTTTCGGATCAATACCAATGACATTGCGCACCAGATAGTCACCAGTGTCGTCGCCGGAAATTGGTAGCGCGGCATGAATATAACCCCCGACGCGATCCAGATTCCGGGAGAGAACGTCCCCTATGTCTTCCTTAAAAACATCAAGGGCCGGAAGACCGTCAAGTTCCAGCAAAATATTGTCCCGCGCTTTTGTCACATCGTGAACCGTGCCAACGGGTGTGCAGCCCTGACTGAGACCGGTAGAAACCGTGACATTCTCAGAAAACAGCACCCCCGATACGCCACCTTCAGTCAAACCATCTGCAATCTGGGGTTGCCGGCCACGCGAGGCTGTCAGGCCGCCAACCAGGAAGGCATCCGTATCATCAGTGATGGCATTCAATATATCCGCGATGTATGCGTTGCGGGGGTCCGCATGAACAACCCCCAGCGTCGGGTTGTTAAGTTCGACCCAGTTCATAATGTCGTCTGGCAGTGGGTCTCCCGGCCTGTCAATTGTAGGTATTACGCGAAACGCTTCCGCCGGCAGTGATCCGAGCATGGTGACCACTGCGGGTACATCGAAATACTCTCGCCCACCTATCATAACACCGTAACCGACTGTACCGACCCAGTGCTGTACACCCGTTTTCTCCCGAAGCATTTCTGCAACAAGAGGCAGATCACCATCCAGCGTATCCGTAACGTATACGAACCCGAGGTTAGCGCTCTCCGGGACGGGCTCCATCTGTTTCAGACACGATCGCACCATCGTATCCCAGTCCGCATCTGCCGCATGACCAATCCGGAATGCTTTCGTCTTAACAACCATTGATTACTCCTTCATTCCCAGAAAACGGACCACAGTGGGCAGGATGCGGTCAATGATTACCTGAATGCCATCTTGGTTGGGATGCATACCGTCAGCAAGGTTCAACCCCGGATTTGCCGCAACGCCGGAGAGAAAAAAAGGATACAACACAATCTGATGTTTTTTTGCGAGATCACGATAAACCTGGGCAAAATCCTTAGCATAGCGGCTTCCAAGATTAGGTGCTGCATACATCCCGGCAAGCATTACCTGAATTCGACGTTTTTTTAATTCGGTTATAATTTTATCGAGATTCACTCGCGTGACGATAGGGTCCACGCCGCGCAGCATATCATTTGCCCCCAATTCAACCATCACATGGGTTGGTCGACCTACAAGCGCCCAATCGAGACGCGCCAATCCACCTGCGGTTGTATCGCCAGAAACGCTAGCATTTGAAATCTCGACGTCAGTACTGAATCGGCGAAGTGCCTCTTTTAACCGCACCGCAAACACCTGATCAGGGAGTAATCCATACCCTGCAGTGAGACTGTCACCGAGAATGAGAAGGCGGGGGGCCTCATACGCAAACACTGGAACGGAATATCCAAAAAATACAATCCCGGCTAAAATCATCCACCTGAGACCTGACATAACGGCCGACATCTTTGTCATTTCACAAAATCTGTATGTCATTTCGGTTTGAAAAAAAAATTCCTAAACGTCTAAATTCATATGTAAAGATTTAAGGCAAGGGCCTTTAATCCCATTCTGTTACATGACATACCAATAGGATATGAAATGTAATTGTGACAATGGTGAATTTAGCACGTGGGGGTCCAAAATTTCAAAGCGTGAGGCCACCTTGGAGGTGGCGATCCGGTCCTATTGGCCGCAGGGCGTTGATAACAAATGATTGAAGACGGCAGCAGTCAGAAACCCATGGTCCTTTTGAAGGGTGTTGAGCTTAGGCTGGACAGCGAAGCTGGTCCGATCAACGTCCTCAAGGGAATAAATCTGGAAATAGCCGCCGGGGCAGCGGTCAGTATAGTAGGCCCCTCAGGCTCGGGTAAAACCTCCCTCATGATGCTCATCGGCGGATTGGAAAACCCGACTGCCGGCAGCATTACCATAGCGGGCAGGAGCCTGGGGGAACTAAACGAGAATGGGCTCGCCCGCTTCCGTCGTGACAACATCGGCATTGTCTTCCAGAACTACCATCTGGTGCCAACCATGAGCGCACTGGAGAATGTGGCAATTCCGATAGAGCTTTGCGGTTCGAAAAATGCGTTTGAGAGGGCGCGCGACGTATTAGGTGCTGTCGGCCTGAAAAATCGTACCAGCCATTACCCCGGCCAGTTATCGGGTGGAGAACAACAGAGAGTGGCACTAGCGCGCGCAATGGTAACCAGGCCGCGTCTTGTACTGGCAGACGAACCAACGGGAAACCTGGACGGCGACACGGGCGATGAAGTCATGGAGCTTTTGTTTTCCCTGCAGGACCATCATGGTGCAACCCTGCTACTGATTACACATAACCCGGCCCTCGCACATCGTTGCGGGCGGATAATTACCCTTCGGGACGGGCTGGTCTGCTCTGATTCAATCGTCAAATGAGAAATGCATTTAGGATCGCGGGGCGGGAGTTGCGCAGCGGAATGGAGGGATTCAGGGTTTTTCTGGCATGCCTTGCACTTGGAGTTGCTGCTATCGCCGCTGTCGGATCGGTAGCATCTTCATTGACCACGGGGTTAGCCGAAGATGGAGCCGTTATACTGGGAGGTGACGCAGCACTTCGGATGGCGCACCGCGATATTACGCCAAAGCAGCGCAATTGGCTGAACCGTAGCGCTGAAGTTTCTCGGGTATTATATCTACGTTCGATGGCACACGCCGACGACAGTGGCAGGCGTGTTCTGGTCGAAATGAAGATGGTTGACGACGCCTATCCGCTATATGGCACCCTGGAAATAAGACCGACAAACTCCAACAAAAATTTGTTCGACAAACGTGACGGAGTCTGGGGCGCGGTCATCGACACTGCCTTGCTTGGGCGCCTGAAGATTAAACTGGGTGAACGGATCAGAATAGGAGACACAGCCTATGAAATCCGTGGAACGATTCTACGCGAACCTGACCGGATCTCTGGCGCGCGGGCAATCCAGCTGGGCCCACGTTTTATCGGTCCGGCGGCATCAATCGAAGAGAGCGGCCTGATTAGACCCGGAAGCCTAGTATGGTATTTTTATCGGATCCGTCTCACCGGAGATACATCACTGAAGGCGTGGAAGAAAAGTCTGAGTGGCGCGTTTCCGGAAGCGCCATGGACTGTTCAGGATCGCACCAATGCGTCGCCTGTAATCAAGCTCTTCATAGACCGGTCCACGCTCTTGCTGACACTGATTGGGCTCACCACATTATTGATTGGCGGAGTCGGCATCAGCAATGCTGTACGTGATTTTCTATCGAAAAAAGTGCAAACGATTGCCACCCTCAAGTGTGTTGGTGCCTCATCAGATTTAATTTTTCGGATTTACCTCGTCCAGGTCATGTCGATGGCGACCATCGGAATAGGAATTGGACTGCTGTTGGGGGCACTGATACCGGTGGCAATAGCGGATCTATTGAGTAGCGTGCTGCCAATTGCATCGCGGATAGACCTCTACTGGAAGCCGCTTGCGCTCGCAGCATCATTCGGCATCCTAACGGCACTTTCATTTTCTGTCTGGCCGATTGCCAGGGCCTGCGAAGTTCCAGCGGCCACACTCTTTCGCGGTGCGAGCGGGCGTTTCCGGGGAATGCCCCGGATGCCTTTCGTCATCGTAACGGCCATTCTACTGGCCTCCCTCGCGATAATAGCAATTGAAACGGCCCACAGTCGGATCATTTCCATATGGTTTGTGGGTGGGACGATTGCCGCAGTACTTCTATTTACCGTCGCCAGTGCACTGGTTGCCCGCTGCGCAAAACTCGCCGGCCATGTGGGCGGACCCGGGGTTCGACTGGCGCTGGCCAACATGCACCGTCCCGGCGCGCCGATGGGGAACATAGTCCTCTCGCTGGGTCTCGGGCTGACCGTTCTGGTTACGGTCGCACTGACAGAAACGAACCTTGACGCCCAAATCACCAAATCCCTGCCGAAAAGCGCTCCTGGTTATTTCTTTATCGACATTCATAACAATCAAACAGACAAATTTAGAGAAATCGCTCAAAAATTTCCCGGTTTCCGTGAATTGCGGCTTACACCAATGCTTCGCGGCCGCGTAATCCGACTGAATGGTGCAGCTGCCAATCCAGAGAACGTAGCGGAAAACGGCCGATGGATCCTGCGCGGTGATCGGGGCATCACCTGGGCAGGTGCGCTGCCAAAGAATGAGACTGTTATTGCTGGCAGCTGGTGGCCAGCTGACTATTCCGGGCCACCACTGGTGTCTGTTGCTGTTAATACCGCCCGGGTTTTACGACTATCCATCGGCGACACCATTACCTTCAATATTCTGGGACGCAAGGTCACCGGCACCATCGCCAACCTCCGCGACGTAAGCTGGGGTACCCTGAGGATGAACTTCATCTTTATATTTTCCCCGGGCCCACTTAACGGTGCGCCGCAGACCCATGTGGCAACGGTCCGGACCGAGTGGGCCGAAGGAATTGATATAGGACAGACGATCTCCGAGGCTTTCCCAAACGTGACAACCGTCCGGGTGCGTGACGTTCTTTTGACGGTAAATGAGTTCCTCAGCAAACTCGGATTAGCGCTCCGGTTAACAGCAGGGATAGCCATCATCGCAGGAACGCTTGTTCTGGCCGGGTCAATTTTGGGTGGGCAACGGCGACGCCTGCACGATTCGGTGGTTCTAAAGGTGTTGGGCGCAACTCGGCGAAGGGTTTTGGGAATTCAAATACTGGAATTTGCGCTTCTTGGAGTTGTAACGGCGTTGATCGCGTCAGTATTCGGTTCAATTGCAGCGTGGGCGGTGGTTACCCAGGTAATGCGCCTGCAATTTGCTTTTGACCCCGTGACGGTGGTCGTAACAACCATTATTGCTACGGGGCTCTCGGCCACACTGGGGCTCTCGGGCACATGGTACATACTAGGACAAAAGGCAGCCGGAATACTGCGCAATGAGTAAAACATTACTGCAGGAAAAACTTCAGACCACCTAACAAATTCCAAGTGTTATAGTTGATTCTGATAAAGAAACACCCCATATTCTGCGCAGTTTAAACATGTGGATCTGGAAAGGATCTGGAATGGCTTTTGGAACTGACAGACAGGTATTCACCAGCACACGTGTCGATCAGGCGCAGTTCGATGCGGGGCTTCGTGCACATATGCTGCGTGTATACAACTACATGGCATCAGGCCTGGCGCTTACAGGTATATTCGCAGTCGTTATTGCCCAGATGTCGGTTATCACCAATGAGGCTGGGCAGATTGTTGCGTGGACTCCTCTCGGCGAAACTCTTTTCCTTTCGCCCCTCAAGTGGGTGGTGATGCTTTTGCCGATTGGTCTAGTATTTTTCTTTGCTGCTCGAATACATGCCCTTAAACAATCAACTGCACAAATTGTTTTTTGGGTTTTTGCGGCGCTGTTGGGTGTATCCCTCGCCACTGTTTTTATTCAGTTTACCGGTGCGAGCATTGCACGGGTATTTTTCATTACGGCAGGCACCTTTGCGGGCATGAGCCTCTGGGCCTACACGACAAAAAAAGATCTTTCGGGCTGGGGGTCTTTCCTATTCATGGGTCTGATCGGCATCATAATCGCGTCTATCGTGAATATGTTTATCGGTAGTTCCGCAATGCAATTTGCTATTTCGGTAATAGGTGTTCTGGTGTTTGTAGGCCTTACTGCATATGACACACAGAAAATCAAAAACCAATACGCTGAGCATTACGATGGTGAAACAAAAGGTAAACTGGCGATTGAGGGTGCGCTCCACCTTTATCTGGATTTCATAAATCTATTCATCATGTTGTTGCATTTGTTTGGGGCCCGTCGTTAAAGTTACAAATGTAATGATTTCAGACCGGGCCCCGACAGGGCCCGGTCTTTTCTATTCAGCTGCTTGCGCAGTGGTCGGATCGTTTTCAGAATCAATCATCGCGTTCAGCATCCGAACCGCCTGCACCCCACCGCCATCGTGATTGATGTCGACCCGGGCCGGTGTTGTGCCGGCGTCGATGTTGCGCTGCTGCAGACCAATGATCTCAAGATCTTCTAAAAAAGCTTCGTGAACATTAGCGACAAGCAGATCAGTAAACCACGGTTGATCAGTTCGAAAATCGTGGGCTTGTGCCCAGAAATAGTGAGTTGTCCTGTCAGTTTCCGGCGTGATCGCATTGAGGTTTCGCATCGTGAAACCTTGGGATCTATCCCCTTCCCGCGCCCCGGTACCAGCTTTCGCCGCTCCGACGTCAAGCTTGACGAACGATGGCGACGTCCAGGTGATGCTCTGCCATCGATCTACGTGTTCGTTCGACGCAAAACCACCTGCCTTCTCAAAAAAGGGTGGCGGAACCGAATCCATCACCCAGCGTGTGACAGTCACGTGACGATCGCCGCGTTTGAACTTCATCGGAGTTTCAGCTACCGCGTCGGTACCAATTGTTGTCGGGTGGATAAAAGTGAGATGCGAAAGGTCAAGCAGGTTTTCAATCAGCAAACGATAGTCTGCCTCCAGATGCATCAGTTCCCCCTTGGCACGCCAGTCGGGATCATCCATCCAGTGGAAATCCTCGATCTCGTCGGGATCAGCAAGTGCAGGATCTCCCATCCACACCCAGATCCACTGGTAGCGTTCGACCGTCGGATAGGAACGCACACGGCAGGCTGGGGGGACTGTTGATTGCCCGGGAACACGAACACAATCGCCGGCGGCATTGTATTCAAGCCCGTGATAAGGGCACTGAATGCGATCGCCGACAAGCTTGCCCTCGGACAGCGGCGCGTGGCGGTGCGCACATTTATCAGCAAGGGCGACGGGCGAGCCATCTTCGAGGCGATAAAACACCACGGGCTCGTTCAAAAGGGTCCGGCGCATCAGGTTTTGACGCCCGACTTCGGTTCCCCATGCGCCCACATACCATGCATTTTGCAAAAACATTACATCCTCCCACCTTTTCCTGGCTTCCACACTGTTTCCAATATACCCCTATTGTGCAGCTATTGTCTCGCCAGCCAGTTCCACCGCAACCCTCTCAGCGAGTATTTTTCGGGCCGCAATACCCGGCCCATCAACATTCAGATCAATTAACGGCCACGCCGATGCACGTTTCATGGATGCATGCTGAGCTTCAAGAATCTCGAAATCTTCCATAAATGTCATCAAAAAATCCTCGTACATCTTCTGTTTCCAAACCGCGTCATTGATCCGAAAGTCCCACACGTGGGAATAAAAATAGAACGTTGAGTCTTCCGTCTCGGGCGTCGGCGCATTAAGCGCGCGCAGGCGTATTCCATCGGCATATTCGTCCGGCCCACCGAAAACGCCTGCACCAACGGGCCCGCAACCTGCATAGACGACAGTATAACCGGGTGGCTCGGTTTCAACGATCTGCCACCGATCAACATTGATCTCACTTTTCATGCCGGCACTGTACAACGGGGGTGGGGGACGATCCTGGATCCAGCGCGACATCCGGATTTTGTTGTCATGGCGTTCGGTATGTACGGGAAAATCGACAATCGCGCTGTTTCCAATCGTCTTGCTATGGACGTAGCCCAGGTGAGACAGGTCCAGCAAGTTGTCAGTAACAAGTTCATAGTGACATTTGATTTGCAGCAAGGCGCCCGTGTTATATGCCCAGTTTTTATCATCCACCCACCACCAGTCCGGGACGAGGGTCTCGTCGGCAAGCGAGGCATCACCCATCCAGATCCAGAAAAACCCGTACTTTTCAACCAGTGGAAAAGTCCTGACGCTGGCTCCGGGTGGAACCTTGGGTTGACCTGGAACGCCAACGCATGTTCCGGTGCCGTCAAACTCGAGCCCATGATAGCCGCACTGCAACCGGTCACCGACGACCCGGCCCAATGACAGAGGCAGGTGCCGGTGACAGCAACGGTCCTCCAGTGCCACAGCCCTGCCGGAACTGTCCTTGAACAGTACGACAGGCTCACTCAGAAGCGTCCGTCCCAGTGGACCCCCATCTTCAAGCTCGCGGTCGTACGCTGCTACGTACCAGCAATTCTTCAAAAACATCCAAGGATACTAACCCGGAGAGAGCCAATAAATGAAGTGTCTAGATTTTATCCCGACGAAGCCTAAAATCATGAATTGAACAACGTTGCGGCTGGTCCAGAACGAGTAGGTGCTGCGAAAGGATGTGACGCTATGGCTAACTATGGAGACCGTGCAAGAATTGGAATGCTTTTGCCGTCGGTAAACAGGGCTGCCGAACCTCAAATAACCGATATGCTTCCCAACGGCGTTTCACTCCACACCACGCGGCTGCGGTTGCGCTCCAGCGAAGAATCGCATGTTAACGAAATGGTTGCTGACGTGGAGCGGGGAGCGATCATGTTGGCCGATGCCGATGTAGACCTGATTGTATTCCACTGTACGGCGGCATCGATGTTTGCACCGGGCTTTGACGACGGAATTATCGAGAGGATAGAGAACGCAACCGGGAAAACGGCAACATCGACTTCCAAGGGTTGTATAGAAGCTTTTGAGACAGTGGGCGCCAGCAAAATTACTCTGACATCACCCTACATCCAGGAAACCAATGACCGTGAAGTAGTCTTTCTCAAATCCCACGGCGTGGAAGTACTTTCTGAAACGGGCATGGGGATAAGTGGAGACGGTGGAGCAATGTTGTCGGTGGAACCGGAGGAGTGGCGCCGCAGGGTCAAAAGACAGGATGAACCGGCATCAGAGGCTGCGTTCATCAGCTGCACAGCGATCCGCGCGGTCGAAGTTATCGAACACATTGAAGGTGATATCGACAAACCGGTGATCACGTCCAATCAGGCCATGGTCTGGCACTCGCTTCGAAAGCTTGCCATTGACGACCGGCCAGTAGGGTATGGTCGGCTGATGGAAGCGGGCTAACAACGTGTCCTGGGAATTCGAAAGAAGGACTATATTTTTTCACAGCCAGTAACCCGGGCTATCAACGTTACTCCCTGTATTCCGGATAAAGCCGCTCTGCCATTCGAAGGCATGCGGGCCAGTCTTTTCCGCCAGCCAGATTCTCGCCCTCGCTGGTGACCTGAGAAGCCGCGTATTCACAGGCGGCCTCGTCTGGAAAATTAAGGTTTTCATATCCGGCAGACAGGGCCGCTATCTGGCCACGGCAGGCAAATTCGAGAAAGTGATGTGTAACGAATGCTTCAGGCACGGTCTCACCCAGGATTAAAGAGCCATGATTTTGCAATAGCGCTACCCTGAAACCTTCCAGGTCTTTGAGCAGCGGGTCCCGCATGAACAGGTTGAATTCGAACCCCTTGAACTGGTGGTATGCTACCCGGTTGTGAAAACGCATCGCATGCTGATTAATGGTCAGGAGCCCCCATTTCTGCGAGGAAACCCCCATACTGGCCTCGGTGTGTGTATGAAAAACGACATTGATGTCCGGGCGCTCTTCAAGCAACCCCGCGTGGATGATCAGCCCGCCACCCCTGAGCTGGGGTGCACCAGTGGTAAGCGGATGACCATCATAATCGTACTTCAGCAGGTTGGATGCCGTGACTTCTTCAAACATAATATCGTTTGGTTTAATCAGGATTTGACCATCTTGCCCGGGAACCCGCGCTGACAAATGGTTATAGGTCAGGTCACTGACGTAGTAATGAGCAATCAGACGATATGCGCATGCTAGGTCAATCCGGACATTCCACTCCTCGCTACCGACCTGTTCCCGAACCGATAAATCTTCCTGGATTGCAGCCGCCGTCATTGGATTTTCCTTGGTGGTTGGTTCATAGGGTGTCGCAGACACATAATACCGTCAATATCGCTAGCGTGCCTTCCCCTGAAAGATCAGATGCCACGGATCCGGTACCTCGCCTAGGGGATACTCAATCAGCGCCGGGCCGGATGCGGCGAATGCTTCATTGATAGCGCGTTCAAGTCCAGCAGGCGTTTTGACCCGCCGACCCCGTATTCCGAATGCATCTGCCATCTTCATGAAATCAGGGTTCCGGAGTTCGACTGCAATTTCCTTGCCGTCAAACATCTGTTGCTGGAACCGCTTCACGTTTCCGTAGGCTCCGTCGTTGAAAACAACCAGCACCACGTCGATCCCGTGTTGGGCCGCGGTCGCCAGTTCCTGCACGTTGAACATGAAACCACCATCGCCAGAAATCGCCAGTACCTTCCGGTCGGGCATAGCCACCTTCGCACCCATTGCCGTAGGGCAAGCATACCCAAGTGTTCCCTGATATCCAGGATTGATGAACGTCCGCGGCTGATAAACCGGGAACGCCAGGCGAGCAACATAGCCAGGCTGTGTCAGTTCCTCGACGAATATACCGTCTTCCGGCAGCGCATTCCTTATAGCCCTGAGTATCGGCATCTGCGGGTCCAGCTTGTCAAATTCTATCTGCAAAGCAGCCTTTAGCGCTATCATTTCTGCCGTCCGGTCGGCACGTTTGCGGTTATGCTCTGGTACCACATCACAAAGGGCGGCAAGACCCAGGGTGGCATCCGCCTCGATTGCCACATCAGGTACGCTGCTTCTGGTCATCTCTTCAGCATCTATATCCAGACGGATCATTTTAAGTGAATCGTCTGTCCCCCACGTCGGGATCATCGGCACCAGCCTGGTACCAACACCAAGGACCACATCCGCGTCCCTCCAGAGCCTGTGGGCGTGCGGTGGGGTCAATGCAAGTGGGTGGCGGGAATCCAGCACGCCCAGCGCACTGCGCGACATTACAACCGGCGCCTGAAGCAACTCTGCCAGCACCTTAAGTTCCGAACCTGCATCCACCGCGCCACCACCGGCGAAAATCAATGGATTCGCGGCTTCACCAAGAATTTTTGCTGCAATGTCCACCTGGCCGAGATCCGGTTCCGCATTGGGCCAGACTTCGGGCGGATCAACGGGAATCACATGCTCAACCGCCTTCATCACATCAAGCGCCATTTCGACCTCCACTGGTCGCGGACGTCCGGTATTGAGTTTCTGGAAAGCGTCGGCCATGGCAACGGGCGCGCCGGCGGCCGTGTCTATCCGTGCCGCAGATTTAGTCAGCCCGCGGGCGATCGCTAGCTGATCCGGCAGTTCATGCAGCTGTCCCGTGCCTTTGCCGATAAGCTTGGAAGGTATCTGCCCGACGATGCACAACATTCGGGAATTGAGTGCGTAGCCAGTCGAAAGTGCGGCCGAGGCATTCAACAGGCCAGGCCCCGGCACGACAATGGCCGTACCAACCCTTCCTGTCGCCTGCGCATACCCCAGCGCCATGTATCCGGCGCCCTGTTCGTGCCGGGTATGAATGACCCGTATGCTATTCTGGGCATCATACAGGGCATCGAAAAGCGGATCGAGTTGAACACCGGGGATGCCGAACACGGTATCAACACCATGACGAACAAGCGCATCAACAATGGCCTGGCCCCCGCTCATTTGTCTGTCATTCCCGTTCATGTGCCGTCCCTGTCAAAAATCTGCACCTTCGTCGGTGTACCGCGATAAAATGGACAGTTTGATAGCCCGACCAGGCAGTCCATCAAAGCTTCAAATTCGATGTAATCTCCGGGTCTGGACACTCCGTCCTCAAGGACCCACCAACCTTCAGCGCAGTCGTGATGGTAATTCATGAAGAGATCTATCGTGTCGGGGATATCTTCAGGCAGAAGACTCCAGGGTTCAACGACGTTGGCTATAATTTCGTGACACCCATCTTTTTCGCCCTGTCCCAACGACTCAAATAGCTTGCGGTTACACATCCGTCCATGCACATCGTGCATACCCTTCACATCAGCTGTGTCGGCTGTAATCCTCATCATTTCATTGTTTATGGTCGACATCAGAAAGTTGCCTTCAAACAGCCGGTCACGGGGATGAAATCCTGTATCATCTGCCATGCCGGCACGAGACCTCGAATAGGATGTGGAAAGCTTCTCGCGAACATTGTGGCCATTGAAAATGGCCATATCGACTACCTGCAACCCCTCCATATCAGTTACCCGAAGTCGCTGACCGGTTTCTATTATCTTTGCAAGCCCACCCTCAGATGTCAGAACTGTTTCGAAAAGCTGTTTCATGATGTCACTTTAGATTGTTATGCTTGCATGAGGATAATGCTTTATCAACGAACACGAAATGAGGAGGGAGACAATGGGCGTCGCGCATACCCAACGCGATCTCGCAGCGAACCGGATGATTTTTGATGTCCGTCGCGATGCTGCACTATACACGAACTTTGCCGAAAAATTTGAAGGAATTATGGAAGATTACGGCCTGTCGGAAAATGAGCGGCAAGCATTCCGCGACCTGGATATAAAGCGGTTGGCCGAGCTTGGCGTGCATCCCTATTTCCTGCCTCAGGTTTCCCGCCTTTTCCACGGAGGCGTCCACAACCACAACCATTCCGAGGCAGCGCAGGCATATGGAAAAAGTCTGGTTGAGGGCAGGGGCAAGGTGCGCTGATGGCAGATCTTGTTTTCGTTGGAGGTCTGAGCCATGCCCCGGGTCTTACCGGATGGCTGGACAAGGCGCCCAAGAACGAACAGAAATCCCTGACAGAGGGCTTTTCCAGGCTCGGTGAAATTTTTCGGAGCACCCGGCCAGATTTGATAATTGGTCTCGCGAATGACCATCTCCTCAACATGCCACTTCATGATTTGCACGATTTCTGTGTGGGCACCGCTGCCGAGTGGCAGGGCCCAGCTGACTGGTTTCGCGACTGGATCAATGTGGACCCCTATATCGTCGGTGGTGCAACCGCTGCTGCCAAAACCATTTGCGACAGTCTTGTCACATGCGACTTCGACGTTACCCGGAAAGACGATTTACTGTTTGATGACAACTGGTCAGTGCCACTAAAGTTTCTGACACCCGATTACGACATCCCGCTGGTGCCCATTCACATGAACTGTGTGGTGCCTCCAATTCCGTCGCCCAGTCTCTGTTATTCTTTTGGTCAAACCATACAGAATATTGTTGAAAACAGCTTGCCCGATGGTGTTCGTGTCGCTTTTGTGGGAACCGGCGGGCTCTCGCACGATCCAGGCGGACCTAAATATTTTGATGTCGACGAGGAATTCGACCGCTGGTTCCTGGGGTTGCTTGAGGAGGGTACTCCGGACCGTGTCCTTCGCGAATGCACGATGGAAAAGATGGTTGAGGCCGGCGATGGAGGGACGTCGGAACTTATTTCCTGGATCGCTGCTATGGGCGCGGTTGGCAATCGCAAAGCCCACACGGTCTGCTACGAGCCAGCAGTCGAGCTTCGGTGCGGAATGGGCTGTGTATTCTGGGATATGGAAACGGAGGCCGCTTATGCCTGACACCCAGGCCGGAACACTGAATGGTCTCGACGAGATACTAACCCCCACTCACACGGCTATGCTCGTCATCGACATGCAGAATGATTTCTGCGCCGAACATGGATATATTCACACCACGCAGGGCGCCGACATGGGTGGCAACAAATCGCTGGCCGACCGAAGTGGCCGGCTTGTGGCAGCTGCCCGCGCATCCGGGGTGATGGTAGTCTGGATTAAAGCAATATACGATCACAACCTTCTCCCTGCGCCAATGCTTTCCAAAATGCTGGAGAAAGGAAAAGGTGACGTATGCTGCGCGTCTGACAGTTGGGGGGCGGAGTTTTATGAAATAGGTCCGGTCGAAGGAGAAATGGTGGTTGAAAAGCGCTGTTATTCTGCCTTCCACAATACCCAGCTGGACGACATATTGCGCCGCCGGGGAATTCGAAGCCTCGTGATGACCGGTGTGGCTACAAACGTGTGCGTGGAAAGTACATTGCGCGAGGCGTTCTTCCACGGTTACTACAATGTCATGCCGCCTGACTGCGTTGGTAGCGCGAATGCAGCCCTGCACGAAGCGACTATCAAATCGGTAGAGTTTATTTTCGGGGAGGTTCCTGAGAGTGACACGGTAATGGATGTCTGGTTGGCGAATGCTGATTCTGCAACCCCAACGGCATGACGAGTGACATCACCTTCAAAAAATAGTCTTCAAACGAGCCTGTTGCGCACAAAGGTTGTCGTCGGAGTTTAGACGCCTGACGGAGGGTGCCCTTCCCAAGCATCCTGGAGAAGGGTGCGGATGGCCGTGCGATCGTAATCCCTAAGATTGAAATAACGATCAATCATTATCCGGTCGGCAGCCTCGTCGAGCACGGACTCACTAAGGCCGAGGTCTTTCAATCCACTCAATGCACCACTTTTACCCAATAACTCAAAGAGTGCGAGCGGTGCATCCATATCCTCGTCGCCAAAGGCCCGCGCTATCCCGCGCATGGCTTCTGGCGCAGCATTGCGGTTATAGCTTGTGGAATGGGGCAGAACGACGGCATGAGTGGGACCATGTGGCAAATCGAACCCACCACCAAGAACGTGTGCAATCTTGTGGTGGATTGTCGTTCCAGAGGACATCAGCGTCATGCCGCACAGCCAGGCGCCATGCATCGCCTCGGACCGGGCATCAATGTCGAGTGGATCACTCGCGAGTTTTACCAGCGCCGCTGACATTCTCTGTATTCCGTTTTCTGAATACATATTGCTTACCGGATTGGCATCCTTGCCAAGAAACGAACTAACCGCATGCGAGATTGAATTGAACCCGCTTGCAACAGAAATATCGAGGGGTAACGCCAACGTGAGTTCCGGATCATAGATCAACGTCTTTGCCAACATCCTCATCGATCTGTGATTTGTGCGCACTCCGTCACGCCCTATTATTCCCTGCAACGCGGTCGTTTCGGAGCCGGAGTAAGTAGTGACAATTCCAATAATCGGGATGTCCAATTCCAGTGCAATCGCCTTTGCCAAGCCGACAGCCGTACCGCCGCCATAAGAAACGAGACAGTCGGCATCAAGATCTGCCGCCATGGCCCGTCCGGCCTCTACAGCCTCGACAGGCACGAATATCCTGGCCGCATCACAAATTCCCACCAGACGGTCACCCAGTGCACTTACAATTGCACTGACGTCAGATACCCGACTTTTTGTGCAACACAACATCACGCGATTGGCATCCAGACCTCGCACTTCGTCTGGCAGCACGTCAACGCAGCCTGCGCCATGAAAAACGCGACACGGCATACCCACATGGATGAAGCGTTGCACGGTCATCTTCCCCAACAGTTCCGTTAAATTACGCACAGCGATTGCGCGAGGGTCGGCGATGGCACAATATTGCGTAAATTCATCACGCCGGAAACACGCAATGTCAGAAAATAAAATTCATACAGACTTTATGGTCAGACGCGCAAAAGAAAATCCCTTCGTGAGCGGAGGACTGCGTGTCTACCGCGAATACCGCGATCTCGGCATCGGGAAAGCAACGGCAGGCCGAGTGCACGCCCATATTATCCGGACCACGAAACCTTGCCCCGAAGGGGGCAGCGGGCTGCACTATCACGACGTTGACTTCCAGATGGTTATGGTGATGAAAGGCACTTCCACCGTTTGGTTTGAAGGAGAAGGCGAAGTGACATTTGAAGAAGGCGACACATGGATCCAGCCACCGGGGATCAAACACAATGTTCTTTACTATTCGGAGGATTACCAGGTGTTGGAAATCACTCTGCCTGAAAAGTACGAAACGGTTCAGGTGAACGACTGAGAGGTTTGTTTCCAATGGGCCCGTTCAGTCAAAGGATCGGTTCATAAGTTTTTCAGCATTTGATTTGTAAATTTTAGCCTGAACGTCAGCCTCGAGTTCCATTTTCTTCAAGGATTCAAACGTTTCAGCTACTGGAGCGAATGGCGCGTCGGTTGAAAAAACCACGTGATCCGGACCAAAATAATCAATCCCCGTAGTAAAAGCGGACGAAGATCCAAACATCGCGGTATCGCCGTAGAACATCTTGAAATATTCCCCATGCGGGCGTTTCAGGGACGACAAAACTTCCGAATAGTCCTCGTCGGAAGTCCGTGCGCCAAGAACGGCGAGGCCCGCGCCAACACGTTCCTCGAAATAGGGGATCATGCCACCAAGATGATGGGTAAGGATCTTGATACCCGGATATCGGTCGAAAATCCCCCAAAGCACCAACCGCACCATCGCAACGGATGTTTCGTAAGGCCAGCCTAGTGCCCACCAGATCTCGTAACGAGATTTTTCTTCTCCCGCGTAGTCAGTCATGTCAGAGGTGCGAGCCGGATGCATCCAGATGGGGAGGTCATAATCGGCCATCGCAGCAAAAACAGGCTCGAAATCCGGGTGATCAAGCGGGCGCCCGGCCACATTTGTAAAAATTTGTACGCCGACGGCACCCAGATCACGCACAGCCCGGTGCAATTCCTCCATCGTTTCATCCATCGAATGCATTGCCAATGCTGCAACAAACCCGGGAAACCGGTCGGAGTTTTTCTCAACCATGCCTGCCATCGTATCGTTGCCAATCCGGGCCAGTTCCATGCCCTGCTGCGGAGTGGTGATATCCTCGATTGGAGGATTCGGAAGGGAGATTATTTGGCGATAATCCCCAAATGGGTCCATTGCCCGAAAACGTGCATCGAGGTTATGCACCGCGGTCACTGACTGCATGCGCTTACCGATATTGCCGAGTTTTGGAGCGATCTGGCTCATGCGATCATAGAAAGCGTTCGGAAAAATATGAGTGTAGATATCAATATACATGTAGATCCCCCATTGTGCCGGGAGAGAGTAGCGCATTTGCGATGGGCACCGGTAGTTCCAAGAACAGAAAGAGTAATTTTCACGCCAATAAAACGCACCCGCATGGTGGGACAAAACAACTTTGTGCTAGGAACAGGCGCAAACAAATGACCAACTCAGAGGAATACCCGTGGTCCCAGCATCAAGCAATATCATAGCAAACCTTAATTCTGCTAAATTTCAGGACGCTGCCATCACGGCCGACGGAAAGGCAAGGGCATCCGTATCGCTCGCAAAACTGCAAACCCTGTGGATAAATACCGGCACGCTGTGCAACCTTACCTGCAATAATTGTTATATTGAGTCGAGTCCTACGAACGACAGGTTGGTATATGTCTCAGCGGAGGAAGTGAAAACGTTTCTGGAAGAGATAATCCGGGATGAACATAAAACCGAAGAGATCGGATTTACGGGTGGCGAACCTTTCATGAACCCCGAAATTATCGAGATGCTCAATTTGGCGCTTTCACTTAACTACCGCGCGTTAATACTGACCAATGCGATGAAGCCAATGCGGAAGGTCCATAGTGATCTGATGGCGCTAAACGCAAAATATGGCGATAGGCTTGTTTTGAGGGTATCCATCGACCATTACACTCAAAGCCAGCATGAGAAAGAACGCGGCAAACAGTCCTGGGCGGACGCCATTGAAGGGCTTTCGTGGTTATCACAGAACGGGTTCAACGTGCGCGTCGCAGGCCGCACCATTTGGAGTGAAACCGAGAAAGGCCTGCGCGCCGGTTACAGCAAACTGTTTAAGGAGCACAACCTGAAGATAGATCCGGAAAACCCGATAGACCTTGTTCTATTTCCTGAGATTGACGGAAACGCGGACGTGCCGGAGATTACGACCGAATGCTGGGACATCCTGAACGTGTCACCGAACGCCATGATGTGTGCCTCATCGCGCATGGTTGTCAAACGCCGGGGGATGATCTCTCCGGTCGTTGTGCCATGCACGCTTCTGCCCTACGGCGAGCGTTTTGAAATGGGCGTTACCCTTGCAGACGCCACAACGGAGGTCCCATTGAACCATCCGAATTGTGCGAGGTTTTGCGTTTTCGGTGGAGGTAGCTGCAGCCAAGGGTGACTGACCAGTCCCCGTCTTTGCAAGCTCTGACGCGCCAGGCATGCTAATGCTGCCCTTACAGGTTGCTGGCCAACCAAGATATCATTTTCTCGAACGAATTGGCGGTCGCCGCAGCGCGATAACCCTGTGGATTGGTAAAATTCTGAAACGCGTGTCCGCAGCCTTCATAGGAATGAAATTCGTGCTCGACATTAAGCTCAGTTAACCTTGTACCGATCTTTGCAACGTCACGGGGTGAAGGATTTTCATCGTCTTTACCGAAAAAGCCAATTACGGGGCCCCGCAGGCTCCCAAGCATGTCGAAGGGTGTTTCATTGCCTTCACCCCAGGAGACGAACATATTGCCGCCATAATAAACGATGTTGCATTTAAAAGCCTTAATATAAGCAGCCCCAAGGAATGACACACGCCCCCCCATACAGTGCCCGGCAATTCCAAGCCTTTCATTATCGACCAGATCCTCTTTTTGCAGAAAAGACACAACGTTATTAATGTCACCGACAATTTGGACATCATTGAGGTTCTGGAGTGACACTCGGGTATCTTCGCCTTCAGGCCGACGATGGTGCAAATCAGGCGCTACGGCAACGTATCCGTTTGCTGCCAGGTCCTGAACGAACTTGGTGGTTGCCGCATCAATACCTGCCCGATGGTGGGCGACGACAATAGCAGGAAATGGTCCTGCACCGGAGGGCATATCAAGAAATACTTCCATCCCATTGTCATTGGTGTCCAGCATTTCCCGTCGGGCGTTTGATCCCATCAGGCCACTCCCCATTCAGAATTGTCGATTTGAACCAATCCAAGTCTGCTTTCAGGCGTCTGCCCGTTTACGCACGTTTTTCCTCTGCTTCAGTTTCGTGTCGCGCTTTTCTCTTGTTGGCGGCAGTATATCCTTACGTTTGATTCCCTCAGAAAGCATCCATTCAGCAAAGGTCTCGGGGGCAGGATCCCAATTTCCAGGTTTCCAGTCTTCTGTTAGAAAGTCTTCATCGCAGAAATACTCCGTTGCACCGCCCGCCGGGCAATCAAAATACCAAAAGTAACATGAAGAAACATGATGACGACCCGGGCCAACCGCTACTTTATATTTCTTGTTCTGAAAATAGGTGCCTCCAGCAAAAAGCTCGTGGATATCTTCCACGCCAAACGCTACGTGGTTAATCCCCGGTTTTCCGTCTGCCGCTTCAAGAAAGAAAAGATTATGGTGTCCGCCGCGCTTCGCCGCCCTCATGAATATGCCGCGACCGGTATAATAGTCGGAAACGTGAAAGCCTAGGCGCTCGGTGTAGAAAGCTTCCATCTTGCTGATATCGGGAGCCATAAACACACAATGGCCTATATGGGATGGTGTCGCTCGTTCATGGTATGTCGCGCGGGCGTTGACGCGGCCGGCGTTCGCCAGTGAGTTCATGGGTTGAGCTTTGTCTTTAAGGGTGTGCCGACGTGAAACGCGGAATGCAATTCCGAGCCCCAGATCGTCAGTCGAGTGAAGCGTCCCATCCCTGTCCACGTGAACATCGCGGTCTTTTGCCAGTTCCCTCTCAATCCTCCTGAGATCGGCCTTCGCAGTTACACCCCACACAATCTCGCGTACGGTTGATCCTGTCTGGATTGCCTTCGGTAACCCTTTGGCGCCACGACGATGAAGTATAATCTGGGATCCATCGAGTGTTGCAAAGACTGCCCGGTTCTTTCCTCCGGAAATTTTTTTTAGCCCCCAATCCGCAAAGTACCGACTGCATTTTTCCATATTTCCAACGCCATATACGACAGCATCAATCCCGTTCAGCGACATCGAATTTCCCCATTTTCAGCGCTCACCCAAGAAGAGAATTTATAGCCACTTACGCGACGCGTCCAACGGCAATATAGACGCTGGGCAAGAGCATCGGCATATTGTTCGCAGATTGACAATGAGAGGATGAGAGTTTCAGTGCTACTGGGAGAAATTCTTCGGCTGGCAACACAGCGTGATCCCGGCAAAACCGCCATCATCGCGGGAGATGTTGAATTCACCTATACAGAATACAATGCTGCCGCAAACCGTTTTGCAAACCTGCTTTTAGACGCGGGCATAAAGATTGGTGACCGCATCGCATCGGTCCTTTTCAATACACCGGAATACGGGATTGTTCACTTTGGAAACGCGCGTGCTGGCAGCATACTGGTTCATATATCCCCGATGTACGCCGCACCAGCAATCGCTGGGATTGTAAAAAAAACCCGCCCGCGCCTGCTGATAGTGGATGCCGCCATCGCTGAAAAGATCGACCAAATCAGTGATCAAATTCCGTGGGTTGAACGCATTATTATTTTGGGTGATGCGTTTCAAAGAGAAGTCGGGTCGCATCCGGTCAACTATCCAGCCCTGCAGTTAGACCCCTCCGCGCCCGTCGCCATGACGTTTACCGGCGGGACGACTGGAGAACCGAAGGGCGCTGTAGTCAGCCATACGGCACGCTACGTGTCTGCATGGACGACGGCGCTGGAACATCACGTGACGGGCCGGGACATCGCGGGCGTGGTTACGCCAATGTTTCACGCCGTTAGCCTCATGATCTGGTATCAATCGACAATTCTGGCAGGTTGTACATCGGTGATTTTTAGGAGATGGGATCCGGGGGAATTTCTCGAACAGACAGAGCGTCATGGCATCTCAACCGTTTTTATGGTTCCGGTACAGGTCCGTGACCTTCTGGAATCAGATGGCTTCAGTCCAGACCGATTGGCTACGCTAAAAAATATCGGTGTTGGGGGGGCAATGACACCAGCAGGACTTATAGATCATTGCCGTGCCGCGCTGCCGCATTGCGGTTACACGGACCATTACGGGCAATCAGAAACCGGTCCACTTACTATTCTGAAACCGTGGGACGCCGAAAGCCACAAGGGTACAATTGGGCGTCCGGCAACCGGCGTAGATATTCGCATTGTAGACGAAGAAGGAACAATGGTCCCACCGGGAGAAATTGGGGAACTGATTTGCCGGGGTCCGTTCCTTATGGACGGGTATTTTGAGAGCGACGCGGAAACCAGGGAATATTTCAGGAACGACGATGGCTGGGGCTGGTCTGGCGATCTCGCCACGATGGACGAGGACGGATTTATCAAGCTGGTCGGACGTTCAAAGGAAATGATCGTCTCCGGTGGCATTAATATCTATCCAAGGGAGATAGAGGTCGTCCTCGAAGCCCATCCCTCTGTCGACGAGTGCACAGTATTCGGTGTCCCCGACGAACGCTGGGGCGAGTCGTTGGTTGCCTATGTCGTGCTTCTGGGGAACACAATCGCTACCGAGGATGAACTTTCCAGATACTGCAGCGATCAACTCGCACGATACAAAAGGCCGAGGCAGGTGGTGTTCGTTCCAAACATACCCAAAACACCATCAGGGAAAATCCAGAAACCCCTTTTGCGGGAGGCCTTCCTCGCGGGGGGCATCCTGCCCTGATTAGCAAAGGTGCCCCCTTTGGGGCAGGGTCGCTTGCCATAGGAAGTTGACCCAGATAATCTGCAAATCATTAGGTACCAAAGTAAATTCGGGCTTTTCGATCAAATCCCGGAACAAGGGACAAAAAACACAATGCAATTGCACGGAATTGACGTAGATGTTGTACGCAAAGGGTCCGGACAATCTCTATTACTTCTGCATGGTGGTGGTGGTCCGATCACACAAATGCCGTTTGCGGACCGTTTGGCTGAACGGTTTGAAATCATCGCACCAACCCATCCCGGCTTCGCAGGAACGGAAATTCCGGAACATTTCACCCGAGTGGACGATCTTGCATTTCTCTATCTCGACCTTCTGGAAGAACTTGAACTGGACGATGTGATTCTAATGGGCTTCTCAATGGGAGGGTGGACAGCTCTGGAACTCGCGACGGCAAATGCAACCCGTTTATCGCGTCTGATCCTTGTTGACCCGGTGGGCGTCAAAACTGGCGGGCGGGAAGACCGGGACATTGCGGATGTTTTTGCGCTTTCGGGCGAAAAGCTGGCACAACTGATGTTTCACGACCCGTCGATAGTGCCCAATCCGGCAGACATACCTGACAAACAGCTAGAGGTTATTGCCTCAAACCGAACAGCTCTCGGCGTTTATACCTGGGAACCATATATGCACAACCCAAAACTCCCGCACCGCCTGCACCGGATCAAAATACCGACCCATTTCATTTGGGGGGAAAGCGACGGCCTCGTCACCGTGGACTATGGAAACAAATTCTGTGCCCTGATTGAGGGTGCGACAATGAACGTAATTGAGAAAGCCGGGCATTCGCCGCAAATGGAACAGCCTGAGGCCTTCGTCGAGGCTGTATTTGGCATCACCGGCAGGTAGAGGAGAACGCGCATGAAATCCTGGTGGTTTACCGAAGACTGTTACCCGCACCTTCCCGAAGAGAGTACCTATCGGTCCATCCGGGTCGACCTTCCAAACAAGCACTGCGAGCCTGAAACGGCACACGAGCTTTATAACCGATATCTTGACCTCTGGTGCGCATGCGACGAGATCGGCCTGGAAATCATGCTTAACGAGCATCATCAAACGGCGACATGCATGGTGCCTGCAGCACCAATATTTCTCGGTATACTCGCCCGCCAGACGGAAAAAGCGCGGCTTTTGATCCTCGGCAACCCCCTCCCCAATAGAAACCAGCCGGTTCGGGTAGCAGAGGAAATGGCGTTGGTAGATGTCATCTCCAAGGGGCGTGTCGAATGCGGTTTTGTTCGTTCAGTCCCTTATGAAGCAGCAGCAGCAAATATTCTACCTTACAAAGGAACCGAAAGGCTCTGGGAAGCTCACGACCTGATAATGAAAGCTTGGACCAATCATGACGGACCTTTCAATTTCGAGGGAAAGTGGTTTCATCACCGTCAGGTAAATATTTGGCCACGTCCATACCAGCAGCCCCATCCGCCGGTCTGGGTTACAATGGGTAGCGCAGGGACCGCAGTTCCAGTAGCTGAGCACAAGCACGTTGGCGCCGTATTTCTGGCGGGCTATCCCCGCATACGCGACATGTACAACAGCTATCGCCAGACCTACCTTGATGCTCACGGCGAACACGCACCCCTAGATCGTCTCGCATATCTTGGTCTCTGTTATGTCGGAGAAAACGACCGCGAGGCGGAAGAAGGTGCCCGCAAGCTTCTCTGGTACATGGAATCGAACAAAGTACCGCAGGAATGGAGTAACCCCCCAGGCTATCACCCGCCGCCGGTCTCCGCCACCGTAATGAAGGGTACCAAAGAGGGGTCCGGTGTTCCCCTAAACCCGACGCTCGACCAGCAGATGGCGCGAGGTAACGTGTTCGCCGGCACTCCCGATCAGGTGTACGAACAGATCAAGGCTTTCTGGGAATATTCCGGTGGCTTCGGACACATGCTTATAATGGGGCAGGCAGGCTTCCTCTCGGACACGGATGCGTTGAAATCCATGCGCCTGTACACAAACGAGGTTTACCCGAGACTGCGGGAACTGACCGCGAATGCTGATCCGGCCGAGTTATGGGAAAAAAGCAAAGCCATGGAGCGCGTTGAAGGCGTGGATCTGGGTAACTTTGGTGTTGAATTCGCCCGGTAGAGGCACTCCGGGCAATAGAGCCGCATCAAATGACAGAACTTAAAACCTGGTTTTTTACCGAGGATTGCTACCCCGACCTGCCTTCCCAGGAGACCTACGAATCCATCCGCGTCGATTTGCCAAACCGGTATTGCGAACCGGAAAATGCGAGCCGCCTTTACAACCAGTATCTCGATCTCTGGTGTACGGCGGATGAGATGGGCCTCGAGATAATGATCAATGAGCATCATCAAACAGCAACATGTATGGTGCCAGCAGCGCCCATCATGCTGGGTATCCTCGCACGCCAGACACATAAATCGCGACTTCTGATCCTTGGGAATCCGCTTCCCAATCGAAACCAGCCGGTCCGGGTAGCAGAAGAAATGGCCCTGATCGATGTCATCTCCAAAGGTAGGCTCGAATGTGGTTTTGTGCGCTCAGTCCCCTACGAGGCAGCGGCAGCGAATATGCTACCATACAGGGGATCAGAGCGGCTGTGGGAAGCCCACGATTTGATTATGAAGGCGTGGACCACACATGATGGTCCCTTTAATTTCGAGGGAAAGTGGTATCACCACCGACAGGTTAATATCTGGCCTCGTCCCTATCAGCAACCCCATCCACCAGTGTGGATCACGACTGGAAGCGCGGCCAGCACAGGCCCGGTAGCACAGCATGGACATGTCGCTGCTATTTTTCTGGCTGGTTATTCCAGGGTTCGGCCTATTTTCGACGCCTATCGTCGGAATTTTCTAAAGTTTCACGGCAAACACGCCCCTCTCGATAGGTTGGCCTATTGTGGCCTTATTTATGTTGGGGACGATGAAAGCTCTGCGGAATCTGGTGCCAACCAGCTGATGTGGTACATGCAGGCAAACAAGGTCCCTGAGCACTGGAAAAACCCACCAGGCTACCATCCTCCATCAGTGTCCGCCAACGTTCTGCGCGGCGCGCACGTATCCGGTTCAGGCGCCGCCTACAGTACAGAACTTAAGGAACATATGCGGCGGGGCAATGTGTTCGCTGGCACCCCCGATCAGGTGTATGAGCAGATAAAGGCCTTCTGGGAGTATACAGGTGGTTTCGGCCATATGTTGATGATGGGTCAGGCGGGACATTTAAGTGAGGCAAACACGCTTCGGTCGATGAAGCTTTACAATGAAGAGGTTTATCCAAGGCTGCGCGAGCTTGCATCAGCATGGAATCCGGAAGAAATTATGGAAAAGCGGCGGTCTATGCCAGATCAGGACCACGCAGATACCCTCGATCTGGCGGTAGATTTCGTGAGGTGACTCAATGGTGGCAATATCTTCAAAGTTCGTGAGCGTTGACGGCATCAATACCCACTATCTGGAGGCTGGCCAACGACAGGGAGAACGCCCAACAGTGGCGTTACTGCATTCGGGTGAGTTCGGGGGATGTGCCGAGATCAGCTGGGAATTCACAATCCCGTCACTGGTTGACGATTATCATGTTGTAGCTCCTGACTGGCTGGGTTTTGGCAGGACAGATAAGGTCTACGACTTCGCCGATCAGCGATCACGGGTCTACCAGCATATGGCCCGGTTTTTTGAAACGGTTGGTGTCACGGAAGCAGATTTCATTGGCAACTCCATGGGGGGCTCCAACCTGGCCCGAATTGTCGCCGATCCACCTCCAATTCTGCCTATCCGCTCAGCGGTCCTGTGTTCGGGCGGTGGCTTTACACCGCTCACCGACGAACGAAAAGTATTGCTCGCCTATGATGGAACAAGCAGTGCGATGCGAAACCTCCTGCATGCGATGTTGCATGACCCAAAATGGGGCGACGACAGTGATTACGTGAGGCGCCGCCAAGAAATGGCTTTAATGCCGGGTGCCTTCGAGTGTGCCTCGGCACCCCGCCTCAAAATTCCAGAACAGGAGGATTCAAAACCCAAATCGGGCGATCAGGGTTTCGGAATACCGGACAATACAGTATACGAAAATGTGCAGGTCCCGGTCCTTATCATCGCGGGAAAAAATGACCCGCTGCGTGGCGTCGGTTATTCAAACGACCTTGCTGCACGAATCCCCAATAATGAACATCATGTTTATGAAAACTGCGGACACTGCCCAAACATCGAGCACGCGGATAAGTTCAATGCTCACGTAATAGAATTTTTGAAACGGGTGCACTCCGGTTAGATCAATTGGCAGGTGGCCGGCTTCTCGGAGGCCTGGACCACAACTGATGTCATCTCGAGCATGATTGGCCCCTTTTCTCGTAGGAAAATCGACCTCTATAAAACTACCCGGAGATAAAAGGCTGGTTCTCCGGCCACCCTTTTATCCGTTAAAGAATTTTAAACAGGGGTCAGCTTTCCCTGCTGACGGCTTCAAGGCCAGGGCGGTAGGTTTTTTTATCGAGAAACTCTTCCATCCCGCGGGCACGGGTTTTTTCCTTATCCATAAACTGAAGGGCCTGGATCTTGGTCATAAGGTATTCATAGGCCTGTGGCACATCCATATTGACGACGTTACGGATTGCCTGCTTCGTAAAGGCGAGTGCAACCGGACTCTTCTCCATCAGTTCACGGGCGATGGCTATCGTTTCCTCCCGAAGTTTTTCGGCAGGTACCGCCAGATCCGCCAGGTTCATCTCCACAGCCTTTTTTCCATCAAATGTGCGTCCGGTCATTGAATAGAACATTGCGTTACGAAACGGCATCCGATCCACAATGACCTTGGAGACGATTCCGCCCGGAATGATACCCCAGTTTATTTCAGACAGTCCGTAGACCGCGTCTTCTGCGGTTATCACAAGATCACAATTTGACAGGGGCACAAATGCACCACCGAAAAGATATCCGTTCACCATCGCAATCGAAGGCTTGCGCGAGTTTGCCAAAAGATCCCACATCCAGTGTTTGTTGGCGGTAAACGAACGGAACTGCGCCTCGGGGTTGTTGTCGGTTTCGCGGAAGTATTCCTTTAGATCCATTCCCGCGCTCCAGCTGTCCCCGGCTCCCGTCAGGACAATTACCTTGGCCGCTGGATCGGTCTCAAGCGCCATCAAAACTTCTTCCATTTCGAAAATCAACGTGGGGTTCATCGCGTTACGCTTTTCAGGACGGTTAAATGTAACCCAGGCAATTCCATCATCCACTTCGACGTCAACACAGGTTAGATCATCACGAATAGTCATAAGTATGCCTTCCTTTTGTTCTAGAGTTGAGAATGTTCAAATTATTGTTTACGGCGAACACGATGCCGATTTGAAAATCCGGCTACCTTGCCCAGGGAACGAACTGCAGCAGTCGGTTCTACATACATCGGGATCCCCGCTTTAGCCATCTCGGACTGCCGGTCGCGGGTAGCCGATGCGGAAAGCCCGATCAGCACTCCTGGATTGTCTTTTGCCAAGTTTATCAGGCCGGGGGAAAGCCTTTCCCAATGCCTGTCGATAAGTCCCAAATGGGTCAGAAACAGTGCCATACTATGGTAGCGACGTGACTTGAGTACAACCTCAATAAATCCAAGTGGAATATTCATATCCATCATCCCTGGACCAGCAGTGTCCATGGGATTTAGTGGCGATGAAAATGGTACTATATCCAGCAATCTCCGCCGTTGCTCACGGTTCAGATCGGGCATGTTCAACCCCACCTCGGCCGCAGCATCCGCTATCAACGCGCCGGCTCCACCAGAGATTGTTACCGCAGCGAAATTCATAGAAGAGGGTAGAATATTTGCGTCGAATGCGGCCACGATATTGGTCAGATCCTCCATCGACCTTGCCCGGATTGCGCCAAATTGTTGAACCACACCGTCAAACACACCATCCTCGCCTGCAAGTGATGCCGTATGCGATCGCGTTGCGCGAGCTCCTAATTTGCTGGTTCCAGCCTTGAGAACGATAACCGGTTTGCCTGCCCTGTCCGCCCGCTGAAGCGCCGCCGCAAACTTTCTACCGTCGGGAATCCCCTCCAAATACAGTGCTATCTTCGATGTTTCTGCATCCCCAGCCAACCAAGAGATACAATCGGCAACATCTATATCGGCCTGGTTTCCAGTGGTCACCCATTTACCCGTTCCTATTCCCCTATCCCGTAACAGTACCATCAGATGAATGCCAATCGCGCCCGACTGGCTTACGATTGCAGTACCTCCAGGCTCGGGGAAACCTTTCCCACCATAATGCTCGAAAGAGCTTGTAAATGTGCCGTAAAATTCCTTCGGCCGGTTGAATACGCCCATGCAATTGGGCCCCAAAAGGCGCATTCCGCCGTCGTGGGCAATTTTAACAAGACGTCGTTGAGCGGCAGCACCTGTCGAACCGGTTTCGGCATAGCCCGCCGAAAACACTACCGCCATCCGAACACCCACGGCCACACAGTCAAGTATCGCTTGCTCAGCCGCCGTGGCGGGGACCGACACAATGGCACAATCTATTTTTCTGGAAATATCCCGGATGTGGGGTACGGCTGGCAGGCCCTGTACCGTGTCAAAGTTGGAATTAACCGGTATTAAATGGCCTTTAAAACCACGCGTCATCATATCATGAATGGGACGCCCACCAAATTTTCTGGGATCGGTAGAGGCGCCAATTACCGCCACCGTACCGGGCAAAAACAGCGGCGTCAGGTCGGGCGGGGAGCTCAATTGCGTGATAATTTTCTGTCTGCCAGCATGTTTATTTTTCCGACCGTCAGATTGACCTTCTTGCCGGGGATCGGCAAGAAGGTTGTAATAAAAAGAGACAATTATATTGGGCTAGGACATGTCGATCAGTTTCCGAAACGATAGCGACGAAGAAAAGGGTTTCCGGAAGGAAGTCCGGGATTGGATTGCCACGACCCTTCCAGACGATTTGCGGGGCTGGTCGACCCGCCCGCCGTTTGAGCGCACGATGTGGTGGCACCGGGAACTTTATGGTAAGGGCTGGATCGCTCCAGCCTGGCCAAAACTTCACGGGGGAATGGAAGCAACTCTCAACGAACAGATCATTCTGAAAGAAGAACTCGCGCGCGCGGGTGCGCCGGAAATATCAGCCCAGGGCATCAATCATGTTGGTCCCATCCTTATGGCTTTTGGGACCGGCGAACAGAAGCACCGTTTTCTGAGGTCTATCCTTACTGGCGAAGAAACATGGTGCCAGGGATATTCCGAACCGGGTGCGGGCTCCGATCTTGCCAGCCTTCGCACCAGAGCCGACATCAATGGCGAAGATTTTATAATTAACGGATCAAAAATCTGGACAACCTGGGCACATTATTCAGATTGGATATTTGCACTGGTACGAAGTGATCCAAATGCACCACGGAAACAGGCGGGTATCAGTTTTATTTTAATTGATCTGAAAACACCAGGTATCGACATACGCCCGATCAGAACCATTGCCGGTGATGATGAGTTCGCTGAAGTTTTCTTCGACGATGTCCGGGTGCCTATGGCAAACCTTGTCGGTGACCTTCATGATGGTTGGCGCGTCGCCAATGCGCTTCTCGCGCATGAAAGGCTTGGAACAGCGAACCCACAGTTGTTGTTGGACGCGCTTCAACGGGTCAGGAAAATTGGTGCGGCAACCGGCGCTCTGGATGATCCGTTTTTCCGTGAACGTCTCGCTGAAATCGATATTGATACGATCGGTTTTTCAGCAATGTTCGCGCACGCCGCCGAAGTAGCAAACGCTGAACGTTCGCTGGGACTGGACGCATCAATTATGAAAATTAACGGCACCGAGCTGTTACAGCGTATCGCCGACCTTCTTCTTGACGCTGCTGGCAGTGACGGAGCCATCAATGGGCGTGTTGAAACCCCGGAAGGCCCAATAGAAATTGCGCCACTATTCCTTCAGGTGCGTCGAGCAACAATCTACGGTGGATCGAACGAGATACAGCGAAATATCATCGCCAAAAGAGTCCTGGGACTTCCGACCTGAACGGCACGGACGCGCACTGATAGCGTAAAGTCGACACTTAGGGTTCTCCACGTGTTAGATTGCGCCTAACAACAATAGAAAGACCATCCGGTAAATGGGCAAAGTCAGGAATATACTGTTTATCATGTGTGACCAGCTGCGCTGGGATTATCTTTCATGTAACGGCCATCCCCACCTGGAAACACCCCATATCGACGGGCTTGCAAGCAGGGGCGTTAATTTCACCCACGCTTTTGTTCAATCGCCATTGTGCGGACCATCGCGCATGTCCTATCTGACTGGCCGTTATGTTCATAGCCACGGTGCAACATGGAACGGCGTCCCCCTGTCTGTTGGCCAGACAAATATTGGAGATTTCCTGAGGCCACACGGTCTTCGTTGTGCCCTGATTGGCAAAACTCACATGGAAGCTGACAGGGAAGGTATGAGTAGGCTCGGGATTGATCGTATGTCCGAACTGGGAACGTTGGCTTCAGAATGCGGGCTCGAACCGGTCGAACGTGATGATGGCCTTTGGCCAGACAAACTGGTGGATCCGAATTATGCCTATAATAGATATCTAAAATCAAAGGGCTATGATGGGGAAAATCCGTGGCACAACTGGGCAAATTCCGCTCAAGGGCCTGATGGCAGGATTTTGTCGGGATGGTATCTAGACAGCAACCATCTGCCTGCACGTGTTAAGGAAGAGCATTCGGAAACACCCTATATGACAGGGCGGGCGATCGAGTTCATGCAAGGGCAAGGCAAGGCGCCCTTCCTATTACACCTGTCATATATCAAACCGCACTGGCCATATATCGTGCCTTCTCCCTATCACAATATGTACGGTCACAACCAGATTCTCCCCCCGGTTCGTTCAGAAGCCGAACGCGACAACCCTCACCCGGTGCTAGCCGCCCACATGAAACACCCGGAAAGCATAAATTTTTCCCTCGAAGAGGTACGAAGCAATGTCATGCCAGCCTACATGGGGCTGATCAAACAAATTGACGACCAGATGGGACGGCTGTTTACGTGGATGGAGGACGCCGGCCGAATGGACGATACGATGATTGTTTTTACCTCCGATCATGGCGACTATTTGGGAGACCACTGGCTGGGCGAAAAGGAGTTGTTTCACGAATGCTCGGTGCGTGTACCGATGATAATATACGACCCGGATACAGCCTCGGACAAAACCCGGGGCACTGTGGATGAAACTCTCGTAGAATCCCTAGACATGATTCCGACTTTTCTTGACGTGATGGGTGGAGTGAACGACAAGGAGCACTTGCTGGAGGGAAAATCGCTGCTTCCAACACTAAGGAGTAGCCGGCAGGGAAAACCGAGGGACGCCGTCTTCGCCGAAATCGACTATTCCTTCAAACCTGCACGGAAATACGTAGACAAAGAACCTGCAGAGGCTCGCGGATTTATGATCCGCACACGGCGGTGGAAGTATATATTATGGGAAGGATTTCCATCCCAGCTGTTCGATCTTCAAACAGACCCGAACGAGTTCATTAACCTGAACGCAAACGTGGAACACGCAGACCTAAGCGCAAAACTTCACGAACGCCTGTTCCAATGGCTTCGCACGCGAGCCAATAGGATTACCATTTCAGACGAAGCCGTCCGCCAGCGCACGGGTGGAGCGCCCAAACAAGGAATTATTATTGGCGAGTGGTCGCCAGAAGAAACCATCAAGGGTGATCCGACATCGGACTATTGGATTAAATAGGGCCTATATACCTGCGGCCTTTCCGTCTGCCCTGGGATCGGATGCGCCTTCCATAATCCCATTGGGATATAGCGACACGGCACCGGCGTGGCCCATAAGATCCGAATAGGGTGAGATCGTCTCGACGTCATGGCCGGCATTCTTCAAATCAGCAATCAATCTGTCGTCAAACCGCGATTCAAGCTTTAAGTTGGTTCCGGTGTCACCCCACGTACGACCCAAGAGAAACCGTGGTGCCGTGATCGCCTGTTGAAGAGACTGTCCAAACCTGACATGACGCGTGTAGAGGAGTGCCTGGGTCTGCGGCTGTCCTTCCCCTCCCATAGTGCCAAAAGACAGTATACGCCCGTCTGACAACTGTCCCATCACCGGATTCAGGGTGTGGAAAGGTCTACGCCCGGGGGCCAGCCGGTTTATTTCACCGTCTGTCAGGGAAAAACTGGATCCCCTATTTTGCCAGAGAATGCCGGTGTTTTCGAGTACAACGCCTGATCCAAACTCCCAGTATATGCTCTGGATAAACGAGACAGCATTTCCGGTGCTATCGATCGCGCCCATCCAGACAGTGTCCCCATCCTGCCCAGACACTGGCCAGGGCGATGCAAATCTTGCATCTATTTTGGATGAAAGCAGGTCAAGATAACCGTCTGCAAGAAAGTCCACCGGATCAACATTCATCACCACCGGGTCCTGAATATGGGCGTTACGCACTAAGAATGCCCGCTTTACGCATTCAATCAGTTGATGGATGTGAGCGAAAGTGTCCGCTTCCTCTGCTTTCAGCCGGTCAAACAATCCCAGTATCATTAGGGATGCCAAGCCCTGCGTTGGAGGAGGCATATTCCATACCTGTCCTGTAGACAGCACGACACATAGAGGATCAACGGTCAGTGGCCGGTGAGACGCAAGATCTTCGTATGAAACGGGAGATCCCGCGCGCGTCAGGTCAGCGGCGATGGCCCTAGCCAAAGGCCCACGATAGAAAGAATCAAACCCGTCCGCAGCAAGACCGCGCAGGGTTTCTCCGAGCCGGTTTTGTTTGAACACCTCTCCAGTAGGTGGCGGTCCATGATTACGTAGAAATGTTTCCGCATATCCCGGGACTTTGTGGAGTTCGCGATACTTTGCTTCGGTCGTCCGGAATTGGCTGTCGGTGGTTGGAAAGCCATTTTCCGCATAATAAATTGAACATTCGAGTAGGCGCTCTCGGGAACATGTCCCGCCGAGTTCTGCTGATAGGTCCAGCGCCTTCTGCCACCCCGAAACCGCACCTGCGACCGTATTAGCAGCCAGCGGCCCTCGGGCGGGAATCGCGTCATACCCCGCCTCTGTATATAAATCGTCAGTTGCCCGGGCCGCTAAAGCGCCACTGGCATCGATCCCGACGGGGGATTTTCCAGCTGGTTTTATAATCCAGAACCCATCACCACCAACTGCGTTCATGTGTGGGTAAACCACCGGAATTACCGCGGCCATTGAAATCATTGCTTCAACAGCATTTCCCCCTTCACGCAGCACGTCGCGACCAGCATCCGCGGCCAGGTGATGAGGTGCTGTCACAATCCCACCGGTTGCAAAAACCGAATTAAGCAACCCGGCTCTCCTGGTCCGGAGCGAGATGAATTTCTGCTACCGGGTGAGACCCCGCTTC
>JAYZQT010000038.1:0-11832 GCA_036136335.1 Pseudomonadota bacterium
GGGAAGGTCGTCGATATCGAGCCCTCGTGCTGCTACATCGCTGGCTACAAGAAAATCAATCTGGCTGTTTTTGAAGCAGGTGAGCGTTTCAATTCGGCTAGCCTGAGCCATGTCCCCGTGCAGTGCCGCGGAATTGAAGCCGTGTTTTCTAAGCGACTTGTCTAGGATATCCACGTCACGTTTTCGGTTGCAGAAAATGAGAGCAGTCTTCACCTCCTGCTGTTGGATAATTCGGCGGAGAGCCTCGCGTTTGTTTTCTTCGCTAACGATGGCGAGGCCTTGTGTAACGGTTTCGGCTGCCGGCCTTGATGCCGGTGCAACACTGATTTCCTTGGGATTTAACAGGAAGGCTTCAGAAAGGCGCCTTATTTCACGTGGCAACGTCGCAGAAAAAAACAGTGTTTGCCGTTTTTTCGGAAGTAATGAAACAATCTTTTCAACATCCGGAATAAAACCCATGTCAAGCATACGGTCAGCTTCGTCTATGACCAGTATCTTGATGTCGTTTAGCAGGATGCGCCCGCGTTCAAAGTGATCGAGAAGTCGTCCCGGCGTTGCAATCAAGACATCGACGCCACGGTCCAGTTTCTTTGTTTGCTCGTCCATGGAGACGCCACCAATCAGCAGAGCCATGGTTAGTTTGTTGTACTTTCCATAAATTTCAAAGTTGTCGGCAATCTGCGATGCAAGCTCGCGGGTGGGTGTAAGGACAAGTGAACGCGGCATACGAGCTTTTGCGCGTCCACTCGAAAGGATATCAATCATGGGCAGTGTAAATGAGGCGGTTTTGCCGGTGCCAGTCTGCGCGCAGCCCAGAAGGTCGCGTTGCATCAAAACATATGGGATTGCTTCATTCTGGATGGGTGTCGGGTCGACATACCCAGCGTCGTCAATCGCGCGTAATACTTCTGGGCTCAGCCCGAGATTTGAAAAGCTCATACCTGTTTACAAATAGCTGAAAAAACTGGCGTCAAAACTGTCTGTGATCTGAACACGAACCACTCCGACACTGCCTCTTATAACACATGTCTTGAATCGGTAAAGCAAACGGAGGGAGCATTCCTGTTCATGAACGGTAAAATTATTGGGTGTTGGCAATCGATGTTCATTAATCTTTCCTAGACGCAATGGATTGATTGCAGCTCATAGGGGGCGAGTTCTCATACTTATCAATAACCCGCCTATGAAATATTTTGTCAAAACTGACACCAGGATAATCTTGACGGTATCGGTGGGGTTTTCGCAGATTGTGTGAACCTAACGTAAAACCCGGACATTCTGAAATTGACATTTTCGTGTCGGTTTTTCTTAATAAAAGAATTACCAAAACCAATCAGACTGAGAGATTTCTGGCATTGGTTTGGGTCAATCTATGCATCAATGAAATCCGCCTTTTCGGCGTTCTGTTGGATGAATTTCAAACGCAGTTCGGGATTGCGGCCCATCAGACTTTCAACCAGCTCTGCCGTCGATCCAGGCTTGACGTTGCCTCGTTGTAAGGTCCAATTGCCGGAAATAAGGTCTTCGTCGTCTGGCAAAGTGATTTTAAGTAAGGTACGGGTGTCGGGGTTCATCGTCGTTTCTTTTAGTTGTTTCGGTGGCATTTCGCCAAGCCCCTTGAAACGGCTAATCTCGATCTTTCCACGGTCCGTAAAAACACTTTCCAGTAATTCATTTTTGTGGGTATCGTCCCTCGCGTACACCGTGCGCCCACCCTGTGAAATACGGTAGAGCGGTGGCATCGCAAGAAATAGGTTTCCATCAGCTACCATTTGAGGCATTTGACGGAAAAAGAAGGTCATCAGCAGTGATGCAATATGTGCTCCATCCACATCTGCGTCAGTCATGATCACGACGCGTTCGTATCGTAGTTTTGATGGTTCAAATGTCTGCCCATATCCGCAGCCGAGAGCCTGAACAAGATCGGTAATTTCCTGATTTCCTCTCATTTTATCTTCCGTTGCGCTTGCAACGTTTAGTATCTTGCCACGCAGTGGTAGGACAGCTTGGGTTTTCCGATTTCGGGCTTGTTTTGCGGATCCGCCGGCCGAATCGCCCTCCACAAGAAAAATTTCAGTGTCTTCGGCGGTCCCGGTTGCGCAGTCGGCAAGCTTACCCGGAAGTCTAATCTTGCGGGTCGGCGTTTTACGCGCAAATGCGCGATCTTTGCGACGCTGCAAGCGTTCTTCCGCACGCTCGAGTACGTACTCTAGCAGTGTATTTGCTGCCTTAGGGTTACCTGTCAGGAAATGTTCAAAATGGTCTTTCACTGATGTTTCGACCAATCTGGAGACTGTCGGAGAAGAGAGTTTTTCCTTCGTCTGGCCCTGAAACTCCGGATCAGGAATAAAAATAGAGAGAAAGCCAGTTGCGCTGCCTATAACGTCATCTCCGGTAATGATGTCGCCGCGTTTGGTTCCCGACATGTCGCCAAAAGCCTTTAAACCCTTGGCTAGAGAGGCACGGAGACCGCTCTCATGGGTGCCACCATCTGGTGTTGCTACTGTATTGCAGTAGGAGCTGAGTGACGCATCACCTGTTTCGGTCCAAGCTATTGCCCATTCAGCTCTGCCTCCCCCCCCATTCAAATCTGCTTCACCGCTGAACGGCACGCCGGTGATGATTTCTCGGCCGTCGAGGGCAACGTCGAGAAAGTCCGAAAGTCCCCCTGGGAAATGGAGTGTCTCGCTGTCAGGAACGTTTTTCGCGCTTTCACCCGATGAATATGTGTATGACCATCTTATTTTTACTCCTTTAAACAGATAAGCTTTTGCCTTGGCCATTTTGTATAGTTTGTCGGGTCGAAGGTGTTTGTTGGTCCCAAATATCTGTGTATCAGGCTTGAATTTGATTGTCGTACCGTGTCGATCCTTGACCTGCCCTATCTTTTTCAGTTTGTCTTGAGGTTTTCCCTGTTTATAACTTTGGGTCCAAAGCGTTTTGTCCCGCACAATTTCCACATGGAGCTCTGACGAAAGCGCATTCACTACTGATAAACCGACACCATGTAACCCGCCTGAAGTCTTGTATGCCGCTCCCCCAAACTTGCCACCAGAGTGCAGGGTGGTCAGAACGACTTCCAGAGCGGATTTATTTTTAAACTTCGGATGCCGATCGACCGGAATGCCCCGACCATTATCGCGGACTGTCATCATACCGTCAGCGGCCAGATCAAGCTCTATCAAGTTTGCATGACCCGCAATGACTTCGTCCATCGAATTGTCGAGAATTTCTGCTGCCAGGTGGTGAAGTGCCCCGTCGTCAGTGCCACCAATAAACATTCCAGGCCGTTTGCGGACTGGTTCGAGACCTTCGAGAACTTCTATGTCCTTGGCCGAGTATCGAGGTTCTTTGACATTGGTTTTGCTAAAAAGGTCTGCCATATGCTCTATTTTCGCTGAATGTGCCTAATAAAAATTCGTTGTCCTGAACTTGGGTACTGTATCAGGTATGGGTTGTCATTATAAACACGAGATATTGTATAGGACATCACGGCTGATGATGAATTCGCGAATCACCCGCCTCTGGCTTTATAAATTTTGTGAAAATGGAGAAGGCCACCAACTGGTGGGCTTCTCCATACAGAAATAGGTATTGGTTAGACGCTGTAATACATCTGAAATTCGACGGGATGAGGCGTGTGTTCGAGATTGAAAATTTCTTCCCACTTCAATTCAAGATAGCCGTCAATAAGGTCGTCAGGAAACACGTCTCCCTGGGTGAGAAACTTCCTGTCCGCATCCAGCGCTTCAACTGCTTCGCGTAGGCTGTGGCAAACTGTAGGCACTCCCTGAAGTTCTTCCGGTGGGAGGTCATAGAGGTTTTTATCCATTGGGTCCCCAGGGTGAACTTTGTTCTGAATACCGTCGATTCCTGCCATGAGCATTGCCGCGAAACCAAAATATGGGTTTGCCGACGGATCGGGAAATCGCACTTCCACGCGTTTTCCGTTTGGCGATGTCGCATGGGGAATGCGGCATGAAGCAGATCGATTTCTCGCGGAGTAAGCGAGAAGCACCGGTGCTTCAAACCCCGGAATGAGGCGTTTGTAGCTATTGGTTGACGCGTTAGTGAAAGCATTAAGGGCTTTAGCGTGTTTGATTATGCCGCCTATATAGTAGAGTGCGGTTTCGGATAAATCGGCATAGCCGGAACCCGCAAAGGTTGGCTTTCCGTCCTTCCAGATTGACTGGTGAACGTGCATGCCGGTCCCGTTATCGTTCAGTACGGGTTTCGGCATAAAAGTTGCAGTCTTGCCGTAGGAGTGGGCGACGTTATGTACACAGTATTTATATATCTGAACCCAATCCGCTACATTTATCAGTTCATTGAATTTTATCCCAAGCTCATTTTGGCTCGGGGCCACCTCGTGGTGATGTTTTTCAACCGTAACCCCCATTTCAGCCATAACGGTGAGCATTTCTGCTCGCAAGTCTGTCATTGAATCAACCGGAGGTGTCGGGAAGTACCCGCCCTTGGGGCCAGGTCTGTGGCCGATATTGCCACCCTCCAATTCGGTGCCGGCATTGTAGGGACCTTCTTCTTCGTTTAGCGAATAAAAAGTCTGGTTTTGAGTGACGTCAAAACGGACATCGTCAAACACGAAAAATTCAAGCTCCGGCCCAAACACCGCCTTATCGCCGATACCGGTTTGCGCTAGATAATTCTGTGCTCGTTTGGCAGTGGAGCGTGGATCCCGGCTGTAAGGCTGGCCGGTGCTTGGCTCAAGCACATCGCAGAAAAGGATTAGCTGTTCCTGTGCTGCAAAGGGATCCATCACTGCCGTAGAGCAATCCGGAAGCAGAGTCATGTCAGATTCGTTGATATCCTTCCAGCCCGCAATTGACGATCCATCAAACATGATGCCGTCCGTCAGCATATCGTCGTCGACCGTGTTTACGGCCTGGGCGGTGTGTTGCCACTTCCCTCGCGGATCGGTAAATCTAAAATCCACAAATTTGACGTTATTATCTTCAATCATTTTTAAGCAGGATTTTATATGGTCTGCCATCTGTTTGTTCCTTTCAGTGACAAGGTTTTTATTTGTGGAGTTGGGCCTTTCGTCCGAATCGAGCCCGAGATTATACCGGGTCTGAATAGTAGTCCTTGTCAAATAGCCTCTGCACCTTTTTCACCAGTCCGAATGCGAAGTGCTTCTTCTATCGTTGATACGAAAATCTTTCCATCGCCTATTCGACCAGTATGTGCAGCCTGTTGTATAGCCTCAACGGCGTTATCCAAATGGTTATCTTCGATAACGACCTCGATCTTGACCTTCGGGAGGAAGTCGACGACATATTCTGCGCCGCGATAAAGTTCCGTATGTCCTTTCTGTCGTCCGAAACCTTTTGCTTCTGTTACAGTGAGCCCCTTAACTCCCACATCGTGCAGAGCTTCTTTGACTTCATCCAGTTTGAAGGGTTTTATAATAGCCTCAATTTTTTTCATAACTTCTGTGCGTCCCTAAGAAATTAGGCCCCGTTGGAAACCGGACCGTGTATGGTTCTACCGATGCAGGATTCGTGCCAACCTTTGAGAGCATTGAAAAATAAGAAAAATGTTCCTAACAGCGGATTGTGCATGGCTAAAACAGCTCAAAATCTAGTCAACATGGTATAATTTTGTGCAAGAGACCTAATCCGTTATGGAGACCCTGCTTCTAACTTGCCTTAATGCCGACGATAGCACGCAAATTTGCCACCTTCGATTAAAAAGTTGATTTACATTGAACGTAGTTCTAATCGCAAGTTAATTAAAGTACTGACAAAGGAGAATAGGCCTGTGTGGGGAAACCGGCTGTTTGGATAGGGGAATGCACGTGACAACGGGTAACAGTGTTCTTTCAGGCTACGGCACCACAATCTTTGAGGTAATGTCACGTCTTGCGCAGGAGCATGATGCCGTCAATTTGGGTCAGGGGTTTCCCGATGGAAATGGTCCGGCCGATGTTGTCGAGGTGGCAGTTGATTTTTTACGAAATGGGGTAAACCAATACCCGTCAATGTTTGGGTTACCTGTTCTGCGCAAATCGATCTCAGAACATTCAAGGCGTTTCTACAATCTTGCGGTTGATTGGGAAACCGAGACAATGGTGACATCCGGCGGAACGGAAGCACTCGGAGCAGCGCTTCTAGGATTAATTGAACCAGGGGACGAAGTAATTCTGATAGAGCCGCTTTATGATTCCTATCTCCCAATCGTCGAGCGTGGGGGTGGATGCGCAAAACTCGTCAGGCTAGAAGCACCCCACTGGGAGTTGCCGAAGGGGGATTTGGAAGCTGCGTTTTCGGATAGAACGAAACTTATCTTGATTAATTCGCCAATGAATCCATGTGCAAAGGTATTTGACCGAGCGGAACTCGAATTTATTGCCGGACTTTGTCTGAGGTACGATGCTTTTGCTGTCTGCGACGAGGTGTATGAGCATCTTGCCTTTGATGGACTCCCTCATGTTCCAATGATCACTTTGCCTCAAATGCGCGACCGCACCGTCAGAATTCAGTCTGCAGGAAAGATTTTTTCGCTCACGGGCTGGAAGATTGGCATGATTACTGCTGCACCAGAGATATTAAACCCGATAGCAAAGGCCCATCAGTACCTGACGTTTACAACGCCACCTAATCTTCAAGCCGCGGTCGCCTACGGATTGCGAAAGGGAGATAGCTATTTCAAGGGGCTAAATACGGATATGCAGGCTCGCCGTGATCACTTAACCACTGGCTTACGGGATATTGGTTTTGACGTTATCCCTTGCCAAGGAACTTATTTTCTTACTACAGACTACAGACCTTTGGGGTACAATGGCGTTGACACCGAGTTCTGCCGGTATCTCACTATTGAGGCCGGTGTTGCGGCGGTGCCTGTGAGTGCATTTTATACGTCTGAAAAGGAAGGCTATTTTGCCCGTTTTTCTTTCTGCAAAAATGTTCAGACGCTTGACGAGGCGTTGAAACGCCTGAATTCGTTTTTTGGATAACCAAGATGTATATGGTGTCGCTTGACGGCAAACAGTGCCGGGTATACTAGGATTGCCAACTTTGCGGTGGCTGTAGCTCAGTTGGTTAGAGCGCCTGGTTGTGGTTCAGGAGGCCGGGGGTTCAAATCCCCTCAGCCACCCCAATTTTCCCCTTCTAAATCAGGGGGTTAGGCACCCGGACGAATCGAACAGAATGGCAACATCCTGTTTGGGTGGCGTTTGGGTGGCGTTATTATTCATGTTTCGTTCCGGTTTTCACCGGAATGTCGATTAAAAGTACCTCATTAAGAAACGTGGTTACGGTCTTCGGCGCAACGTGCGCATAACGCTGGGTTGTGGAAATATCCCCGTGGCCGAGAAGTTCCGCCACAGCCCCCAGAGGAGTGCCACCACGAGTAAGCCAGGTGGCCACGGAGTGGCGAAGATCGTGAAACCGGACGGGGAAAAATACGACCGGACGGAAGACAATTTCATGGGGAGCCTAGGAAGAAAGGTATTAAATGCCTGCAGCAGTTATCGGCTCATTCGTTTGCCATAACCTCCACCCTCATCGGCGACCCTGGAAAATAAGGACAGTTTGACAAGGCGATGAGGCAATCCATGAGTGCTTCGAACTCGATGTAGTCACCGGGCTTTGAAACACATTCGCCAATGATCCAGCTGCCCTTGGCACAATCATGATGATAGTCCATAAAAAGGTCCATACAGTCCGGGATATCTTCGGGTCCTAGGCCGTGTGGCGCGATAGCAGCCGCTAGAATTTCCTGACACCCATCTTTCGGACCCAAACCGTATGCATCGTAAAGATGTCTGTTACACATGCGTCCATCGACCCCATGAACCCCTTTGGGTTCGGGTGTTTCCTCGATGATACGCATCATTTCTCGATAGATAGTAGACCTCAGTACATCACCAGCCAAAAGCTTATCGCCTGGATAAAACGTGGATCCCTCTTGCGGCCGATAACGTGACCGAGAATAGGGAAGCGACAGTTTTTCCCGTGGATTTGTTGCATTGAAAATTGCCATATCAACTACTTGGCCACCTTCCAAGTCAGTTACACGGAGTCTGTCACCAGTTGTGATCGTCAGTGCGATTCCGGTTTCGGGGGCCAGTACATGCTCTGTGATGGTGCGCATATTGCTGTCTCGCTATATGCCGCGACGGAAAAGCCGCGCAAACCTAGTCAAAAACGATAAACTAGCAACATAGCCCAAACCAAACATTAAACTGAACAAGAAAAAGTACGACAGGAAGGAGACAGCGAAGTGGCGGGGCGGTATGTCGATTGATATGGCGTGAAACGAAAGACTGCGCGAGGCCCTGGACGACGTGGCCGACGCAAGGGGCCCGATTGTCAGGAAGGTTGGCTCATGGAACGGGTGATCTGGGAAATACTGTTGATCCATTTTGCTGTCTGAGCCTGTCCGTTGGTATGCCGTGTTGAAGGTATTGTCGACTATTTTTGAAATTGGATCAGACCTTACCTCTAGCTCCGCTGTTCTTTGATCATTCGACGCCACCTTTCGCCAACCAGGCATATTACCTTCGTCACCGAATGTTGACGGCGGAGCGCCATGCCGTATTGAGAAAACTCCCGGGGCGTTATGCCTATTGGAGATAGCGCAGTGTTAACTTCGAATTCGGGGCGGACACCGTTAGCGCGGATTGCGGTAAGAAGGCTGCGTGGCGCTGTTGAATAGGATCGTCCACGGCGTGGCGCACCGGCTACATGCACGCCGATCACTTCGCCCCGAGTGTTCACCCACGGCCCGCCACTTATGCCGCTGAGATTGGCACCCCGGTCGGGAATGCGTCTGACCTGGATCCAAGCGACTACTGGCTCATCGGTCTGGTAACGACCACGCGCGAGCATCCTTCCCCGTCCTAGCACTCGGGCGTGGACGTCGCCTGCATCACCCCTAGGAAATCCAAACGAATAGCCATCTTCGCCGATATGGATCTGCGGAGTGACAATACGCATTGCCGGGGCCCCGGCGTCAGTCCATAACAGGCTGATATCCGTATTTCCCTGTTGAGCGACGCGTCGCACCCTTACAATTTGACCATTGGTCTTTTGCAGGCCGATGATGTCACAGCCGTCTGTGACGTGGCGTGCGGTGACCCATACCCCGGTACGGTTGATCGAAAACGCGGTGCCGCTGGAATTTGCTGCCTTATCGCCGACCGTAACGATAAAGCGGGGGTCTTGAGACGATTCCGATGGAAGCAGGCGTCCTGTACCTCGCGGTGTTTCCGGTATCGTTGCCACCCTGGGCGGTGGCGTGTATTGCCTCGGGTCGGGCCGGCGTTCTCCACCATCATTGCCACTGCTCAGGATACGGCCGCCGATGGCGAGGACTACCAGTAGTCCAATCGCGACAAAATCGCGAAGTTTCATTTATGGTTTTCGCACTGTCGCCGCAACTAACCGGCTACCGCGGCAGCGTTGATGAACGAGATGGCTAGTTTAATACCGACCACCAGGATAGCGGCACCCATCTCGTTTTTTTCAATCCGGTTAGGCAAGTCCTTGAGCAAGGCATCGCCAATTCGATAGGCGAGAATCTGTATCAGCAGGGTCACGATGCCCCAGACGACAATGTCCCAAACATTGACACTGCTTGCCATACAAATTGCAAGTGGAATTGCGAGACCTACAATTGCGCCTGCGAAAGAGACCGCAGCTGCTATATTCCCACTCCGGATCAGACGCAACTCGTGATAGGGCGTGACGAGATGATATATCGTTATCCCCGCGGCCAGCATTATCAGGGTGACGGAGAAGTGAAGTAGCAAGACTGGAAAACCGGCAAGAAAGCTTTGAATAACGGCGTCCATGGCAATATCCGGATAGTCTTTTGACGAGGAAAGATATTATCTCAATGTCGAACGATTCCCAAGCACTGTGTATGATGACAATGACCATACGGTGCACCAAAAGTGGGCCATTCCCGAGGTGGCTGCCTTAAGATGATCCGTACACAGGCTGCAATTGCAACCATACATCCCGTAATGGAAAAAAGGTCCCCGCATGCAGCCATCGATCGGCTCTTACAGCATAGCGTAGAGTTCCTTCCGATCACAGAGCTGCTGTGTGTTAAAGCCCTTATGAAACTCTTCTTCGGCGTGCAATTCTTCGTATTTTCCAATTGTGCTCCAAGGTTTGTCCATGGTTCGAAGCGTGACTTCTTCGAGACAAGCCATTAATGAACCAAATTGGAGGATCCGTCCCAACGTCTATCAATTTTTTATACACTATTCGTATACGTCGAATGCTACCGCGGTCGAGTGATAAAGGTATATTTGCCTTTTCCGCACCACTCTTCAGTTTCACATAACTTCTTCTTCTCTACAAAAGCGAAACAAGATTACTTGGTACCAGGCATTTATTCGCCGATGGGTGCGTGACTTTCTTTTGCCTATTTGGGGTAAGCCGGGAGCCTGTCAAATCCGTCCAGCCCAATCAGTTAAATCAAACACCAGTATGTCTCTCGAAATTTTTAACTGGCTGTGCATAACCAAATTTCATTTGCAGTTTCAGAGTGAAAAATATAATAAGAAACCGACGTCTAGTCTCGCCAAAACCGAATAAACGGAAGGTAATTTGATGTCCTCAGATTCAGATGGCTCACCTGCGCTGCAAGGGATAGAACCCACCCAGTATCCGCAATTTGGCGTTCCGAGCCGGCAGGCACAGAAACCCAGGTTTCTGCGCAACTGCTGGTACGTGGCGATGTTCTCGTCTGAACTCGGTGACGGCGAGCTAAAGCATCGCACCATACTTAACGAGCCCATCGTACTCTATCGGAAGGAGGATGGCGGGGTTGCGGCGATTACGGATCGTTGTGCACACCGTCATGTCCCGCTTTCGATGGGTAAGCTGTTGTCCGGAGACCGCATTCAGTGCATTTACCACGGGTTGGAATATGGCGCTGACGGAAAATGTGTACTGAACCCACATGGTAGCGGCAAGGCCTCAAGCGCGCTAAATGTGAAAAGCTACCCCGTCGTGGAAAAACATACTCTGCTCTGGATCTGGATGGGGCAGAAGCCGGCCGACATCGATAAAATCCCGGACTACAGCTGCCTTGATGACCGGGACGAATTGCACGTTACCCGGCCCGGGTATCTCAGGGTAGACGCGAACTATCAACTCCTCGTCGACAACCTGCTCGATCTCAGCCACATCAGCTACACCCATGCCGGGATTCTCGGCAACGCCGACACCGCTACGGCTGATCCGGTTGTGGAGCAGGACGGCGATGTCGTTACCGTCACCCGGAACTCCCAGAACGCTGAAACCCCTGGCATTCTTCAGATGATGAGCCCAGGCGGCTTCGAACGGGGCGACCAGTGGCAATCGATTTCGTGGTTTCCTGCCAGCAATCTGCGCCTGGAGTTTGGTGCCAGCAAGGTCGGAGAACCCAAAGAGAAAGGCACGGGCTACTTCGCGCTTCATTTTCTTACACCCGAGACGGACCGGACGACGCATTACAACTACACAGCTGCCCGGTGGGGCGTGCAAACCGACGATGAGCAGAATATAAAGATCCGTGACACCATATATAAGATGCGGACCTTCGCGTTTGCTGATCAGGACGTGCCGGTGATCGAGGGTCAGCAGATCTCCATGGACCAGCCGGACGAGGCACTGGACCCGGTTCTTCTGGGTGTTGACGTCGGCCCCCTGAAATATCAGAAAGTTCTTGATCGACTCCTGGCAGAGGAAAAGTAATCCTCTGAGTGGAAGGAGCGGTGTCGTCCGTTTACAGGGTGTCAAGCATCTCCGCCACCTTGGGCCAGCTTTTGGCACCGTTAACGGCGAGCGCCGCTGTCAGGTCGTCGGGTACCCA
>JAYZQT010000039.1:0-230000 GCA_036136335.1 Pseudomonadota bacterium
AATAGGTGAATGCACTCGGATTTTCCGCAACAATCCGGCGGACTCCGGGGGTGATTTCGCGGGCAACCCCGTATTCGAAAGTCATTTCCTTGCGGAAAGGTATTTTTGATGAACTCATCGTATGTTCTGTCTTTATTCGAAAACAATCTTGGGGCTGTTGGGCTGAGTTTGACCAGTGTTGATTTTATCCCATACCCTTTCCGCGATTGTTTTGTACGTCATCGCGTATGGTCCGTTCTGGTCAGCCGCAACAATTGGCGTGCCATTGTCGCCCCCCTCTCGGATTGCAATTTCCAGCGGGATTTCGCCAAGAAAATCAACACCCATTTCTGACGCGGCCCGAGCCGCCCCACCATAGTCAAAGATATCGGATCGCTCACCACAGCCCGGGCAAAGAAAATAACTCATGTTTTCAACAATCCCCAGCACCGGGACGTCGACCTTCTGAAACATGTTGAGGCCCTTTCGGGCGTCGATCAATGACAGGTCCTGTGGGGTTGAAACTATGACCGCACCAGCGAGCGGAACCTGCTGTGCCATTGTTAACTGGGCATCACCGGTTCCCGGCGGCATATCGACTACAAGCACGTCCTGCGGTCCCCATTGCACGTCGCCCATCATTTGCTGCAGCGCCCCCATCACCATGGGACCGCGCCAGATCATTGCGGTATCCTGTGGTACCAGAAACCCGATCGACATGCATGTAATGCCGTGCGCCTCCATCGGGATTATTGTTTTGCCGTCGGGTGACGAAGGCTGTCCAGTGATACCCATCATTGTAGGAAGCGACGGTCCATAGATGTCTGCATCCAGCATAGCTGTCCGCAGTCCCATGTGACGAAAAGAAATTGCAAGGTTCGCCGCCGTCGTGGACTTGCCAACCCCGCCCTTGCCCGATGCGACCGCGATAATTGCGCCCACCTGCGGGAGGAGTTGTTTCGATTCGGGCTTCTGCTCTGTAGAACTCTGTGTTTTCTGTTGATTGGTCAGGACGGCGGTCACAGATAGCACTCCTGCCATTCCCCTCACCGCTTCTTCGGCGGCCCTACGTGAGGGTTCCATCTTCTTGGCGTCTGCCGGATCTATTTCCAGAGCGAATTGAACGTGACCGTCCTTGATAACCAGACCTGAAACGAGGCCGCCATCCACGATGTTTACATCGGAACCGGCAATTGTTACTGATTTTAGAACCTCCACAATCTGGCGTTCGGCGGGGTGCGGCATGCTTGACTTCTCCGTTGGTGTCACAATATCGCTAGTAGAGGGAACTAACCCAGTTTGCACTGGCGGGCTGTCTATCATATAAGGCCCGCGATCATCGTGAAAGGCTAGGCGTAAATCGGCGTCTAATAATAGTTAGCTTTATACAAGGGCCATAAGGGATTATGGTTCAAGTTGAATTATAGAGATAGGAAATTGCGTCATGCCATGGAAACAACAAGGCGGGGGCGGAGGCGGCCCCTGGGGAAGCGGCGGAAATAGCGGTGGCGGCGCTGCTGGTGGACCCTCTGATATTGAAGATATTCTTCGCAAGGGGCAGGAGCGTTTCAAGAGGTTTGTGCCTGGTGGGTTTGGGGGCAAGAGGGGCATTTTCCTCATTGTAATAATAGCCATATTTGCCTGGTTGCTGAGCGGTCTTTACAGGGTCCAGCCCGGCGAAAACGGGATAGAATTGCTTTTTGGTAGGTATATGAACACCACCCAACCAGGCCTGAATTACTGGCTTCCATGGCCGGTCGGATCCGTTCAGCGCCCAAATGTTGAAAAGACGAACCAAATCAACGTCGGGTTTCAAAACCTCGGTTCGATTGGCAGGACAGACAACGTGCGTGATGTACCCCGCGAAAGCCTGATGCTTACAGGTGATCAGAACATTATCGATATTGATTTTGTGGTTCAGTGGCGCATCAAGAAGGCGCGGGACTTCCTGTTCAATATTCGAGATCCCCAGGCGACAATAAAGCTGGCGGCTGAAAGCTCCATCCGTGAAATTGTCGGCCAGACACCTCTGGAAGAAGTTCTGGCAACGAAGAGAACCGAGGTGGAAGCAAGCACCCGTGATGTGCTTCAACGAATTATGGATGACTATAAAGCAGGTGTTTTTATTGCTGACGTAAAAATGCAGAAGGTTGATCCGCCACAAAAGGTCATTGACGCGTTCAATGACGTTCAACGTGCACGCCAGGACAAGGAACGCGAACAAAACCAGGCGGACCGCTACCGGAATGACATCGTTCCGAAAGCGAAAGGTGAAGCCGCAAAAATGATTCAGGAGGCGACAGCCTATCGGGAAAAGATGATTAAAGAAGCTGACGGTGAAGCCAAGCGCTTTCTGTCGGTTTATGAAGCCTATAAAACCAATAAAATTGTCACGACGCGCAGGCTGTATCTTGAACGTATGCAGAGCGTACTCAGCAGGTCAGACAAAGTGATAATTGATAAAGGACAGGGAGGCGCGGGCGTTGTGCCCTACCTACCCCTTCCCGAGCTGCGAAAAAGGTCACAGGAGACGGGCCAATGACCAATCTCAGATTAATTGTATTGGGAATTGTTGTAATTATACTGGGATTTGTGGGTTTCAGTTGTCTCTACACGGTAAACGAAAAGCAGCAGGCACTGATCCTCGAGTTTGGCCAGCCGCGCGACGAAGAGCGTAACCCGGGCCTGCACTACAAACTCCCCTGGCGGACAGCGACCTACTACGACAAGCGGGTGCTTAGTCTCGATCCGCCCGAACAGGAAATTATTCTCTCTGATCAAAAGCGCATCATCGTCGACGCTTATGTCCGGTATCGAATTGTGTCTCCCCTGCGATTCAGATTGCGAGCGGACACGGAGGTTAATTTTATCGACATCTTTGGTCGTATACTGAACTCGGCGGTGCGTGCGGAGGTCGGCAGGGTGTTGCTGGCGGACATGCTAACCAATACGCGGGATGACGTGATGGAGCACATTACGCTGGCGGTTAAAAAGCAGGCAAAGGACTTTGGTATAATTGTTGTGGACGTGCGGATTGGACGTACCGATTTGCCGCCAACCACAAGTGAATCGGTATATACCCGGATGCGTTCCCAGCGAGAGGCTCAGGCCGCCAAGCTCCGTGCCGAAGGCGCCGAGATACGTGCGCGAATAGAGGCCAACGCGGATCGTGAACGGACAATTATTTTGGCAGAATCGCAGCGTCGATCCCAGATCCTGCGTGGTGAGGGGGAGGGTCAGCGGACACGCATCCTCAACAATGCATTTGGCCAAGACCCGGAATTTTTTGCTTTCTATCGCTCAATGGAGGCTTACGATAATGCCCTCAGTGATGGCACCACGATGGTCTTGTCGCCTGACAGTGAGTTTTTCCGGTTCTTCAACGATTTGCCCGGCGACAGCAACCGTGGGTTGCTAAAGAAGAGCAGAAAAAAATAATTAGGATTGTAGCAAGGTAGTGCCGGATGAATTGATAATTGCGCTTGGATTGGTTTTGGTTTTTGAGGGTGGTCTATACGCGTTATTTCCGGAAGCAATGAGGAAGATGGCTCAACGTCTAAAACTGATGTCTGTCTCTTCGCTTCGCAGTACCGGGCTTCTCGCAGCGATAGTTGGGGTGGGCGTTATCTGGCTGGTTCGGAACTGATCGACATGGTGATCCAGCTGCACCTTTAATCGAAGGTCGCGGAACAGCCAGTTTTATGCCGATTTACGGCACTATGGGTGGTATCCAATGGGAGAATACATTTGACAGGTGCGTTGCGAATTTTTTTACTGTCTTTGATTGTTACCGCCGGGCTTTCTTCGGGTGGTTTCCCCGTTTTCGCTCGGGCGGCACCCGAAAGTTTTGCCGATCTTGCGGCTAGGTTGTTACCTTCTGTGGTCAACATCTCTACGACTCAGGTGCAAAAGACGGGTGAAAAGACCGGCCCGCAAATGCGAGGTCTTCCCGAGGGCTCGCCGTTTCGCGAATTTTTCAAAGAGTATTTTGACCGCCAGCAGGGAGATACGCCGCGCCGCCGTGCCACCTCACTCGGTTCGGGTTTCATAATTGATCCCCAGGGTTACATCGTTACTAACAATCATGTGATATCGGAAGCTGACGAAATTACTGTTACCCTTCATGATGATACGAAACTGGATGCTAGCGTGGTCGGTCGAGACCCAAAGACCGACCTTGCACTGCTTAAGGTAAATCCAGATAAAAAGCTTTTAGCAGTCTCGTTTGGCGATTCGGGAAGAACCCGCGTCGGCGACTGGATTGTTGCAATTGGTAACCCATTCGGGCTGGGTGGAACGGTAACCGCCGGTATAGTTTCAGCCCGGCAACGCGATCTCAACTTTGGACCTTATGATGATTACATCCAAACAGACGCTTCTATAAACCGGGGTAATTCCGGTGGTCCAATGTTTAATCTTGATGGCAAGGTCGTTGGCATTAATTCTATGATTTATTCTCCTTCCGGAGGGAGCGTTGGGATTGGGTTTGCAATTGCCGCAAACGCTGCCGGCCCTATAATTGAGCAGCTGCGAAATTACGGAAAGGCGCGCCGCGGTTGGCTGGGTGTTCGCATCCAAGTGGTCGATGATGAAATTGCAAAAAGCCTTGGTTTGAAAAAACCTACTGGGGCACTTGTCGCTTCAGTAACCCCAGGTGGTCCAGCGAAAAAATATAAAATCAAAGTTGGCGATGTAATTGTTAAATTCGATGGAAAGTTGGTGAATACAATGCGTCAGCTTCCAAGAATTGTTGCCGGGACCTCTGTCGGAAAGGCTGTGGATGTCGAGGTCTGGCGTCAGGGAAAAATTGTAAACCTTTTGGTAAAACTTGGTGAGCTTCCGGAAAATCCCAAAAAGGTTTCTGGGCGAGTGCCTGATGCAACCTCAAACAGGGCGTCCGGTATTACGGTTCCCGAACTAGGCATGACGCTTTCAACGCTTACTCCCGCGCTTCGAGAAAAATTTAAACTTAAGAAGAGTGTCGACGGCGTGATAATTATACAGGTGACGCCCGCCGGCCCAGCCGCAGAAAAACGTATACCTCCAGGCGCGATCATCCGAAAAATCGGACCTGATCAGACGGTTGTTGTATCACCCAGACAAGTACGTGCGAAGGTCTCGGAAGCCAAGAAGGCTAAGTTAAAAACCATATTGGTTTTAATTGAGATGGGCGGTACCCAACGTTTCTTCGTTCTGAATATCACAAAAGTTTGAAACAGCAGTCTGTGATAATTGTCGGAGGGCCGACAGCAAGTGGAAAATCCTGCCTCGCCCTCGACCTCGCGGACAGGTTCAACGGTACGATAATAAATGCGGATTCAATGCAGGTTTATGATGCGCTGCGAATTCTCACAGCACGTCCAGACAATCAGGCTTTCGCGCGTGCGCCGCACGAACTTTATGGTGTCTTTGGGATGGAGGAACGGTGTTCTGCAGGGGAATGGCGCAGGCGTGCATTGTCCAGTGTCACCGCCGCACATAATGCCGGAAGGGTGCCAATTGTGGTTGGAGGCACGGGTCTTTATCTTCATGCGCTTACCCACGGTTTGCACTCTGTACCTGCTGTACCGCGGCACATCCGTGAAGATTTGAATTCGCGTTTGTGCGCTCGCGGAGTATCAACTCTTTATAAAGAACTATCAGCGGTCGATGCCGAGACAGCCTCCCGCGTAAATCCGACTGATGGTCAACGGATTGTTCGCGCATTGGAGGTCTTTATTCATACCGGCAAGGGCCTGTATCGGTGGCAGACGGGAGAGCGCGGATCCATGCCAACTCAGCTCCGGTTTTTCACTCTTCTAACAATGCCGAAGCGCGAGATTTTGTATGAAAACATAAACGCCCGTTTCGAACAAATGGTAGCGAGGGGAGCAATTGAAGAGGTGGAAACTTTCCTCTCACAGGACCCTGCAGAAGACTTTCCGCTCATGAAAGCTGTTGGTGTGCCACCCATCACCGCATTTTTGAAAAATGATATAGATCGGCTCAGGCTGTTTGAATTTGGAAAACGGGACACCAGACAATATGCAAAACGGCAGTTAACCTGGTTTCGAAATAAGATTATTTCAAATTTAACACTCGAAACGCAATATTCAGAAAAAACCAAACAAGAAATCTTTTCGAAAATTAGTAGATTTCTGTTGACCGATTGATTCTTCGCCGATAATTTCCGCCGCGCTCGCCTTGTTTTTTATTGTGAGGGGTGCGGGTGTTGTTTGAGGGACCGGCCGTGTGGCCGGTTTTTCGTTCGTCTCGTCAGTCAAATCAGATGGTGTTGGAAAAGAACAGATGGCCAAGAAAAGAACGAACGGCTCAGAAATTATAATAAAATCCCTGATAAATGAGGGAGTAGACACGGTGTTTGGATATCCGGGTGGTGCGGTACTGCCGATATATGACGCCATTTTTCAGCAAAATCTTATAAAACACGTTCTGGTTCGCCAAGAGGGCGGCGCGGTTCACATGGCTGAAGGGTATGCACGGTCTACCGGCAAGGTGGGTGTCGTGCTGGTTACATCGGGGCCCGGCGCAACCAATGCGGTCACAGGGTTAACCGATGCATTAATGGACAGCATTCCGGTAGTTTGTTTGACCGGTCAGGTTCCGACCCATTTGATTGGGAACGACGCGTTCCAGGAAGCTGACACGACTGGAATTACCCGGCCGTGCACCAAGCACAACTATCTGGTCAAGGATATGGCTGATCTTGCACGTGTTATGCACGAGGCGTTCTATGTGGCACGTAGCGGTCGGCCCGGACCTGTCGTGGTTGACCTGCCCAAAGACATTTTAATGGGCGATGGGGATTACGAAGACTTCAGTCAAGCCACCCACGCGACCTACCAACCCAGGCTAAGGGCCGCCGCAACAGACATCGACACAGCGGTACGAATGGTTTCTGAAGCCAAGAAGCCAATCTTTTATTGCGGTGGCGGCGTAATCAATTCCGGTCCGTTGGCGTCCAAACGTTTGGCTCGGCTAGTTAAACTGACCGGCGCGCCAATTACCCTGACCCTAATGGGGTTGGGGGCTTATCCCGCATCTGATAAACAGTTTCTTGGTATGCTGGGTATGCATGGCACCTACGAAGCCAATCTCGCCATGCACGAGGCTGATCTTATAATTGCCGTTGGGGCCCGCTTCGACGATCGAATAACTGGACGGCTTGCGGACTTTGCGCCCAACTCAAAAAAAATTCACGTGGACATTGATCCGTCTTCTATCAACAAGAACGTAACCGTTGATCTGCCCGTTATCGGGGACGTTAGTTATGTCCTTGAACAGATGTTGCGCGCTTGGAAGGCAAAAAAACTTAAGATAAGTCAGCGTGCATTGAAGGATTGGTGGTCGCAGATTGGTGGATGGCAAAGCATAGACTGTCTGAAATATAAACAACAAAGCGATGTCATTAAACCTCAGTATGCCATCGAAAGGCTGTACGAACATACGAAGGATCGAGACTGTTATATTACGACGGAAGTTGGGCAACATCAGATGTGGGCGGCTCAGTATTATAAGTTTGAAGAACCTAACCGGTGGATGACTTCCGGCGGTCTTGGGACGATGGGGTATGGCCTGCCAGCTGCGATTGGTGTCCAGTTGGCGCACCCGGGATCACTCGTGATAGACATAGCGGGCGAGGCATCCTTTTTAATGAATATGCAAGAAATGTCGACCGCGGTACAACACCGTGCACCGGTGAAGGTTTTTATAACCAATAACCAGTATATGGGGATGGTTCGGCAGTGGCAGGAACTTCTTCATGGCGGGCGCTACTCGGAGAGCTATACAGATGCACTTCCGGATATGGTGAAGTTGGCCGAAGCGTGTCAATGGGTGGGGCTTCGCGCCACAAAACCCCATGAAGTCGATGACGTTATTAAGGAGATGATCTCCATCGATAAGCCAGTAATCGCCGACATATGGGTTGATCAGACCGAAAACTGCTTTCCGATGATTCCCTCGGGGGCTGCTCACAACGAAATGCTACTGGGCCCCGAAGACGAGACGGAGAATCCAATTTCGGAAGAGGGAATGGTTCTGGTGTAAGCTCTGCCGAAGGGCAGTATCAGCAGATTTCATTGGCGAATACGGAGTTATAAATTGATCGCAGACACCTTGATTGAGCGGCATACCATTGCAGTGCTTGTAGACAATGAGGCCGGGGTGCTGGCTCGCGTGATTGGGCTTTTCTCGGGCCGTGGCTACAATATTGAAAGTCTCACGGTTGCGGAAACTGACCCCCATGCAGGGGTTAGCCGTATCACCATAGTTACGTCCGGAACACCTATGATCATTGAGCAAATAAAGGCGCAACTTGATCGTTTGGTGCCGGTGCATCGGGTTGTGGATCTTACGGTCAATACCAATAGCGTCGAGAGGGAACTGGCACTGGTCAAGGTGGTTGGCAAGGGAAATAAACGGGTTGAGGCGCTTCGCATAGCAGATATATTTCGCGCGCGCGCCATAGATAGTACGAACGGGTCCTTCGTTTTTGAGATTTCGGGAACTTCCCCCAAAATTAACGCCTTCATTGATTTAATGGTACCCCTTGGTTTGGTTGATGTTTCCAGAACGGGCGTTGTAGCTATTGCGCGCGGCGGTACAGCGCTCTAAAAAACGCGCCACGTAAAACACAACCTGAAACGGGTTCTACGGGAAAGGTAAAACGATGAGAGTTTATTATGACCGAGACACTGACGTTAACCTGATCAAGGATAAGAAAGTCGCGATCATCGGTTATGGCAGTCAGGGCCACGCCCATGCAAATAATCTTAAAGACGCAGGGGTTAACGAAATTGTCGTCGGCTTGCGGTCCAGTTCGTTAAGTATATCGAAGGCTGAAAACGCCGGTCTAAACGTTATGGCGCCGGCCGAGGCCGCGGCTTGGGCAGACGTGACTATGATTCTCGCACCGGATGAACTTCAATCTGAATTATACATAAATGAACTACGGGATAATCTTCAGAAAGGCGCGGCACTTGCCTTTGCTCATGGCCTCGCGGTGCATTTCCGGCTGATCGAACCGAGGTCCGATTTAGATGTGTTTATGGTTGCACCTAAGGGGCCAGGGCATACGGTTCGCTCGGAATTTGTGGGTGGGGGTGGAGTCCCCTGTCTGATCGCGGTTGGTCAAGATGCGTCTGGCAATGCGCTTGACATTGGGCTGTCTTATGCCTCGGCCATAGGAGGTGGGCGATCAGGTATAATTGAAACGACGTTTCGTGAGGAATGTGAAACGGATCTCTTCGGAGAACAAGCGGTTTTGTGTGGTGGGCTGACATCGCTAATCACAGCTGGGTATGAAACCCTTGTAGAAGCGGGGTACGCGCCCGAAATGGCCTATTTCGAGTGCCTTCATGAAGTTAAATTGATTGTCGATTTAATTTATGAAGGCGGGATAGCCAACATGCGCTATTCGATTTCAAATACGGCTGAGTATGGTGACTTGACTCGCGGACCACGGCTTATCGATGAGTCAGTAAAAGCCCGGATGCGTGAAGTTCTTGCTGAAATTCAGACCGGCAGATTTGCCCGTGAATGGGTTAGCGAGAACCAGGCCGGGCAGCCTAGTTTTAAAGCCATGCGACGGCAGGGTGAAGAACACGGGATTGAGGAGGTCGGCGCAAAGTTGCGAGCTATGATGCCATGGATAAAAGAGGGAGCGCTTGTCGATAAGTCGAAAAACTAATTACCATAGCGCGGTGCGTTAGTCGGGTGGATATGTCCTCTAAAAACCTTATTCATATGGCTGAAAAACCGTTGCGCTCGCGGGTGAAAACGGCGTACTAATAACTTGTTAACCCCGCGGTTAATTATTGACGTGCATTCGGGGTCGTACAAGATGCGAAAACTTTAATGGGGAACGGTTTCTCGCTGGTCGAGTAAATGGTTGCGGCATGACGCAGGAACGTAGTTGGATTCGGCAGTCTGAACTTTGACATTAGACTGCCGTACGCGCGCGTTTGAAGCCGGCACTGCTATTTTCGGTTGGTGATGAGAATTCTAGGACGTAGATGCCCCGGAATTTGGTTTCCTTCGACGAAGGTCTTCTTGGGGAATATTCCTGTAACAGCTAAGTCGGAAACAAATAGGGATGAGGAACTCGCCAATGAGCGTTGATACCGCTTCCAATCGGGTGATAGTTTTCGACACCACACTCCGTGACGGGGAGCAGTCACCCGGCGCATCTATGAACCTTGATGAAAAACTCCGCATAGCGGAAATGCTTGAGCACATGGGCGTCGATGTGATTGAAGCGGGATTTCCAATTGCCTCGAATGGTGATTTTGAGGCCGTGAATGAAATCTCAAAGCTGATAAAGAATTCGACCGTGTGTGGGTTAGCGAGATCAGCGCGCGGCGATATCGAAAGAGCGGCTGAGGCACTGAAACCCGCTGTCAAACCGCGGATTCATACATTTATAGCAACCAGCCCCCTTCATATGAAATACAAACTTCAAATGGAGCCAGATGAAGTCTATCAGAATGTCGTCGACAGCGTTGGACACGCACGGAATTTTACTGATGATGTTGATTGGTCCCCGGAAGATGGTACGCGATCCGATCACGACTTTCTCTGCAAATGCGTTGAAGCCGCGATCAATGCTGGTGCAACCTGCATAAACCTGCCCGATACAGTTGGCTATTCGGTACCAGAAGAGTTCGGTAACCTGATACGCATGCTAATAGAAAGAGTCCCGAATAGTGACAAAGCCATTTTTTCAACACACTGTCATAACGACCTCGGACTAGCGGTGGCCAATTCCTTGGCAGGCGTGGAGGCGGGCGCGCGCCAGGTAGAATGCACAATCAACGGGCTTGGCGAACGGGCAGGTAATGCGGCACTCGAAGAAATTGTGATGGCCCTGCGAACCCGCAATGATGCGATGCCTTTTACTACCAACATCAAGACCGATCAAATTACCAAGGCTTCGCGCCTTGTTTCAACTATTAGCGGATTTACTGTTCAGCCAAATAAGGCAATCGTCGGTGCTAACGCATTCGCTCACGAGTCGGGCATTCATCAGGACGGTATGCTCAAGAATGCAAATACCTATGAAATTATGACCCCGGAATCAATCGGCTTGAATGAGTCTAAACTTGTACTTGGCAAACTGTCAGGTCGGGCGGCATTCAGAGAGAAGTTGACCGAACTTGGGTACGAGCTGGGGGACAATGCATTTCAGGACGCCTTTCGCCGGTTTAAGGCGTTAGCCGACAAGAAACGCGAGATTTTCGACGAGGACATCAGCACGCTCGTAGACGATGAAATCGTGCGAGGGAATGACCGGATGCAATTCGCGTCGCTGCAGGTTGTTTGCGGTTCCGAGGGGCCACAGACTGCTGAGTTGACTATGGAAGTCGATAATGAGATGCGCAAGACGAAGGCCACTGGCGACGGCCCCGTCGACGCCACTTTTAACGCTATTAAGGAGCTGACTGGGTACACCGCGCGGTTGCAGCTATATCAGGTACATGCGGTAACTGAAGGAACAGATGCGCAAGCGGAAGTAACAGTCCGCCTCGAAGAGGCGGGTAAGACAGTAAATGGTCAGGGTGCGGATACGGACACGCTGGTCGCATCTGCCCGCGCTTATATTAACGCACTCAACAAGCTACTTGTTAAACGAGAAAAAACTGCGCCCAGTGCGCTGAGCGCGTGAGACAGAACCTGGCGCTGTGAAGGGGTACGGATAACCTCGATGGCACTGGATGGGATGATTGGATGATGAACGAAGCGAGGTTTCATGTTCTCTAGACTGCTTGGTATGATGTCTGCCGACATGGCCATTGACCTGGGTACGGCCAACACCCTTGTCTACGTAAAAGGCCGTGGGGTTGTTCTGAACGAACCGTCGGTGGTTGCTACCGCTTCGGCAAAAGGTCGAAAACAGGTTCTTGCGGTCGGAGATGAAGCAAAGCTGATGCTTGGTCGAACGCCCGGAAATATCGAGGCAATCAGACCTTTACGGGATGGTGTGATTGCTGACTTTGAAGTCGCTGAAGAAATGATCAAGCACTTCATTCGGAAAGTACATAACCGTCGCGGCTTTTCTGCTCCTCAGGTGATAGTTTGCGTGCCATCCGGGTCGACCGCTGTCGAACGGCGGGCCATTCAGGAATCGGCTGAAAGTGCCGGCGCACGGAGGGTTTTTTTAATTGAAGAACCGATGGCCGCTGCGATCGGTGCTGGTCTGCCAGTAACAGAACCGACAGGCTCGATGGTGGTCGATATTGGCGGAGGGACAACGGAGGTCGCCGTGTTGTCGTTGGGTGGTATCGTCTATTCAAGGTCTGTCCGTGTTGGCGGTGACAAGATGGACGAGGCAATTATCGCTTATATTCGCCGAAACCATAATCTGTTAGTTGGAGAGAGTAGCGCCGAAAGAATAAAAAAACAGATCGGATCTGCCTGTGTGCCACCGGATGGTGAAGGCGCGGTCATGGAAATCAAAGGTCGTGACCTGATGAACGGGGTACCAAAAGAGCTGGTGATCAGTGAAAGGCAGATTGCCGAAAGTCTTGCTGAGCCAGTCAGCGCCATTATAGAAGCCGTGAAGGTTGCGCTGGAACATACCGCACCTGAGCTGGCGGCAGATATTGTTGACAAGGGTATCATCATGACCGGTGGTGGTGCACTGCTTGGTAACATAGACCTAGTTTTACGGCATGCGACTGGTTTGCCGGTCTCGCTTGCTGAAGAGCCATTATCATGCGTCGCGCTTGGCACCGGGCGTTGCCTTGAGGAAATGAAAACTCTCAAAAATGTTCTGACTACGATGTACTGATGCCAATCGAGAAGATTTTCTAAAAGGTGCATGACCGACAAACGATCCCTATTCAATCTGGTGCGACTTCGGTACAATGCATGGTCAGGGAGATGACGTGAAATACCGCGTGGGATCGGTCGCTAGGGTAACGGTGCCTATAAGGGCGCTTCTGAGCCGGTTTGCCCTAATTTTATTAGTCTTGGCCGCGTTTGGCATTATGTTGCTCGGCAAGGCTGAGATTATCGCCGTTGAACGAACGCGGGTGGCTATACTTGACATTGTAACGCCTGTCATGGGTGCTCTTTCGCAGCCTATCGCTACCTTATCGGAAGGTGTCAATCGGGTAGGGCATTTTTTCAACGTCTTTGATGAAAATTCGCAGTTACGGCAGCAGAATGCGCGCCTTCTTCATTGGCAGAACGCCGCCCTTGCACTTGCAGAAGAAAATAAGAAGTTCCGAAAGATGTTAAATTTTGTAGCTGAAAATGAATTCAAAATGTCTGCTGCAAGAGTAATTGGCGATGCTGCCAGTGTGTTTGTGCGGTCTCTATTAATTAACGCGGGAAAGTCGAGCGGAATTGCAAAGGGCGACGCAGTAGTAAATGGGGATGGGCTGATTGGGCGTGTTGCCGAGACCGGAAATCGTGCCGCGCGTGTATTGCTCATCACTGATCTTAATTCTCGAATTCCTGTCGTCATCGAAAACAGTCGGGCGCGAGCAATACTTGCTGGTGATAACAGCTCGCGGCCCAAGCTCGAATTTTTTCCCTCCAATGCTAGAGTTGATACTGGAGACCGGGTAGTTACTTCGGGTCATGGCGGCGTTTTTCCTGCAGGGCTGGCAGTAGGACGGATTGCCAAAGAAGGCGATGACGTTATCCGTGTTTTTCCTTTCGCCGATTTTGATCAACTCGAATATGTACGTATAATAACTGACTTTCCTGGCAGGATTTCCAGCCAGTTTATTCCATCGATCCGTGCACCACGGGTGAAATGATCACCGCCACGCTGCAGCGTTTGGATCGGTCGGTCCGGCAAATGGTGCCATTCGTTCTAAGCATTTTTCTCGTGATGGTGGCTGTGTTGCCAGTCTACGTATCAGGCTATGGACAGATAGCGATTGATGTCGGGCTGATGGCCGTATTTTACTGGGCGATATTTCGGCCGGACCTGTTTCCGGTAATGGCAGCCTTCGGTCTGGGATTATGGCAGGAAATTATCGTCGGTGGGCCGATTGGGGTTCAATGCTTAATGCTGTTGCTGACGTATTGGGTGATAGTTTCTCAGCGCAGGTTTTTCCAGGGCAAGTCTTTTTACGTTATTTGGTGGTCGTTCTCAGTTGTCACCATTTTTGTCGCAAGTTTGTCTTGGGTTATAGTGTGTACACTGAATATCACTTTGATAAGCCCATTTCCGATTTTATTTCAAATGTTGCTTACCATTGGTGTCTTCCCATTCGTGGCTTGGTTTCTTGCGAGGGTACAGCACGCTATTCTTCGGCCAATCGATGCGTAGAGACGCTGCGCGGTTTAAAGGGTTTTCTCGACGCGTTGCTCTGCTTGGCACCGGCAAAGTGTTGCTCCTTGGTATACTGACGGGACGGATGTATCAGCTGCAGGTTCTAGAGTCTGACAAGTACAAAACGCTTGCTGATGAGAACCGGATCAACCTACGTTTGTTGCCACCCTTGCGCGGCCGCATCCTTGATCGTTATGGCCGGGTTTTGGCAATTAACCAGCAAAATTACCGTGTTACGCTCGTGGCCGAACAGGTTCGGGATGTCCGCGCCACGCTTGATGCTTTGTCCGGTATCATCCCATTAAGCGCTTATGAACGTCAGCGCATTCTTGAAGAGGTACGGCGGCGGCGGGCGTTCGTGCCTGTAACCGTGCGGGAAAACCTTGAATGGGAAGATGTTTCCCGTATTGAGGTTAACGCACCGGATCTTCCGGGCGTGGATATCGAAATGGGCCAACGCAGGCAGTATCCGCATGCCGATGATTTCTCCCATGTCCTTGGATACGTTGCTGCGGTTTCTAAAAATGAAATATCAGGAGATTCCGTTCTTGAGCTTCCAGGGTTTAAAATCGGAAAGGATGGTGTTGAAAAGGTCTTCGAGCGTAACCTTCGTGGCTTGCCAGGGAACAGCCAAATTGAGGTTAATGCAACCGGGCGAATAATAAGAGAAATATCGCGTCAGGACGGACAACCTGGCAATGATGTTCAACTCACCATCGACCAGGATTTGCAAAAAATAACAACCAATCGGCTTAGGAAAGAAAAAAGCGCGGCTGCGGCGGTTATAGACATTGAGACTGGCGATGTCCTTGTGTTGGCATCGGTTCCCGGCTTCGACCCAAACGAATTTGTTACCGGCATGTCCTCCCACTCATGGCGGAAACTAGTCAATGACCCACATACCCCACTGGTCAACAAGGCTATCTCAGGCCTATATGCGCCGGGATCAACTTTCAAGATGGTAGTTGCGCTTGCGGCTTTAGAATCCGGTATCATTGGGTATGATCATCGGGTGTTTTGCGAAGGCTATACGGAACTGGGTAATGCGCGCTTCCACTGCTGGAAAAAACACGGTCATGGCTGGCAGGGTATTATCGCGGCCCATCAAAATTCATGTGATGTATTTTTTTACGATCTTGCCAAACGGGTTGGCATTGACAATATAGCGGCAATGGCGAGGAAACTCGGTCTTGGTCATAAAACTGGGATTGAGCTACCTGCGGAGAAGGCTGGCGTAATCCCTACCAAGGCATGGAAAAAGACTTTATATGGTGCAAAGTGGCAGCAAGGAGAGACGTTGATCTCCGGTATTGGTCAAGGATTTGTTTTGACGACGCCCCTTCAGTTGGCAGTAATGACAGCGCGAATTGCGAATGGACAGAAAGCAGTAATCCCACGTCTAATACGGCCTCATGATGAGAAGTTGGATGACCGGGATCGTAGCTTTGGAACTCTCGGTATTTCCTCGCGCGCCCTTAAACTCGTCCGCCAAGGGATGGGTCGTGTAACGAACGACCCGCGCGGTACGGCCTACCGGGCGCGAATAGATGAAAAGGGCATGGAAATGTCGGGCAAAACCGGTACTTCCCAAGTCCGGCGTATCAGTCAGGCCGAACGTGACACCAACGTCCTCAAGAATCATGAACGTCCTTGGGAAGAGCGTGATCACGCGCTGTTCGTTGGCTTTGCACCGTCAGACAATCCGCGCTATTCGGCGGCTGTTGTAGTTGAGCACGGTGGCGGAGGATCCAAGGTTGCGGCCCCCATAGTACGCGATCTGTTAGTGGCCACTCAAAAACGTGACTCAGCGCATAACCGGTCTGCGCCACCGGGTTCCCGCCACCAATTGGAAAGCGAGAATATTTAATGCATATTAGCGGTCCATACTCCCCGCCGCGCCTCAACCTTGGCCGCAGGATACTGCAGATAAACTGGGGTCTGGTTCTGCTTGTTACATCGGCTGGCGCGGCCGGTATTGCCATGCTGTACTCGGCCGCTGATGGTTCGTGGGACCCGTGGGCGTACCGACAGGCCGTGCGTTACGGAGTAGGTTTTTGTATTCTGATAACGATTTCGCTGATCGATATAAGATTCTGGTGGAGGTATTCCTATCTAATTTACGGGTTTATTCTGGTGCTTCTTGTAGTAGTCGAGGCCTTCGGTTCGATAAGCATGGGGGCACAGCGCTGGATCAATCTCGAGTTTATGCGACTGCAGCCGTCTGAATTAATGAAAATTGGTCTCGTACTTGCTCTAGCGAGGTATTACCACGGCGTCTCTATTGAAGACATTAAACGCCTGCCCCATTTGATCATTCCATTGATTCTTATAGGAATGCCGGTTGCCCTGGTTCTGAAACAACCGGATTTGGGCACCGCGCTATTCCTAATCATGGCGGCAGCGGCGGTGTTATTTGTTGCCGGCGTGAGAGTATGGAAATTCGTAATCGTGATCGGCGTTGGTGCTGCTGCCATACCCATAGTCTGGAGCACCTTGCATGGATACCAGCAAAAAAGAATTCTGACTTTTCTAGATCCGGAAAGCGATCCGCTTGGGTCTGGATACCACATTCTTCAATCCAAAATTGCCCTTGGCTCCGGGGGAATATTTGGCAAAGGATTCCAAGGCGGTTCCCAGAGCCATCTTAATTTTCTGCCCGAAAAACATACCGATTTTATTTTCACCATGGTGGCGGAGGAATTTGGCTTGATTGGCGGTCTGGCTCTGCTTGGCCTGTATGTTCTCATGATGGTTTACGGATTCGCGATCAGCCTGCGAACACAGGCCTACTTTGGTCGCCTCCTCGCGATGGGAATAACCTCCATGTTGTTCCTGTATGTTTTCATAAATATTGCCATGGTCATGGGGCTCATTCCGGTTGTTGGTGTCCCGCTGCCTCTCATTTCCTATGGAGGTAATGCCATGCTGACCCTTTTGATCGGGGTAGGTTTTCTGATCAATGTCTATATTCATCGTGACGTAATCCTATCCCGCTATGGCCGAACGGATCTCTAAACCCTCCTATCGACACCTTCTGGGCGCTCTGGTATAGGGCTGCACCTTTCAAGGGCGATTAGCTCAGTTGGTAGAGCAGCTGACTCTTAATCAGCGGGTCCGGGGTTCGAGCCCCCGATCGCCCCCCATAATATCAAGGGCTTAGCTGGAAACAGCTGAGCCCTTTTTCTTTTTAATAAGGTTATAATAAGGTTGTTTCAGAAAAACCTACATAATTTGGCGCGGGTTTTCTTGGCCATCACGGGATCTCGTGCGGGGCACGACATCTATAATCCGCTACCCCCTAACCCCCACAACAGGCGTAAACATCTTTGCACGGCACGTCTATATTATATGGCCTGCGCTGAGCCTCCAGGTCTGCCGGGAATAGGCATCTTTCCTGCTTAGGCACAGCAGGACAATTGTGCCATTTGTCGACGGGTCTAGCGATTTATTGTTCTACGATGTTGCAAGTGAACTCTGGGTTGGATGGGTAATAATACCCGGCTGATTAACCATTAATTCGCAGACTACTGTGAAACGCCGGCGTGCGGTGGAACGATCACAGTGTTCCAGGCATGGGTCTCGATCGCATGGTTATTAGCCGGGTCGCGGACGATATTAAGCGGATCCTTTCCCTGCTGCATTCGTTCTATCGACAGGTGTAGCAGCTTGCGCAGCATGACTATACCACTGTCGGCGAGAGCCAGGTGCTCGAGCGCGTGAACGGCGATCGGGCGCTGGCTTTCCTGGGCCTCCATGTCATCGGGGAGACGCTGGCGCTCTGTGAAGGTGCGCTCACCGCGACGAGCGCTGGGCGACGCTCGGTTGAGTGGGGCCCCTTCGGGACTGGTCGTGTCAGTGCGTGGCCGCCAGTTGGGGTCGGGGGTGCCCTCTCGGATGGGCCAAGCGGCAATTGTGAAGGCTCGTACGTGGCGGTCGTCGACCGGGACTACCCAAGACACCTCACTGCATCGGTCCATGTTTTTCGGTTGTTCTCCGTTCTCATGAATGTTCGAGACCAAAAAGATGTTGGGCAGCACGCATTCAGCATAGCGTTCCAGCAAGTTTCCGTTGGGCAGATTGTTGACCAGCCTGTAGCGAACGCCGAGTGAGGTGCGCTCAAAGGAAATGTTGGGCCGTTCACCATGCATGAGCGCGCCCTCGAATTGGCCAAGTCCGATCTGCTGGTGAAGCACCAGCAAATGCCATGGGTCCACCACGTTCTCAAAATGCTGCAGCCAGTTGCAGTCGCGCACGAAACCAATTGAGCTGTCATCCCATAGCCGCAACCCGCGTAGCACGACATCGTCTCGGTAGCGGGTATCGATTATGTCATAGATTGGGAACACCGGCTGCTTGGCCGGTGGACCCATATAGATAAACACCAAGCCGCCGAATTCGTGCACCGGGTAACCTGGTTGCCACACGTCCATACGCTCGGCATAGCCCGGCTGCTCGCACGGCATGTCGATGCACCGACCCTCGGTGTCGTAGAGCCAGCCATGATAGCAGCAGCGAATGCCTTCCGCCTCGATCCTGCCGTACTCCAGCGACGAACCGCGGTGGGCGCAGTGCGGATCGAGACAGCCGATACGGCCCATGCCGTCGCGGAACAATACCAGGTCCTCGCACAAGATGCGGACCTTGCACGGCAAGTCGGTGAGTTCGTCCGACAGACAGACTGGCTGCCAGTAGCGGCGCATCAGCTCGCCCATCGGCGAGCCGGGCTCGACATGGGTGAGCTCGGGATCCTCGACTGGGACCTCGTAGCCGTAGCGCGACTTCATGATAGGGTCTCCTGAACAACAAGTGTTAAAAGCATGCTTCGCTCCTTGTCACCTTGGATGCCACGCCCGTTATGGCGCCTGGTCAGTATAACCGCCCACTACCGCAGACCAAGGCCGGGTTGTATGTCAGCGTCAAAGTATGATTTGTATGATGTGAAAATCAAAGATGTGAAGCACGTGGTTCGGGCGGGTCCCTTTTGGCCTCACTCGGATTAGGTCCTGATGGTGGATCAATTAGAGCTTTCACAAAGAGCCCCATGGTCAGTGAGCGGGCCGCCTAGGACAGTGTTCCGCGCATACGATACCGGGGACAGTTCATCAGTTTCACTTGCCGCTCAGTGTCTTGCTCAGCCCGGAAGCTCGCGCGCATGTTGCGTCATCTATGGCCCAAGAGCCCCTACTCCGCATCGGCAACTTCTCGAAATGAGGTAAAACCGAGTATCAAAACGAACGACAAAGATATTTTCTGCATAACTCGCTCCCAATAGATATTGGCATCCAATCGTAATCCATAAATGTAATAAAGTTGATCCTTTTCGCGGTCCGAGCCTATCCTGCTCCCTTGGGAGTGGAAACATGATCAAATGGATACTGCCAGTTGCACTGGTCGCCATGATGATGGGGGGGAGTAGCGGTTGCAGTAACTTTTTCGCTGTAAAGAGCGCATTGGATGTCGGTGGGCTCATCATCAAGGGCACGAAAGGGGACCGGCGTGTGCCAACTTTGGTTGTGCCCTCGGAGGCAACGCAGGAAGAGAGGGACCAACTGATGCAGGAATATCTCCAGAAGGTGGATGAATGCGATGACTGCTTTTGACAGAGATATAGAGTGGAAAGAGGTCCCCGAAAAGGTGCGGCAAGAAGAACTGGCCCCGCCGATGTCGATCGCCGAGCATTACTTGAAGGTGGCGGGACACCATCCCTCAAGTCCAGAGTGGATCCGCGATCCAATTCTGTACCTGGACCCTATGGATCCACGTAAATGATCAGACCTGGATTCCGCCGCTCGAACTCGCGGCGGAATTTCTCACATACCTCTACTCGCTCGGTCCAGAAAGCCGTCGCCGCTTCCTCAGCGGACAGCTTGACCCGCTTGAGAAGTGGATCAATTTGCTCAGAGCCGTGGTCAGGGTTTTGCCCTGGTCCTGCGACTTGGGTCCTTTTATCGGAAGTCATGACGATGGAACCCTAACAGCTCTCCTGGCGAATTGAACTAACGGACGACGGACCAGGCCCATGTGGAGAGGGTCAGGGCCATAAATGCCGAGATCAGGCGGATTAAGTTTGAGTTGAAAAGCGGTGGGTTTATTCTCTGACGGGTATTTTATAGGTTCATACCAGGATGCTCAAAAAATACTCCACCAAAGATATGCGTCAGCTTGCTTCGAAGTATGGTGGCCAGTGCTTGTCCGCAGGGTACATCTACAGCAAAACCCCTTTGATTTTGCATTGTACAGACGGTCACCGTCCCTTTGGGGTAACATTCAACAATCTCGACGAGACCGTGGAGTAGTGGTGCGCGGCCAGGTCACATCCCGCAAGGCGCTGCCCTTTGTGGGGGTCGTCCTGGTTCTTCTGGTGGGCCTCGCCTGGGGCTTCAACTGGCCGGCCATCAAGATCGCAGTGACCGAAATCTCGCCCTGGACTTACCGCGCGGTGTCTCTAGTGATCGCCGCGCTCGGTATGCTCAGTCTTGCACACGCGCGCGTCGGGCGTCTGAGACTGCCGCGCCGTGAAATCGTTCCGATCGCGGTCCTGGCGCTGCTCAACGTCACCGGTTTCCAGATGTTGGTCGCCTTCGGGCTCAGCATGATGGAGGCGACGCGCGGCGTGATCCTCGGCCATACCCAGTCCTTGTGGGTGGTCCTGCTGGGTGCGTTCATCCTGCGCGAGACGGTGTCCGGCGCGCAACTCTGGGGGCTCTTACTCGGACTTGCGGCCATGGCGCTGGTGATTGCGCCCGAGGCGCGCATGCTCGGCTCCGCCCCCGTGGGCGCCTTCCTAGTGGTCGCCGCGGCCGTTTCGTGGGGGCTCGGCACGGTGCTGTTCAAGCGTTTCGACCTGTCCTTGACTTCGATCGAGCTGACCGCATGGCAGCTTGTGTTCGGGGGCATACCGATCGCGCTGTGCGCACTGATTTTGGATCCTTTGCCCGATGTGTCAGCGTTGAGCACCCGGACCATCATCGCGGTGCTCTATACGGCGTTCATCGCGCAATGGTTTGGGCAGTGGGCGTGGTTTCGCAGCTTGCAACTGCTGCCCGCCAACGTCGCCGCGATCGGTTCGCTTAGCATTCCAATCGTCGGGCTATACGCCAGCGCGTTGTTACTGGAGGAATCAATCACCTGGATCGAACTGCTGGCGCTGGCGATGGTGCTGGTGGCGCTGGGCCTGGTGCTGATCGGCCCTGACGGCCTGTACGCGCTAAAACGCCGCCACCACAAATAAAAGAGGAATTTTTACCGTTTATTGCATCCCGAAGATTTGAAGAAATTGCGGCCCCGACAAATACCTCTGAAACACAGGCGTAAAAAGCCTGAGCCAGGGAGGAGGTAACTGTCATGCCGCGCTCAAAGAACAGGGTTGTGGGTCCTTTAACTCCTCAATCGGCATAGAGGTTATTTTAAACTGATTTCGCAAATACGACATACCTTAATGGACCCCCGGCGGTGACCGCATCAAAAGGGTAGCAGGTGACCAGGATTAAACCATTGCGGAATCGTTGCGGGCTTAATTTCCTTTTCTGAGAATCAATAATCTCATAACCAACGACTTTAAATTCTCGCCGGCCTGATGACAAAATCAGGAAGATCGGATCGTTAACTGTTAAGTGCTCGAGAAAACGAAAGTGTGTATCGCGATGCCCGCTGATCACCATTGCTGACCCGTTTATATCTGTGCGCTCATTAACGCCCGGGGCAAACGCCAAACTACGACCGCTATCACCGGCGAGTACAATCTGTTTCAGCCCAAGCCTCGGCACTTGAATTTGTGCGACAGTGTGATGATCGGCCCATGGCCAGGGCTTTCGATTTTTCCCTGTCTGTTGGTAATGATTCCAACTGCTTTCAAGCAGGTATTGAGCGAGTTGCGCCTTCACTGGTACCCACAAACTAATGAGTGAGATAATCAAACCCACAGCACCTATAAGAGCGAATAGGCACGCCGCTTTGGGATGCTTTACGTTCACCCGTCGACACTTCGACGGGTGAGTAAGAGCATCAGAAGGGAAATGGCGAGTATTAAAATTAAAAGCCCTGCCACAAGGCCCTGCTTATAACCATCTGCAGTTTTGGCAAAACTCAAGACCATCCCTGAATTCTCGGTCGAAAGTGCCAGTAGCGTTTTATATTTAGTCACCTTGAGCTTCAGTCCATCTGGCTTCTGGCTTGGTATCGGCTGTGAGTCCAGTGAGACATTCATAGGCCGTGACGGTGTCTTGTCCACGCCTACCAAACTCGTGTATGGAGTTACCAAATGATACTCTAGGCCAAGCTCTTTGATTTTTGTCTTTGCGAGGTCGGCCGATACCCCATGCAGGTAGCTACGCTGCCACTCATCTATGGACCGCTTTGCCCAATCTATAGCGATGCCGGCTTCATCTATTGAGGCCTCTACATTAACTACCTTTTGCCATTCCACATGACCCAGGCGACCCGTGACTAAGATTTTGGCGGACGGTTTCTCCAGGCGTATAGAGAAAACCAGTGGCTCACCTGCATACAAATCAGGAATTGTTTTTGGTAGAACATCGGTGATGCCCGCACCTGATATTTGAATGTTAGCCAGCACGGGCTTCCTTATCTTTTTAAAGAGCGCGGTAATGGTCGCCTTGGTATCCGAATTGCTGTCCGCAAATGTATACGTGCCTCGACCTGCTGTTGCTGCTTCTTTCATGAAGTAGCTGTTGGGAGCATGGCCAATGCCGACGGTAAATAAACGAGAGTGTCGGAGGTTGTCGTGAATAAAGTTAAATAACGCCGGCTCGTTACTAACTGCTCCATCGGTGATAAAAATTACCTGGCGAATTCTCGACGACCGGTTTGTATTTTGTTTTAGAGCCAGTTCCAAAGCAGACTGCATATTGGTTCCTCCGTCTGCAGAGAGACTTCGAATATAGCGGTGCGCAGCAATACGACTGCGGTAACGAAATTCGACAGCCTTGGGAAATAGCGCACTGGCTGTGCTGTCGAATTGAATGATGTTGAAGGTATCACCTGGCGTCAGGCCATTAACGCCCGCATGTAAGGCCTGTTTGGCCTCTTCAATTGAATCGCCATGCATTGAGCCCGACGTATCGACCACAAAAATTACCTCGCGTGAGAATATTTTTTCCATCGGGATGTCGGGGGGAGTAAGTGTGACTAATCCAAAGTGGCCTTTAGGATGTTTTTCACTGAAAAAGGCTGCTTTCGGGGCGGTCGATGAAGTCGGCGCCCAATGAAGTATAAAGTCCCTTGACGCTATGAAGCGCGAACCTTGGCCGACGCGAAGCTTTATTTTTTTGTTGTCGCGGGAAGTAACATTGATTGGGTGAGATGGACTCTCCAGGGTACCTATCTCAAATCCCGGGGCTAAAGAGATTGAAATTTGGGTTTGTGGCCTTGCAACTCCCTCGATATCGAGAACTTGGGGGCGTTCATCTGGCAATATCTGCCAACCCTTTGTTAGGTCTGTTTTTTCTGAGACTTGCTGAGTAGCGGGCAAAAAACGTGGCGTTATTGCGAGTGGGAACCGAAGCCCAAAATGTTTGTTTCGCCAGACGAGGCTTTGTTGGTATTCGATCTTGACTGTGATCTGTCCTCGAGGAGGTATATTGGCGACCGATGTATGAAACAGGTTTGGTCGGTCCTGTTCGATAAGGGCCGCTTTGTAACCTCCTTCTTTGGCTTTCTCGTATATTTTCCTGGCTTTTTTCTTTTCTTTGATTTCGCCGTCTATAAGACGATCCCCAATCAATATCCGCATACGGTCTACCGCCGCATTTTCTGGCAAAGGAAAGAGGTAAAGGGCCTCGATCCATTGATCGCTGTCGTTCTCAAATTTCTGCTGAATAGTCGTACGGGCTATAGGTCCAGTAACTTTGATGGTGACATCAGTTGAAACCAAGGGCATGGCGAGCACGAGCCCGTTGGCACCCTCGGCAACCAAAGAACCGCGATGCACATCAATCTTCGGTATGGCAACTACAATCGAGGGAAACCCGACAAATAAAAGAACAAGTGTCAGGCAGGAGAGACAATCTCGTTGTTGGAGGATGTTCCGCATTTTTCTGCCATATGGTGAAAAGTTAAAACATACGAATGGCTTTTGTTTAGTGAGGCTTTGAGGCTTTAATGTGCTGGAAAGATGGAGATTGCAGGGCACGTAAAGCAATGCATCTCGGATCTATCTATCTGCCTGGGATGCAGGGAAGCGATCCTGATACCGATTGTTGGATGTAACAAATCCCTGTTTATGTCAAAATAACAGCCAGTTATATGACCCACGAACCGACATCCACCGCTCGTGCAAGACGCCTCCGCGCCCAATTGTTAATACGGTTATAGATCGAATACGCTGACATCCATACTCTCAATGCCGGCCAGCCATTTAAATTCTGATGTCTGGAAAAGGGCTGGAATTAAAGTCTTATCTAAACCAGAGGAGGTCGTTGATGAAACTAGGTCTTTTCATGCTGGGTGGGGGACACCACATTGCGGCGTGGCGCGACCCATCGGTGAAAAATGGTGCCGTACTTGATGTTGAGCACTATACGGAGATAGCCAGAACAGGCGAACGCGGCCGCTTCGATTTTCTTTTTACAGCAGATACTAACGCCATTTTTTATGGCGATGATCTTCAAAAGCTCAGTCGCACCTCTGATGCCCTGCGGCTCGAACCCCTGACGCTGCTGTCATCACTCGCCATGGTGACAAAGCATATTGGATTAATATGTACGGCAACCACAACTTACCTCGACCCCTTTCATGTTGCCCGCCAGTTTGCTTCGCTTGACCAAATAAGCGGGGGTCGTGCGGGCTGGAACCTCGTTACTTCTTCCGCGCCAGCTGAAGCGGCGAATTTCAGTCATGAAACCCACCCGGACTATCTGTACCGTTATGAAAGGGCAGCCGAATTCGCCCAAGTTGTTCTTGGGCTTTGGGACAGCTGGGAAGATAATGCGGTCATTGAAAATCGCGCTACGGGGACTTTCTATGACCCGGAAAAATTGCATCGCCTGAACCACAAGGGCAAACATTTTTCAGTCCGTGGTCCGCTGACAATTGAAAGGTCCCCTCAGGGGCGCCCGGTAATAGTTCAGGCTGGGCAATCGGAGCGGGGTCGGGCCCTAGCAGCCGAAACCGCGGAAGTAGTTTTCACGGTTCAGCAGAATTTTGATGATGCCCGAGCATTTTATTCGGATATCAAGGCTCGGGCAGCAGCATTCGGGCGTGGTCCCGGTGAAATTTTGGTAATGCCAGGCCTTTTGCCGGTTATCGGCAAAACACGAACGGAGGCGGAAGGCAAGCTCCGGAAGATCAATGAGCTGATACATCCTGAACTTGGTATCGACCGTCTCTCCAACATGCTTGGTATTGACCTGTCTAGCCATCCTCTGGATGGACCCTTGCCGCCAGTTCCACTAGCAATAGAGCAACAAGGGCGTCAAAAGGTAATTGTCGAGGTTGCCCGTCGTCAGAACCTGTCCATTTCCCAGCTGTACCAGGAGGTAACCGGCGTTCGTGGTCACCGTGTGCTCTGCGGAACTCCCGGCGAAATCGCTGATTCTATGGAAGAATGGGTCGAGGGTTGCGCGGCTGACGGCTTTAACATCATGTCATTGACCTACCCCGACGGCCTGACTGAATTTGTTGACGGGGTCATACCAATACTGCAGGACCGTGGCCTTTTCCGCACGGAATATGAAAGCCGGTTGCTGAGGGAAAATCTTGGGCTGCCTATACCCGGGAACGCCTGGAAGAAAGGCATAACACCTTCAGGATGACCCCAGCGTTCAGCCCTTGCAAGTATCTGGTCCGCAATGTTCTAGCCGCAATCCATAACCACCAATAATCTTCCAAATACCCTATGCCGCCTTCGCAAATTCGGCCATTACCTCTTCTTCAAAGGCAATAACGTTCTTGAAGCTAGCGCGCTGTTTCATGCGATTAAAATGGGAAACGCAGTGTTTAAAGGTGGAGAGGTCGTGGCCGAACTGTGTGGCGCGACGAAAACACCAGAAAAAATGCGCATCCACCGCCGTGAAGTGATCGAAAAAAAACTCATTTTCTCCCAACAGATTTTCAGCGATTTCAAAATTTTCAAATAGAAATTCTTTTGCAAGGTCTCGAATACTTGCCTCGGTGCCTGGGATATCGCAGAACCGGAAAGGGTTGTGTGTCCGTGAGAGATGAGGGTGAATTCCCGAAGAACACCAGGACATCAGCGAAACTGCCTTCACCTGATCCCAGGGTTCAATTGGCAAAATTTTTGCTGCCGGAAACTGCTGAGAAAGCCACAAGTGCATCGCTACGTTCTCGGTAAGTATCTTGCCGTCGATCACCAATACTGGAACTTTGTGTTTAGGATTCACTGCCAGAAATTCCGGTGACATGTGCTGCTGTTTTCCAAAATTGACTCGTCGCACCTCGAATTCGACCTGTGCCTCCGTCAGGGTCACATATGGGACCAAAGCGCATGTGGTCGGTGCGTAATACAGGATAATGTCCATTGGTCCTCCGGTTTTGTCTTGTTGTAGCCTGAATGCCGAACTCCAAAGCTAGTATTCTCGAAGGCAACGCGCAATCTTTCTGGTATCATAGGGTTCGTCCTTAAGGCCGGGAGTGGTTGCGCAAAAGGGTGTACGTTTGAAAAGGTGAAAAAATTTATGGGAGGAACGGGATGGTTATTGAGATCGCGACGATTTGTGTAAAGGAAGAGACCGAGGCCGATTTTGTCCAGAACTTCGCCAATGGCGTGGAGATCCTGAAGCAGCAACCTGGTTGCCATGGTTTGCGGTGGGGAAAGCGTGTTGAGCCGGATCTTGCGTTTGTTCTGGAAGTGGAATGGAACGAAATTGAAGACCACTTCAATTTTCGAAAAACAGAAGATTACAAAACCTTTGGCGGTTTTTTCCGGCAATATTTATCTCAGGCGCCAGAGGTCGTGCACTTTCACCCTAGTAGCTGACAAAGTTCGCAGGTGTTCTGGTCCGAGCCGGGTTTCGGTAGGTAATCAACCTACAGAAACTTTCCTATTCTGCAGCCATCCTGGATTTGTCCCTAGGTTGACTGGTGGTTTCATCGGCGATCATTCCGTCAAGCATGCGAATGGCTGCCAGGGCCGCGCCGTCGTGATTTATGTCCACCCGCTTGGGCGTAGTGCCTGCGTCTATGTTTGCCTGTTGATGTTCAATAATCCATACATCCTCACTAAACGCTTCGTGGGTGGCGTCAACGAACAGGTCGGAAACCCATTCTTCATCAATGCGGAAGTCACGGGCCTGTGCCCAGAAATAATGGGTGGTTGTTTCTGTTTCCGGGGTTATTGCATTAAGATTTCGATAGCCAAAGCCTTGTGAACGGTCACCGTTAATTGCGCCGGTGCCGGCCCGGGCCGCGCCAACGTCAAGTTTGACGAATGCGGGTGGTGTCCAGGTCACCAGCTGCCAGCGGTCGACATGCTCGCCTTCTTCAAATCCACCAATGACGCGGAACATGTTGGATACCGGAGAATCCATAACCCAGCGCGTTAGCGTTACGTCCCGTTCGCCACGCTGGTGCTTCATTTGCACTTCGGCAACAGCCTCCGTACCAAGTGTATTCTGGTGGACATAGGATAGATGGGAGAGTTCTAGCAGGTTTTCAATTAGTAACTGGTAGTTGGCCTTGAGGTGAAACAGCTCTCCTTTAGCGCGCCAGGCTGGGTCATCCATCCAGTGGAAATCTTCTATTGCATCGGGGTCTGCCAACTTTGGGTCACCCATCCATATCCATATCCATTGATATCGCTCGACTACTGGATAGGAGTGTATCCGACAATTTGGAGGGACAATGGACTGGCCCGGTACACGAATACAGATGCCGGCCGGATTATAGGTCAGGCCATGATACGGGCATTCGATGCTGTCGCCCGTGAGTCGGCCTTCCGACAGCGGGGCGTGCCGGTGGACACACTTGTCAGCGAGGGCAACGGGTGTACCGTCTTCCCGGCGGTAGAAGACCACGGGCTCTTCGAGAAGTGTTCGCCGTAGAAGATTCTGACGTCCAACTTCGGTTTCCCAGGCACCTACATACCAAGCATTTCGCAGGAACATTCGGGTTCTCCAAAACAGGTCGAGACAATTCGAGGGGATCAGGATAGGCCGAGGTTAGGGTTCCGGCAATGCTTCATAAGGAATAACGGAGGCTGTCCGGTATTCTGAGACGGGGCGCTGCTAATTCTGGTTCTGCAGTTCCGCGGTGAGCATGCCCTCTACGATCGTGCGCATCGCACGTAGCGGCTCGTCGCTTGGGATTGCCTGCATGGGCACTTCTGGCTCCGCATCCAGTGCCTCCTGTTGGTGCTCGATCGCCCAGACGTCTTCGTCAATGACGTTATTCAGGAAAGTCCATGAATCCGAAGTGGGAGCCCATTCGTGCCCTACTACCTGAAAATAATGAACAGTGTCTTCTTTTTCAGGAGTAATAAAATGATGAGGCAGTATTGCCCAGCGTCCGGCACCTACGGGAAGATTGCTGTCGGGTCCGCCACTCCCTATTTCCGCAACTCCTGTATGGACTCTGTAGAAACTAGGTCCCTGGTAATCGAGAACATGCCAGCGGTCGACGTTTTTCTGGGCGTTGGATAAACGGCCATATCCCGCAGGTGCAGGGATGTCCGGGGTCTTACGCGAAAAGTGAAAGCCGGTTTCTTCTATTTGTAGGTCGAGTTCGGCGGATCCCATATCTTCGCTCCCGCCGCCGGAAGGAATATGCAGAAATGCTACATGGAGCAGATCGGCAAGGTTGTCGTTGAGCAAGAGGTAATTTGCCTTCGCATGCCGATAAAGCCGGGTCGTGTGCCAGTCGGGTTTTTCCAGCCAGCTGCAATCGAAGATATCGTCCGGATCTGCCTGGTTTGGCGGGCCCATCCATAGCCAAACCATTCCGGCCCGCTCTATAGCAGGATAGGTACGGATTCGTATGTTTCCCGGTTTGGCCTGTCCAGGTACCTTAACGCACAGCCCGGAAGTATCGTAGGTCAGGCCGTGATAGGGGCAAATCAGGGTATCCTGATCTGTGATGCGTCCAAACGAAAGCGGCATGCGACGATGGGCACATCGGTCTTCGAGTGCTGCGACCGTTCCGTCCGTTTTGCGGAACAGGGTTACGGGATCCCCAACGATTGTGCGAGCCAGTGGTTCACTCGGTCCGACTTCGTCTGACCATGCGGCTACATACCAGCAGTTTTTGACAAACATCGATGATTCTCCTGGCTCTGGACACGATTCTCGACATGGATAGATACCACCTTATCGAGTTATGACGCTGATCAAAACTTCTTTGTTTTGGCGCGGGACCCGCGTTCGCGTCACGGATCACGCAAAAACTGGGTTAGGAAAACCAGAATACACTACCGCAGGGTAACTATGTTACTCGGTTGATGAATACCGTATTCTTTGACACGGAGAGAGTGTCGAGAGAATGTCTGAATTTAACTGGGATATGGAGACGGACCTGTTGGTTGCCGGCGGTGGCCCAGGTGGCATGACGGCGGCCCTGGTGGCGTCGATCGAAGGGTTGGACGTCGTCGTCTGTGAAAAGTCAGCACAGATCGGCGGCACCGGTGCGACATCGGCGGGCACACTGTGGATTCCCGGTAACAAACCGAGCCGGGACGCAGGATTCCAGGATTCGCCGGAGGAGGCCGCGAAATACCTGGACGCCTTGATCGGCGATGACGGCACCAGCGCTTGCCGTAGGGCATATCTCGCGGACGGCCCGGATGTTATTGATTATCTGATGGACAAGACCGACGTCCAGTTTTTGCCCTGTGGCCTGCACCCTGATTACCGCAACAACGTACCCGGCGCGGCGAGTTCTGGCCGGGCAATCATTCCACAGAACTTCGACGGCCGCCTGCTTGGCAGGGATTTCGAGCGGGTACGCCCACCGATACCCGAATTCATGCTGATGGGCGGCATGATGGTTGGAAAGGTCGATATTGCTGGCCTGCTGGGCCGGTACAAGTCCCTCTCGGCATGCCGCCATTCGGCTGGGATCGTTCTGCGCTACCTTGCCGACAGGATGCGCTACAGGCGCGGCACCCGGCTTGTGATGGGAAACGCACTGGTCGCGCGGTTGTTTTACAGTCTGAAAAAGCACGACGTGCCCGTCCTGTTTGAGTCGCCAGTCGAGGATTTCGTAAAAGAGGGCGAAGTGGTGGTTGGCGCAGTGCTGGGTACCGGTGATGGCCCTCGTCGAATTCGCGCGAAGCGGGGTATTGTCTTGGCTACAGGCGGGTTTGCCCACAATCCGAAATACCGGGAAGCCTTCATGCCCGACCCGACGCCGCACCATTCTATGGCAGCCCACACCAATCCAGGCGACGGGCTCGCGCTGGCAGAAACGGTCAATGCAGCGATCGATTCCAAGGGCCATCAAAGCGCTGGATTCTGGACACCCGTGTCGGTTACGAAACGGCATGACGGTTCTGAGGGGCTATATCCCCATCTCGCGATGGACCGCGCCAAACCCGGACTTGTCGCGGTGAACGCTGCCGGGCGCCGTTTCGTCAATGAAGCGGTGTCCTATCATGATTTTGTCGAAGCAATGTATCGGTCACACGAGACCGTGGATACCATGCCGTCGTGGCTGATCTGTGAAACATCCTTCATCACCAAATATGGGCTTGGGGCAATTCACCCCGAAACTCGCTATCTGTCTATGCATTCCGATTCCGGCTATGTAACGGTTGCCGAAAACCTTGAAGTTCTGGCTGCTAAGATTGGCGTTGATGCAGACGGCCTGCGAGACACAGTTGTCCGCCATAACGGGTTTGCCCGTGCAGGTGTTGATGAGGATTTTGGCAAGGGTGATCTTGAACTCAATCGGTTCAATGGCGACCCCGAACACAGCCCGAATCCGTGTCTCGCGCCAATTGAAAACGGACCATTCGCGGCGATGGCGGTCTGGCCGGCGGAGATCGGCTGTAGCGTCGGTCTCGCCACCAATCCGGACTGTCAGGTGCTTGATGCTCAAAACACACCTATCCCGGGACTTTACGCCTGCGGCAATGACATGGGGTCTGTCATGGCGGGCGCTTATCCTGGACCCGGTACTACGCTGGGGCCGGCGATTGTGTTTGGCTGGCGGGCGGCAATGCATGCGGCCGGACATCCCAGCAGGCGGGGAGTGGCGGAATGAAGGAATCCTTCCGCGACAGGCTTGTCTGGGATGCTGGGCGAGGTGAAATACATGATCGTGATATTCCATATCTCCTGATTCGGCCGGACAGTCTGATGGGCATTTTCCGGTTTCTGCCCGAAGTGGACCGACCGGCTGCGTTTGAGGCCTTCGCCCGGTCCATCGCACACCATGGGCGGGGTTCTGCAGAAAGTTACCGGTCGCCCGGCGCGGCAGAGGCCGACGCGCTGCTCATCACGATTGCGGAAACTGCTCCCCAGCTTGGCTGGGGCGTCTGGACACTCGAGCGTAACGGCGAAAATGCGCTTCGGCTCCACGTCGAGAACAGTCCCTTTGCATCCGGTTACGGGAAGAGCGATGCTCCCGTCTGCGCACCGATCTGCGGAATGCTTGAGGCGGTTGGCGGATTGATCTTCGGCGTAGATATGTTCGCACAGGAAACCGCCTGTACCGCTACAGGTGCACCCAATTGCGCGTTTGACGTTTGTTTAACCGTGGTCGATGTGCCGTGAATATTCCCAGTCCTGACACGGTTTATGATGACGCTAACGGCACCAAATTCTTGGTCGACACGGTTTGCGCGTCGAAAAGGTTTCCCGGCACCTGCTCGGGATATGCGCTTCCGCCGCAAAAGTCTGGGGCCGGTGTTATCGCCACCATCTGCTCCATGGCCCGCGCGATGTTGCCGGTGGCAACTATTACTACTTCTTGCTGGATTGACCCCTCGCTGGTATCGCTCAGTAACCGACCCCGCTGGACTTGCAGGCGGCACCAGATTACAGAATTCCCATGGCCCAGACCCTCGCACAGAAGATTATAGCCAACGCCGCAGGACGGGAGGCAGTGTCTCACGGCGAGATTGTGATCTGCGATGTTGATCTGGCAATGATCCACGATTCAGGCGGGCCACGCCGGGTCCAGCCTATTCTGGAAAGACTTGGAGTAGGTGTCTGGGATCCCATGAAAGTGGTCCTGATATCGGATCATTATGTGCCAGCCGTTGATGCCGAGAGTGCACGGATACTGGACATTACCCGGAAATTCGCTGCCGCCCAGAATCTGCCCAACTTCTATGACATGCAAGGCATCTGCCACATAGTGTTACCGGAACGCGGTCACCTTAAACCGGGCATGTTTGCTGTTGGTGGCGACAGTCATTCGCCCACCGGGGGGGCGTTCGGCTGTTTCATGTTTGGCATCGGCGCGACAGATATGGCGGGTGTTCTGGCGAGCGGCCAAACGTGGATCCGGGTGCCAGAGACCATCCGAATTGAAGTCACCGGTGGTCTGCCGTTGGGGGTAGGGGCAAAAGATGTGATGCTGGCCCTTTGCGCGCGGCTCGGTATGGATGGTGGGGATTATCAGGTGGTTGAATATACGGGCGATACGATAGCTGAATTGTCGATGCCTGAGCGCATGACGCTATGTAACATGGCCGCGGAACTTGGTGCCCAGACAGGGCTGATCGCCGCAGACGAGACGACGGTCAAGTTTATTCGCAATACGGGGGCGGAGCCCGGTGACATCGCGCGGTGGCAGACCGATGCGGATGCGTTGGTCCGCGAAACCCACGAGATTGATGTTGCGGCTCTCGGCCCGCAGGTGGCCGCCCCACACAGTCCGGTCAATTCGGGTCCGGTGGCGGACACGGCAGGCACTAGGATCGATCAGGCCTATATCGGCGCCTGCACGGGAGCTAAGCTCGCGGATCTCCAAATGGCGGCTGAAGTGCTCAGGGAACGAAGGGTGGCACCCGGTGTGCGCCTGCTTGTCGCTCCGGCGTCGCAGAAGGATATGACGGTGGCCGCCGCCGACGGCACACTCGCTATTCTGACCCAGGCTGGTGCCATTCTTATGCCATCAGGCTGCGGCGCCTGCGCTGGCTATGGGGCCGGTGTGCTGGCGGAAGACGAGGTCTGCATTGCGTCGACCGCGCGGAACTTCAAAGGCCGGATGGGCGCGACCACATCTGAGGTCTATCTCGGCAATCCATATACGGTGGCAGCCGCGGCGGTTGCCGGTGAAATCCGCGATCCTCGGGATTTTCTGGTATGAACGTGCTGGCGACCGTACCAGGCATCATCGACCGTGCCAGGGTCTGGGCTTATGGTGATGAGGTCGATACCGATGCACTGGCGCCTGGCCTGTATATGAAAAGTTCTCCGGAAGAGATGGCTCGCCATTGCCTTGAGACCGTCGATCCGGGTTTTGTGTCCAATGTTCGCAGAGGTGACATCATTTGTGCGGGCAGAAATTTCGGTATGGGTTCGTCGCGTGAACAGGCTGCACAGTCGCTGGTTTTTCATGGTATCGCCGCAGTATTGGCGCCGTCGTTCGGCGGCATCTTTTACCGCAACGCCATCAATCATGGGCTGATGGCGCTGGTTTGCACGGATGCGCCGGAGATCGCTGCAGGCAATCATGTCTCGATCGATGCGATTGCCGGGAAGTTACGCGACCTCGACGCGAATGCCGAATATCCATGCGAACCGATGCCTCCACATCTGCTGGCTATGCTCGCTGATGGCGGGCTGGTAACACATCTCGAAAAACGCTTTAACCAGAAGGACAATTCATGAGCGTCGATCCGGTTACCCTCGCTGTCATCAAAGGCAGGCTGGAACAGATTGCCGACGAGATGGACGTGACGTTGTTTCGCGCCGCGTTCAGTCCTGTCATTGCCGAGGCTCGTGATGCGTCGCATGGCATTTACGAGGCCGGCACAGGCGACACCCTGATCCAGGGAAAAGAAGGTCTGCCGATTTTTGTCGGTGTAATGTCCTTCGCTGTGAAAACTGGAATTGCCAAGGCGGAGGCTGACGGAGGTGCGGAAGATGGTGACCTCTGGATATTCAATGATCCCTATGCAGGCGGCACCCATCTGTCGGATTTCAAGATTGTTAGGCCATATTTCCGGGACGGCGAGTTGTTCTGCTGGTTGTCTTCGGTTGGTCACTGGCACGACGTCGGCGGCGGGGTTCCGGGAAACTACAATCCGTCGGCAACCGACTGCTTCCAGGAAGGTTTCGTGATGCCGCCGGTGAAACTGATGGACAGGGGCGTTATCCGGCAAGATATCGTTGCGGTTTTGACGGCGAACAGCCGTCTGCCGGGCAGCTCTTACGGCGACCTAATGGGTCAGATAAATTCGCTCGACCTCGGTATTCGGCGGATGGACGACCTGCTCGATGATTACGGCAAGGACACGGTCTACAATGTGTTTGCCGAATTGAAAGAACGGTCTTCGCGTCAAATGCGCAGTTTGATTGGTGACCTGCCGGACGGCGTCTATTCGACTGAAGAATTTCTCGACAATGACGGGATTGAAGACGAACCGTTGAAGATAGCGCTTGATCTCACGATCGACGGTGGCACGCTGACGTTTGATTTTTCCCGGTCAGCCGACGCCTGTGCCGGACCCATGAACATATCCAAAACCACGTCCATCGCGGCGACCTACGTCGCGCTGAAGCATGTGTTCCGCGATGTACCGGCTAACGGTGGGGTACTTGAGCCGATCACCTTTCTCATTCCCGAAGGAAAAATCCTTTCGGCCGTCGCCCCGCGCCCCGTCGGTGGCTACACGGAGACGATTCTGCGGTTGATCGATATCGTATTCAGCACCTTCGCAAAGGTTGACCCCGAAATAGCCCCGGCCAACGGCTACGGTACCATTAACGCGGTGTCCATGAACGGGCGCCGTCCGGATGAGGCGCACCCCTGGGTGTTCTTCACGTTTTTCGGGGGCGGTCTGGGCGGGCATTCCGACGGTGATGGACTGACCCATGGCAACGCGGCAATCTCGATGGCGACAATACCGCCAGCAGAAATTCTGGAAGCGGCCTTGCCGGTAATGTTCACCCAATGGGCGGTGCGGCCCGACTCTGCCGGGCCCGGCATGCATCGTGGCGGTCTGGGGTCCATCTACGAGATTGAACTGCTCGACGAACGGGGAACCGGCTTCGTGTTCGCTGAACGAGGTCGTTTTCCACCACGTGGGACCGCTGGTGGCGGCGACGCCGCCCTAGACGTTGTGAGCTATGAACTCGACGACGGACGCCATGTTCCATCCATGACTTCCAAGGCAGTCGATATCCGATTGCGGAAAGGCAATCGTATACGCATCGAATCGCCGGGTGGTGGTGGCTATGGCCCTGCGTTGGAAAGAGACACTGGGGTTGTGGCCGAGGATGTGCGTCTTGGCTTCGTAAATCGGGAGAATGCCGCCATGCAATATGGCGTTGTCGTTGCCGATGATGGTTCTGTTGATGTGGAAAAAACCAAGAACGCGAGAGCCGCCATGGGGGCCAATAAATGACCGGATCCCCCACCTCTATTGTCGGCGTTGATGTCGGTGGAACCTTCACCGATATCTTCTGGCTTGATGAAGCGACCGGTGAATGCCGGGTGGAAAAAGTACCGTCGACGCCCGACGATCAATCCCGCGGGTTCATCGAAGGTGTCGTCGCCGGTGCAAGGAAAACCGGAATTTCTGCGCTTGCAAATATCGTTCACGGAACCACGGTTGGTACCAACGCGCTGTTGGAGCGCAAAGCCGCGAAAACCGGATTAATCACGACTGCTGGTTTCCGGGACGTTCTCGAACTGCGGCGCCGTGACCGACCAGAAATCTGGGGGCTTCGGGGTTCTTACACGCCGATTATTCCCCGTGATATGCGGATTGAGGTAGAAGAACGCGTACTCGCTGACGGATCCGTCCGCACGCCAGTTGATATTCCGGCGGTTGCGGCCGCTGCGCAGCGATTGCTTGATTTGGGTGCGGAAGCTTTAGCCATTATGTTCGTAAATGCATACGCGAATGCCGAAAACGAGCGCGCCGCGCTCGAAGCCGCGCGTGCCGTATGGCCAAACGAACACATTACAGTTTCCAGCAATATTCTCCCGGAACTTCGCGAATTCGAGCGTGCTTCAACGACGGCCCTGAACGCCGCGCTTCAGCCGGTGATTGGACGTTATCTCCAAAACCTCGAAACATCGCTCAAAAGCTCGGGTTTTGAGGGCGATATCCTGATTGTTCAATCGAATGGCGGCGTGATGAGTGTTGACACCGCGCGGGAAGTGCCCGTTCGGACGGCCCTGTCAGGTCCGGCCGCGGGCGTTATTGCTGGGGCGCATATCGCAGGTGCGGCGGGAGTTCCGAATATCGTTACCTGCGATATGGGTGGAACCAGTTTTGACGTTGCCCTTGTCGCAGACGGTGAAAGTGCGCTGGCGGCGCAGACATCCATTGATTTTGGTCTTGTCGTGCGCACGCCGATGATCCAAATCACGACAATCGGCGCTGGTGGTGGTTCAATTGCTTGGGTGGACCGTGGCGGCATTCTGCAGGTAGGTCCGGAAAGTGCAGGGGCCAAACCGGGCCCGGCCTGTTACGGGCAGGGTAATAACCGGCCAACGGTGACGGACGCAAACGTTCTTCTGGGCCGGATCAACGCCGACCGCCCGATTGGCGGCAAGATCGTAGCACTGGATGTGCACGCGGCAGCCAGCGCGGTCCGCAAACATGTTGGCGAGCCGCTGGGTCTTGACGATCTGGACGCGGCTGAAGCGCTCATCCGTGTTGCCAACTCACGCATGGCTGGGGCCATTCGCCTGGTCTCGATCGAACGTGGTCACGATCCGCGAAAGTTTACTGCTATGCCGTTCGGTGGCGGCGGTGCGCTGCATGCCGGTGCACTGGTACATGAGGTCGGCCTGGCGGGTGCTCTTGTGCCGCGGTTTCCTGGCGTGACCAGCGCTATTGGCTGCGTGATCGCCGACATGCGTCACGATTTCGTGCAGACCCTGAATAACCTGCTTGATGCACTCGATTTTTCTGCTCTGTCACATGAAATTGATCGCCTTGTGGCGGACGGGAGGGCGCGACTCGCCGACGCTGGCGTAAAACTTGAAAAAATCGAGGAAATTGTGGAGCTCGACATGTTGTACGTTGGCCAAACCCACACGGTGGCAACACCCATTTCCAAGGAAATCCGAAACGCTGAAGCCGTACAGGCTGCCTTTGAGGAATGTTATCGTCGTGATTATGGCCGCGTACTTGATGGCATTCCCTGCCGTGTCATGAATTTGCGGGTGTCGGTAATTGGATACCGGCCAAGCTTCGACCTGTCAGTTCTGGCGCCGTCGTCGGAGGCTACGCTTGATGACGCGGAACGTACTAGCCGACAGGTTTATGCGCAGGGCGCCTGGCACGATGCACGTGTATACGATCGTCTGTTATTGCCTGTCGGCGCCGTGATCGCGGGTCCCGCAATTCTGGAACAGGCGGACGCCACGACGTTTATCGATCCGGGTCTTGCCGGCAGGGTGGATGATTATGGAAATGTGATCGTCGAACGCAAAAAATGACGGTTATTTTTGACGACAATTCCACGTTCGATTCTGAGGTAGCAGTGATAATTGTCGGTGCAGGCGCATGCGGGATCGTTGCCGCGTTGACCGCCCGGGAAGCCGGCGCCGACGTGCTGGTGATTGAGCGGGATGAAGTTCCGCAGGGGTCTACGGCGCTGTCATCGGGCATGATTCCCGCCTGCAACACCCATTTCCAGCGCGAGCGTGGCATTGAAGACTCGGTTGCACAACTTGCAGCGGACATTCAAAGGAAATCCCAGGGCAACGCTGACTCTGGAATTGTCAATGCCGTTTGTCGGGAATCCGGCCCCGCGATCGAATGGCTGACTGACCATCATAAGGTGCCCTTGCAACTGGTTGATGGGTTCATGTATCCAGGGCACAGCGTTCTTCGGATGCATGCGCCGCCGTCCAAGACCGGTGCCGAACTCATCGGCGCGCTGACCAATGCGGCTTCGGCGGCTGATATCGATATTTTTACCAGCGCTCGGGTGACATGTTTGATCGCCGGCAGTGACCGCAAAATCCGGGGTATAGAGGTCGAACGCCCGGATGGTTCAGTTGATAGGGTCGGTTGCAAAGCGTTGGTGCTGGCCTGCAACGGCTATGGCGGTAACCCGGATATGGTGCGGAAGTACATCCCGGAGATTGCTATAGCCGCCTTCGCGGGTCATATCGGCAACCAGGGTGATGCGATTATGTGGGGTCGGGCACTAGGTGCCGGTATTTCGGATATGGGCGCTTACCAGGGACATGGGTCCTGGGCGTCACCACACGGGATGCTGATAACGTGGGCGGTGATGACAGAGGGTGGTATCCAAGTAAATACAGATGCTCTCCGTTTTTCCAATGAACACCAGGGTTATTCGGAAGCTGCGGTCGATGTGCTGGCCCAGCCGGGTAGCGTGGCTTGGAACATTTACGACAAGCGCATTCATGATCTGGGCATGACGTTTCAGGATTACCGTGACGCAGAGAAAACGGGCGCCATCCGCCACGGTGTAGATGTGGTGGACCTTGCGGTGGCATGTGGGCTCGATACTGCCGGGATCGCACGGACCCTTTCGGATTGTGCAGGGTACGCGGCAGGGAGAGAAAAATGTGCATTCGGGCGAGATTTCACTACCAAGCCGGCGCTGGAGGCCCCCTATTACGGCATCTGCGTTACAGGTGCGCTTTTCCATACCCAGGGCGGCCTCGCGATAGATCCTGACGCACGGGTTCTCCGGGAAGATGGTTCTGCGTTACCCAACTTGTTTGCCGGCGGCGGCGCCGCTCGCGGTGTTTCAGGGAACGCGGTCTGGGGCTATCTGTCCGGGAACGGGCTGCTGACGGCGGTCACGCTTGGACGGATCGCCGGGCGCGGGGCAGCTATGTCAGTTCAACATGAACATGGGTATTGATTATCACCATACGCTGGCGTACGGGTTTGGTCATATCACCATATTCTATAAACAGGCCGTGAAGGCAAGCAATGCAGTTTGAGAAAATCGGAAAACCCCTGCGTCGCCGGGAGGACACCCGGCTGCTGAAAGGTCGGGGACTATTTTGCGACGATTGGGCGATTGAAGGCCAGACGCATATGATTGTAGTACGGTCAACCCATGCCCATGCACTCCTGAACGCTATTGATGTTTCGGACGCAAAGGCCATGCTTGGGGTGTTGGGAATTTTCACTGGTGTGGATTGTATTGCTGATTGCCTTTCGCCAATACCACACAATCCAATGCCGTCGACCAAGTATGATCAGAAGCTCCATGGACCGAGTGAATCGGAGCCGTTTATCGGGAATCATATTTTGCTCCCCGCCGACAAGGCGCGGTATGTCGGTGAAGCGTTGGCGGTGGTCGTTGCGGAAACGCGGGGCCAGGCCGAAGATGCCGCATTGTGGCACGGATTTTCCAAGATGTTGCGCAAATGTGTCAGAAATCTACCCCATCCGAGTGTCTGCACGGTCCCATACAGGCCATTTGACATCCGTGCACTACCACATTCTGACGGATGTATATAAATTGCTAGTATCTCGTCTCATGTTGCCTCCAACGGCACATTTTAAACCTGTTGAAATTAGGGGCCCATCTCAATGAAAGCCGCCACCTTTGACTATATTCGGGCTAGTTCTGTCGACGAGATCTGCAGGTTGCTCGCAGATGCCGGCGACGAAGAAAGAAAAATTATCGCTGGGGGACAGACGCTAGTACCCCTTATGGCCATGAGAATGGCCCGCCCCGATTTGCTGATTGATATCAACGATGTGACGGAATTGATTGGAATTCGGAATTGTGGTCATCACATCTCATTCGGAGCCGGAACGAGACAACGCGCAATCGAGCGCTCAGAAGTGGTGTCTGATTGCCTGCCGCTGTTGGCCAAAGCCGTGCGCAATGTCGGGCATTTACAGACGCGGAACCGGGGTACGATCGGCGGTAGCATCGTGCACGGTGACCCGTCGGCCGAAATCGCGCTCGCCGCGCTCGCGCTCGATGCGAAACTGGCACTGCGCGATCTGTCAGGGACAACGGAGATATCTGTCGATGGATTTTTTGAAGCGGCGATGGTGACAAATATCGAACCACAGCAATTGCTGACCGAGATCAGGATTCCGGTTTGGCAGGGCGATCGGGTCGGGACCGGGTTTCACGAAACTGCAAGCCGCCATGGGGACTTTGCCATCGTCGCCGCGGCGGCTCAGGTTCAAATATCAGATTCAGGATTGGTTTCGCGGGCCGCCATTACGGTCGGCGGCGCTGCACCGTCGGCGGTGAAACTGCGATCTCTGGAAACGGCACTTGTTGGGGTCTCACAGGACGACATTGATGTGCCGGCGAATTTGGTAGACCAGGATATAAACCCTGACACGGATGTCCATGCAACCGCGTCCTACCGAAAGCGTGTGGCGCGCACACTGGTATCTCGGGCGTTAGCCGATGCGGTCGAGGAGGCCGGCAAATGACCGAGATCGAGATCACACTGAACGTCAACGGAAAAAACCGAACCGTTTCGGTGCCGCCCCGGATGACCCTGGTCGACTGCCTGCGCGATTTGCTACGTCTCACCGGCACCCATGTTGGCTGTGAACACGGAATCTGCGGGGCCTGCTCGGTGATGCTGGATGATGAGCCTATCCGGTCCTGCCTTATGTTTGCGGTGCAGGCTGAAGGTCATGAAATCATGACTGTTGAAGGTTTGCTTGGGGAAAACGGAGAACTTAGTGATTTGCAGGATTCATTCTGGGAATGTCACGCGATGCAGTGCGGCTATTGCACCCCCGGCATGCTGGTCGCCAGCGAGGCACTTCTCAACGAGATTCCGGATCCCTCCCAATACGATATCAGGGAAGCGATCAGCGGCAATCTTTGCCGCTGTACGGGGTATCAGCAGATTATTGAGGCTGTTCAGATGGCCGCCAAACGTCGTCGGGAAGCGGCATCACATGGTTGAAACACCGGCGAAGCTTCCTAACTACCGCTATGTGGCGCGTAAGCGCCGCACCAAGGAAGATTACCGTTTTGTCAGCGGTCGCGGTAAGTTTGTTGCGGATGTCGACGTACCGGGAATGAAACATGTGGCCGTATTGCCCAGCCCGCATCCGCGCGCCAATATCCTCGGTATCAATACCAATGCCGCGCTCGCCCTGCCGGGTGTGCATTATGTGCTGACCGGCGATGAGCTGAGCAAAGAGACAAATTCGCTATTCCACGGGCTCGATCTGCCCGATATCAAATGGCATCCGCTCGCCGTCGGGATGACGCGATACGCTGGCGAATGGGTTGCTGCCGTTGTCGCCGATTCCCGTTACATCGCGGAGGATGCTGCCGAGCTTATCGACGTTGAATATGAGTCACTGCCGGCTGCGATCGACTCAGAAAAAATGCTGGATGAGGATCAACCCCTCGTGCACCCAGCGCACGGCTCGAACGTGCTATTTCGGAAAACATGGCAATGGGGACCGGTTCCTGAGGATTTTGCAGCCATGCCGAATACGGTGACTTACCGTGCGCGCTGGGGGAGGTCCTCGACGGTGCCTATCGAGACCTTCGGCGTAGTCGCAAAGTGGGACGACATCCATGATATCATGGATGTTTGGGCCTCCATACAGATGCCCCAATACCAGGACCAGATTGCGGCGGCTATTGGTATCCCGATGAACCAGGTTCGTGTACACAATGATGTCGATGTCGGTGGATCGTACGGTGTGAAACGCGGCATCAAGCACACTGTTATGGTCAGCTATCTGTCCAGAAAACTTGGCTTTCCGGTGCGGTTTATCGAAGATCGACTGGACAATATGTCGGGTGGTGATGCTCATGGGCCTGACCGAATTTTTGATGTCACGATGGCGTTCGATAATGACGGAGTCATAAAATCGCTCAAAATACGGGCGCTAGACGATGTCGGCGCGTATCCTGGCCGCGCGCCGCTGCAGCTCGGAAAACCGATCACCGCGCTGTGCGGTCCGTACCGGGTCAATTCAATCGAATATGAGGCGATCGCGGTAACGTCGAACAAAACCGGTCAGGTGCCGGTACGCGGTTTTGGTCAGTCACCTACAAATTTTGCAATCGAGACGGGCGTTGATTGTGTGGCCAGGTATCTCGGGCTCGACAGGGTCGAGGTCCGCAGGCGTAACCTGGTCCGCAAGGACGAATTTCCGTGGAAAATTCCACCGGGATCGCACTACGATTCCGGCGATTTTCATTCGGTGCTTGAAAGCGCCCTGGATACGTCGAACTGGGATGATCTGATTACGCGACGTGATGACCTGCGGGCGAAAGGTCGTTTGGCCGGTGTGGGGATTTCAACATGTCTGGAGCCTGGCGGCGGGAATAATATTTTCGAGTACCTTTTTAACCCCAAGCTCGAAATTACAACTTTCGTCGAATCCGTTCTCATCAAGGTCGAGCCGACCGGAGCCATTACCGCGATGATGTGCACGACCACATCCGGACAGGGCCACGAGACACTGGTTTCGACGATTGCCGGTGAGGAGCTCGAACGTGATCCAGATACGATCCGGGTCTTGCACGCGGACTCTCTGGAATCTTTGCCTACCCGAAGCCCCGTGGCGAGCCGCATGGCAATCGTGCTGGGTACAGCGACGTCGATGGCTGCGCGCGAGATCAAAGGCAAGATGATCACAATTGCGGCCCATGATCTAGGAGTTGAAAAAGATCAGATAGAGTATGCCGATGGTGAGTTTACGGTCCGCGGTGAACCGTCTCGTAAGCTGGTGTGGACAGATATCTGTCATATGGCCCACAAACAGTTTCACCGCATGCCACCCGGACATGAGCTGGGGCTTCAGGCCTATTCGGTGCAGCAGGTACCGGGTGCGGGGAAACTGCCAAATGACAAAAATGAAGTACCTCTTTATCCCTGTTTTTCATTCCAGGCCCATGTGCCGCTGGTCGAGATTGACCCCGACACCGGCAAGGTGAAGGTACACGATTATTTTATCGGCCATGACTGCGGCACGGCAATCAATCCGGATATTGTCCGGGGCATGATCATCGGCGGTGTTGCACATGGTATCGGCGCCGCACTCTATGAAAAGTTTGAATACGATGCCGACGGTCAGCTTCTCGCCGGTACTTTTGTCGATTACCTGTTGCCGTCGGCTCATGAAATACCGCCGGTAACCGATATTGAACACTGCACGCCGTCTCCGATGACATCGCTCGGCCAGAAGGGCTCGGGTGAAGGTGGATACCTTGGTGCACCAGCGGCAATTGCGTCTGCAGTCAATGATGCGCTTGCACCATATGATATTGAGCTAAGTGAACTGCCAATCAGGGCCCGCGATATTGAAGCGGCGCTGCACGAAAGATCCAAACATTGATGTTAACTGACCAACGGGAGCCTAAAATGAGCGATGATATTTTGCTGGAACAGGATGGAAGAGTTCTGAAAGCCACCTTTAACCGTACACCTGATAATGGTGTGTCGGATGGCATGGCCCGCGCATTCTCTGAGGCTATCCTCTCCGCCCATGAGACTTCGGATATGGTACTGCTGCGAAGCGCTGGACCCGATTTCTGTACTGGTCGTATCCGGGATGCTAGCGCCGGTCCACCATCGCCTGAAGCCTATAGTCGCCGCCCCGAATATGATCCGATCTTCAATTGCTACCGGTCTATCAAAGATGCTCAGGTGCCGGTCATGGGCGTTATTGAAGGGCGCTGCATGGGCTTCGGAACGGCGGTTGCGTCCGTTTGCGATGTTACCTTTGCGAGTAGTACGGCAACGTTCAACATTCCTGAGGTTGGCCACAATGTAATGCCTACGATGGTAATGTCAGCCCTGTATGACCGTATGAGTCGAAATGCGATCCTGTGGATGGCCTATTCCGCCGATTTCATTGATGCTGAGCGCGCGCTGAATTATGGAATTATCAGCCAGGTCGTTGCAGCCGATAAGCTCGACGCAGAGATTGACCGTTTCTGTGGGTTGTTAACAAGCCGCCCGAGGCCAGCGATCCTCGGTTTGAAGGAGTATTTGCGGTCGGCACCACGTATGGATGACCAGGGCGCGCTGGACTACGCCCGCAGCATTCATTCGATGATCAATACCGCGGCGGCAATGAAGGAATAAAAACGCCGCTCCTTTTCTCTGTGGGGCTGTCAGGTGTTCCGCTTTCGAAACTCCTTTGCATAGGCGGCGAGTGCGTTTTCCAACGTGAAGGAGGGTTCCCAGCCGAGTTCATCGCGTGCGCGGCTGATATCCAGAGGTATCATGCGGGATTGGGGTGGTGTTCCCGGCGTAATCTCGACCTCGACGTCAGGCAAGGTCGCCTTTACCGCGTCGATCAGCCGGTCGAACGTAATCGCCTCGCCCCAGGAAATATTATAGGCGGCGCCCTCTGGCAAACCCTGTTTGGTTGCGGCAAGATCTAATGCGCGGCCCATATCGTCTGCATACAGGTATTCGAAGGCCATTGTCTGTTCTTCGGGAATGATCGCTTTAGTGCCACGTACACCCGCCTCGATCAGCGACTGCACTTTCTCTCCACCGCCTGAGCCACCCCAAAAATGACCCATCCCGAAGACATTTCCCGGCCGCAGGACCACGGCTTCGAAACCGCACTGAATGCGATAGGCTTCTAAAATAAGTTCCTGAACGGCTTTTGAATTGGAATAGGCGGCACCACTGCCACGGGCAAAGTCTTCGGTAATACTTGTCTCCTCATCACTCTTCCGCCAGTCATAGACGCCGAAGGTCGACAAATGTATCAGGCGTTTGATCCCGGTCAGCCTGACTGCTTCCACGACCGCCATCATGCCATTAACATTCAGGTCGTACCCTGTGTGGATCGGGTTGGCGACGCGTTTACCGATGAGGCCCGCGGTGTGCAGGAACGTTTCCGGTTTGTGCGTTTTAATTGCGTTGATAAGCGCTGGCAGGCTGCGGACATCGTCTACGACGACTTCATATTTGGCATCGCCAAGCCGCATTGACAGGTATTCGTCTCGCGGGATGGGGTCGATAAAAATCACCTTTTCTCCCCGTTTGGCGGCTTCGATAGCGTAAGCGGTGCCTACGAGCCCTGCGCCCGTGATCATTGTTGTCATTCAGTTGTCCACTTTGGTTGCTTTGTCTTTCAGCAGAAATACTGGTCCTTGAGGAATTCCAGGGGCACCGATTTGTTTTTCTTGGAATCACCTCGCATGGGTTCACCATCAGAATCCACGCGATCTACCTCTGGCATTTTCTGATAGTTTGGGGAACCGATTCGAAGCATCACCAGTGGTTCACCTTCAACTGCGGTGAACCAGTACATATTTCCTCTTGGCAGCATAATACCCTGATTGGGTCCCAATACCGTTTCTTTTTCCTCTGGCCCGTAAAAGCGAACCTGACCCCGGAGTACGATGAAGCTGTGGTCTTCCCCCGGGTGGGCATGCAGTTCATTTTCACCGCCCTCGGCGTAAATTTTCAGGCGAATGGACAAATCATCGGTTGCCGCTAGAGGAGTGTCCGTGCGCCCCTGGGCAAGTAGCTGTCCAGCAACGTTGAATACGGTTGGTTTTAAATTGGATGCAAGTTGTGATTGTCGGCGCCTCAGCTCACCGGACCCGATGGCGGGCGGAATTATTTCGCGCGTCGCGCTAGCCATGTTCAACCTCCCTTGAGACTTTCCCGTTTCCTGATTGGAACAGAGCCTAGACATTCGGTGTCTATGGAACAATGTGACATCAAACAAAAACCGTTACTCACCGCTCTATGACCCTTCCATGGGATTTCCTTCAGCGACAATTGCCTGCGCGCCGAGACCAGGCCAGGCTGCCGGCCAGGAAGCTTTCTGTGCAGCTTCGCGGTCGGGAAGCATTTGGTCCCATTCGGTAGCAACGATCCGGCGGCCGGTGAACCCATCAGATGAATTGGATGCGAGCCAGACAATCGGCGTTTTCATGATGGCCGGCTGGACAAGCGCTTCCCGGTTGCCTGCAGACGCGGCGGGGACCATTCCCGTGTTTGCGGGCCCACCCGGCACCAGAACGTTCACGCTGACGGGACTACCCTCGAGGTCCTTGGCCCAGACGGCGGAGCAGGCTTCCAGTGCGGCTTTTGAAGGACCATAGGGAGTCCATCCGCGTCGGATCATGGTGTCCAGGCTGGTAGTCACGTTGACGATCCGGCCCCATTCCGCATTCTGGAGGTGAGAAATTGCGGCCTTGGCCATCAAGAAAGCACCCTTTACGTTGGTATCCAGAACATTTTCCCAGTTTTTGTCCGGTACATCCCAGAACATGATGTTGTCGACATAATAGTCCTCGCGAATGCTCGACTGACCAATGCCCGCATTGTTTACCAGCATGTGCAGGGCACCAAAATTTTCTACTGTCTGCGTGATGGCATCCTGGCAGGCTACGGGCGACCGAACATCTCCGCCAATAGGTAAAATGCTGTCAGCCAGATCCGGTCGTTTCATCGCTGTTTGTTTTGCCAATTCCTCCGACACGTCGAGGGCGGCAACCCTGTATCCGGCGACCGCAAGTGCCTCCGTCATTGCGCCACCGAGTCCGCCGCCTGCTCCGGTCACCAATGCAACCCTGTTGTCGCTCATTTTATCGACCTGCTATGATTGTTGTCATGATTAACATACCGTATGTTTCCTGCATCTCTATGATACCGGGAACAGGCGTGAAAGAATTTCCATTCATGAGCCCAAAAAAGCTGCTGCCATCGGTTGAAATATTTGTTTCGGAAATGCGGGGCGTTTGCGAGAATACAGAAGGTGATGAAAGATGGAAGCGCTGCAGGGAACTTCTGGTGGAATTGCTTCGTGATCCTGAGCTTCAGGACCATGCCCGGGATTGGCCCGTTGGTGGATTTGACGGCAAGAAGGTCGACAATCTTCTGTTTTACGAAGATCCTGTTCATGGTTTTGTCATCAATGGTCTCATCAAGAACCCTGGCGGCCGGGCAATGATCCACGATCACGGCCAAGCCTGGACCATTTATGGCGTTCTGTCGGGCAAGGAGCGGGTTGTCCGTTACGCGGAAACCACCAGAGAGGACGGCGAAGTGGGGTTTGAGGAAAAACACACGGTTCATTGCAGCCCCGGCGATGTGGATATTGTTCGTCCATGGGAAATTCATTCAGAATATGCTGGCGATGAGAAGTCGATCGCCGTTATCGTGCGCAGCCAAAGGTCAGGCACATTTGAGCAATTCCGGTATTTTGACGATGGCGGAAAGGCTAAGTTCCCGGGCCCAAATCAGGTACCCTACGATCTTGAATAGTCAGGTAACATTATTTCGGTCCGCGGATTTGCTCGGGCAAAAACGGGAACGCCGATAGCTCATTCGATGCATCTACGGCTCGGGCTTCTTTGACGAAAGTAGGGTCCAGCTGTTCGATCGACGTGACACCGATAAGTCCCATAGCATTTTTCATCTCTGCCTCCATTATTTCCAGCGCTCGGACCAGTGCGGCCTGACCACCTGCAGCCAGTGCCCACCCCTGAAACCGGCCCAAGCCCACTGCTGTGGCGCCCAGAGAGATTGCTTTCAGAACATCTGTTCCACGCACGAAACCACCGTCAACAACGATCTCTGCCCTATCCCCTACGACGCCTGCGACCTCTTTGAGGATCTCAATCGTACCGTCACCATGATCCATCTGTCGTCCGCCATGGTTCGAGATGTATATTACATCGACATCGTGCTCCAGGGCGATTGCGGCATCCTCTGCCGTCTGGATGCCCTTAAGGATAAATGGCAGGCCTCCGCGTTCCCGCATCCGGTCCATCCATTCCCATGTCAGTCCGGCCTGATGGATGCGAAGGTCTTCGCTATACCGTTTGATGCTTGGTGGTCGCCACCCCGTAATCAACTGACGTTCCCGGCGGCCGTAATAGGCGGAATCCACAGTAAGACAGAGGGCAGTATATCCTGCACCAACCGCGCGGTCGATCAGGTCGTCGACCCAGGATTCGTCACCACGGATGTATATCTGAAAAATCTTGGGATGATCTGTCGAGGCGGCGATTTTTTCGAGCGTCGGTTCGGTTACCGTACTGACCAGATTGATCGTTCCAAATTCTGCAGCGGCCTTGGCCACCGCAATTCCACCATCGGGCGTAAGTGTTTGTAGTGATCCTATTGGAGCAAGCAGGCAGGGGATACGAAGTTTGTGTCCCAAAATGGTTGCCGCCGGGTCAATTTCGCGCACGTCCCGCAAAATTCTGGGGCGCAATGCGAGCGCGTCAAGACAGTGGCGATTGCGCCTGAGCGTTGTCTCGGTTTCCGCGGCACCGGTGACATAGTTCCAAACCGAACGTGGGATATTATTTCGTGCCGCGACGATGATCTCGTGCATCGTTGCGTATGTTTCCGTCATATTTCGTGTTTCCTAATCAGATTGGCAAGGCCTGTCGGTTCCACGTGAGTTTGGCCATGTTTTTTCTTTGGATCAAACCAAAATCTCAAAACCTGATGTCAAAACATATCAGTCGGTGTAGGATGCTGTGGGTATCGTTTGGCCATGCCCACTCGTGGCGTGATAATCCTTAAATTTGGGGGGTACGTTGTCTACAAACAAAATTTAGTGGTATGTTTTTTCGCAAATAGAAATGGGGAGGAAAATTTAATGACCAAGATTGCAGGTCCTTCATTCATGGCGGCAGCCGTCGCTATTGCGCTAACGGCTACCGGACCGGCCAATGCGAAGACATATAAGATCACAATGGCAGCGGCGCCACCACCAATGGTGACTTTTGTGGCCGCTTTTAAAAATATTCTTTCCAAGAAGATTAACGCTCGCCTTAAAGCAGCGGGGAAGGGTGACCAGATTAAATGGACGCATGCCTATACACAATCGCTTGCGAAATTTCACGAGCTTTTCGAGGCGGTTGAAGAAGGAATAGCGGGCGGCGGTTTGATTTTGAAAAATTTTGAGCCGTCAAACCTGCCCTTGGAAGCATTCGCTGCACATACGCCTTTCAATAACATGACCCGGGAACAGTTATCGGCAATAGATACTAAGTTGCGGACGATCATACCAGAGCTTAACGGGGCATATACCAAGCATAATCAGATACACATCCAAAGTGGCGTAAATGACTCCATGGAGATGATGACGAAATTTCCCCTTGTAAAAGTGACAGATTTGAAAGGGCGAAAACTTGGGACCAGCGGCACTTTCGGTCAGTGGATACGGGGGACGGGTTCTATTTCGGTTACGTCGTCAATGAACCAGTCATACACGAACATAAAAAATGGTGTCTATGAGGGATATCCAATCGGTTATATCCTCGGGTTTATTTATAAAACCTACTCCGTGGCGCCTTATCTGACTCAGGTTGGATTTGGGGTCAGCAACGTTTCTGGCCTTACTTTCAATCTTTCGACCTGGAAAGCGCTGCCTTCTTATGTTCAGGATATTATCCGTCAGGAAGCGACCAAATGGCCCGGATACCAGAACATGATGGACAACAAAAAGCGGGCAAAATTCAAATCCATCATGAAAAAGAAGGGCGCAAAGTTTAGCGTCCTAGCTGCTGCCGAGAGAGCAAAATGGGCCGCAGCGATGCCGAATATTGCCAAGGAATGGGCGGGCCGGTTAGAGAAGAAAGGTCTTCCCGGAAATAAGCTTTTAAAGGCTTACATGGACGAACTGCGGGCACGAAATATAAAAATTGCAAGGCAGTGGGACAAAGGCTAATCCCGACGTTCTCCAGGGGAATTTAGAGGCGTTAAAATCAATTGCGGGAAGGCCGCTTAGGTTGATATGGCCACAGTAGTTCGAGTGTTCGATAAAACCGTGGCCGCATTCAATGCGACCGGTAGCGGCTGGATATTTGTAATGATGGTCCTGCTCACAACTGATGTTGTGTGCAGGGCCGCATTCAATTCACCGATAAAGGGCATCCCGCTGCTGATCGAAATGTCCATGTTGGTAATTGTTTTCATGCAATTACCGTCTGCAATAAGGGCTGATCGTTTGACACGGTCAGATGTGTTGCTTGCGAGATTATTAAAGAACAACCCTTCAGTGGGTGTTCCGCTGAGGGCGGTCTATGACGGTCTCGGTGTGTTTCTTATGATCATCGTGTTTTGGTATACGTTGCCAGTTTTTTTCAAGGTGTGGGGCCGAAATACACAAGAGGGACTAGAGGGTGACTTTGCGCTGCCGACCTGGCCGTTCAAATTGCTCGTTCTAATTGGAGCGATTTTCTGCGCCATTCAATTTTGGCGGGCTTTTCTCGACGGTGTCAGACTCATTACAAAGTTGAAGTCAGACGGCCAGTTCTATTCTCGGCGAATTTTTATCATCTCGATCCTTTTTGCTGGAGCCTGTGTCGCAATTTGGGCATTAGCCACATATTCCGAAATCGAAGCCGCTGGAGTTGGTGTAGTATCAATTTTATTTGTCCTGTTTTTTGTTTATGTTGGAGTTCATGTTGGCGTTGCGTTGGCATTGATTTCCTTTGTATGTGTATGGGCCATCAGGGATATTGATATAGGTGGCCGTTTGCTTGCGCTTTCTGCAGGCGAAAGCATGCAGCAATACGAGTTCGGAGTTATCCCGTTATTTGTTTTGATGGGCCTGCTGGTGAGTATTTCCGGGATAGGCCGAGATACTTATGACGTCGCAAACAACCTGTTTCGAAAGCTCAAGGGAGGCCTTGGCACCGCGACGGTCGGCGCGAATGCTGTATTCGCCGCTGTTACTGGAACAAGTATTGCATCGGCATCTGTCTTTACACGCGTTGCAGTTCCCGAGATGCTCCGCCTTGGTTATAAACCGCGCTTCTCAGTGGGTGTAGTTGCGGGAAGTTCGGTCCTGGGAATGCTTATCCCGCCGAGCCTGCTTCTCATTATATTCGGAATAATTGCAGAACAATCAATCGGCGACCTTTTTATGGCGGGAATCGTTCCCGGTCTCGTCCTTGCGGGCGCTTACTGTGTTCTTATATGGCTGATGGCTAACAAGTTTCCGGACAAGGTTGGTTCGCCAGAATCCCTAAAAACAGACCGACCTAAGATGATGGGATCCCTGGAGGCCGTACGCAAAAGTGTACCAATAGTGCTGCTGATTATCCTCGTTCTGGGTGGAATTTACGGGGGCATTTTTACGGCAACCGAAGCAGGCGGGATCGGGGCTTTTGGCGCTCTGATACTGACCTTTGTCAAAGGGAAACTTACCCGGGAAACGCTTTGGGAAGCGCTGACTGATACAGGCCACGTCACCGCTTCTATCTGTTTCTTGCTGTTGTCGGCACACATCTATTCCCGAATGATAGCACTCACCGGGATTCCAGGCCTAATGGAAGACTGGGTTATGGCCTCAGGTATGGGCGTTTCGGGACTTATCGCCATATACGTTGTCGCAATCATACTTATGGGCACAATCCTCGACGCAGGCTCGATAATGTTAATCACTGTACCCCTCGCGATACCCGCACTGGCGCCATTCGATGTCGACCTGATTTGGTTTGGTATTGTCACAATAATTGCAGTGGAAATTGGACTTCTTACGCCTCCCTTGGGACTGGCATGTTTCGTTATCCATAACAACCTCCAGGATGACCGTATTGGCATCGAGGATGTTTTCTGGGGTGCGGTGCCGTTTGCGATTACCATGCTGATAGTTCTTCTGCTTGTAATCGCATTGCCAGAGCTTGCGACGTCGCTGCTGTAACCCTGGGGAACCTAATGTAAAATATTGAAGATCAAACTGGAGATGGATCGCGATCGATCGCTGCGATTTTCATAACAGGCGGAATGGGAGAGGACACACATGAAGCTCTTAACTATTGATGAGGGTGCTGGTCAACCTGGTGTGGTTATCGCAGACAGTAAGGTGTTGAACATAGCGCAAATGCCTGAGGCCCTGATTTCGGGCTGGCGCCCGACCTCGGTGCGGGAAATTCTTGAAAAAGGTGATGCTGGCCTTGAGGCAGTGAGGCAGATAGCTGGGGCGGCGGAAGCCGATATGAACGCCTGTTCTGCAGCAGTATCCGCGTTTGCCGACACCAGTCTTGCACCACCGGTTCCCGATCCATGGCTGATCTTTTCGGTCGGCATGAATTACGGTCGTCATCTCGCAGAGATGAACAACACACCTCCACCCGCCAATCCTGCTGGTTTCATCAAAACCCGCGATTCCCTGATCGGCTCCGGCAAAGCAATAACCGTGCCTCCCCAGTGTCCGGACATGATTGATTACGAAGGGGAATTCTGTTTTGTCTTTGGACGTGAGTGTCACCGGGTGAGCAAAGAAGATGCCATGGATCACGTTGCCGGATATACTATCGCCAATGATGTTTCCGCACGTGACTGGATACCGGATATCAAGATGGGTGATCCACCGTTCGGTCCGATCCATGGCTGGGAACGAAATATCATGGGTAAAAACCTCCCCGGTTTTACGCCATGTGGGCCCGTGATCGTTACCAAGGATGAGATTTCAGATCCGCACGACCTTCACCTGCAGACCCGCTTGAATGGTGAGATTATGCAGGATACCAGAACCGACGACCTGATTTTCAAATTGCCCGAGATCATCTCCTATTATTCACAGTGGTACCGGTTCCGGCCTGGTGATGTTGTTACGACCGGATCTCCGTCGGGTGTTGGTGTGGGTCGTGATCCCCAGGTGTTCATGCACGCGGGTGATACAGTCGAAATAGAGTTGGAAGGTGTTGGGATTCTGAAAAACACATTAGCCCAGGGGTAAACAGGGAGCAGCGAGATGGCAAAGAAACCTGCTTTAAAGACACGCTATGAAATGAAGGTCGAATCGCCCGTTTTCGTGACGATGCGAGACGGTGTCCGCATAGCAGTACGGATTTATAGACCTGATGCGCCCGGAAAATTTCCCGCGCTGTTTGCTGCCTCTCCCTATCAGTACGAAACGGATGACCTTCCGCACTCTACGTTATTTTTGTGGCGAGAGGTTGGCCCAGTCGAGTGGTACGTTCGCGACCAAGGTTACGTCTACATCCATATGGACGTGCGTGGATCGGGTCAGTCCGGTGGCACCTACAACCTGCTCGATAAGGCAGAACAGCAGGATTATTACGAATGCATTGAGTGGGTTGCGCGCCAGGAATGGTGTTCCGGCAAGGTCGGCGGCCTCGGACAATCCTATTACGCGTGGTCCCAGTGGTTCATGGGAATAGTCAATCCGCCCAGCCTCAAATGCATTGCACCGTATGACGGTTCTGTCGACATGTATCGCGGAACGGCCTATCACGGCGGCATCTATTGCGAGTTCATGGCGTGGTGGTATCAGATGGTGCGGGTAAACAACCTGCAGCGCCCGGCGAATGGCCCTGGCGGCCAATACATGCCGCTAGATCTTGCGGGTGAAATGGCCAGACATCAGACATACGATGAGTGGTGGAGCGAACGCTGCGCGTGGGAGCGGCTTGATGAAATAAAGGTGCCGGTGCTGTCGATCGGGCATTGGGGCAAAATGGGGTTGCATCTGCGCGGAAACATTCTGGGTTATGAGGATGTCAAATCAGAAAAAAATATGGTCGTGACTGGGGCAAAGGATGTGTTTGAGGCGCACGATCAGTACGATCACATCTGGTATCACGAAGCTGAATTACTGCCATTCTATGACTATCATCTCAAAGGCCGGAAGAATGGCTGGGACAAGCGGCCGAACGTCCGCCTGCACGTCAGTGGCCGTGATGAGTGGCGGGAAGACGAGGTCTGGCCACCTGCCAAAATGAGATACAAGTCCTTCTACCTGACAAAGAAAAAATCAAATAGCGTAACTTCGCTGAATGACGGGTCTCTGAGTGCCGGGAAACCCAGACCCAATGGTGGGTCGACCAGTTGGGATTATCCTCATGCTGGATGGAAATTGGGTACGGTTGGATTCGGGCCACAGGGCCCTGATCCAATCAGGGGTTGCGTAACCTTCACAACGGAACCGCTTGCGAAAGATATGGAGATTGCTGGCCCCATAATCCTCGAATTAAACGCGTCATCCACCAACACGGACACGGATTTTATTGTCAAGGTATCCGACCAGCACCCGCAGTCAAAAGAAGATCGCACTGCCGGACTGCAGCCGTCGTCGGTGGTTGTTTCGAAGGGCTGGATGCGTGCGTCGCACCGGGAAAAAAACGAGGAACGGAGTACCAGATATCGCCCAATCTATACCCACAGCAACCCGCAGCCGATCGAGCCTGGCGAAATTTACACCTATGAGATAGAGGTCATGCCCTGTGCCCACCGGTTCAGGGCTGGGCACCGGATCCGGCTGGAAATCGTAAACGGCGACTCTCCGTTAACGGATTCGTTATTTACCCATCAGTATCTCTATTACAAGGTTGGTACCGATACGTTCTGGCACAACGCCAAAAGCCCCTCCCGGCTGAAACTGCCTGTTGTTCCGGCGTCATAATTCCTTTGATTGTGCGCGGTACCTGAGGGTTTAGAACCCAGTGCATCAGAGCAACAGGAGGAGGCCGGCAGCGATACAGCCGTTGTTGGTAATCAGGAGAAAATGATAGGTCCGACGCACAGGGTCTTTCATTTCCCAGAAGCGATGAAACAGTGTGCTAGCCAGAATGGTAAATGCTATTAGCAGGATTGCGCCAAATTTTGTGTGCCAGTTGAAGAGGATCATGAATGACCCGGCAAACTGTATGGCAAATCCAAACAACAGGGTCGGAACCGCTGGTAGCCCTTCGGCTGCCGTTCGAGCGACGTTCATTTTCCATAAACCAACGTTTTTTACTCCCATCCAGATAAAGTAGAGAGCAATGGCGATCTGGCCGATGGCATGGAAGGTCGTGTGGTCTGCATACATCCTCTGGGCTCCTCCTGACCCTGTTTTCTATCGCGATATCCCTGACGCTGCTATAGTGATTCGATGCGTCTTGGATATTTTACCCAGCCGGTACACCCACCAGGCAAGGATTACCGCCAGGTGTTGAGAGAAGACCGCGAGGCGGTTTTATTGGCAGACAGGCTTGGTTACGTCGAGGCCTTTCTGGGTGAGCACATTACAGACCGGGCCGAGCCAATTACGTCCAACCTCATGTTTATTGCCTCACTTGCCAATGATGCGGGAAATATTACGTTTGGTAGTGCCGCGGTGACCCTGCCATCCTATCATCCGGCGATGGTCGCCGGTCATGTTGCTATGATAGACCACCTAACCGACGGGCGGTTTATATTTGGTATCGGTCCCGGTGGATTACTTTCCGACGCCGAGGTTTTTGAAAACATGGACCTCGACCGGAACGCAAAAATGCTTCAGTCCATCGACATGATACTGGACATCTGGGCGAGCGACCCACCATACAACCTGAAGAATGACTATTGGATTACGTCAACCGAGCGCACTCTTGATGAAACAATAGGACAGGGCATCATATCCACACCCCTGCAAAAACCGCACCCACCAATCGTTGTTACGTCAATTACGCCGCATTCGCGCGGGATTACCGCGGCTGCTGCCCGTGGCTGGGATCCCATTACGTCCAACTATGTTCAGGCCCACTGGGTCGCGACCCATTTACCCAGATATCTTGAAGGCCTTGAACAGGCCGGTCGTCCAGTAACCGGGTCTGGCTGGCGCATCGCCAAGTCGATCTTTGTTTCCAGGGATCATGCAAAGGCATTGGCCTATGCAAAAACATCCAATGGGCCGTACGGTTTCTATTTCAGAAACATCATGACAAAACTGATTGGCAACGGCCGACCCGAGTTATTCCGGTCCTGGCCAGATCAGCCCGATGATCAGGTGACGCTGGAGCAGTCCCTGGATACACAGGTGATAGCGGGTGATGTGAACTCGGTTGTTGATCAGATCCTCGCATTCCGTGAGCAAACAGGAGAATTCGGGACACTTCTCTACACCGGCCACGACTGGCAAGATCCCGCGCAGGACCGCCAGTCGATGGAACTGATGGTAACTGAGGTAATGCCGCGCGTTAACGATGCCCTCCATGAACCCAACCAAATTCGATAAATTCCTTACAACTTATGCACTGTCGCCCCTACTTGCGGGGGCAATGGCCATGTTATGCTGGGCCGGCACCTTTATCGTGGTCCGGGATGTTGCTGGCATTGTGCCTCCGGCGGCGATTTCTTTCCTCCGGTGTCTGGTGGCGATCATCATTCTGTATCCGATTTGCCGCAAGAGCCTGCCCGCCCAATGGCCAATAATGCGCAAAAACTGGAAGATTTTGGTTTTACAGGGCGTTCTAATCGTTATTGGGGGTAACGGATTAATGTTCGTAGGCTTGCAGTTCACGACTGCAATTAATGGTGCATTGATCAACTCTGCTGAACCCGTAGCAATTGGTGCCGTTGCCTGGTTAATGTTCCGTGATCGATTGACTGTCATACAGTGGTTGGGCGTGCTGATCTCACTCGCTGGGGTTCTATACCTGATCGGACGGGGTGATCTGGGCGTTTTATTTCGCCTCGAACTTAACATCGGCGACGTTTTTGTACTGATTTCAATCGTCTGCTGGGCCTTTTACGCGGTTTTGATGCGACGTGTTCCCAAAGAGTTGGACCGGTTGACCTTCCTATTTGGCATACTTGTTGCTGGCGGTATCGCAGTTTTTCCGTTCTGGATTCTTGAGAATCTCTATTATTTGCCGACGCCCATCACCTGGACCACCGTGTGGGTGACTGGCGGGTTAGCCCTGTTTTCGTCGATATTGGCGCTATTCTGGTGGAACCATGCTGTTGAGGGCCTTGGAGCTGCCCGAGCTGGGCTCCTGTTGCACCTGATCCCGGTTTACACCGTGGTCCTGGCAATCTGGCTACTCGGCGAAGACCCGGACCCCTTTCACGCCATCGGCATCGGGTTAATTGCCGTCGGGATTTATTTGACCACAATGCTCAAGATGAAGCGGGAGACACAAACATGAAAAGAAAACGAATACGTGCTGCAGGCGCTGGCGAGCCACCCGAAGGGACCTGGTCCAACTGTCTGGTCGTGGACAAACATGTCTATATTGCAGGAATGACGTCACGCAGCGCTGAATTCGACACAGTATTGGGAAACAATGCGTATGAACAGGCCGGGGTTATATTTGAAAAAATAAAAACATTGATCGAGGCGGCGGGCGGGACAATGGCGGATATCGTGAAGGTCAATATTTTCCTCACGGACATAAACGATCGCCAACAGGTCTGGGAGGCCCGCCGGGAATATTTTACCGGTGATTTTCCTGTTTCCACTCTACTGGAGGTGTCCAAACTGGTGCATCAGGATATGTCGGTTGAAATAGAAGCGGTGGGTATTCTCGGCGCCGGAACTGAATGATAGTGTCGCGCGTATCAAGTCCACGCTAAAATCATGTTTGAATAGAAGTCGAACGGAGCGACGGCAATGCTGACCATGCGGTCGGCGCTGGAGCGGGCACAACGCCTGTACGGCGCGAATAGGGCCATCAACGATGTGGAGGTGCAGTTCACCTGGGCCGAACATATGGATCGGGTGCGGCGCCTTGCATCAGTACTGGAGAAAAATGGTGTTGGGAAGGGCGACCGCTTCGCGATCATCAGCCGCAATTCCTGGCGTCACTGCGAATTACTGCATGCTGCTTACTGGAACGGTTCTGTGCCGGTGCCGGTAAACTACCGTCTGGCACCGCCGGAAATCCGTTATATTCTGGAGGACGCGGCAACCACTCAGCTTTTCATAGAAGACGTATTTCTCGATTTTATTGGTACGGATGACCTGGCCCCCTGGGGTGACCGCGCGATTTGTATAACCGGTGATGGGGCCGGCACGCATCTTCCCACCTCTGAAGAATTGATTGCTGTGGCAGGGCCGTCAGAAGGGAATGAAAGTACGGAAGCAGAGGATGCCATCCTCCTCTATACGGGCGGGACGACCGGGCGATCCAAGGGCGTTCGGCTTACACACAAAAACGTGTTCTCAAACGGTCAACAGAACACTGGGCCGATGAAGATGCAGTCGGAAGATGTTTATCTGCACGTCGCGCCCATGTTTCATTCAGCCGATCTTCTGGGTACGGGTTATACGCTGGCCGGCGCGGCACATGCCTATTTGCCGTCCTTTACACCGGCCGGCCTTTTGCAGGCCCTCCAGGATTACCGAGTTACCTCGGTCATGATGCCGCCAACAATGATAATACTTACGCTTCAGGAACAAACTTTCTCGAGCTACGATCTGTCCGCACTGGATCGGGTATATTACGGTTCGTCACCGATGGCGGTGGAATGGATCCGGAAGACGATGGACGCTTTCCCCAATGCGAACATCCAGCAAGGGTATGGGCTCACTGAAACCTCTCCCATTCTGACCACGCTTGACGAGGATATTCATGTCCGAGCGATAGAGAGCGGAGATTACGAGATTCTCAAAGCCGCTGGACGCCCACTTGTGGGAATAGATATGCGGATCGTTGACGAAAAGCAAAACGAAGTTCCCTGCGGCGAGGGTGGCGAGGTCGTCGTGCGTGGACCGAACGTCACGGTTGGGTACCTGAACAGGCCGGAGGAGAATGAGAGTGCATTCCGAGGGGGGTGGTTTCATACCGGAGACATTGGCATGATGGACGAAAACGGTTTCAGGTACCTTCTCGATCGGAAGAAGGATGTGATTATTACGGGTGGTGAAAATGTGTACTCTTCGGAGGTTGAAGCAATTCTCTACCAGCACGAAGATGTTCATGAGTGCGCAGTGGTCGGTATACCGGATGAAAAATATGGTGAGGCAATATTTGCAGTTATAGTACCCCGCCCCGGCACCACCCTCGATCAGAATGATGTTATTGAGCACTGTCGGGGTCAAATTGGTGGATACAAAATTCCACGCCGTATGGCCTTTGTGGAAGAGTTGCCCAAGAGCCCAATGGGAAAAATCCTTAAAACCAGAATTCGAGAAAAATATGGAGAACAACCAACATGAAAAACAGCCTGAAGGCGGGAGTCCAGCGCCAGCAGTCCTTTGAGATCGATACCGGCCGTACAATTGAGTTTATGGGCGACGATATGAGAATTTATTCCACACCTTCAATGGTTCGGGATATAGAAGAAACCTGCTGGACGCTATGTCAGGAACATCTCGAAGATGGCGAAGAAACTGTCGGCGCACATGTCAGTGTAGACCATTTGGGAGCATCTCTTCTTGGAATGACCGCCAAGGTCCAGGCTACGGTTATTAATGTGGATGGTGCCCGGATAATGCTAGAGGTGGAAGTTCACGATGGGATGGATGCCGTGGGAAAAGGCGAGCATGTCCGGTTTGTCATTGATCGTGACCGCCAGATGGCGCGACTGGATAAGAAACGTGCAGCGCTTGGACAGCGATAAATGGGCTTTGAACGATAAAGAGAACATGACAGGAAGGTGTTGCTGGTACAAAATTCTCCTCGCGGAGCAGACTTGGAGTTAAGGGGGAAACCTGAAATTTCCGAGTTTTCTTCGGTTCTGCGAGATTAAATGACCTTGCCCTCTGTCAAAAAAGGTAAAAATGCAGGCCTATTTGACATGCTCTCAATTGCGCCAGTTCGTTATCAATGCAAGACTCCCGCGCCACACATTCGCGGAGAATTAGTTAAATGATTGTTGATTTTCAGCATCACTTCACACCGAGAGAGTTTTTCCCCGAGGGATTTGGTGATCAGTCAAAAACCTTTTTTGATAAAAATGGTGTTCCTTCATACAGCTTTCATTCGCTGTTATTCGATCTCGATGCCCATATTGAAATGATGGACATCGCGGGTATCGACGTTGCCGTTCTTTCCTGCGCTGAGGGTATGTGTGCGGATCTAGAGAAAGGTAAACTTATTAACACCCGCACGCAGGAAGCCACGGAAAACTATCCTGGTCGTTTCATGGGATTTGCACACGCCCACCCGATGGGTGGCAGGGACGCATTTGCAGAGCTTGCGAGATGTCGTAACGAATTTGGCTTTGAGGGTGTCGTTATCACCACTGAATTCGGCGGCATGACTGTCGATGATCCCGCTCTCGACCCCTTCTGGGCTGAGTGTCAGAAGCTGGGTATGTTTGTCTTTATTCACCCTGCACTTCAGCTTACCCATCCTCAACAGTTTGACGCCTATGACCTCGCTCGCTCGGTTGGCCGAGAGTTCTCCCTAGTACAGGCGCTGATACGATTGATTAACGGCGGTGTGCTGGACCGGTTTCCCGACCTCGTCGTCCATGTAGCCCACCTTGGCGGTGGAATTGCCTCAATACTTGGTCGGATCCGGTCATATCAGGATAAGAATTTCTGGGGAACCGGAGGCAGTGACCGTCATGGTTGTCTCCCTGAGAAGGATTTTGACTGGTACATTCGTGAACGACTGGTTTTTGATACTGCGGGATTTTGCGGCGACGTCCGATCTGTCAGGTCGAGCATCGTTGAACTGCCGACCGACCGCATCGTTTTTGCAAGCGATTATCCTCAGGAAATTCGAAAGCCAGAGGCAGTAAAGAAATTCGTTGACGATATCCGTGCAATCGGGCCCAAAGGTGAGCAAATGCTGTCGGGAAATGTGAACCTGTTGCTAGCTCCCTAAGCCCGCATCGTTGGCATCGGGCTGGTGTCTACAAGTTCTATTTGTTTGAGGGCGAGCTTTTCGAACAACTCGGCCCGGACGCCAGAGTATCCGGGATCGTTGAACAGGTTTTCCATCTCGATCGGATCGTTCTCGCGATCATACAGCTCTCCCCAGTCCTCGCCGCGAGAGACCGTGAGACGATAGCGGTCTGTAATAAGCGTTCGGATCCTCGGAGGGTTTTTGTACCCGAAGTAAACCCGTTGCTGATCGTCCTCCACGATTATCGAGTCCACGGCTCCCGGGTCCTTCCGGTTATTTATGGCGTTTACAAGACTGCGCCCCTGAATGCCGTTGTAAGGCTCGACCTGAGCACGATCAAGAATTGTTTGGGCTATGTCTACCGTGCCGGCTAGGGTGGTTGTGGTGTGTGCCTGCGCGTCTGGCTCCGCCCAGATGAACGGTACGCGGGTCACACCCTCGAAATGTGCGGGCCCTTTCAGCATCAGCCCATGGTCGCCGAGGAAATCACCGTGGTCTGCAGTAAAAATCACGATTGTATTATCAGAGAGACCAGCCTCTTCCAGTTTTACGAGAATTTCTCCCACGGCATCGTCGATCATTGCGATCATGCCGCAAGTAAGCGCTCGTGCCTCCAGAACCTCTTGCTCGTAAACAGCAAACGCATTTTGGGAATTTGTAACGGCTTCGCCGGATTGGCGTGCCTCACGGGCCCATTTGACGTGCGGTGGTGGCTCCACATTTCCGTAGTCAAAGCTGGCAGGTAATTCCATGTCTGTGGGTTTATACATCTCCCAGTATTTTCCAGGCGGCGTAAACGGGTGGTGTGGGTCGGGAAACGACGCCATCAGAAAGAATGGCTGTGAACCTTCAGCAGCTGCATGCTGGTCAATATATTCCATCGTTTTCTGTTTGACGTACGTCGTTGGATAGAATTCCTCTGGAATGGCGGTGCGGTAGGCTTGTGGGCAGCTGTAGTCGTGTTCCAGCTGATTGTCGCGATTGCGAAGGTCGTCGGCATCTTCTCGCTGTTCCTTGAACCACACGTAGTACTGGCCTCCCACATGATCGGAATGTTCGGTACATAAATCGACGTGATCAAACCCGTAGAACGGCAGGTCCAGATCGTACGGCTTCCCCGGCTTCCAGGTATCTGGATGCTCCTGGGCGTAGTTGCCCGTGGTATCGGTGGAGAATGCTTCCGGCATTGTATCCCTCAGGGATTGATACCCTTCTTTCCTTTCCGGGCGCGCATGCATCGCGGGCATCGCGGTCATGTTCTGAATGTGACTTTTACCAACAAGTGCGGTTGCGTAGCCGCTTTGCCGCAAGCCCTCTGTGAAGGTACTTGCGCGCATATCCAGGGGAATGCCGTTTGAGCGGACTCCGTGTAGAGATGGCATTCTGCCTGTAACCAGCGTAGACCTGTTTGGCTGACAAACGGGAGTTGCGACGTAGAACCTGTCAAATTTGGTTCCACCAGCCGCAATTGAATCGATGTTCGGCGTCTTTAAAACGGGGTGCCCTGCGCAACCCAGGTGATCCCCTCGAAGCTGGTCCGTTATTATGAACAGAAAATTTGGTCGATCGGTCATGCCAGGTCCCGTCTATCATTATGGATGTGTGTATAGCGAAAATTCTGCATAGCTGAAATGTAATAGCATGCGGCGTTTTATTTTTCCGGGTCGCCGGCCGTCAGGTAGTCCCACATGCGCTCGAATATCTGTCCAGAGGAGACGGCACGGGCTTTTGCCTGTTCTGTCGAATAGATGAGTGATTTTTGTTCCTGACCCGTTGCCATTACTGCGAGTTCCGTTTTCGCGGCTTCTTCCAGAAAAAATGCCATGACAATCGCTTCCTCCACGGTTGCTCCGGTCAGGATACACCCGTTGCCACGCATCACGATTGCCCTCGCATCTCCGAGAGTTGTTGCAAGTTCTGCTGCCGCCGTATCATCCCGAAGTAGCAGTGGATCGTTCCACAATGGCGGTGCTGGCGCAAAATAACTGGCAAAACCAATTCGTGGTTTGGGTGTGCGTTCGAAAGTCGAAAGTGTCATTACGTCCCGCAGAAAGGTTCTTGCAATTCCGTTAACGTCCGTTCGGCGTTTGTAAATCTGCTGATGGCATCGCACCTCTCCCAGGACCCCGCCGGGGAGCGGACCGTCGACCGGAACGATAGCTCCGGGATCATCTGGCGTAATCAGGCCCATTGGTTTTGCTGCACATACCAGAAACGACTGAGCGTCAATTCGGGCACTCACATGACCGTATGCGTGGCCAAGATTATGCCGTCCAAGTGCACGCGCTGCCTGGCGGACACGTATCTGGGTTTTTTCTCTTGGCTCGTCCATGTGTATAAAATCAGTTCTGGACATTGGAACCTTCACCAGTCTCAAATTCCGGGATATCTGGTTTGGAGCCCCAAATGCAGAAAGAATCAGTTGTGAACGGGAACTGCCGTGGACGCCAGTTGTCTCCAGGTTTTATCATGCGCACGCCGGAGGAATACTCGTAAACCATGCCGTCGGGTCCCTCGAAATAAAGGAAAGTTGCTCCGGAAGTGGCGTGGCGACCCGGGCCAAACACAACCCGGACTTGCCGTTCCTCGAAAAAATACGACGACCTCATCAGGTCATCCGTTTCCCTGACCTGGAAGTTTATGTGCTGCACGCCTGCCTCGTTGGTAGGAAACAATGCGAATCGGTGATGAACTTCATCAAAAGACATTAGCGGCGCATCTCCGATCCAGTCATTTGATCGAATGTTGAAAAGGCCGCACCAGAATTTTTCATCACGCCGCGCGTCGGTTGTTTTCAGTCCTATGTGATTGAACCAGTAAACGCCTGCGTCTCGGCCCGGAAAATAACGCCGGCCTGAAGCGAATGGTCTTACAACCAAATCGAACGCGTTCCCTGTTGGATCGCTGAACGTGAGGTATTTCATGCACCGGCGGCTTGCTGCTCCTTCATCATCTCCCCACGTGACTTTCACGCCGTTTGCTTCCAGATGCGACGCGGCCCCGTCCAGCGCCTTATAGTCAGAAACCTCCAGTCCAACTGTGTTGTCTTTGGGGTCTCCGTCAAAATAGCAGATGTTGTGATCCCGGTCGTCGCCGCGCAAATAAATGCGGCCGTTTTCACGCGAGACTTCCTCTAGCCCGTAAATTTCCTGTGCCCAATTCGACGTGGCCGCCGCATCGGCTGAACCGAGGTGCACATATCTGAGGTCGACAAGTTCAATCATTCCAGTTCTCCTACGCGGCTTTGCCGCTCGCGCTCATGATATCTACCCGACTTACCTGCGCAACCTTCACGACAACTTTATCTGGGCCCAAGCGAGCAGGATAGCCAGTAAATTGGGCAGGAACGTCTCGCATTTCCACGATGTCACCCGATTCGTTGGCTTCTTCGGTAAGATGGATATCAATGGCAACCATTGTATTTGTTACGCACTTACTGTTCGCGATCGCCCTCTTTTGTGTGTCAGTGTGTGCAACGTATCTGGTTCTCCGGCTAGGTATTATGGACAGGCCAAACGATCGGTCCAGCCATTCGCTTCCCACACCTTCAACGGGTGGAATTGGAATTTTCATCTCATTCTCTGTCGGATTTATAGTCATTTGTGTCGTCAGCGAAGAGGCCCGCCTGTCAACTTTTCATATTCTCGGGTTTGCCGTCGCCGCGTGTGCTATTGCATTCGTTGGGTTTCTGGACGATCTCGGACTGTTTGGGTCATTTAAAATCAAGCTGGCCGGTCAAATTGGTGCGGCGGTACTATTGCTCTTTTTCGGTATAGTACTCCGTAAAATGTCGATCCCGTTTGTTGGGCAAATTGAGCTCGGGTGGGTCGGGTATCCTCTTACCATCATCTGGATTGTTGCATTAACCAATATTTTTAATTTTATGGACGGCCTTAACGGCATGGCAGGTGGCACGGCGGTAGCTGTTGCCGCATTTCTTTGTGCAATCACCTTCATAGAGGGATCTTATTTCGTTTACATTTTCTGTTATGTCATGGCGGCAAGTGCAGCCGGGTTTCTGGTGTTCAATTTTCCCCGTGCGAGGTTGTTTATGGGCGATGTGGGAAGCCAGTTTATCGGGTTTACCTTCGCAGCACTTGCTGTTATCGCCGCTGAAATCGACGCCTCACGGACTTCCTTCCTTATTGTCCCTCTACTATTTTTTAATTTCATATTTGACACGGTTTTCACGTTCTGTCGCCGTGTCGTGTGCGGCGAGAAGGTCACCCAGGCACATCGCACACACCTTTATCAGCTTTTAAACCAGCTGGGGTGGAGCCATCCCAAGGTTAGCATGCTTCATTATACGATGACCGCAACTCAGGGTGTTGCCGCCCTGTTGATGATTGAAATTGAAATTGATCAAAGAATTTTTGTCTTTGTTCCGTTTCTGCTGTTTCAGATTATCTATGCAACAACTGTAATAATCCTTGCCCGTGGGCGTGGCCTGAGGGTTTGATTGCGCCAACAAACCAGATGAATTTGTCATTCGGACAGGCACTGTCTGCAATGAGCCTGTCAAAGGGTAACACGGGCATAATCAGCTCCGTCTGATCGGCGTCAGTCTATCATGACAGTTTCGCCGCCGGCTGTTTTGCCTCGCCGTCTGAAAAACCCGAGAGACTTCAACGTTGGTTCATCGCTTGCAATGAACAGGATGGCATCTTTATCCGAGGAGCCATTGAAATGTTGGTACCACTGGTTTCCAGGTATGGCGATTGCGTCGAATGGTTCCCAATCGAATCGCTCGCCACCAATCAGACTGTACCCATTGCCATGAAATGGAAATATGACCTGGCTGGCATTTTGCTGTTGCGGCAGGGTCTGTTCTCCCGGCCGTAATAGCTGCCCAAAGAAGGTCATCGTGGGATAGGCGGTCCGGCCGCTAACCGGATCAATGTATTCCACCTGGATGGCATCCCACGGACTGCCATCGTGATCCCGAAAGCTTTCAAGCAACGCCCGAGTGTTTTCCCAACGATAAACATACATTGGAGAATGGAACCCATTGCCACGTTTATGATCTAGAAAACGTGGCCGGAGACCACCAAACCCGTACGTCTTGTATGAATGATCATCAGAATAGCGGGTCGACTGTTCACGGCGGGCAACCAACTCTCCTTCATGGTCTTCCTTGTAATCATGCTCAAAGCCGGCCGCGCTCAGGACTTCTGAAAGCGGCAGGTCAAGGACGCTGACATTTACAGCGAAATCGTCACCGTGATTGCCGTGGTTGTGCCACGCATCGGCGGGTGTAAGTACTATGTCGCCGGGGCCGAAAGTAATTGGCTCTCCCTCTACACCAGTAAAATTCTGTTTTCCTGTTAGCCCAATACGCACTGCGTTGATTGAATGTCGATGCGGCGGCATGATCTCTCGCGGGTCATTCAGACGGTATGCGGTGTAAAGTGTTGCAACCGTTGCACGAACCGGTGCCATTCCCGGATTTACCAACACGATCGATCGGCGTTCCGAGTCGTCCATACTGATCAGCTCCGCGGCATCGTACAGAAGCGGCTCTATCTCGGAATATTTCCAGAGGAATGGGAGAGCTTTCTGCCCTTGCAGAACCTGGTCGTCTTCGTCGTGATTCTCACGGGAATTTTCGACCGCCCAATACGGCGCCAATTCCAGTTTGTCCAGTTTGTTGTACAACGAGCCCAGTCGGGCTTCTCTATTCGTATCGCGCTGGATGGTGTTCTTGGTTGAGGTAGACATCTCACCCCCTTTGTTTTCGACGCCTGATGACGAAGCAGTAAAATTCAATATTCAATTTCATATACCACCGGAAAACACGTTGCCTTTCAGGGAGCGCGTCGCCGCGATTTGAATTTTTACCAAAACGCCCACGGTGACCTTATTAGAGCTGCTCGACAATATGCAGGCCACGCAACCGGTCAATCAGATAGATGAGGCCGCCATCATCTGTCGTGATGTCGTTTGAACAAATCCGGTCACAGCCGGGCTGAGGATCAGGCTGCAGGTGCCCGACTTCCCTTGGAGCGTGTGGGTTTGATATGTCCAGCATACGTATTCCCTGGGAGAACCAGGCGAAAGGTATCACCGGACCCGTAACAATTTCGCTTGGCTGGTGGCAACCGGTATAGGGCTGGCCCGGCTCGCCTAAAGACTCAAGATCATCAGCCTGCCAGGAAGATACCGGAATTGGGTTGGTTTCATCTGTTATGTCGAATATCCAGGTAAATGAGGGTGCGTGCGGGCGCAGCTTCGCGACATCTTCATCGGCCACGATCATGTGACGGTGACCGCCGATCTCAAATGGTATGGGTAGCGCGGTATGTGTTGGGTGTGGAAATGTTGGGCCTGTATTGAAAGACGAGATCATTTGTGGGTTTGAAAGATCCTCGATATTCAGAATGAAGACACCGTGATGCCAATAGCTCATATAAAGACGATCGCCCATCCGAAGCGGATGATGACATCGCGGTTCTGGACCGTCTCCCCAGATATATTCCTCTCCCCCAGCTTCCCACTGGCCCGGGATCCACCAACGGCAAACTTCCTCGGGTTTTTCAGGGTCCTGAAGATCAAGAACTACCATAATTGGTCCGCGATATCCCTCGACCGTTGAGGAGAAATACATATAGCGGCCGTCAAAATCAAACCGGTGAACTCCACGGCCCACGGTATCCCAAGTGGAAATCATTCGGGGTTCAGTTTTGTTGGACACATCATAAATTCCCACACCAACCGAAAATTCATCAGGTTTTCCCGGACCAATCAGTTCGTGATTGCGCACCATGATGTCACCCACCGCGTGAACCTTGTGGGAATGCGTCCCCTCCGGCATCCCGGTGTGGGAGAGAAGTTTCGGGTTCCTGGGGTCCGCCACGTCAACGATACTGGTTCCGAATGGATTGGCCATATGCCCTATATAGGCCGTGGTCCCGTCGACTCGAATTTGTCCGCCACCGGCGCAGTCGAAAAATCCGACTTCTTTTAGTCCATAAGCACTCGCCATTTTGTCCTCCTAGACAAATTCCCGATACCGTTCGACGCAGGTTTCTATGACTTCTTTTGGATCACGTTTCCACCAGTTTCGTTCCGAGAATATCTCAACTTCGTTAAAACCGCGATACCCCGCTGCCTCAACCCAATTACGAATTCGGGGAATATCAATGACACCGTCACCCATCATTCCGCGGTCCCAGACCAGGTCGACGGTAGGTACAAGCCAGTCCGATACATGAAAACCCAGAATTCTTTCGCCAGCACGGGCAATCTGTTGTTTCAGTTTCGGGTCCCACCAGACATGGTAGACATCGACTGCAACGCCAACACCCTCCCCGAGGGCGTCGCAAAGATCCAGTGCTTGTTCCAGTGTATTCACGCACGCCCTGTCCGCGGCGGTCATCGGGTGCAGGGGCTCGATAGCTATTGGGACACCAGCATCCCGTGCATACGGCAACATGGCATCAAGACCATCGGCAACCTGTTGACGCGCATCGCCCATGTCTTTTGATCCATCCGGCAGTCCACCGCAGACCATGATAAGACAGCTGGCGTTTATGGCCGCTGCTTCGTCGATGGCGCGACGGTTTTCGTCGATAGCTACGTTTCGAGCGGTGAGGTCATTTCCGGTAAACATACCGCCGCGGCAGAGCCCCGTGACGGTCATTCCATGGTCGTTCAGAATTAAGGTAGAGTCATCAATGCCGCACTGTGCCAACTTGTCGCGCCAGACAGAAACGCCCCTGATATTTTGGACTGCGTAGCCTTCGACCGCTTCTCGCAGGGTCCACTGTTTCATCGTTGTGGCCTGATTTATTGCCAGTCTGGAAAGCTCAGGCCCGGCCATAGGTCAGTCTCCGATCCCGTGAACGGCCAGCACCCGCCGCATCCGGATGGCTGCTAGTTCAGGGTTTCGTAAAAGACCTGCCTTGTCGGCGAGCCGGTAAATTTGTGACAGGTGAATGATTGAACGGGTACTTTGTTGGCCGCCAACCATTATGAAATGATCCTGATGTCCATTCAGGTATGCCATAAACACAATTCCTGCCTTGTAAAAACGTGTTGGTGCTTTGAAAATATGTCGCGATAGGGGAATGGTTTCGGCGAAAATTGCGTTGAATTTTGTGAAGTTGTTTGCACCCAACGCTGTTAGTGCGGCAGAGGCTGCAGGCGCAATTGCAGCAAAAATGCCCAACAGCGCGTCCGAAAATCCCTGTTCATTGCCTGCGATCAATTCAGCGTAATTGAAGTCATCACCAGTATACATTCTTACGCCATCAGGGAGATCGTTGCGCATACGAACCTCCTTGTCCTTGTCAAGAAGCGATACCTTGATCCCGTCTATTTTTGTGGCGTTCCGGCGAAGTACGTCGAGGCAGACCTCCATCGCTTCGTAGTGATCCCCATGTCCCCAATAACCCTCCAATTGCGGGTCAAACATTTCGCCTAGCCAGTGAATGATGACGGGTTCCCGCACCTGTCCCAGAATCCGGTCATAAACCATGCCGTAATCATCCGGAGAGGTTGCACAGGCAGCGAGAGCACGGCTTGCCATCAGGATTATGCGCCCTCCGGCTTTCTCGATCGCCGCGCACTGTTCTTCATACGCGTCCAATACGTCCTCAACGTCAAGATTGGGCGACGGTTTAAGATGGTCGGTTCCGGCTCCAGAGGCAAGCACAGCGCCTGGAACATCCTTTGCTGCGCGCACGCTTCGGCCGATCAATTCGAGGGAGGTCGCCCAGTCAAGACCCATTCCCCGTTGAGCCGTATCCATTGCCTCAGCGACCCCCAGACCCAAACCCCAAAGATGCATTCGAAACGCAATGGTCTGGTCCCAGTCAATCTGTGCATCGATCCATGGGTCATTGTTTGCTTTGATGTCCGGCACGACATGCGCTGCCGCGTATGCGATTCTATTAAAGCCGCTGCCCCCTGTTTCGGGAAAGTCTCGGGGTTCGGCGGTGGTAAATTTCTGGAGTATACCGTCTGCGGTGGGCAGAGTGACCGACACCATTATTCGGGTATCTCGCCGATAGCAATGCAGCGTCGCTCCTGCCAGCTTTGCATAGCGGCTTCTGCCAGTTGCAGGCCTTTGGCACCTTCCCGCAGGTCCCACTGGAATGGGATTTCCTCATAAAGACTTCGGATGAACATTTCCCACTCTGTCTTGAACCCGTTGTCGAATTTCAGATCGCCTGCGTATTCTTCCCATGTTTCAAAAAATGGGATTGTTTGTGGCACATCCGGGTTCCATACAGGAGACGGGGTGGCCTGTCTGTCCTGCACGTAGCATTTGGTTAGTCCCGCCACCGCGGCGCCGTGGGTACCGTCTGCGTGAAACGTGACAAGGTCGTCTTTGCGGACGCGTGTGCACCACGAAGCAAATATCTGAGCGACGGCGCCGCCCTCGAGTTCCACCAAAGCATAGGACGCATCGTCCGCATCCGCTTCATAGATCGAGTTACTTTCGTCCCAGCGCTTGTCGATGTTGTTTCGGCCAAGGCAGCTGATGCTCTTAACCCTGCCAAAAATATTGTCCAGCACGTAGCGCCAGTGAGGCATCATATCGAGAATTATGCCGCCGCCGTCTTCTTTGCGATAATTCCAGCTTGGTCGCTGTGCCGTGCGCCAGTCACCCTCGAAGACCCAGTAGCCAAAGTCGATCTTCACCGACAGAAGGCGTCCCAAAAAGCCTTCGTCGATCAGTGTTTTCATTTTCTGCAGCCCGGGCATAAAAATTTTGTCCTGCACCACCCCGTGCTTTACGCCAGCGTTTTCCGCACGTTGGTATACGTCAATGGCGTCCTCGAGGGTTCCCGACGATGGCTTTTCGCAATAAATGTCTTTGCCAGCTTCGATTGCCTGTCTGATAAGGGATGCACGCAGGTTTGTGCTTGCTGAATCGAAAAAAACGCGATCGTCACTGTTGCGAATAGCGCTATCGAGATCCGTGGTCCATCGCCTTACACCGTGGGCGGCGGCGAGCGCTTCGACTTTGGCTGCGTTACGGCCAACAAGAATTGGATCAGGCATAACGGTGTCCTCATTATTCAAAGACACGCCGCCCTGTTCAATAATTGCAAGAATCGAACGGATAAGGTGCTGGTTTGTTCCCATACGGCCGGTAACCCCGTTCATAATCACCCCGAGCCTGTGTTCCGTCATTTGCCGTTTCCTCCTTTTTTGTTACGCGGCCACAAACAGCTCTACCGTAGTGTGGATGTGCCTACGCCAGGCCTCTAGTTCAGATTGTGCGTAGAGGTCTCGGTCAAAAAACACCGATAACGAATGGCCATTGGAAAGATAGTAATATGTTAACCCTACAATAGAGATGTACAGGTGCGGCCCGCTGAGACCCTGACGGAAATCGCCCGTTTTTTCACCGCGTGCAAGGAGGCACTGCAGCATTTCTTCGAACGGCCGGTGCATTCCCCGGATGCGTAGAGAGGTCTTTAAATGACTTGCTTGGTGCAGGTTTTCCTCATTGAGAAGAGTTATGGCATGGGGATTTTCACGGTAATAGTCGACTACAAAATCCACCAATCGGGACAGTGCGCCGTTGGGTGTACCGCTCTCGAGGTCCAGTCTTTCGGTTTTCTCGCAGATTGTTTTGTATAACGCTTCCAGGACAGCACTGAAAAGGGCGTCTTTTTTTCCAAAATAATGATAGAGCATGCGCTTGTTTAGTCCTGCCTTTTCGGCGATGTCGTTGACCCGTGCACCTTCAAGGCCTTGGGCAGCAAACACATTGGTAGCAGCCTCAAGAATACGGCGACGGGACGCCTCCGGGTCTCGCCGAGAGATTGTTTCGGTGTTTCGGTTCAAGGCCCGTTTGCCTCCCTCTAATATACCGCCAGCAGAATTCATGTTCATTTGACAGACAGTCTTTGTCGAGTTGACAGATTTCCGTGCCGCTTTTACGGTTTATAACCAGGCAGTTACTTATATGGATTTCACGCTCCCGCGAGGACGATGTCAATGACCGATTCACCGCGTATCAAAACCACCACTGTGGGTTCTTACCCTGTACCGGCCTGGCTCGGAACCAGTCCCTCGGAGCAGGACATCGTTGATGCTACAAGAGTGATACTCCACACCCAGGAAACCGCCGGGCTGGACGTTGTCTGCGACGGTGAGGTTTACCGGTACGACCTCAGCCACCCTGAGACCAATGGCATGATCGAATATTTTACAAGGCCCATGAACGGGATCAGGTCTGCACTAACGCTTGATTTGATCAGGCAGTTTGAATCTGAAATGGATATGGGCTGGCGCCGGTTGCCTGCCGGGGTTGTGGAAGGGCCTATAGGCAGCGGAACGTTGAATCTCGCACACGCCTGTCGCCGCGCAAAGAACCTGGCGCAACGTCCTTTCAAATTCGCGCTGACCGGTCCCCATATGCTCGCCAAGACACTGGTCGACCACCACTATGGAAGTGTAGAGGCTGTGACCGAGGCTATAGCTGACGTGCTGGCGGAACAGGTTGCGCGATTGAATGCAGACATTGTGCAGATTGATGAAGCAAACCTTCCCGGACACCCTGAGGAGTGGGAATGGGCCGCCGCCGCGATGAACCGTGTATTGGATGCGGTGACGGCGACACCCTCAGTTCACCTGTGCTTTGGAAATTACGCGGGTCAACAGCCACAGAAAGGCTCTTGGAACCTGTTGATGGATTATTTGAACGCCCTGCACGTCGATCACATCGTTATGGAGTGTGCGCACAGACCGGCGGAGGATCTCGTTGTGTTCAAGGGTCTTAGGCCCGAAATCGGGATGGGCCTTGGCGTGGTCGACGTAAAGCGAACCATGACAGAGTCACCGGATGAGATTGCTGCACTGATCGAGCGGGTGGAAGGCATTATGGGCGAGGGGCGGGTGACCTATATCCACCCTGATTGCGGTCTCTGGAATCACAAGCGGTATGTGGCTGATCGTAAGATAGAGGTTCTGAAACGTGGTCGAGATCTGTATCTGGGAATCGAACGTGAGGCGGTTGCCTGAAATTTCACACGTTGGCGCAATGATCTGGGAAATGACTTTGTCGTGGCCAAAACCGAAGTGGGGGTGCGGGGGGAAAGCGAAAAACTTCCTGAGTTTGAGTGCTGACGCAAAGGGTTACGGATGGCGTTCCCCCGGACAATCGATTAATAAAGTCGATCTGACGTTCGCGTAAACCCATGTAAAAATCGGATGGCGTTCTGACCCTATGTCTTTAGCTGAAATAAACGCTGATGACGCAACCGGCGATACAAAAAGGATTTATGAGGCCATAGAGGTCGCGCTGGGCGTTCGTCTGGTTAATCTGGTTTACCGGCACCTTGCAACCGTTCCCGGGGCATTGGAGTGGGCATGGGCTGTGGTTGGTCAGCCTTTTCAAACCGGTGTCATCAAGGAACACTCCGAGGTTCTGGTATCGTTGGTGACCGGCGTGAACGACGGGCAGTTGGCTAAAGGTGGGGGGTCCGAGGTGGGCTCCTGTTTAACATCAACCGAGCACAGCATCGTGTGCGATACCCTCAGCGCCTACAATCGTGCGAATCCGATGAACGCCATCGGTCTTCTTGTAATTGCGTTGGCGCTGAAAGCTGGCCGGCCCGCTCGTTTTCATCGGCCTGAGGTTGTGATCAGCACGACCCTGCCCGAATTGTTGCCTCTGGGGCGTCTTGAAGGTCTGAACCCCCAGATAACTGAAACACTGAATACCCTGGCGAGCCTTACTGCCGATGGCGAACCCAGAATTGTTCCATCCCTATACAGGCACTTTATCAATTGGCCGGCATTTCTCACGGAATTGGTCGACTGGCTCGAACCGCTGTCGACCGGTGGAACGATCGATAGAATTTCCATGCAGATACTCGTCCGCGCGAATGAGATTGCGAAACAGGTGTTTTCAGAACTGCCGGTGGTGGAGCCGGTGTCAGTCTCGCCCGATATTGAAACCCGTAGTACGTTGATCAAAACGATTGAAATTTTCCCTCCCACGATCTGCCGGATGATTGTGATAGGCGCCATGTTGTGCGATGCCCTGCGGCGTCCAGGATTGTCGGGGACCGTTGGATGACACGGTGGAAATCAATTTATGAATTCTGGTTTGGGTTGCCAGGCAGTCCGGGCCACGGGGAGGTCAGAGAGTTTTGGTTCAATGGGGGGCCTGAAATAGACCAAGTCATCGGGAAAAGGTTTGCAGATGACCATATTTACGCGCTGGACGGCGGCTATGACAGCTGGAGTTCAGAACCCCGAGGGTGCATATCGTTGATCATTTTGCTTGATCAATTTCCGCGGAATATCTTTCGCGGGAAGCCCCAGTCATTTGATGCTGATCAGAAGGCCCTGACAATGGCCCGCGGTTTAATTGAGAGCCCGTCGCATGGACAACTAATTGATGTGGAAAAACTGTTTGCGTATTTACCATTTCAACACAGCGAAAACGGGGCAGACCAAGCACTCAGTGTCAACCTGTACCGGGCGATCGTTACACATGAAAAAAAGGCAGAATGGCTGGATTTTGCCGAGCAACACAAGGTCATTGTCGACAAATTTGGCAGATTTCCACATCGCAATGCAATTCTCGGGCGGAAAGATACGGCGGCAGAAGCCATGTGGCTCCGGGAAAACGATCAACGGTTTGGAGCTGTTGCTGAGGGCTCTGACGCAAGATGAGTGAGCGTGTGGAATGTGTTGTCATTGGTGCCGGAGTTATCGGGCTGGCCCTTGCCCGCTCTCTCGCCCTGGCCGGCAGGGAAGTTATTGTTCTTGAAAAAGCGGATATGATCGGGTCTGAGACCAGTTCTCGGCACAGCGAGGTCATTCACGCGGGGATCTACTATCCTCCGGACAGTCTGAAGGCACGATTTTGTGTTACCGGCAAAAATGCAATGTATGTGTTCTGTGACGAGCACGGTGTGGACTATAAAAAATGTGGAAAAATCATAGTGGCGACCGATGAGAAACAGCTTCCCGAACTAAGGCGGCTTAAATCTAACGCTGCCGGTAACGGTGTAAATGATCTGGAGTGGATGGACCCGGCTCAGGTTACCGAGATGGAACCCGCGGTATTTTGTGTTGGTGCGCTATGGTCTCCGTCCACCGGGATCGTCGACAGCCATGCCTACATGCTAGCACTCCAGGGCGATGCGGAAGCCGCGGGTGCGGTGGTGGCGCTATTAACCCCTGTTCTGGGGGGACAGGTGGTCAATGACGGGATACGACTGGATTGCGGCGGTGACGCTCCGGTGTGTCTCACCGCAGACATGGTAATTAACAGTGCAGGCCTGTGGGCCCAGTCAATCGCTCGATCGATCAAGGGTGTCCCTGAAGAGAGTATCCCTCAAGCCTATTACTGCAAGGGTAATTACTATGTTTTGAATGGCAAACCGCCGTTTCGGCGGCCGATATACCCCGTTCCCGAAAAGGCTGGGTTGGGTGTTCATGTAACGGTCGACCTGGCTGGCCAGGTCAGATTTGGTCCAGACGTCGAATGGATTGAGGACATTGACTATGATGTGGACCCGGCCCGAGCGAACAAATTTTATGATGCGGTTCGTAAGTATTATCCAGCATTGCGTAATGGTGCTATTCAACCTGGATATTCCGGCGTACGGCCCAAACTTCAGGCTCCGGGCGAGACAGCGTGCGATTTTGTTATTCAGGGGCCTGAAGAACACGGGGTTCACGGTTTGGTGAATTTGTTTGGCATTGAATCTCCCGGGATGACGTCGTCACTGGCAATCGCAGATTACGTTTCTAAAATCCTTTAAAAACAATAAGTTATAAGGGGTTGAAATCACGCTCCGTTAGCCCACATAAGTTCTGTCCGCCGCCTGATTGGGGAACGGACGAGAACCTGAGCCGGCTATATGGCGGCTCTCCTACATGTTGCTCACAGGAGGATATGTGATATGCGAACATTTGATTTGACCCCACTTTACCGCTCTGCTGTTGGTTATGACCGAATGATGTCGGTCGTTCATGCAGCGCAGAAAAATAGGGGTGTAGATGCCTACCCACCTTACAATATTGAAAAAAAAGGCGGCGACGCCTATCGGGTTACGGTCGCGGTAGCGGGATTCGGAGCCGAAGACCTTGAGGTAGAGGTCCGTGATAGCCAGCTCGTTATTGTTGGCAAAAACAGAGCGAATGAAGAAGGCATTGAGTATCTGCATCGTGGTATTGGACGCCGAGCATTCGAGCGCCGGTTTCAACTAGCCGATTATGTGGAGGTAAAGGCGGCAGACATGAAAGATGGACTGTTAATTGTCGACCTGGTTCGTGAACTTCCCGAAGCCATGCAGCCGCGAAAGATTAAAATACATGCCGGAGAGTTTGGGATCGACGGCAAAACCGCAAAGGCGGCATAGATCTGATATAGAGGGAGGGCGGGCCCTCAGGGCCCGTCAACCTCTCGGTAACAGCCTAAAAGCACGTGAATTTGCCACTACAGTTTGATCAGCAAAAACAAATCTGATGTTGACGAATGCGGCTATGGGCTTTAGTCCCTCGCGGTTCGTCCGAGTTCATTCGGCATACGTCCGATTTGAGAGATCGTTTTATTCCACGCAGCACGGACTTACGGGAGGTTGGTGAGACGATGAGCACGATGCTCCAGATACTGGGCCTGACCAAGCAGTTTGGCCAGTTTACCGCTGTCGACGACGTCAGTTTTTCTGTCGAGAGTGGCGAGGTTCTTGGATTTCTCGGCCCCAATGGTGCTGGTAAATCAACAACCATGAAAATGGTGACCGGATTTTTACCACCAACCTCGGGTACGGCGATTGTATGTGGCAGCGATGTGATCCGTGATCCAATATCAGTCAAGCGTCACATTGGGTATTTGCCGGAAGGTGCGCCTCTCTACGAAGACATGACACCCTGCGGTCTGCTTGAGTTTATCTCGGACGTTCGTGGGATTGGGACCACGGAGCGGCGATCTGCTATCGATAACGCCGTAAACAGGCTGCAGCTTGATGAGGTTTACAATCAGCAGATAGGAACCCTTTCAAAGGGTTTCAAACGCCGTGTAGGATTGGCGCAGGCCATTTTACACGATCCTGACGTGCTCATCCTTGATGAGCCAACCGATGGGCTTGACCCGAACCAAAAACACCAGGTTCGACAATTGATCGGCGAAATGTCCAAGGACAAGGCAATCGTCATATCCACACATCTGCTTGAAGAGGTAGATGCAGTATGCAGCCGAGCGATTGTCATCGCCCAGGGTAGAAAAGTAGCAGACGGTACCCCGGCAGAACTGGAACGCAAATCGTCGTTTTTCAATGCTGTTTCGGTGCGGTTGCGTGCCGAGCACCGTGAAAGTTTATGCAACGCTCTTGAGAATATGGATGAAGTGGATCGAGTTGAAGCAGGAGATGTGCAGGATGATATGGTGCACGTAGTGGCGGTATCCAAGGGTGGAACTCCAATAGTGGCAACTGTTAATGCCCGAATACACGAAGAGAAAATTCAAGTTGAGCAACTCTATGTCGAACGTGGTCGCCTCGACGATGTTTTTCGACAAATTACGGGTGGCGATAGGGAAAGCACTCCATGAATAATACAATCAGCATTTCGCGCCGTGAGCTGACAGCTTATTTCTCAACGCCGCTCGCCTATGTTTTCATAGTGATCTTTCTCGCTCTTGCCAGCGCCACAACGTTTTATTTTGGAGGATTTTTTCAACGTGGCCAGGCAGATCTTCAGGCATTTTTCTCTTTTCATCCTTGGCTTTACCTTTTTTTAATTCCCGCTGTAGGGATGAGACTCTGGGCTGAAGAGAGAAAGTCCGGAACAATAGAGCTATTGATGACGCTGCCAGTTTCAACGACCGAGGCCGTGCTCGGAAAGTTTGTGGCGGCCTGGATCTTCACCGGGATTGCATTGGCACTGACTTTTCCGATCTGGATCACCGTCAACAATCTGGGTTCACCCGACAACGGCGTCATATTCGCAGGGTATGTCGCGAGTTTTCTGATGGCAGGTGCATTTCTGGCGATCGGTAGTTTCGTATCGGCCCTAACCCGGAATCAGGTAATCGCTTTTGTCATAACCGCCGCGGTCTGTTTTCTTTTCATGATGAGCGGTCTGGAACCGGTCCAATCGGCTTTTCGCGGGTGGGCTATGCCATTTGTAGTAGATCTGGTGGCATCGCTGAGTTTTCTTACCCATTTTGATGCGATTACCCAGGGTGTTTTCGACCTGAGAGATTTCATCTACCTCTCATCGGTTATCGGCGTTTTCCTGTTCGCAAACGTCGTTGTTGTTGACATTAAAAAAGGTTCATGAGGCTCGGTTATGGTTATTGAACGCTTTTCATCTTTTCGGGATAGCCGCCGTCTTAGCGCGGTCGCACTCGTACTTGCAGTGGTGTTATTTCTTGCCATCAACATTTTTTCGGAATCCGCAATTAAGGGTATCCAGGTCGATTTGACCGAAAACTCTCTGTTTACGTTGTCAGACGGGACTACTGAAACGCTGGCTGCGGTAAAGGAACCGATCACGCTGCGGTTCTTCTCCACGCGCAAACTGCTCGAAACAATGCCGGGCCTGACCGCGTATGGGGCGCGGGTGCAGGAACTTCTAGAGCGATACGTGGCGCTCTCGAATGGAGAAATCAAGCTCGAACTAATTAACCCGGAACCCTTCTCGCCCGAAGAAGACCGGGCGGTTGGTTTTGGCCTTAGTGGGGTGCCTATCACCGAAGCAGGAGATCTGGGTTACTTTGGAATTGCCGCTACCAACACTACGGATGACAAGGATACAATTCCGTTCCTGACACCACAGCGAGAGCGGTTTTTGGAATATGACCTGACGCGGATGATCAATAATCTCGCCAATCCGAAAAAGAAGGTTATCGCTATGGTAACTGGGATCCCTGTTGATTCGGATCCACTCAAGAAATACAAGCCCTGGGCGTTGGTGAATCAGCTGCGGCAATTCTTCGAGGTACGCACCCAGGGGCTGACACCGAAGCTAACTGCTGATGTCGATCTACTGATGTTGATCCATCCATTCGGACTGAGCGACGCCTCCAAATACATGATCGACCAGTACGTGCTTCGGGGTGGGAAAGCGATTGTCTTTGTTGATCCGCACGCAGAAGAAGGAGGCCGCAGTAATCGTGCCCTCCGTTTGCCGGCAGGACTGGGCTCGGAACTGCCGAGACTGTTCAAGGCATGGGGTCTAAAATTTGACCGGGACAAGGTGCTGGGTGACCTTAAAGCGGGACAGAGGGTTCAGGCCGGGGTGGATTCATTCGGCAGGCCGGTGATCACGCGTTATGTGGCGTGGACATCATACGGTCCGTCTAGCCTGAATAAGGAGGACGTCACGCTTGCCCAGTTAAAATTAGTCAATTTTGGAACGCCGGGATTTCTAGAAGTCGAGAAAGATGCAACCACTACTGTTACGCCCTTGATTACTTCGACCGAGGCTTCGGGACCGTTTGATGCAATGATGGTTCGTCATAATCCTCAACCGGCGGCAATCCTCAAGGCTTTCAAACCAAAAAATAAAAAATATATTCTGGCCGCCAGGGTCAGCGGAAATGCCAAATCCGCTTTTCCGGATGGCCCGCCGAAGGGTGATGCGAAAAAGAAAAAGGTTTCTAAGACGCGACCACATCTCAAGGAATCCGCAAAGCCCCTTAATCTTATTGTGGTGGCGGATACTGATTTCATCGCCGATCTGTTCTGGCTGCGGACGCAGGACCTATTTGGCCAGCAAGTGATTGTTCCCAACGCCAACAATGGGGATTTTGTCGTAAATGCTGCAGACAATCTTGCGGGTTCCAGCTCCCTGATCAGCTTGCGCAGCCGGGGCCTATCCGCACGACCATTCGAGCTCGTTCAGAAACTACAGGACGAAGCAGAAAACAAGTATCGTACGAAGGAACGCACGTTGGTGAAGGAGCTTGAAGACGTTCAAATGAAAATGAGCAAACTCCAAACCCGTGAACGTGCCAAAGGTACATCGGTCCTGTCACCTGAGCAGCAGCAGGCAATTGTCAAATTCCGTAAAAGGGTTCAGGAAATTCGACGCGAGCTGCGTAAAGTGCAACTGGATCTGCGTCGTGATATCGATGATCTGGATTCGCGGTTAAGGGTCATCAACATCGCTGCGATGCCTGCGGCGGTGGCAATATTCGCAATCATTGTTGCGCTATTCAGGCGCAACAAAAAACGCGCACGCACCGCAGAATAGAGCAAAGGGATTTATAGATGAAACCGGGAAGCTTTTACGCGTTCGTCGGGATTACTGCCGTTGCCGTTGTTGCCGCCGGGATATCAGTTTCCATGCAGACAGATATTACCGCGCTCTCTGCCGGGACCGAACCGGCGTTCCCAAAGCTTGAAGACAACATTAATAACGTCTCAAAACTGGAACTGAAAAACTCAAAAATGATGTTCTCCATTACCCGTGACGGAGAACAATGGGGGCTCGACCAGAAGGACGGATACAGTGTCGAATTTCAGAAGATCAAATCCGCAATTGTTAATATGGCCAACTTCAAGCTAATCGAAAAAAAGACAAGTGATCCAGATCGATACGTGAGGCTGGAAGTTGAAGAACCCAACAGCCCCGAAGCAAAATCCCGAAAAGTTGTCTTGAAAGATGCAAAAGGCAACATTCTAGCAGAGGCTGTTGTTGGCAAACTAAACGCCAATCTGTTTGGCTCTGGCGGTGCCGGTACCTATCTCCGGCGGGGTAGTGAAAAAGCCACGTGGCTCGTACGCGGGCAGGTGGAGCTTGGTACCGAGCCCAACAACTGGATAGCACGGCAGATTGTCAACTATGGACAGGAGAAAGTGCGTAAAGTCGTAATTAAAAACCCCGCCGGTGCAGCTTTTGTTATCTCGAAAGCGGCGGAAGGAAATAAAAACTTTTCCATCGTAAATATCCCGACAGGACGCAAACTAAAAAACACCGATGAGGTAAACCCGCTCGGCGGTGTTATGTGGCGCATGATGCTGGATGACGTTAAAAAAGCCAGTAAACAGAAGTGGCCGCTAAAACCGTGGGTAGCAAAATTTACGACCTGGGCAGGGTTTACGGTGAGGATAGAGACGGCTCAATTTGGTGAGGATCACTGGGGGCGTTTCTCAGCCTCCATTGACACAGATGTTTTGGATGCCAAGAAAAAAGAAACCGCACGGAAAACAGTAAAAGAGATCAATGAACGGGTCGCGGGTTGGACTTATATGCTTACCGCGGGTGATGCGGAAAAGTTGACATCGAAAGTAGAGGATTACCTGGCAGTGCCCGGCAAAAAGGGGTCTTGAAGAAGATTGCACGTAGTTGCTAATTACAGTGCGGTGTTTCGAGAGCTCGATCTCGTAGTTCGACACGGATTAACGAATTAGCGTTTGCCAAGGTGAAAGGTTGTAAGTTATCGGCTTATGCGTCTGGGGAAATAGAATGTAAAAGCTGCCCTTCGATTGACGCCATGGCCACGATTTACCAAGGTTCACAAGAAAAGAAGTAATTGAACTATGGGTGTACTGATATTGAAACCCACCGAGCTGCAGGGCTTGGTTTCCATGAAGGAGGCCATTGATGCTATTGAGCAGGGGTACCGGGAGTCCACGGAATATCCTGTGATAAATGCGCCCCGCAGGCGTGTCCATTCTCCAGCTGGGGTGCGGGTTTCGAATTTTCCTGGCGGGGTCCATCAACTCGGGGTTATGGGCGCACAGGTCCGTGCTGAACTGGTTGTCCAGAGTGGAGCCAATCAGACCTATGAACATCGAGAGCGACCAGTGCATGTTCTGCACGACTCACACACAGGTCGTCTGCTGGCGGTCCTTTTCGGTGAGGTTGATGAAAAGACAATTGGTCCCTCGAGCCTGATGGCTTTCCGTACTGCTGCTACCAGCGGGGTCGGTTTTCGTTATCTGGTACGCCACAATGTGCGGACCGCGGGGCTTTTCGGTTCTGGCGGTCAGGCTGCCAACCAGTTATTGGCGCTAAAAACCGAACGGCCCTCGTTGGAGTACGTTAAAGTCTACAGTCGTAATTCGGAAAACTGCCGAAATTTTGCGGAAAACTATGGTCGAAAATTCGAACTTGAGATTGAGCCCGTTCAAAGTCCCAACCTGTTGCTCAAGGCCACAGATGTAGTTCTTTGCGCCACCAACACGAATGTGGAGTTGTTTGATGGTAACGAGCTGGTTCCGGGACAGCACGTTACGGGTATTATCGGCAGTAACAAACAGCTCGTGCAGGGTGGTTTTTTAAACAAGGCGCGCCGCGAGATAGACGATAACACTGCCGTAAAGGCGAATATAATTGTCACCAATCTCAAGGAGTCCATGGTATCCGAAGAGCAGGGTGATCTTTTTGTTCCAATAAACTCAGGGCTCATAAAAATCGAAGATGTCTATGAGCTGGGAGATCTAGCGACGGCGAGACATCCCGGCCGTTCTTCAGATGAACAGATTACCTATCACAAGAACAATAACGGCACCGGCGCATCAGAAATGGCGATCGCGATGACTGCATACCGGCGTGCTCTAAAAGAGGGCCGAGGCACTACGATTGATCTTGACTAGCCGTGGAATGGTTACAGCAACACTATGAATTGACCGCTTCCGAAACAGTATTATTGGCTGTAACGGCGTTCGCGGCAGGCGTGATGCGCGGTTTTTCGGGCTTTGGCTCAGCGCTTGCCATTGCGCCGGTTCTTGCCCTCGCCGTGGGCCCCCGGGCAGCAATTCCGGCGATCCTGTTACTAATGATGATCACCAGTCTCCAGCTCATTCCCGGGGCGATAAAGGATGTTAACTGGCCAGTGGTAACATGGCTCTCCGTCGGCGGTGTTATAGGCATACCAATCGGTGCATGGCTCCTGATCTGGGTGGACCCGGAACTGGTGAGGCGGGCAATATCCGCTACGGTAATATTGGGCGCAATTTTACTGATGACTGGCTGGCGTTATCGCGGACAAATCGGCGCGATGATGGCTGCCATAGCGGGCTGGTTGGGCGGGTTTATATCAGGCATTGCTGCGGGCGGTGGCCCTGCGGTAATCGTACTTCTGCTTGCAGGCCCAGACAGTGCTGCCCGGAATCGCTCTGCCATCATTCTATATTTCATTTTTACACAGATTGTCGGGTTGATCGTTTACTGGTTCGGTGATCTGATTTCGCTAAGAACGTTGTGGATTGCCCTGCCAATGCTACCCACGCTTGTTTTAGGGACCTGGGTTGGTGAAAAAATGTTTGGTAAAGCTTCAGAGACACTCTACCGCAATGTAGCGCTTGTATTTTTGCTGGCCATCGGCTTTTCGACACTGTTCGCGTAACAGTAAAATTAGATTCCGGCTTCGCTACCAGGTTGAAAATAAATGACGCCACGAAATTAATGTTAACCGCGTATTTCAGTAACGCTGAGACATGATTCTCGACGAAATTTCATACTGGGAACTGGTGGCCATAATAGGCGCTTTCATCGCATCTGGTCTTGTGCGCGGGTTTAACGGGGGCGCTGGCGCCAACTTCATTACAGCCCCGGTGCTGGCGATTTTGATAGGCCCACGCGAGGGTGTGCCTGTAATCATTTTGTTAAATCTCGTGAGTAACTTGCAGATTATGCCGGGCGCGTTACCTCACACCAACTGGCGTCGAATGCTACCGATCGGGCTTGCTGCCATGGTCACAGTATCGTTCGGTGCGTGGCTGCTGATAGCTGTTGATGAAGACCTTATGCGGCGCCTCGTTGCGATTACATCAATTGTACTCGCCCTGATTTTACTGACAGGGTGGCGTTATCGTGGGCCACGGGGACTTTCAACGCGAATTGGGGTCGGAGGGCTCGCCGGGCTGATTACCGGCTCTGTATCGATGGGTGGTCCAGCGGTCTTCCTGTACCTTCTTTCTGGTACGGGAAACGCCATACAACAGCGGGCGGACTTTATGGCGTTCGGTTTCCTTGTTCAGGCTGCAGCCGCGGTCTGTTTCGTCGTATCCGGGCTGGTCACTGAACAAACCTTGATACTGGTGGCCGTTCTTTACGTACCATTTGCGCTGGCCTGCTGGGCGGGCATTAAAATGTTTGCGCATGCCTCGGATACTCAATTCCGCAACGCCACACTCTGGGGGATCGCCGTTTTGTCGCTGGTGATCGCCGTTCTCTAAACACGTAGAGGCTTTAGGAGGTTTTTCCTGACGGCAAATCAAACAACCCGTTTTCCAGTGTTTCCAAATGTTCGATCACCTGATCGGTGCTGATAACGTCAGCATATTTGGCGTTCATGTCGCAAAGGTTAACGGCGTGACTTGCTTGAGACCGATCGAAACAGCCCTCCTCCGCGAGAGTGACCCGATAGTTCTCACTAAAAGCGTCGAGAACGCTGGCGCGAACACAGCCAGATGTAGTGGTACCAACCAGGATGACTGTATCGACGTTCAGATTTGTGAGAAATGAATTCAGTGGGGTGCCATGGAACGCACTGGGTTTCAGTTTTTCAATAACTATGTCCTGTGGGTGCGGTTCAATTTCGTGATTGATCGTATCACCGTCCAGATTGGTCTGGCGTACGTCTGCATCTGGTTTCCAATCCCCGGTGCGGGCGTTTTTCCAGTCCCAGGACCCCCGGTCCCAGCCATCAGGACGGAAATTAGCGGTTGTATATATAACCGGTACGCCTTTGTTACGGGCGGCTTCGAGCAAACGCTTGATGTGAGGTAATGCGATCCACGCATCTTCACCACAGGAGTTTGGCCATTTTTTAATGGATTCCAATATTGGCTCGTTTTTGTCCCCCGTAAAATGGTAATTGACGTCGATAACCACAACTGCTGGACGTTCGCCCATGCCTGCAGGCTGAGAGTATCCCGCAGCCTGGAAAACCTGTTGGTCACGTTCGGTAAGAAAGTTGTCCCACACCCGATCGGTCATTGCCTTGCTCCTTCGGCTTTCATACGGCAGTATTCAGGCGGAAGGCTAGAGGAGCAGAGGTGGTCGCGCAAGGCAGCCCTGCAGATTGGAGGGGGAAATGGGGATTACGGAACTTAATCACATCAATATCCGGACTGTGAAGATGGAGGCAACAAAGGATTTTTTCGTTAACATTGTTGGTCTCAAAATTGGTTGGCGTCCGGACTTTGATTCCCACGGGTATTGGTTGTACTGCGGTGATGTGCCTATCGTTCACCTGTCTGGGAGCGATCCTGATGGTGAACCGCGAACCAACCACCAAGGCCGTGGCAATGGGCTCGATCACCTCGGCCTGTTCGCCAAAGATCTTGTTGGAATGGAGAAAACCCTGACAGAGAATGATGTCACTTACCGGAAATGTCTGGCGAGTGGAGGAAAGCTGATACAGGTGTTTTTCCTCGATCCGAACGGAGTTCAGGTGGAGTTGGGATTTGATGCCGAGATCGAGGGGGTGACACCTGACAGTTTCGAGGCGGTAGATGCGCCGGGCCTGGGTATTTGATTTTTAACGCATGGCTCTTTCATTGCGGTGATTATTCTACTTTAGAAAATCAGTGAAAATCTCGTGATGGAAATAGTCTGCGGGTCAGGGTTTTTTGAGCATCGTTGATTGAATTCCCAGTCAGGTCGGTGTGGGCAGGGCTTTTCTCACGGGTGGTTTCGACGGTGTGTTTGCGCACCAGAGATTCAAAATCCGGTCTGCCAAGTGCGTGCAGGCGATGGGTAAGGTCTTCCATACGATTGGTTATGACGTGGGTGACGCTACCTTCACGCTGTAGTTTGCCGGTCGCCCGGATCAGCCGGGCTCCCATGACGATCCGACGAAAGCGTTCAAACATTTTTGGCCAGATGATTAGATTGGTGATCCCGGTTTCGTCTTCCAGCGTGATAAAGATAACTCCACTTGCTGTTCCAGGCCGTTGTCGGATAAGGGCGAGTCCAGCGACGGTGACCTGTGTACCGTCCCTGGTGTGCAACAGCTGTTTGGCGGGGATGACACGGGTTACATTCAGTTCTTCGCGCAACAGAGCTAGCGGATGTTTTTTTAACGATAAACGTAATGCTCTGTAATCATGGGTTACCTCTTCCCCAATCGACATGGTGGGAAGAGATACTTTTGGGTCGTTCCGACACTCGCCGGCTTCGAACAGGGGAAGTGGGGTAGGCGGCAGAGCACGCACTGCCCAGAGTGCTTCACGGCGGCCAAGTTTCATCGATCCGTATCCATCGGCCCTCGCCAGACGCTCCAGAGTGGTAGCTGACAGACGGGTGCGTAGATACAAGTCTGAGAGGTTTTCAAAAGGTTGGACACGTGACGCAATCAGGGCATTGGCCGCGCTCTTGGAGAGACCTTTGACCTGACGAAGGCCAAGGCGAAGTGCTCGAGAATCTGTCCCATCCGGTTCCAGTGTATTGTCCCACTTGCTGAAATTTACATCGACGGGGCGAACCTTGACACCGTGTTCTTTGGCATCGCGGACCAGTTGTGCCGGAGCATAAAAACCCATTGGCTGGCTGTTGAGAAGCGCAGCAGTGAAAACGTCAGGGTAATGTTTTTTCAGCCATGAAGAGACATACACTAGAAGTGCAAAGCTTGCAGCGTGACTTTCTGGAAAACCGTATTCCCCAAACCCTCTGATTTGATCGAAACATCGCCGGGCGAAATCGGGATCATACCCGTTGGTGATCATGCCGTTGATCAGCTTTTTTTCAAAAGTATGAATCGTGCCAACATGGCGGAACGTGGCCATAGCTCGGCGTAACTGATCGGCCTCTGATGGTGTAAAACCGCCAGCAACAATAGCGATTTTCATTGCCTGTTCCTGAAATAATGGAACGCCGAATGTTTTTCCCAGAACAGCGCGCAGTTCCTCGGACGGAAATTCTGTTTTTTCGTCGCCGCTTCGGCGACGAAGATAGGGGTGTACCATGTCACCCTGGATCGGCCCTGGTCGGACTATCGCTACTTCGATGACGAGATCATAAAAATTCCGCGGCTTAAGACGCGGGAGCATGGTCATTTGTGCACGGCTTTCTACCTGGAAGACGCCAACTGAATCCGCTTCACATAGCATATCGTACACAGCCGGATCTTCCGCCGGGACGGTGGCTAGGCTGATTTTTTCCCCATAGTGCTGTTGCAGTAGTTCAAAAGCCTTACGGATGCAGCTGAGCATCCCAAGACCGAGAATGTCTATCTTCAAAATTCCTAGTGCATCGAGGTCATCTTTGTCCCACTCAATCGTCGTACGGTTTTCCATGGCCGCATTGGCGATAGGGACAAGGTCTGATAAGGAATCCTTGGTAATAACGAACCCGCCGACGTGCTGGGATAGATGCCTTGGAAATCCTGTTAGCTCACATGCTAGGCGGATGGCGAGTGACAGACGGTGTTCGTGCGGGTTGAGGCCTGCTTCACGGAAATGTTCTTTTTTGACTTCACTGGACCCCCACCCCTGGATAGTAGAAGCGATGGTGGCTACAGTATCTTCTTTTAAACCCATGGCCTTACCGACTTCGCGCACTGCCATGCGGGTGCGATAGTGGACGACGGTTGCTGCCAGTCCGGCGCGATCACGTCCATACTTGTCATATATGTACTGGATTACTTCTTCACGGCGCTCGTGTTCAAAATCGACATCAATATCGGGTGGTTCGTTACGTTCAGCGGAGATAAAACGCTCGAATAATAGATCAATACGGGCAGGGTCTATGGCAGTGATGTTGAGGCAGTAACAGACCGCTGAATTCGCTGCTGAACCACGTCCTTGGCAAAGAATACCCTTGGAGCGGGCATAACGGACGATGTCATTAACGGTCAGAAAGTAGGGTGCGTAGTTTAGTTCATCGATCAGTTTCAGTTCGTGATCGATCTGGTTTTGTACCTTGTCCGGCAAACCCTCAGGATACCGGGTTCTGGAGCCTTCCCAAGTGAGCCGGACGAGCTCCGCCTGTGGGGTTGTTCCGGGTGGTGTGCCTTCATCCGGATATTGGTAGCGTAGTTCATCAAGTGAGAATGTGCAGAGGTCAGCAATTTTGATCGAGTGCGAGACGGCTTCCGGATAGTGACGGAACAGGCGGGCCATTTCTTCTGGCCGTTTCAGGTGATGCTCGGCGTTTGCTGCAAGATGAAAACCGGCTTGGTCTATGGTGCAGTGTTCCCGAATGCAGGTAATTACATCCATCAACGGCTTGCGATCAGAGACATGCATGCATACATCGTTGGTTGCCACCATAGGTACACTGGTTTCAGCCGATAGCTGCGCCAGTTGCCAGAGTCGGGCGGCATCGTTTCCATTGTAACGACAGCAAGCGGCAAGCCAGATATTACGTGTTAGGGTTTTCTGCAGATATGACAGATGTGCGGTGTAGGTATTGTTCCATTCTGGTGGTGGCAGAGAGATAAAGATCTGTCCTTTCGAGTGGGCTAACACGTCTTTTAGAAAAATTTTGCATTCGCCCTTGCGAGCGCGCCGCCGGCCGAGCGTGATCAGCTGCGACAGCTGGGAATAAGCAATACGATCGGTAGGAAAGCAGAGTAGAGAAGGAGCATCCTGCAGATTGAGCCGAGCGCCCACGACAAGTTTCAAGCCAGCTTTTTTTGCAGCTTGGTGGGCACGAACGATTCCAGCCAGTGTGTTGTGGTCGGTTACGGCTATTGCAGATAAACCAAGGGCGGCAGCCGTCTTTGCCAGTTCATCCGGGTGGGAGGCACCGTAAAGAAAAGAGAAGTTTGTAGTAACTTGAAGTTCGGCATACATTTCTATCCAAACACGCCGTGAACATACCATTGAGGCTGGATTCCGGAGCCGTAGATGCCCTCACGAAAGACCCAGAAACGCTGTCCTCGGCGGTCTTCGACCCTATAATAGTCACGAACATTGTTCTGGATGGCCTTGGTGGAACTGTTGTCGAGATAATCCTCGTTGATGTTTTTTTGCTCTGTTTCCAACAGATCGAGTCCATCGTTCCACCACTCGGTGGCGATGCGCTCCGGCCCGTCAGAACGTTCAACCCGGAAAACCTGTTTGCGCCAGCGAAACATAACTGGGGGATCATCTGGTACTGGAGCGACAGCCTCTACTTCTTCGGGCCGGGGGAGAAGCCGAAGAGGCCGGGGTCGGTTGGCAAAAGAAGCTCCTGACCGCCAGGGAGTGGCCCGACCTGAACGCCGGTGTGCGGTGATGGGGAACGTTGCAATCGCACGTTCGGGAATATGGCTTTCCTGCAAGGCCAACCGCACGATATTTTTTTTACCAAGCCTATTGCTCAGTCGGTCAGCTAATTCTGCTAAGTCTGATTCTTTTTTCTTTTTATGCTGGTAGAATGTCGATTGGGCTGATGAAAGCCTTTCACTTGCCGAGACCGTCAGTGTGATGGTGTCGATGCCAAAGGCAGTCTCGATCCTGTCAAGTTTGGTGGTTAACAGGCGAGTTAGATGATCTGCATCACGGCTGGCTTGGCTGGTGCCAGCTCGAAGTCTGTCAACTGTACCATCAGGGTGATAGAAGGACAGGATCAAGTGACGCGCACCTAGACCATCAGCCTCTAGCATAGACGTGAGATCTTTGGCTAGGCTGTGGACGGCTTGGGTTATGCTTTCTATTTGGCTGACTGGTTCCGCAAAGGCGATCCGTACATACCAGGGATTGGCCGGGGCAAGAGGAGAAACCGGTTCGGGTCGATCGCCCAGAGCCTGGTCGAGCCGGTCGGTAACTTCGCTGCCGAAGCGATTGGCAAGAGCTGGGCGCGGTAATGGCATCAGATCACCGATCTGATGCAACCCTGTGGCCTGTAACCCCGTGATGATGGCAGGAGAAAGTCTCAGGCCAGCGACTGGCATAGGAGAAAGAATATCCCGTGTCTGGCCCGTTCGGACAATCGTCCAGTGTCGGCGCTTGTAACGAGTATGACGCACGGCAGCCCAGGCAGCACCAGGAGTGTCGGCTATAGCGGCATAAGTTGTGAAACCAAGCCTGGTGAGCCTATCTGTCATGTTGCGCATCAGTGCGTCTTCGCTACCAAAGAGATGGATGCAGCCTGTCACGTCCAGCCATATCGATCCGCTGCCGGCAAATGCGACACCGGATCCTTCTTCATCTGGAGCGGTCCACGGGCTGAACCGGCCGCACCATTCGGCAAGACGGGTCAGTGAGCGGGCTTCCGCAGCTGTGTCGGCCTCGCTGGTGTGCAGTTCGGGCAGGATAGTCCGGGCATCTGCAAGTGTCATACCGGCGTGGATACCGATCTGATCGGCAGCAGCATTAACTGCGTGCAGAAGTAGTTTTCCGCCGATTTCCTGAACCAGGGCGAGTGGGTTATCCAACCAGTCTTGCCGTAAACGGCAAAGACGGTCGGTCGCAAATTTTGGAAACCATAGAGAAATCACTCGTTTCATCTTTCCACTCCATTATCCAATTGGCAGCAGCAGCGCCGCGGCAGCGGAACATATCCACCTGCCAACGTGCGGTCCCCAGGCCCGGTTTTTTTGCTTGGCCGGTTTCGTTTTCGTCGGTCTGGCCCGAACACCAATCTAAACTTTGGTCACGAGAGACCGCATCCAGCCGCCAGCGGGTCATGGCGGCACTGGGCGGCGGGTTTTTAGTTTTGGGACGAAGGATAAAACCGGTTACGCCGGTGTTTGCGGCTGCAAGTTGTAATCGGCGGCTGGCGGTCAGAGATATATCAACCAGCTCACCTACGACGGCGGCAATCCGTTTGCATCGTAGTCCCTCTTCCATTGCCCAGAGTACATCAGCGTCTCGACGCGTTCGCACCAAAATCAACTGCTCAGGATCTATTCCAAATTGTAAAAAGGCGGGACCATATAGCATACCTGAGTCCAGTATCCGTGGTCGCTCGCACCAAAGGATTGACCCTTTTTCAGCTTCTTTTGCTAACTTGCCAGCCAACAAAGCACAGAATGCTGTCGCGATTCCGGCGTTGGCGGCAAATACCTCATGCAGGGCGCCTTGCAGCAAGCCACCGTCTGGCAGATGAGAATCTATTTTCTCGACGCCAAAAGGTAAAACTTGACGTTTTTCTTGGGCCAACGTTCCTCTGAATCCTTCAAGTTGGCTGATATGTTTTTTTAACCGTTTCAATTCCGTCGAAGTCAAGTCGTTACTCTTTTTTGAGGAGAAAGGACCCGGTTCCCGGCACTTCCAGAGAGCCTCGGCATTATATGCCCCACCGTTGTATGAAAAATGTTCTTGTTTTGTTCTATTGAATAATGACAATAATGTCAAGCAGGTTTTGTTTTTTTTGACAAAGGCAGGGGACTGGAAATACGGTCATTGCCATTCCGTATCGGCTTCCGATAAAACACTTCAATAGCAAGGAGACTGCGTTTGAGGACAACCAAACCAAACATCTTTCTATCCGCACGAGAATGGGTGTACAGGCTGGTAGAAAGCTCGGGTTTTCAGAAAGCAATCATGGCCTTGATTGTCGTTAATGCAATTACGCTGGGCATGGAAACATCGACAACCGTGATGTCTGTAATCGGCCCCGAATTGCAGTTGTTTGATCAGTTTGTGATTATTGTATTCTGTATTGAACTAACATTGCGCATCTACGCGCACGGTTTGAAATTTTTTTGCAATTCCTGGAATATTTTTGATTTTTTCGTTGTGGCGATCACCCTGACGCCGTCGAATGATTCACTGTCTGTTATGCGGGCTTTACGGATTCTTCGTGTTTTACGGCTGATATCCGCCGTACCGAGATTACGTCGTATCGTAACAGCGCTTTTAAATGCAATTCCCGGTGTGGGTGCCATCAGCGCACTTCTTTTGCTTGTGTTCTATGTATTTTCTGTAATCACAACGAAGCTTTTCGCCGCAGCGTTTCCGGAATGGTTCGGTACAATCGGCGCATCTATGTTTTCCCTCTTTCAAATTATGACACTTGAGAGTTGGTCCATGGGGATTGTACGACCGGTAATGGAAACTTATTCATGGGCTTGGGCTGTTTTTGTTGCGTTTATCATACTATCAAGCTTTACCGTTCTGAATCTTTTCATCGCGATCATCATCGATTCCATGCAAACTTTACACGAAACAGAGAAAAATCAGGAGGTTGAAGACACCGTCAAGGTGGCTGAGGACGAAAACCAGAAGCGGGTTTCTGAATTTGAGGAACTACGCAGGGAAATCCGGGAATTGAAATCCATATTGAACCGGCGTGGACGTGACGGTTGAACTAACGTGGCGCGAGGAAAAGCCCCTCATAGAGTAATCGCAATCCGAGAATAAACAGAATGGTATAGCTTGCTCGCAGAAACCATTTCTGCGAGATAAAACGATTCAACTTGATCCCCATAAACATGCCAATCGGCGCCAAGGGCATCAGGATTAGTGACGCTGACAAGTTTGAATAAGTAAGTAATCCCAACCACCAGTACGGCAGGATTTTCAGATAATTTATGAAGCAAAAGAGGATTATAATTGTTCCAACATGTACTCGTTTGTCGAGTCGTTGCGGAAGAAGGTACATCGCTACGGGCGGCAGGCCAGCGTGTATGACAAAGCTGGTAAACCCGGCAATGGTTCCGAGCACGTAGCCTACCGGGTCGGAAACGATCCGTGCTGCTGCTTTCTCACCCCCCGAACGAACAAAGTCTATAAAAAAGACAAGGGCGATAAACCCGACCATAAGCCGGATAACCTGATCGTCCATCCAATTAAAAGTACATGCGCCAATTGCAGTGCCGATCAGGCAGCCGATGCCAAGTACCTTGAGACTGCGCGGGTGCCAGTCACGACGATAGGCGTGAACACCGATAAGGTCCATCGCGCAAAGTATGGGTAGCATAATTGCAATAGCGGTTGTGGGCGACGATGCTTGTGCAAGGGCAAGGACCCCGACGAATCCGACACCACCCCCAAACCCCCCTTTTGATAAACCGGCGAGTAATACAGCGACGATTGCAACGACAGCGAAAATTGGGTCTGCCAGTAGTTGGTTCATGTAATCCGTTAGTTTGAGGGGCAGCCGAGAAAATTTGGCGTTTGGACCGAGAGGTTAATTTATTTGGTTGAAACGTTTTCAGCTTCGATAACAAGTTCAGTACCTACGTTGATACCAAGAGTGGTTGCAGCATTTCCTTTATTTATCGCGAACTCGACCAGACCAGAAGAATTTTCGAACCAGAATGCTCCTCCTTCAGGGAGGTCGGAGAATGTGCGGCCCCGCGAGAGCCGATGGCCATTGATAATCATCTCGGCCGAAGAGGGTACATTTTTCGCCCGAATGCCTGCCATGGCATTGCCAAAAGCGTCGAGATAGATAATCTCTTTAAGATCATCGGGCCAATGAGGGCGGCGCACGCCCTCCTCGGAACATTTCCCCGATCGAACTTTTTCCCCTTGGCAAAGCATGGCTGCAACCGGAGCGAAAAGGTCACGTCCATGAAAGCTGGCTGATAGGTTTTTTGGTTTCCAACAGATACGGCGAAAAGAACTTTGTTTGGATCGGCGCATGACTATCTCAAACAGACCATTGTCCGGCCCGACAAACCGCCGTCCGTCCGCCTCCACAATACCGGGCGCTCGGTCACTGCCAACACCAGGGTCAATCACGCAAAGAAAGACCGCATCGTTTGGAAATACGTCAACCAGGGATGCTAAAAGAAAGGATCCTGCTTTAGGCTGAAAAGGTGGAGCGTCGTGCAAAAGATCAATCACCGGAATATTTGGTGCCTTGTGCGCAAGTACTGCTTTGATCTGCCCTACATAGGGGCCAACCTCTCCGAAATCAGTAAACAGAACGATCATAGGTTTTAATATCTACAGATCATTCTTCTTTGCAACAGGGTTTATAGGAACTAGTGCATTTGTTTGCGGTTTTCTCTTCAAATTTTGTCGCCGCACCGCATTATGCTACGGTAGGAAAAAAAGATTTCCACTACAAATGTATAGAATTTGAGCCAATATATGGACCAGAAAGTAACGCCTGCTGCCAACGTGACGACGATGGAGGAACTCCACGGATTTTTTATTGAAGATCTCGAATTGGGAATGACCGATGTGTATATACGCGCGATAACAGAAACGGATGTCATACAATTTTCCCAAATTTCCGGCGATGATAATCCGTTGCACTTGAACGAGGAATTCGCGAAGAAAACCGTATTCAAGGGTCGTATTGTTCACGGGATGCTCAGCTGTGGGTATATTTCATCTGTTCTGGGTACCAAGCTCCCGGGTCCAGGTTGTGTGTACCTCAACCAGAACCTAAATTTTCGCGCCCCAGTTAGAATTGGTGACATTGTCCAGAGCCGGGTGACGATTAGGGACGTTGACATTAAAACCAACAGGGTTGTCTGTGAAGCAGTGTGCTCAATCGGGGAAAAAATAGTTATCGATGGTACGGCGACGCTATGGGTTCCCAACCGCCAAATTAAATAACAAATCTTTCACGCTTCGCGACGGGGAATAGTTTGACTTGACCACTTGCTGTAGGTACCAAGGCCGCCGCTATGCGTATCTTTAGACACATTGCGGGCCTTCCGGACTTTGTGCGGGATAGCTCGGTCGCAATCGGGAATTTTGATGGTGTACACCTCGGTCACCAAGCCGTGATCAGTGAGGCCGGCGTTCATGCGGCAAAGCTAGGGTCATCTCTATCCGTGATCACGTTTGAGCCGCATCCTAGAAGGCACTTTCAGCCAGATGAGGGGCCTTTTCAGCTTACGCCGCTGCGTAGCAAGGTTCGTCGCTTTGCGGCTATCGGGGTCCAGCATCTTCTGGTTGTTCACTTCGACGAGGAAACCTCCAAACTAACCCATGAGCAATTTGTGGATACCTTTGTCGCCGAGGGATTTTGCGCGAGGCATGTAACGGTTGGCTACGACTTTGTTTTCGGTGCAGACCGCGTTGGCAATGTGGACTACCTTCGTTCGCGCGCCGCCAATGACGGTTTCGAGCTATCCGCGGTCGAGCCCGTTAAGGATGCGTGCAACACGGTTTATTCGTCTACAAACATTCGTAACTGTCTTACTGATGGTAGCCCGTTGGGCGCAGCGCGCCTTCTGGGTCGCCCCTGGGAAGTCGAAGGCCGAGTTATCAGGGGCGATCAACGGGGTCGACAGATAGGTTTTCCAACCGCCAATATTGGTCTTGAGCAGTACCTCGAACCCGCGCTTGGTGTCTATGCAGTCTGGGCCGGAATAGAGGAGGGGGGCGCGACGACCTGGCACATGGGCTGTGCCAATATTGGCCTTCGCCCCACCTTCGATAAAAATGAGGTCAACTGCGAGGTCTATATTTTCGACTTCACTAACGATATCTATGACAAACTACTTCGCGTCGCGTTGGTTGAATACATTAGACCGGAAAAAAAATTTGATGGGATTGCGCAATTGCGAGAGCAGATAGCACTAGACTCGCATGATGCTAGAGCTCTGCTTGAGAGCATTGGTCCAGATGACATTAGACGCCGACCTGACTGACACGCCGTTCAGGAATAATCCAGATATGACGACAGACTACAAATCCACCGTCTTCCTCCCAAAAACCGACTTCGAGATGCGTGGGAAGCTACCACAACGCGAACCCGATATACTGGCACGCTGGGAAGCGATGGACCTGTACCGGCGCCAGCGAGAATTATCCAAAGGCCGTGAAAAGTTCATTCTGCATGATGGCCCTCCATATGCGAATGGCAACCTGCACATTGGGCATGCATTAAATAAAATTTTAAAGGACGTCATTAATCGGTCCCAACAGATGATGGGAAAGGATGCAAACTACGTTCCGGGTTGGGACTGTCACGGCCTTCCAATTGAGTGGAAAATTGAAGAAAAATACCGTTCTGAGGGACGTGATAAGGACGAAATTCCTGTCGTTGAATTTCGGAGGGAATGCCGGGATTTTGCGGAGTATTGGATTAATGTCCAGCGTGAAGAATTCAAAAGGCTCGGCGTCATAGGCGATTGGGATCAACCCTATACTACAATGAACTTTGCTGCCGAAGCGCAAATTACCCGTGAACTGATTAACTTTATTGATAATGGACTCCTGTACCAGGGGTCCAAGCCGGTTATGTGGTCGGTGGTGGAACAAACTGCGCTAGCAGAGGCCGAAGTTGAGTATCACGACCACGAATCGGACACGATCTGGGCAAAATTTCCCGTTGTGAAAGTTGTGGCGGGTGACACGGAAATTCTTGAGGGAGCATCGGTGTTGATTTGGACGACAACACCGTGGACCATCCCGGGGAATCGTGCCATTTGCTATTCATCCAAAATTTCGTATGGGCTTTTTCAGGTAACCGATGCTCCTATCGACAACTGGGCTACACCCGGCGAGCGCCTAATTGTCGCAGATGCATTGGTAACGGAGATAATGGAATCTGCGCGCGTGTCGGCATGGGAAAAGGTCGCTGACGTTCCGGCCGCAACGTTCAGAGACATAACATGTTCGCATCCCCTTGCGTCGGTGGGTTACGAATTTCCTGTTCCGCTGCTCGATGCTGACCACGTTGTCGAAGATGCGGGGACTGGGTTTGTACACACCGCGCCGGGACATGGCCGCGAAGACTATGACGTCTGGATTTCTAACGGTAGCGAAATTGACGCACAGGGTATCGATACGCGTATCCCCTACACGGTGGATGCAGATGGATGTTTTACGAAAGAGGCACCCGGTTTTGAGGGCAGGCGAGTAATCACTGACAAGGGCAAGAAAGGTGATGCAAACCAGGCTGTTATTGACGCCCTTGTTGAGGTAAATGGGTTAATTGCCCGGGGCCGGTTGAAGCATCAGTATCCCCATTCTTGGAGGTCAAAGAAACCGCTGATATTCCGCAATACACCGCAATGGTTTATTGCCATGGACACACCTTTTACTGATCAGGGGGAGACCTTGCGAGAGGTAGCGTTGAACGCGATCGATTCCACCTCCTTCTATCCAGACGCCGGGCGCACCAGACTGTGGGGTATGATTGAAGATAGACCCGATTGGGTAATTTCGCGTCAGCGCGCCTGGGGCGTACCAATCACTGTTTTCGTACATAAAACAACGGGAAAAATTCTCGCCGATCGGTTGGTGTCCGAGAGGATAATTGCCGCAATTGAGGAAGAGGGCGCTGATGCATGGTTTGTGTCTGATCCATCAAGATTCCTCGGAGAGGATTATAGCCCGGACGATTACAATCAGATTTTTGATATTTTGGATGTCTGGTTTGATTCTGGTTCCACCCACAGCTTTGTTCTGGACGACCGCCAAGATTTACAGTGGCCGGCGTCATTGTATCTTGAAGGGTCGGACCAGCATCGTGGATGGTTTCATTCCAGTCTGTTGGAATCATGCGGAACACGTCAGCGTGCTCCATACGAGGCGGTACTGACCCACGGGTTTGTACTGGCCGAAGATAAGCAGAAAATGTCCAAATCGACTGGTAACATAGTCTCACCTCAAGATATCATCAGCCAATATGGAGCAGACATTCTGCGGATCTGGGTCGTCGCGTCTGATTATTCCGAAGACCTGAAGATAGGGCCGGAGATTATTAAGCATCAGGCAGACGCGTACCGGCGGCTTCGTAATACGCTGCGCTATATTCTGGGTAATCTGGATGGATACAACGAGTCAGAGCGGCTGACCGTCTCTGAAATGCCGGAACTCGAATGTTGGGTGCTTCACCGGCTTACCGAACTCGACGGGGTGATCCGGCGCTGTGTCGAGGAATTTGATTTTCATACCATGTTTACCGCGTTACATAACTTTTGTGCTGTTGACCTTTCCTCTTTCTATTTTGATATCAGGAAAGACGCATTGTACTGCGATAGACATGATTCGGTTCGTCGAAAGGCCGCGCGGAGTGTTCTGGAAGAATTGTTTTCGTGCCTTACCGCATGGCTCGCACCAGTGATCTGTTTTACAGCTGAGGAGGCGTGGCGTGCGAGGAACGTTGATGAAACAGAGAGCGTCCATTTGCGTACATATCCCGACATTCCGACAGAATGGAAAAATGAAAATTTGGCTTTGAAGTGGGCCAAAATCCGTCGTGTCCGCCGTGTCATTACGGGAGCGTTAGAAATTGAACGAGCGGAGAAACGGATTGGTTCCAGCTTGGAGAGTGCTCCGTCGGTTTATTTAAATGAGGAACTTACCTCTGTAATGGAGGGAATAAATTTGGGTGAAATCTCAATCACTTCAGGGATCACTATTGTTGCCGGTACCGCACCTGCGAATGCGTTTTCGTTAGAGGAGGTGTCGGGTGTTGCTGTTGTAACTCGGGCGGCAGACGGGATTAAGTGTGAACGGTGTTGGCAGATCCTTCCAGAGGTAGGACTTAATTCTAGTGCGCCCGATGTCTGCAATCGATGCGCGGAAGCGGTACCCCAGTGAGTTTCCGACATTGATCCGATTTGGATTTATTCTGGCTGCCGGGGTGGTTTTGCTTGATCAGGCTACTAAGTACTTAATTATTCATTATGTCATGGCGTCCCAGCGGGTCATCGAGGTAACATCTTTTTTTAATATCGTGATGGTTTGGAATAAGGGCGTGAGTTTCGGATTATTCGCGACTCACTCTACATGGACCCAGTTCGTGCTCGGAGCCTTTGCGATCCTAATCACTCTCGTTCTCGTTGCATGGCTGCGGAAGGCTCAAACCAGTTGGTTGGCCAGTGCGCTCGGGCTACTTATTGGTGGAGCTCTCGGCAATGTAATTGACAGGGTTGTTTATCGGCAGGTAGCTGATTTTCTGGATTTTCATGCACTTGGGTACCACTGGCCGTCATTCAATGTGGCCGACATAGCTATTTCTTGCGGCGTTGTCATGCTTGTGTTTGATGGCTTGATCACCAAGCGTCGCAATAATAGGTTCAGATACTAAGATTGATTTATAACAGGTTATGTCGAATGAAATATTTGCCCACGTCACGGTTGTTTGTTGTGGCTGTAATGCTGGCCCCTCTGGTGACGAATGGTTGCGAAGGCACGCGTGAAGCAATGGGTATTGGAAAACAATCTCCCGATGAATTTGCGGTTGTAACGCGAGCTCCGTTAACGATGCCGCCCGACTACGGTTTAAGGCCGCCGCGCCCTGGCGCGAAAAGACCACAAGAGAAAACTGTAACCGAAACTGCACGCGAACGACTAGTGGGCAGCAGGGGCTCAACAAAAATACGCCGGAACGGTACCAGTCCTTCAACATTGGAGGCTGCATTATTGAGCAAAGCTGGTGCAAAAAACCCAGATCCAGAAATTCGACGCATCATAAATAGGGAATCATCCATCCTGGCAATGGAAGATCACAGTTTTGCGGACAGGCTAATATTCTGGCAGCAACGGTTGCCGCGAGCGGCAAGCATTGATGCAGCTGCTGAAAACAAACGGTTGAGGGAGAATGCCGCACTTGGTGACCCACCGACCAAAGGCCGTTCGCCCCGTATAATTAGAAAGCGAAAAGGTTGGCTCGAAGGGGTATTTAAATAAATAAAGTCTTAAACGGGACGGTGCGTGAGCTTTTACAATTTGTTTTATTATTTGTCCGGCATCGACAAGGGCGATTTGCCGTGACTTTCGCTTTATAAAGGCGCCCCCTGCAATGTCAGAGTTTTCATTATTTACAAAAGTGCGTCAGTTCCTTGTCGCTATATTGGCAATCTTGGCATCGTCCGGGTTTTTTCTCGTACCAGTATCGGCCGGGGTCTTTTTTCCGAAAACATTTGAATTGGAAAATGGTCTAAAAGTTGTGGTTATCGAGAACCACCGGGCGCCTATTGTGGTCCAGATGTTGTGGTACCGTGTTGGCGCGGCTGATGAGGCACCGGGTGAATCCGGCCTCGCGCATTTTCTCGAGCATCTCCTCTTTAAAGGTACCAAGACGACCAAACCGGGAGAGTTTTCGAGAACCGTTACACGCATTGGTGGGCAGGATAATGCCTTTACGTCTCATGATTACACCGCCTATTTTCAACGGGTGGCGTCGCACGAAATTGAAACTGTGATGCGGCTCGAAGCCGATCGTATGTGGAACCTGAGATTGACTGATGCAGTTGTGTTGCCGGAACGCGACGTAATTCTCGAGGAGCGGAGAACTCGAACCGACAACAGTCCTGCCGCTCAATTGCGGGAACAGATGCGCCGCTCGCTTTATTTAAATCACCCTTATGGTAGGCCGGTTATTGGCTGGATGAGTGAGATCCGCAAACTTACCACCGCGAGTGCGATAGCATTTTATCGCAAACACTATGCGCCCAACAATGCGATGCTGATTTTAGCTGGGGATGTTACAGTAGAAAAGGTGCGGCAACTGGCGAATAAGTATTATCGTCCGATACCGCCGAAGGTATTTACGGCTAGGGCCCGCCCGCAAGAACCACCACATAGGATGGCCCGTCGTGTAATATTTCAGGATAAGCGTGTCCGGCTTCCGTCTTGGTCCCGATTTTACTTAGCCCCTTCATATTCCGCTGGAGACCGACATCATGCCCATGCGCTTGAGGTTCTTGCTCAAGTACTCGGAGGGGGATCAACCAGCCAACTGCACCGCCGACTTGTCGTCGATCGTGGAATAGCGTCCACCGCTGGTGCTTGGTACCACGGAAACAGTCGCGATTATGGTGAATTTGGACTTTACGCCAGCCCAAAATTGGGTGGAGACATCAAAGTGTTGGAAAGGGCACTGGGAGAGGAACTAAACCGTGTTTTACGGGTGGGGTTTCCACTTGCAGACATAGAGCGGGCAAAAAAATTCATAGCGGCACAGGCAATTTTTGCTAGGGATGGACTGCGCGCTGGTCCCAACGCGATAGGTTCATCGTTCGCGCAAGGGCAGGCGATAAAGGATGTAGAGACCTGGCCAAATAACATTTCGGCGGTAACCTCTGAACAGGTTATTGAAGCGGCAAGGGCCGTCTTGAATAAAGCTGGCTCTGTGACAGGAATTCTATTGCCCGAGCCAACCAGATGAAGCCCCAAATCGGTGCTATCATAGGTACAGTTATCCTAATGTGTTTTGCGACGACCTCCGCTAAGGCCCTGAATATCCATAAAATTGTGTCAAACAAGGGTATCGTCGCTTGGTTCGTCGCTGACAAATCCGTACCCTTGGTTGCGATGAGTTTTGGTTTTCGCGGGGTTGGCTCGGCTACCGATCCTGATGGCAGGGAAGGACTGGCGCAAATGGTCTCTTTGCTCCTCGACGAAGGAGCTGGCGCACAAACATCCCAAGAATACCAAAACGCCGTCGAAGATATCGCCGCGCGAATGTCGTTTGATGTCGGGCGTGACCATTTTATGGGACGCTTGCGCACCCTGAGATCAACACGGAAGAAAGCATTCGGTCTGTTGAGATTGGCACTTACACGTCCGCGGTTTGATCTGGCGCCAGTGAACCGCATTCGCTCCCAGATTCTCGCATCTCTTCGTCGGCAGGCGGAAAAGCCTGAGCAAATATTGATGAAGGTTTGGGCGGAGACAGTTTTTAAGGGGCACCCGTACGCTAAACCGAAAACTGGCACCAAAGAGACCGTGAGCGCGATCACTAGAGCCGATCTTCGTTCTTATGTCAGCCACAGTTTTACAAGAGAACGTCTTGTTGTAGGGGTTGTTGGCGATATATCGGAATTTGAACTAAAGAAACGCCTTGATCAGGTGTTTGGTGATTTACCAGCGCGGGGAACCAGCCTAGTGGTTCCGGAAACAGTCGCCACTGTTACCGGTAGAACAATTGTTGTTCGAAAGCCAATACCACAAAGTGTTATGGTTTTCGGGCACAAGGGGCTGAAACGTGATGATCCGGACTGGTATGCCGCGGCTTTGGTCACTAGGATTTTTGGAGGTGGTAACTTGAATTCCCGGCTCTACGAAGAAATTCGAGAGAAGCGCGGTTTAGCGTATTCGGTGTATGCATACCTCAACCCCATGCAACACTCCGCGTTGCTGGTCGGCGGCGTTGCGACGCAAAACGCGCGTGCGATTGAGTCGTTGGGCCTGATCCGGGCGGAATGGAAGAAAATGGGTGAATACGGGGTCACTCAAACCGAACTTGATGACGCGAAATCCTATCTCAATGGAGTGTTTCCCCTTCGCTTTGGGTCTAGCCTTGCAATCGCCGATCTGCTCGTCGGAATGCAGATTTCCAAACTCGGTAGAAATTATATTTCCATACGACCTTCGCTGATTAGTTCGGTGACACTTCAAATGGCGAATCGCGTTGCCCGGCAGTTATACAAGGCCCGTGACATCACGGTGGTGATTGTCGGTGATCCACAGAAGTTTCAGAAATCCCCCTAGCCGTTCTCCGTACCCTGTTTCGAACACTTATCCACAGCAGAATACCTAACCGGTAACTGCACATTTTCCCGATTCGTCGCCATGACTTAAAATAGCAACGGATTACCTCTAATGAATGCTACATATCATCAGGATTTAACCGATTGCCTCGCGGGTGAAATTGGCGACGGAGGTCTAGGTCAGGCTGAGTTTGACCGGTACGTCACTTTGTCGGAAACGGCTATGGAACAACTCCGTGGTGGGCTTGCGGCTGGTACACTTCCCTTTCTAAAACTACCTGCAAAAAAGGATGACATTCAGCGAATATATGACGTCGCCGAAATGTTTTCCGGTACATTTCAGGATGTCGTGATATTGGGTACAGGTGGCTCTTCGTTTGGTGGTCAGACCCTTTGCTCTTTGGCCAATCTTGAAAGCCGCCCACGCGTGCATTTTATGGACAATGTCGATCCAGTTACCTTTGATGCTCTGATAGGATCACTTGACTGGGCGACTAGCGGGATTATTGCAATATCAAAATCGGGTTTCACCGCCGAAACACTGGCCCAGTTTGGGGTTTTGGTCTCTGTGCTCCGGCAGTTTGTCACTGCGAAAAACATTCCCAACCATCTCGCAGTGGTCACCGAACCCGGGGACAATCCATTATCTCTGATTGCCCGTCGCCTCGGATGTACTATCCTTGACCATGATCCATGTGTTGGGGGCAGGTATTCCGGACTTTCGGTAACGGGATTGTTGCCAGCGTGTATAAAAGGTCTGGATATTACCGCCATTAGGTCCGGAGCCGCCACGGTCATAGATTTATTGACGGCGGGTAACGCTGCGGCTGATTTCCCGCCAGCTGTGGGAGCGGCTACCGCCGTAGGACTTAATCGCAACAAAGGGATTTCGACTTCCGTTTTGATGCCATATTGCGATCGCATGTCTCAATTCGGCTTCTGGTACTGCCAACTTTGGGCGGAGAGCTTGGGGAAACAAGGGGAAGGAATAACGCCCATACGGGCGATCGGTACAGCCGATCAGCATAGCCAATTACAACTTTACATAGACGGTCCAGCAGACAAGATGTTTTCCCTTATTCTGACTGATACAACTGGAAAAGGCGCAAAAATTCCAGACGAATTTTCTGACGCAGAGGGATTGTCTTATTTAAAAGATCGAACAATCGGGGACCTTTTAACCGCCGCCGGCCGTGCAACAGCGGATACGCTTGCCAACCATGGCCGACCAACGCGCTTATTTAATGTTACTAGCGTCGATGAGTCATCCCTAGGAGCGCTGATGATGCATTTCATGATTGAAACAGTCATAGCGGCCGACCTGATCGGCGTTAACCCATATGATCAACCGGCGGTGGAAGAGGGAAAAATTTTGACACACCAATATCTTAGTAAACGGGGTGTGAAATGACTCTGCGCCTGCTACCCGAGCCGTTGGTAAATCGGATCGCGGCCGGTGAGGTTATAGAACGCCCTGCCGCAGCGGTGAAGGAATTGGTTGAAAACAGCATAGACGCGCGCGCCCAGCATATAGATGTTGTTCTGAGGGGTGGTGGGCGGGTCCTGATATCTGTTTCGGATGATGGAAAGGGCATGTCACCCGACGAGCTTACCCTTGCGGTAGAGCGTCACGCCACGTCCAAACTTCCTGATGATGATCTCGTAAATATTAGAACTCTTGGATTCCGTGGTGAAGCACTGCCGTCAATAGGCGCTGTATCAAGGGTTTGTATTACCAGCCGTGCCGATGGTGAGTCTGATGCGTTTTCGATAAAGGTTGACGGTGGCAGAAAACACATGGTCATGCCTGCCGCGCATGGAAAGGGAACGCGGGTTGATGTCCTCGATCTTTTTTATGCTACCCCGGCACGGCTAAAGTTTTTGAAAACCCTAAAAACGGAGATTAATCACGTAGCGGATACGCTCAAGCGTCTTTCAATGGCGCATCCTGAGATTGCCTTCACGCTCACGGATGATGACCGGACACGTTTTCAATATGGGAGATTAGAAGGGAACTTGTTGAATATGCGTCTTGAGAGGCTGTCGGGTGTCATGGGAAAAGAATTTGCCGAGAATGCCGTCCCGGTTTCTTCCGAGCGAGAAGGATTGAGGCTGACCGGCTTTGCAGGTGTTCCCACACTTAATCGAGGGAATGCTCGGGCACAGTATTTGTTTGTTAATGGCAGGCCGGTACAGGACCGGCTCCTCATGGGAGCGGTTCGCGGCGCATACCAGGATTTTCTGGCCCGGAACCGTCATCCCATGGTTGCACTTTTCCTCGATATTCCAAGAGAGACTGTTGACGTGAATGTACACCCTTCAAAGGCGGAGGTCCGTTTTCGTGATGCCGGATTGGTTAGAGGTATAATTGTTGGTGGTCTCAGACGGGCGCTTGAGGCGGCAGGACACCGCGCATCGACCACGGTTGCGTCCGCTGCTCTCGGTGCCTTTCGGTCAGGCCCGGTCCATCATGCGGATGAGCGACACCGTTTAAGCCGTCCCCTGCAATCGTCCGGAGGGGGGAGTGCAATTCATGCAAACTCGATTAACGAGGCAATGGAGGTGGTGGATGTTCCCTCCGCGCAGGAGGGTGCGGCTGTCGATATTACCGCTGAAGATTCTTACCCGCTTGGCGCCGCACGGGCACAGGTGCATGGCACCTACATCGTGGCGCAGACGAAGAAAGGGATTGTTATCGTCGATCAGCATGCGGCACATGAAAGGCTTGTTTATGAACGCATGAAGGAGTCACTCGCGGAAGATGGCGTCAAGCGACAAGGGCTTCTAATCCCAGAAGTCGTAGAGCTTGAAGAAACTGCCGCAGAGCGCATTTGCGCAAAGGCGGATGAATTCAGGGAACTCGGCTTGATCATAGAGAGGTTTGGGACCGGCGCAGTTGTGGTTCGCGAGGTGCCGGCACTTCTCGGGCAGGCCGATATATCTAACCTTCTGAAAGATCTAGCAGATGAAATTGAAGAATTTGGTGCCGACCTAGCGCTTAGGGAGCGGCTGGAAGAAATTTGTTCGACCATGGCATGCCATGGAAGCGTTCGCGCGGGACGGCGATTGGGCGCGGTGGAAATGAATGCCCTGTTGCGCGCAATGGAAGCAACACCCCATTCGGGACAGTGCAATCATGGGCGACCGACTTATGTGGAACTCGAGTTGACAGACATCGAGCGTCTTTTCGGAAGGCGTTAGGGCAAAAACTGATTTGGGTCATGCCTGTATCGCAGAAAGTTCAACCGTGCTGCTCCATATTTTCTCTGATCCAAATTTTCAAATTGTGAAGGTGTTTCGAGGGGCTGATTGGCTCTGGTTTCTATTACACAAATTCCTTTATTTGCGATCCATCCGTTAGCGGCCAATGCCTCGAGCGAAGACATTGCGATTCTCTCCTTATAAGGCGGATCAAGAAAAACGAGGTTACAGGCCTCGGATGGGCGTACCGGTTTGAGGCAGTCTCCCCTCAAAATCGTCGCTGCATTATATTCATTCAACATTCCCACGTTTGTTCTACAACTGTCGATGGAATCTCTGCTGATGTCCATAAATGTGGTATGATAGGCGCCACGGCTCAAGGCTTCTAATCCCAATGCGCCGGTTCCGCAAAACGCATCGAGCACGTGGGCGTTGGTTAGTACGGACAATCCGCTTTCTCCCCAGTCCCGATGTTCCAGTATATTGAACACCGATTCTCTGACCCGATCGGAAGTCGGACGCACCTCATGCCCGTGTGGTCCCGAGATTGTTCGTCCTTTATGCCTGCCCCCGACTATCCGCATTCGCGATCTCAGATGCCAGTTCCCAGCTGATCCTTTATAACCCGACTGGCGATTTTTCTGACATTGCCCCGCGGTAATTGGCCGAGTTGAAATGGACCGTATGCCGTTCTAATCAGGCGACTGACGGGATAACCTAAGTGTTCGAAAACCTTACGCACTTCGCGATTCTTACCCTCTCCAAGGGATACCGTGAGCCAAGAATTCGACGCCCGTGTATTATCAATTGTTGTGTCGATTGGAGCATAATCAATTGTGTTGATACTGATCCCGGATTTGAGTGTTTTGAGTGCATTTTTTGTCGGAGTACCAAAAACACGTACTCGATAACGGCGAATCCATGCATTCTGTGGTAATTCCATTTGTCGAGCCAGTTCACCGTCATTGGTCAAAAGAAGGAGTCCTTCCGAGTCAAAATCCAGCCGTCCAACCGACATGACCCTGGGAAGGTGAGAGGGAAGGTGGTCAAAAATTGTTGGCCGACCACGTGGATCAATGTTTGTACAAAGTAAGCCCCGTAACTTGTTATATCGCCAGACTTGGGTGGCCCGTGGAAGTCCAATCGGTTGCCCGTCGACCCGGACATCAGAGCTCGCTGTTACCAGCGTACCAGGTTCAGTTAATTGCTCGCCGTCAACGGTAATTCGCCCTTCCGCGACCCAGCGCTCAGCTTCGCGACGGGAACATACGCCTGAGCGCGACAGCCGTTTTGCAATCCGCTCACCGACTTTGGCGGTCACGATCGTCTTTCAGATTCAATAATGAAAGCGTGAAAAATTTTCGCGTCGGCTGGATCAACAGAGAATTCCGGGTGCCACTGAACACCGAGACAGAAACGGTATTTTGGAGATTCGATGCCTTCGATAATGCCGTCGCTAGCGCGTGCGTTTATAACAACGTCTGGTCCTATGTCCTTTACCGCCTGGTGGTGAGCGGAATTAACCGAGAGGTGGCAGGTGCCGGCAATCCGATGAAGAATAGTGTTTTTCTCAACCGCAACGTGGTGGCCCGCCTCGTTTCTGGGATTGGGTTGTTCATGGGCCAGTGCCCCCGCTACTTCGTCCGGTATGTGCTGGATTAACGTTCCACCCAATATGACATTTAGAAGCTGTTGCCCGCCACAAATACCGAGTACCGGCATGTTTCGGCTCAGCGCTTCTTTGGTTAAAGCCCACTCAAACTCTGTTCTTTGCGCCTTCAGAGTTACGCTTGAATGGCGTAATTTAAATCCGAAAAGCGCCGGATCCACATCAAACGCTCCGCCGGTTATAAGCAAACCCGAGATTTGGTCCAGATATTCGGGCACTAGGTCAACTTCGTGCGGCAACATAATAGGTAATCCACCGGCATTTGACACGGCGGTGGCATAGTTTTCCCGGACTGCGTACCAGTCAAAGCGGGAGTAACCGCCGGGTTTTTCCGCGTCAAGAGTAATACCGATCAGGGGTGCACTCATACGATGTTTCTATTTCCCGGTCTGAATTGTTTTTAGTGTCGGTCCCATAGATCAAAACATTCAAGGTCTCTTCCGTCATCAAAGCACGGATTCTGAATTTGCAGAAAACATAATTCAAACAGTATTCTCATTATTGTTCGATGAAGACATTTCATCACTTATACACCTTGAGTGTAGCGTTTGCCCAACAGGCAAAAAAAGGCCATGTATTGGCGCTTGACCGTTTTCATTTAAAGCGAAAGGTTGATTTCATTTCTAACGAAACGTCATTCTGTCAGACAAACTTTATGGAAATTGCTCTTCGGGAAGCGGTTGCGGCGTTCGAACGCATGGAAGTGCCGGTTGGGGCTGTCATCGTTGACGTCAGAAGTAATGAGATACTTGCACGAGCCGGAAACCGGATTGAAGAAATGAAAGATCCCACTGCTCACGCAGAAATGCTTGTGATCCGACAGGTTGCGACTGAAAGTGGCGATATTCGCCTCTCCGGTTGTGATTTGTATGTTACCCTTGAACCATGCCCGATGTGTGCAACAGCTATTTCCTTCGCTCGCATTCGTCGCGTTTATTTCGGTGCATCCGACACCAAGGGAGGCGGCGTCGAAAATGGACCACGCATATTTGAACAGCCGACGTGTCACCATCGGCCAGATGTGTACGGTGGCATAGGTGCAAGTAATGCCACTAGTTTGCTTAAATCATTTTTTGCGTCACGCCGGTAACCGAGGCAAGTAGAGTTTCAATCAGCTTCGAAACCATATTCTTCCCACCGAGCGTTCACCCTCTCCATATCTTCCTTGTGGGGGTGGACGGTTTGGGGATACCGGTTCCCGCTATATTGATCTTCTAGGTCAAAGTCGAGATTAATGGTCGCGTCAATTAAAACGCGACACCATTTGCCCGTACCAAATTTTAGCGGATCTCGGTCACGTAGCCGGGTTGATGGGTCAAGTAACGAACCAAAAGAGCTTGGGAAAAAGACAATATCGTCTTCCGCTGCGTTTACGCGATAGGCGAAGGCCCAGTCCATCGATCCGTAATCGTGAATGTCAATATCTTCATCAACCACCCAGATATTTTTGTAACGCAAGTGAGCAGCGTTGGACCCCCAGACCGCCGCCGCCGCCTGTTTTGCCTGGCCGCGATATGTCTGGTTCATCTGGATCATAAGGGTTGTGCCATTGTTGGCTGCAGGGCAGTGCACGTCCGTGATACCGGGTACGCCGGCACGTTCCAACACGTTCCACGCAACGCCCGCCCGCTGAACCGAACTGGTAACCGAGTTTTCGTTAAGCATCTTTGGTAGTGTACCTTCCAGAGTGCCCCGATGAATAGAGTCGTTACGATAGGCGATTGTTGTGACCTTGGTAACGTGTTTAGGCCCTTGGTCGCCACCAAAATAGCCCGTGTATTCCCCAAATGGACCCTCCATCTCGAATGTTTCCGGATCCGGATCAATGTAGCCCTCAATAACCATTTCCGCGTCAGCGGGAACCATCAGGTCACTGGTTTCGCATTTGATAAGTTCTACCGGTCGGCCACGGATGGCGCCCATGACTTCGTATTCTGACACGCCTGTCGGAATAGGTGCTGACGCGCAATACGGCAATGCTGGCTCCCAGCCATATACGTGGGCAACCGGCATTTTCATCCCGCGATCAGCCCATTTCTGAAAGTGAACACCCCAGTTCTGCGCTCGCCAAAGCAGGACGGGCAGCGTGTCCTTCTGGCCCAGCATGCCACGGTATATACCAAGATTATGCTGTCCCGTGTCTGGGTCCATCGTGACCGTGGCCTGATACGTGTTGATGTAACGGCCACCGTCCTCCCGGTGCCAGCGCGGCACAGGAACCTTGTAAATATCAATGTCGTCGCCATTGACGATGTTTTCTTTAACCTTACCTTCTTTGACTTCTATCGGCTTGACCCGTTGTTGCAGGAAATGACGTGTAGCGAGCACCAGATCGCGGACCGGTGCGTCTTTGGGAAGCCCGAGTAGCATGGCGACACGGGTATAATTTGACAGCCCACCAGTGAATACGCGCCGCGAATAGACGTCATCGCCTTCGCCGTATCCTGTAATGTTGTTGAACAGAAGGGCAGGGCCATTTCCCTGTCCAAATGTTTTGCGAGCAACGGTGCCCAATTCGCAATCCCAATCGACTTCTACGTCTATCTCCTGCAATTCTCCCGCATTACGCAATGCATCGATCCAGCCGCGCAGGTCTCCGAAAGCGTGTGGAACAATCTTGTTATGCATGGCGCCAAGTTCGTTGGACATGGTCAGCTCCTTGTTTTCTTCTTTTACAGGCCCCTAACCTAGATCCAAGGGGACACCGACATTAATTTTTTGTTTATGGATTTCAACATACCCAGACCCTGAGTCAATTCCTCCCAACGCATATCCTCATGCGCGGAATGCAGGGGTTTTAGCTGTCTGAAGAAAGATGTTTGTTCCATTTACCAGTGAGCCCTAGCGTATTCCAGCGCTCTTCGATCGTGCTCATGTCTTCGTTTGAGGGACGGACGGTGGGTGGATAACGTTGCCCGTCCCGTTCCGGCTCGTAATCGAGGTTGATGGTAGCGTCCGTCAGGACCCGGCACCACTTTCCTGTGCCGAAAAGGTGTACATTGGCATCTCGCCGCCGGACGCTGGGATCGAGACCCGCACCCCAGTTGGCAGGGTAGGTAACAATGTCATCTTCGCCCGCGTTTACCCGCCACGCGTAGGCCCAGTCGACTGCCTCGTAATCATGGATATCGATGTCTGCGTCAACCACAGTTACGTGCTTGTATCGCACGTGCGACGATGAATCCCCCCACAAGGCTGCTGCCACCTGTTTGGCCTGTCCCCGATAGGTCTGGTTAATTGCGACGTTAAGATTCACGGCTGCCTGGATCGGATGTCCGAACACGTCAACGACACCCGGAACACCCGCACTTTCGAGAGCGTTCCAGGCGACTGCAGAACGGTGAATCGAACTCATAATTGGATTCTCGCCAATACTACCTGGAATGGCACCTTCTACCGTCCCACGGAATATCGGGTCGTTACGGTGTGTAATTGCAGTAACGCGTGTTGTGTGTTTCTTGGAGCGCTCTGGAGCATAAAAACCGGTAAACTCAGCATATGGGCCTTCGTCGGTGAAGGTGGCGGGGTCTGTCGAGATCCATCCCTCAATCACGATTTCGGCACTTGCGGGTACCTTGAGTGGCACGGTTTCACATTCGATCAGGTCCACCGGTTCACCACGAATAGCGCCCATGACGTCGTATTCCGAAATACTTCGGGGGACCGGCGCACCAGCAGTAAAACCCAGTGATGGCTCCCAGCCGATGACATAGGCGACCGGCATTTCGTCGCCGCGCTGCTGATGTTTTGAAAAATGCCCACCCCAATGCTGTGCACGCCAGAGCAGGACCGGGATTTCCGCGGGTCCTCCAACCATCCCGCGGTATATACCAACGTTGTGTAAATCGGTTTCCGGGTCCTTGGTCACGCAGCCCGCGTAGGTGAGCACATAACGGCCACCGTCGAGCCTGTTCCATTTTGGAACAGGGAATTTGAGAAGATCAATGTCGGATCCAGTAAGGACATTTTCCTTTACTGGTCCATCTTTGACAGTTCGCGGCTCGATTCGTTCCTGAAAAATTGTACGGCAAATTTTCACCAGTTCTCTGGCTGGCGTATCCTGGGGCAGGCCAAACATCATGGCGATGCGTGAATAGCTCGCATGACCGCCTGTGAAGATCTTTGAGCAGATGGCATCACGGGCGCTATAATCCCTTATGTTGGAGAACAGAAAGGCTGGCCCGTCGCCACTCCCCTGCATCATGCGGATGACGTTGCCGAGTTCAACGTCCCAGTCGACTTCTCCGGTAATTTCCTCCAACTCATTTGCACCACGGAGCGCATCTATCCAACCGCGAATATCTCCAAACACGGTGTTGCCGCGATCAATACCAGAACCATTCATGTAACTTATCCCGATCCGCAATATTTATATGGCAGATTTAACCCCTCTGGCTTGGCCGCGCCAGAGGCAACCGATGTAGTACCAAAATTAAAGTTCTTCAGTGTAAAACTTTTACATCAATCGTTTGCAAACACTCTAACATCGCCTTGACAGATAATGCGTCAATAGCGAACCATGGATCATGACCTTGAATACCAATCAGGATAGACCTTGTGTCCGCTCGTTGCTTGATGATCGGCCATCAGACAATATTTTTCGGGTGAACCGAAACGCGTTTACAGACTCTCACATCTTTGATCTGGAGATGGCGAACATATTTAATCGTTGCTGGTTGTATTTGTGTCACGAAAGCCAAGTCGTTAATCACGGCGATTACGTCGCAACCCGCATCGGCACCCACCCCGTTTTCGTAATAAGGGGAACCGAGGGTGAAGTCCACTGCTTCTATGACGCCTGCAGTCATCGCGGGTCGAAGCTGACAGGGCGGACATCCGGATCAGCAAAGACGCTCACCTGTCGTTACCATGGCTGGTGTTATAACGCCGATGGAGCCTGTACACTGGTGCGTGGTGCCGATGATGCCTATCGTAAGGGAGACCTTGCGCGGCTTGGGACAGCCCTGAGACCGATCGCGAAATTTGAAAGTTACAGGGGTTTTCTGTTCGGGTGCGTGGATCCCGCCGCACCACCACTTGAGGTGTTTCTGGGAGGGGCCCGGCCGTTTATTGATCTGGTTGCTGATCAGGGCCCGGCGGGCTTGGAGGTTCTCCGTGGTGAAAGTCGTTATATTATGTCCGCAAACTGGAAGTTACAGACTGAAAACTCGACAGATGGCTATCACGTTGCCACTGTTCACCGGAATTTCGCGACCACAATCGGTTATAGGGAGACACTTTCACCAGACGGGGATATGGGGATGGCGAAGACCGAGGCGAGCCGCATACTCAGTCTTGAAAAAATAGGGTCAGGTGGTTACGACGTTGGGAACGGGCACATGATTAACTGGGCGGACCGTGGTCATCCGGAAGCAGGTCCCCTTTGGTCGCAGCGTGGTGACCTTCGAAAGCGTTTTACTGAGGGGAAGGTTAAGTGGATGCTCGAGCGCGGCCGGACGGTGACACTGTTCCCTAACCTGCTCCTTAATGACGTGGCGTCAACCTGCATTCGGGTCTGGCGACCGATTTCACATGAACTTACCGAGATAGAGACCTGGTGTATTGCTCCTCGGGGCGAAGCGCCCGAAGCTCGACGGGCTCGTATACGTAAATACGAGGATTTCTTTTTCCCATCCAGCCTTGCGGTTCCGGATGATGTGCGTGCGATGGAGGGGGTACAGGCTGGTTCCGAAGCACTGCATGATGGCTGGAATGATTTGGCGCTCGGTCACAAAACACTAATTGACGGTCCAGACGAGGCGGCGGATGAATTGGGAGTTACGCCGGTCAACAGTAATCCCGGGCGCGAGGTCGAAACCCCATTTTTTTCTTTTTGGCGAGAATGGGTGGAGCAACTGGATCGATGAACGTTGCGACAGAGACTGCAATGCAGCTGTTACACTTGGAGGCCTGGTTTCTGGACAACAGGCGATGGAATGATTGGCTAGCGCTTTATACTAATGACGCGGTCTATTGGGTTCCTGCAATGGACGGAGACGAATGCTGGACCAAAGATCCCGATAAGGATGTAAGTCTTATGTACATGGACCGTGCTGGACTTGAAGCACGCATTTTCCGTATTGATGGCAGAGATTCATACGCTACTGACCCTATACCCCATACGGCTCATCTGGTGACCAATGTGTTGGTTCACGGCGCCGATGAAGGCCTCGTACAAGTATCCGCATCTTGGATGGTAAATAGTTATTTGCGCACGCGCGGTCGACTTGTTCGGGGTGGTCTATATGAATATTTATTGATAGCTACTTCCGACGGATTAAGGATCAAGACAAAGAAAGTCTTTGTTCACGATGACAGGATCGTCGGGCCGATCGATATCTACAATATATGACCGGCCCGAAAATCGCTCTCTATCAGCGACAGGCCGCAATTACGCGGGCTGGCGCCCCCGATGCAGACGTTAGGCGGATAGCCCCTGCGATAAGCGTGCAGTTGCCTTTTTCATTCGCCAGTTGGCCAGTGCCTGAAGCATTCTCGAGCAATTTCCAGCCACGGGCCAGTCCAAGCTGGTGTGCATACCAGCCGTCTCCATAGGGGTTTTTGCCATCGGAACCGCGACCAGATTCACCGGAATCAATTGACAGATTATCCATCACGATCCCGTTGATCTGGACGCCCTTACGATTTTCTATCTCTATAAGTTTTTCGACGGCGTCTTTGCCAAACCCAGGATAGTTGAGACCGTTAATATAGGGGTGCATGAATGGATTTTTTGGACCCTTGCCGACAAAAAACTTGTCCCAGCCTGAATGCACAACGATCCAGGCCCGGTCGACAATTTTGGCGGCGACATTTTCGATATCGGATGCCAGCACTGTCGCCCCTGTTGACGTACTAAAACTGGTTACTTTCGTGTTTGGCGAGGGTTTTCCACCGTTTTTGGCAAGTTCCTTCGTGACCCGCCCTGAAATATCTATATAGACGATCGGCCCGATTATGTCTCTGAGGGTGTACTGGTCGACTGATCGCTTGTCAGCATTTCTAGACTTGTTTTTGTTCAGGTAGTGGTCTGTGGAATCAAGATGGGTCGTGTAGTGTTCGTCGAAGTGGAACCAGCCCCATTGAAAAAATCCTTTCTGTGTTTTGAATGGCTTTTTCATTTTGCGTGTCGCCTGAAATCCAAAGCTTGCAACAGGTTTCGAGTTTTTGAATGGCTTTGACAGGTCGGGTTTCGTTATGTCTCCGGCTGTGGGTGCAAACATCGGTATTGAATGTGTAAAGTCGTAATAGCGAACGCCGCTGATCTCGGTTTGAGCCAGGGCGCAGGCTGTCCCTGCTGCGGTGACGCCCACCGCAAAGAGACCCATTTGTATAAATTTTTTCATATCCTACCCCTTCTTTTTCAAGTTTTTCGCTGGCTTTTTGATTATAGCGTTTACTGGGGTGACGGCCACCCGTCTAGTTTCTAAAACTGAGATCGGAGTTTACCCGTCACCGGGCAAGGTACCCTACGGAGTAGATGGCAGCGCCCAGGATTGGTTCTCGTGGCCAGCCCCAAAATCACGGTTTGTTTGATTCGGGTTCCTATTAACCAATGGTCTGGCAAATAGCGGGTGTGTTAACGAACGTATTTCGTGGTCCAGCGAGAACAGGAGCTTGCCTGTTTCCAGGTCAATGATGTCTTTAAACCGGTATTGGTGCTGGTTACTTTCTTCCGAAATCAGGTTGTGTTCCCGCAACCCATTGTATGGCCCCGAAAAATCCGCAACGTAAATCTGGATGTGGTGGCCATCAAACGGAGTGATGCGACCGGTTGTTTCCCGAAAAATCAGTTCCTGATGGTGACCCACCTGAACGTGCGCTGCCACACCCTTTGTTTTTTGTACAACTGCTGGCGCACCAAGTATCTGTCTATAAAACCGGGAGATACCGGCAGCGTTGCCTGGGGCCACCCCGAATTCAATGTAAGCAATGCCCAATGCCATCTGCCCGAACTGTTTTGACGGTGTATGGATTCGGAAACTGTTTCCCCATGGGCAGGTGGCGGAGACAAAAGAGTCTGCGACCGTAAACCTGAATTTAGTTCCTTTCAGCAAGGTTTTTACCGACCTAAGTCGGGCCAGCAAGGCCTTCCGATCGGGTATGACAATACCGATTTTTCCTCTCAATACCTGTGGTTCATGGGTTGGCAGGTGAAACTGGTTCCGACCGATATTGATCCACATGTTGTTTACGCTGGTTACCAAGTAGGGATCTCGTGTTAGCCCCAGTCCGGTCACATAAAACAGGGTAGCCAGACGTTGGTCGGGGATGCAAACATTGGCGTGTTCCAGTGCGATGACGTTTCCACTATCTTCATCGCTCCGGTCAAATTTAGTTCTCTGCGGCATCCTTTCCTCCTTTATTGGAGCCGTCTATTTGACGGACCCCATCGTCTTAGAAAGCATATTCGAAGCGCTTGCCAACATGTGCCGGAAATCACTCGACAATGTGACCAGATCAAACCCTCTGGCAACCATTTCGTTGGCGTACTCTGCCGTCATCGCATGAATGCCTGCCTTGATGTCATGACGATGGGCGGCCCTCAAAATTGCCTTGATCCGTTCCATTACCGGCGGGTCCCGTTGATCGCCACCCGGGCTTCCTCCGAGCGAAACCGATAGGTCGGAGGGCCCAATATAAACTGCGTCCAGCCCAGACACAGTGCAGATTTCATCTATGTTGTCGACGGCCTGCTGCGTTTCGATCATGGCAAATGTTAGGATCGTGTTTGTTGCGTGCTCATGGTAATCGTTACCAGCGTAAAAGATCGCCCGGACCGGTCCTGTAGACCTGTAGCCTTCCGGGGCATAGCGACAGGCGCCAACAAACTTCTCGCATTCTTCGCGTGTGTTTATCATCGGGCAGATCACCCCGTAGGCGCCTGCATCTAGGGATTTCATTATGATCCCAGGATCGTTCCATGGTACGCGCACCATGGGCGCTGTCTCGTATTGTGTTATACCCTGCAGCATCGGGACCAAACTACTGTAGTCCGTGACCCCATGCTGCATGTCCACTGTGACACCATCCCAGCCGAGTGATGCGATGACCTCCGCCGAAAAAGAGCTTGGAATACACAAAAATACGTTTATTGCAGCCCTCTTCTCGTTCCACGCTATTTTGATCTGATTTTCTCTCATGTTGCACACTCCACATCCTCTTCGACTTTATTACACCGTTATTGCGGTGCACGGAAAGCACCATCTTAGTGCACAATTGACGCTGCAACGCGCAGATGGCTATGTGGGAAAGAATGAGTTTTAAAAACCCCATCCGTTACATCGTTGAGATGGAGACCGTGTCTCCAACGATGCGCGGCATCATCCTCGCCATTGCGTCCGGAGCATTTTTTGCCTCAATGCATGGAATGGTTCGCTTTCTTTCAAACGATATTGATCCAATGGAGATCGCATTTTTTCGGGCGCTTTTCGGTTTTTTGTTCTTTGCACCCATCCTGATGCGAACGCGCCTTTCCATTCTCCGAACAACGCGGCTACCGCTCCACATGCTGCGTGGTTTATTTAATGGCGCTTCACTACTCCTTTGGTTTACCGCACTTAGCCTAGTCCCCTTGGGAGATGCGACCGCTCTATCCCTCACCGGCCCACTTTTTGTCGCGATCGGCGCCATGTTTATTCTTGGTGAAACCGTTCGTGGTCCACGCTGGGCCGCGCTTGCCGCTGGTTTTGGTGGTGCTCTGATAATTGTGCGGCCGGGCTTCCAGGAGTTCAATTTCGGGATGATCCTGGTACTCGTTTCAATGCTTTGCGTGACTTGTTCTAAGCTGATAGCAAAATCTCTGGCCCGCACGGACCAGCCCTCGACAATCGTCGCCTACCTGTCTCTGACAATGATGGTGCCTTCAGGGGTAGCCATTTTGTTTGTCTGGCAGCTGCCTACCCCTGTTCAACTTACAACCATGGTTGCGATAGGATTTTTGGGTAGCTGCGGTCATATGCTGCTGACGACGGCCTACAGGCTTGCAGACATTTCGGTAATTGAACCGGTGGTTTTTTCCCGGCTGGTCTGGGCTGCCATTGTTGGATGGTTTTTGTTCGCCGAGTTTCCGGGGGTTTGGGTGTGGCTCGGCGGCTCACTCATCGTCATCGCATCTACCTGGTTGGCACGCCACGAATCGCGTACACGCAGGCGCAACTAGTGGCGCCTCAAATTGCACGCCAACCAATATCTCGTCGGCAAAATCCCTGTGGCCATTCGATTCGGTCAATAGCCTTGTAGGCGCGTTCCTTCGCTTCCGCGACAGATTTTGCGTTTGCGGTAACGCTGAGAACCCGACCACCGGTAGCCAATAATTCCCCACTGGCTCCCCTTTCCGTTCCTGAGTGAAAAATCAATGTTCCGGCAGTCTTAGCTGCTTTCTCGACGCCTCCGATGACGGAGCCTTTTTTGTAAACACCCGGATACCCGGCGCTCGCCATCACCACGGTCAATGCGGTTTCGTCAAACCAGCGTAGGTCAAAATCCTTCAGTTCTCCGTCGCATGCGGCGACAAGTGCTGGCACGAGGTCGGACATCAGCCGGGTCATTAAAACCTGACATTCCGGGTCACCGAAACGAACATTATATTCTACCAACTTAGGGCCCTCGTTGGTCAGCATCAGACCCGCATACAAGACACCCCTGTATGGTTTGCCCTCCGCTTTCATCCCCGAAACAGTGGGCAGAATAATTCTGTCCATAATTTCTTCAGTAATTTCACAAGTGGCTATTGGTGCTGGCGAATAGGCGCCCATGCCACCAGTGTTGGGTCCGGTATCGCCCTCGCCCACTCGTTTGTGATCCTGTGCAGTTGCTAGCGGCAATGTATTGTCACCGTCGACCAGAGCGAAGAAGCTGACCTCTTCACCTTCCATAAATTCCTCGATTACTATTTCCGCGCCAGCGTCTCCGAAAATGTTATCGATCAGCATGTCGTCGATTGCAGCATTCGCTGCATCGACTGTTTCACAAATAATTACACCCTTGCCCGCTGCGAGCCCGTCTGCTTTGACTACAATCGGTGCACCCGTTTCAGTTAGAAATGCTTTAGCATCGTCGGGGTCGGCGAAACGCCCATAAGTGGCGGTAGGAACTCCGTGTCGGCTACAGAAATCTTTCATAAAACCCTTCGATCCTTCTAGGGTTGCCGCTTCAGCACTCGGACCAAAGGCCCGAATCTTATTTTCGGTGAGGCGGTCGGCGAGACCAAGGACTAGCGGTGCTTCTGGTCCGATCACGACGAGATCAATTTCATGTTTGAGCGAAAAATTTACAAGGCCATCAATGTCTTCCGCACCAATCGATATACATTCAGCCACCTGAGCTATACCCGCGTTACCCGGTGCACAATATAGGTTGTCCACAAGGGGTGATCCGGCAATGGCCCAGCACAGTGCGTGCTCGCGTCCACCTCCCCCTACAACAAGAATTTTCATATCTTTATCCTCGATTCTGTGCCAATGGCATTGGCAACCGACCCATCTGATGACATAGAATGCGAATCATCATGGCTGATCAATTCTTTGATACGAGCGAACGGACCTCAGGAAGTGACAATTTGGTCGAACTTACGGTTGGTGAGGTTTCGCAGGCGGTTAAACGAACGCTTGAGGGGGCGTTTGGTCACGTTCGCGTCCGTGGAGAGGTTGGAAGGCCGAACTATCATGGATCTGGCCATCTATATTTCACTTTGAAGGACCCCGATGCGGCGATTGATGCCGTCGCCTGGCGCGGGACCGTCAACAAACTGCCACTTCGCCTTGAAGAAGGAATGGAGGTTATAGCGATTGGCCGAATATCGTCCTATCCCAAAAATTCTCGATATCAGATTGTCGTTGAGGCGATTGAACTTGCAGGCGAAGGCGCACTTCTTAAAATGCTTGAAGAACGGCGAAAAAAACTAGATGCCGAGGGACTGTTTGACCCCGCCCGAAAACGCGAATTGCCGTTCCTCCCAGTCGTTATTGGTGTGATTACCTCGCCAACCGGTGCGGTGTTTCGGGATATTCTAAATAGATTGGAGGACCGCTTTCCAAGTCACGTCTTGATGTGGCCTGTGCCGGTTCAGGGCGATGGCGCCGCGGTAAAAATCGCGGCGGCAATTGACGGATTCAACGCGTTTTCGACTAAAGGCGTCGTACCAAAACCAGATGTTCTTATCGTTGCCCGCGGCGGCGGCAGCCTCGAAGATCTCTGGCAATTCAATGAAGAAGTGGTCGTGCGGGCTGCGGCGGCGTCCGGCATCCCTTTGATTTCGGCCGTCGGGCATGAAACCGATACGACGCTTATTGACTTTGCATCTGATCATCGTGCATCGACCCCCACTGCCGCCGCTGAATTAGTGGTTCCCGTCCGCAACGAACTTCTCGCCCGGGTATTGGATGATGAAAGACGCCTAGTAGAAGGTGTTGGAAGATATTTGGAAGACCGCCGTATCCGATTGGCGGGGGTGTTACGCGGGCTGCCCCGTCCTGCGGACCTGCTTGAGACCGCAATGCAATCACTGGACTTTGGTGGCGAGCGCCTTGTCGCAGTGATGACGCGGCAAATCGAGCGCGCGGCCAGTCGTTTTGAGACGGCCAAAGCTTCGACCCGTAATCCGCGGGACATTCTTGAACTAAAATCACGAGACATAGCCCAATTGTCCGGACACCTCACTACCAACCTGCAGGCCTTGCTAAGAGATAGATCAACGCATTTACGTGCTCTGTCGGTTATTGGGCGAATGTCGGGCGCAATAGAACGTTCAATCGGCACCGCAGAAACCGCGCTTCAATCCGTGACACTATTACTAAATGGTTTGTCTTATGAACGTGTTCTGGAGCGCGGCTTTGCTCTTGTTCGTGCCGATGACGGTAGGGCGGTTATCAAGGCTCAGACAACCAAACCCGGACAAAACATTTCAATACAATTTTCGGATGGCGAGGTAGGGGCCAAAATACGGGCTGGCACCCTCCTAATGAAGTCCTCTGGGAAAAAGGTTAAAGAAAAGCCGAATAAAAAGGGTACTGTGAGCAAAAACCCGAGCGGCCAAGGATCGCTTTTCTAGTGTGGGCACGTGGTGTTGCTTTTTGTTTTCTTCTCCCGATTTGCTCCGCCGGACACACTGGCAATCTCTCACTGGAAGGAAATTTCGTCCAAGGGGGCCTCGTTATGGGTCGCACGGACCCTGGCGCCCAAGTGAGGCTCGATGATCAGAAATTACAGGTCGATGGTACAGGGCGCTTTATTTTCGGGTTCGGACGCGATGCGAAGGATACCGCGGAACTTAGGGTGATTTTCCCTAATGAAGATCGCAGTGTAAGGCGGCTGTCGATAAAACAGCGGAAATATAGCGTGCAGCGTATCCAAGGGTTGCCACGGCGCATGGTAACACCGCCGAAAGCGGCCATGCGACGCATTCATGAGGAAGCCAAGTCTATTCGCAAGGCGCGGGCGATTTTTACACCGGTTGTGTATTTTGCTGAAGGCCTCATCTGGCCCACGAAAGGGAAGATTTCCGGGGTGTATGGCAGCCAGAGGATTCTGAATGGGAGGCCGCGTCGGCCCCACCTGGGGGTAGACATCGCCGCTCTAGCAGGCACGCCAGTGTTAGCTGCTGCTGCCGGGATCGTTACCCTTGCGCAGGGTGATTTGTACTTTACCGGGGGAACAGTGATTATCAATCATGGTCACGGTTTGACTACAGTTTATTCACATCTCCAGTCCATAGGAACCCGAGTAGGTGCGCTGGTAAGTCAGGGGCAGGACATTGGTACTGTTGGGTCTACAGGTCGCTCAACCGGACCCCATCTTGACTGGCGTGTTAACTGGTTTCAGGAACGCCTTGACCCCATGCTTATGGCTCCGCCGGTGCGGAGTAACGTGGAGTAAAATGGTTAGTCGGTTTGTTTTGGTCTTTTGCCCCAGCGACGGTGAAACCACATCCATTCCTCGGGCCGGTCATTGATCCACTCGCTAAAACGCCCGTTAACCCATGTCATAGTGGCCTTGATATCTGCGTTTCTATTGCCTGTACTGACTGGCTTCCGCGGTTTCTCTACCGTTACGCGAAAATGCGCAGGCCCTGTTCGTTCTACCCGAACCAGGACCAGAAGAGCGCCATTCTTTAACGCCAATGCCGCGGGCGCAGCCGGGGTCATCGCTTCCAAGCCCAGAAAGGGAACTCGGACGCCATCATTCATTCTGACGTCGACCAGCATAATCGTGTGTCTGTCGCCTTTGAGTATTTGTAATAGACGTCGAGCACCTTCCCGACCTTTCATTATTAACTCCACGCCATCCTTGCTTTGCCATCCGCGGACATATGCATCAAATAAAGGATTATTGATTGGGCGGTAAACCACCGTTAGCGGCAAATCTTTAAGCTGCGCCGCGAGTGTGACCATTTCCCAGTTACCTATATGTCCGGCAAGTAGAATTCCTGATTTTCCGCTTTCTCGAAGAGTATCAAGATGTTCGGCGCCCACTATGTCGATCCTATGTTGTTGATCACGGCGAACCTGATCCAAACACCAATAATCGATGCATACACGGGCAAAATTGTCCCAAACTCCGCGCACGATCCTTTCGGTCTCGGTATCCGAAATATTCGCCCAGACCAGCCGTACATTATCCCGTATTCGATTGCTTAGGGTGAGGCGTGGACCAATAGTTCGCCCAATTGCCGAAAGAAAACCAGAAGCGACGTCGATTGGCATCCGACTTAACACTGCGTAAATCGGCCAAACGGCAACGAACTCGATGTAATGTCGCAGACTTGGTTTTTGCCAATATCGTTTTGAATATCGCGCCAATATCTACGCCTTTTTCAGGATCGCTCTTGTGGTCACTTTATCGAATGCTTCCCGGTCATTCCATTCAAGTTTTACGCGAAGAATATGTATCTCGCTCTTCATTTCCGGCGGCAGCCTAGCCTCGTCTTTCTCCGTTGTAACAAGGATAGCGTCCGTCGTTTCAGCGAGTTCCAGTAACTCCAAGACTTGGTGTTTTGCGAACACGCAGTGGTCTGGAAATGATCGTGTTTCGATGACATCGCATCCCATCTTCGTCAGAGTTTCAAAAAACTTCGCCGGTCTGCCAATTCCCGCAAAAGCGATAACTCGTTTTCCTGAAATGTCCTTATGGTCTGATTTTGGTACAAACCGGGCTTTAAGGACCGGCTTTCCTATCGAGACGGCTTCCTGAACTTTTTCTGTGTCGGCTCCGATAATGGCAACTGCATCTGAACGTTCAAGTGCGGATTGCATGCTCTCTCTGAGCGGCCCGGCAGGTATGACACGGCCGTTTCCAAAGCCATACCCGCCGTCTACGACAAGGATTGAAAAATCTTTATGTATTTCCGGGTTTTGGAACCCGTCATCCATAACGATAACGTCCGCCCCATTTGATATTGCGTGTTTTCCGCCGGAGACCCGTTTGCGCGCGACCCATGTAGGTGCGTGCCTCGCGAGCAAAAGTGGTTCGTCACCCACATCGCTATAAAGATGTTGACTAGGGTCCACACACAGCGGTCCCTGGTTTGCTCCGCCATATCCACGGCTAAGAAAATGTGGATTGAGGCCCAGCTGTCTTGCGAGACAGGCGACCGAAATGGCAACTGGAGTTTTTCCAGCCCCTCCCACGACCGCGTTTCCAATACAAATAACTGGCACGTCCAGTTTTACAGGGGTCACCCGCGATGTGCGTGCTGCCATGCTGACCCGCCATATCCAGCTTAGCGGTGTGAGCAGCCCAGCGAATGGGTTGCCATGCTGCCAGAAATCAGGCGCGCGCATTGCGGGAGACATGGATCGGTTGGGCAGGCGCCAGGCGGTTCAGAGCTGGATCAAGATAAGCAAAAACTGCATCGAGTATGCTGAATTTGCCTTGCGCCACCGATCGCGACGCTGCAATCCGGCGTTGCCGGAGCGCCTTATTGGATAATAGCAAGTCAACTTCTTTTGCTATGTCATTTGACGACTGGACCACTACGGATGCACCAGCTGCTTTCAGCTCTCCTTCGATTGCCAAAAAATTGTGCATGTGCCGACCATGTATTATTGCACAGCCGAGCCGGGCTGGCTCAATAGGGTTTTGTCCGCCATGTGGAACCAGAGATCCGCCAACGAATGCGATATCAGCTGCTCGAAAGAAAAGACCTAGTTCGCCCATAGTATCCGCCAGCAGTATATCTGTTTCCGCCACCAACTGCTGCTGCAGACTGCGCCTAGAAATTGACATTCCTTTTGCCACCAGTGTCTTGCCTATTTCTTTGCCACGCGCAGGGTGGCGTGGCACAAGAATTGTTAATAAATCTGGAAAATTCTGCTTCAGGAGCATGTGCGCTCCGGCGATCACTTCCTCCTCTCCTTGGTGGGTGCTGAAAGCAATCCAACGTGGACGATTACAAATCACTTCTTCCATTGTGGCCAGAGCATTTGAATTTGCGGGCAGGGGATCTGCCGCAAATTTAAGATTGCCGGGACAAACAACGTTTTGGGCGCCGAGGATGGTTAGGCGGTCTGCGTCACGTTCCGTTTGGGCCATACAGAGTTCAAAGGTCCGCAAAAGCGGCTTAATCATCCAAGGAATCCGTTTCCAGCCGCGCATCGATTTCGTCGAAATACGTGCGTTCATCAAGAATGCCGGGATGTCACGGGCGCGTACCTCTGACAACAATGCCGGCCAGAATTCGGATTCAACCCACAGCACAAAATCCGGTTGCCAGTGGTCTAGGAATTTGCGTGTCCAGCGGACCCGGTCTAGCGGTACAAACTGATGTATTACCCGTTCAGGGAGACGGTGCTTCAGTATCTGCGCTGAACTGACAGTGCCTGACGTCATTAAAATATTAATACCGGGGCGCTGACGGGATAGGCGTTCTATGAGTGTGACCATTGAGAGGGATTCGCCCACGCTTGCAGCGTGGACCCAAACCAACGGACCATCCGGTCTTGTTTCTGACGGGATGCCCAGCCTTTCATCGTGACGGTTTGGGTCTTCCTTGCCAGTCTCAAGGCGTCGCTTCAGGTAACGGCGGACAAGGGGCCCCGACATCCACGTTAGCGCTCTATAGGCGGTCAGGCTCATTGGAGCTTGCTTGACGTAATAGGCTTTTCACTCGGTATTTTCGGCGCCGGTTCGACCGGCGTGACACCAAGGTCGGTATCTATCGCGTGAGTCAAAGCGATTAGTTCCGCTTCTAGAGTATTTCTCGCTGCTTCAACCTCTGTTGCCGTCGCGTCAGGCGAGATTAGAATTGGTGTGCCAATTCGGATGACCCCTTTCGAGAATGGCATTGGGAGCAAAAACCGATCCCACGTGGCAAGAATTTTACGGCGCGTTGCACCGTATGAAACTGGCAGCAATGCTGCACCGGAGAGCTTTGCCGCGGTGATGGTACCGGGTGCAACCCGCATGCGTGGCCCCGTCGGCCCGTCAGGTGTGATCCCGACGTACCCACCCTGCTTTAGGGCGCGTATCATTGTGATCAGTGCTCCCCTGCCACCGCGCGTAGAAGAGCCCTTGATGGTTCCTACACCTAGGTGTCGGAGTGTTTGAGAGATGAATACACCATCCCGGTGTTGCGATATCAGTATCCTCATAGGTGCCCGATACCTCCACGCGTTTGGGATCATGAGCATTCGACCGTGCCAAAAGCAGGCTATGAATGGTTTTCCTGTTTCGATTAGTTGCCGAGGAATTTCGTCATTCTCGATACGCCAATGACCGGAATGCCATATAAAGCGGACGTAACCGGCAGTGAGCCAACTCAAAAAAGAGCTGACCATGGTGCTTTGTAGTAGTCGCCGGGTAAATGCCATGGCTCAAACCGAGATCGTTGACGTCGCCGGGGGTTCTTCGGAAAATTGCATTGAATACAGCCGCGCATAATGACCATCCTGAGACATAAGTTCTGAGTGTCTGCCCTTCTCGATGACGTGTCCGTTGTCCAACATAAATATAATATCCGCGTCAACAATCGTGGATAAACGGTGGGCAATAACAATCGTCGTGCGCCCCCTTTTCAATCGTGCCAGCGCAGCTTGTACCTGCCTTTCTGTTTTCGTGTCTAAGGCCGATGTTGCTTCATCGAGCAACAGGATGGGAGCGTCTTTGACCATCGCCCTCGCAATCGCAATTCTCTGGCGCTGGCCCCCGGAGAGTTTTACCCCGCGACCGCCGACCTGAGTATTATAGCCGTTCGGGAGTCCGGAAATAAAATCATGTGCTCCGGCACTCACCGCGGCTGCCAAAATCTGTTCCTCGGCTGCGTCGGGGCGGCCATAGGCAATATTGGCTCTTATCGTATCGTCAAAAAGTGATATTTCTTGGCTCACTAACGCTATGTTACTTCGAAGGCTGGTAAGGGAGATGTCCCGGATGTCTATGCCGTCAATTTTGACTGCTCCCGTCTCGACGTCGTAAAACCGCGGGATGAGGTTAAGAATGGTAGACTTGCCCGCGCCTGACGGGCCTACCAGCGCTACGGTTTCTCCGGCCGCTATATTGATATCGATCCCGTTCAGCGCCTTGCCCTCGGCACCGTAGTGAAAATGGACGTTGTCAAATTGTATATCACCAAGGACGTCCCTCATTGGTTTGGCCTTATCTGTGTCCGATATCGTGGGACGCAAATCGAGCACCGCAAAAACCCGTTGGGCAGCTGCCAGGCCCTGTTGCAGGGTTGCATTTAGGTTCGCAATATTTTTCATTGGCCGGTAGGCGGCTAGCAAGGCCGCCATGAAGGATGCAAGTTCCCCAGTTGTCATCGTACCGTCGATTACCTGTAACCCTCCGTAAAGAATGGTGATGGCTAGTGCTATGCCGCCAAGTGTTTCCATCAGAGGGCGGCTGATCGCTTGAATGCGTGCGGCCTTTCGCGTCAACTCAAAGATTTTCTCGATTGCTGTGGACGCCCTTTCGGTCTCGTGCCCTTCCATTGTATAGGCCTTGACATGGCGCGCGCCCTGGAAGGTCTCATCGAGCAATATCGTAAGGTCACTGGTTTCTACTTGCGTATTGCGAGAAATCCTTCGCATACGTCTGCCGATGCGAATGATCGGATAAAGCGCCAATGGAAAAACAACAACCGTAAGCAATGCAAGTGACCAGTTGTGAAGGAATAAAATAGCCAATAAAAAAACGATCAGGAATGAATCCTTGACGAGCCCTGTTAGTGCCTTGGCAACCGAAAACCGAAGAAGATTAGCATCGTTGATAAAGCGGGCTACCAGCCCTCCCACTGCGTTATTATGAAAGAACTGAAGGTCGGCCCAGATTATCCCCTGGTACATCCGACGCTGGAGGTTTGCGACCATTCGATGGCCGATGACTTCCATGTTTACTGCTTCGAAATAGCCCGCAATTCCGGACATTATAGCAAGTACAATTATCGCTCCAGGCAGCAGATAGAGCATCATTTGGTCTCGCGCAATCAGAACCTGGTCGACGACATCCTTTAGCAGGTAGATCATGCTCGCCGAACCGCCGGCTACCAGAATCATACAAATGAACGTGAGTGCTATTCGCGCGCGTTGCGGCCAAAGCTCTTCGCGGAGCAAGCGGCGGATAAGGAAATCCGACGTGTTGTGCGCCGCATCTGAAAGTCGATAGCTCGCGTCCGAGGTCTGAAAATTTTCTGGCAAAATGACCTGTCTAGTGCGGCTTGGGGCCAATACGGGGTCCAGATTACCACGCTTGCCGAAATCGACCAACTACATGCAATTGCGTAAAAAATAACTGAAAAACTAGACGCCGGCCACGGTCATTCCGTCGATACGAACCGTCGGTGCATCCGTTCCAAACCGGAAGACCAAGTCGCTTGCTCGCGAAAGATTTGCAAACATGTCTTTGAGGTTGCCGGCGATTGTCAATTCGCTGACCGGAAAAGTAATCTCCCCGTTTTCAACCCAGAAACCGGATGCACCTCTGCTGTAGTCGCCGGTGACAAGGTTCACGCCCATCCCAATCAGTTCGGTTACATAGAAACCGTTTCTGATGTCTGAGATCAAGTCTTTGGGCGAAAGTTCTCCGGGATCCATATAAAGGTTTGTCATGGCAGGAGATGGGGGTGACGCGGTTCCACGAGCTGCGTTTCCGGTGGACTGGAGTTCCAGTTGCCGCGCAGACGCCAAGTCAAGTACCCAACCTGTAAGTGTGCCGTTCTCGCAGAAACTACCAACTCTGTTGGGTAAACCTTCGGCGTCAAAAGGCTTGGATCTCAGGCCACGCTCTCTATGTGGGTCGTCGATGATATTGATCCCGTCAGGAAAAATTTGTTGGCCTATGCTATCTTTCAGAAACGATGTTCCTCTTGAAATGGCAGACCCGTTAATGGCCGCGGCGTAATGTCGGATGATACCGCCGGAAATTCGGGGGTCATAAACTACCGGGACTTGCTGAGTTGCAACTTTTCTCGACCTAAGCCGTTTGACGGTCCGTTCTGCAGCGCGATGTCCGACCGTTTCGGGGTCTTCAAGGTCGTCAAAATATACCGCGGAAGAATAGTCATAATCGCGTTCCATGTTGGTGTCTTTGCCGGCGAGAACCGACACGGCCAAGCTGTGGCTGGATGTTGCGTAACTTTGCGCGAGCCCGTTTGATGCAGAGATCGCTATCGTCGCTTGACTCCATCCCGTTTCTGCGCCCTCCGAGTTGGTGATCCCCTTGACGCTCAGCGCTGCATCTTCCGCGTTTCGAGCGGCCTCAATCAACGTTTCATTAGCGGGTTCCGTTTCGTCATAAATATCAATTTCGGGCGGGGAGGTGACAAGCTGGCTTTCCTCTGCGATTCCACAGTACGGGTCTTCGGGGGCGGCCTTGGCCATTGAAACCGCCCTTTCCACCACGCCTTGTAGTGTCGATGGCTTAAAATCCGTTGAAGAGACGATCGCCTGCCGTTTTCCAACAAAAACCCTCAGGCCTAAATCGTTACTTTCTGCGCGCTCAAGTTTTTCGAGAGATCCCATTCTGTATGACACGGATGTGGAGGTGGCGTCGAATACAACCGCGTCTGCCCCGTCTGCACCCTGCTTCTTGGCGGCTGAAATCAAATCTGACAAAAGTTCCAGCTGATCATATTTTTTTGGCATTCCTTGTTACCTGTCAGTTGATTTCCAAATTGACTGCCCTTGTCCTGGCAACCCGTACTCCTGCCATTTCTTGGTAACTTCCTTGATTGTATCATCAGACATCCTGATGCGACGACCCCACTCCCGGTTCGTTTCTGGCGGCATCTTTGACGTGGCATCAATGCCCATTTTTGAACCAAGTCCTTCGACTGGTGAAGCAAAATCGAGGTAGTCGATCGGTGTGTTTTCGATAATGTCTACATCTCGTGCTGCGTCGACATTCGTCGCAATCGCCCAAATCACGTCATCCCAGCTCCGGACGTTGATGTCGTTGTCCACCACTATCACGAATTTTGTGTACATAAATTGTTTTAAATAGGACCAAACACCCATCAGGATTCGTTTGGCATGACCGGGATAGGATTTTCGGATCGAGACAACTGCCACTCTGTATGAACAGGCTTCCGGCGGAAGCCAGAAATCGACAATCTCCGGAAACTGTTGGATCAACATCGGAACGAAAACGTCATTTAAGGCACGACCCAGCATCGACGGCTCATCTGGTGGTCGGCCGGTAAAGGTTGTCAGGTATATTGGGTCTTTGCGCATTGTGATCGCCGATACGGTGAACACCGGAAATGCCTCGGTGGCGTTGTAATAACCTGTGTGATCTCCGAAAGGACCTTCGGAACCCTTCTCTACTAGCGAAACATTTCCTTCGATTATGATTTCAGCTTCGGCTGGGACCTGCAGCGGAACAGTCTTGCAATCCACCAGATTAACTTTTTTCCCTCGCAAAAGTCCCGCAAACTGATATTCCGACATTGTTTCCGGAACCGGCGCCACAGCCGCTATAATGGTCGCTGGATCGGCACCAATCACTGCGGCTGCCGGGATGGAGACTTCCCCAGCATCCGCTGCAACGTTGGCATGATGCGCGCCACCCCGTTGTGCAAGCCACCGCATCAGCGTGGTATTTGGCCCGGTAACCTGCATTCTGTATATGCCAACGTTGGGCCTAGCCTTGTTATTTTGGGTTACGACCAGGGGCCACGTGATTAGTGGGGCGGGTTCGTCCGGCCAGCAGATTTGGACCGGCAGCCGTTTGAGGTCAATGTCCACCCCAGTGAGCACTACTTCCTGACACGGTGCTCGCGCAACAGTTTTTGGCTTCATTGCCATCACGGTTTTGAGCAGGGGAAGCATTTCCATCGCTTCTCGCCATCCGCCCGGGGGTTCGGGTTGGCGAAGAAATGCCAATTGCTCGCCTAGGGCACGGAGATCTGTTGGCGTTCGGCCCATACCCCAGGCGACCCGTTCGACGGTTCCATACAGATTAGCGAGAACTGGCATGTCTGATGGTGTCCCGTCGGCCCGTATAACGTTTTCGAACAAAACGGCGGGGCCGTTATCCGCGAGAAGCCGTGTCTGAATTTCCGTCATCTCCAGCCTGGCGGATACCGGCGTGGATACGCGACAAAGGCGGCCTTCCCTTTCGAGGTGAATGATAAAGTCACGGAGATTAGCGTAAACCATGGTGTGGCGGTTCTGCCTTAAGGTACGATGAGCGTCAAGCGCATTAGAGCATCGTCTGTACACCGATCGTCTTTTGAGGCTGAATAGCGCCAATGCCTGATGCCGTGTCCCATGCCAAAGCCTATCCGTTTCCAGTTCCCGGACGATCTTACCTGTTTAGGAACGGCGAGGTCCTTGATGTTGCTTCTCAGGGCTTTGACCGGGCTGCCCGTACACCAGTCCTAGCCGCTGGTTCCAATCAGTCGCATGAACAGCTGGCGCGCAAATACCGCGTGTTTTCAGGGAACCTTGAGATTCCTGTCCAGCGTGGCGTCCTGCTGGATTTCGATTCTGTTTACGCAGCCCACTTTGCTGGTTACGGATCTATTCCTTCGACGTTCTATCCCTCACCGGGCACTTCCGTGACTACCTATATTTTATGGCTCGATGATGCCCAGCTGCAGCGCATGCATGAAACTGAACGTAACTATACCTTCGATGGGCTCGAATTAATTCAGGTTAAAATTGATGGTACTTTCGAGCAGCTGGACCGTGCCTACATCTACAGTGCCAGGGTCGGGTGTGTGAACGTTGACGGTTCTCCTGTTGCATTGAAAGAAATTGATGCCGGAGGACGAATATTTCCGGCGATGAGCCAGACCCAAATATTGAACTACGCGCGCGAACGCTGTGCGCCACGAGAGGATCTCGATACTTTCATCCGGGATCTTATCAACAACGAAGGTTTGCGGCGCCTCTGCGCAGCGGAGTTAAGTAACGATGCATTGCCGCTCGAGTTTGAGAGGACGGTTCTGGCTGAATACTGAGTTCAGCTATTCCGCGGCCACCAGTTGCATACCGCGAACACGTGCAGCGCAGAATTTGAATTCCGGGATTTTTCCGTAGGGATCAAGCGCCGGGTTGGTTAGCAGGTTGGCAGCCGCTTCCACATAGCAGAATGGAATGAACACTACACCTTCTGGTACATCCCGATCGGCACGGGCTTTCAGTTCAATTGCGCCGCGTCGGGTCTCCACTTTAATCATGTCACCCGGCTCAATACCCATTTGAGCAAGCGCCCGCGGTGATAGATTCGCGGTTGCCTCCGGCTCGATCTTGTTGAGGACCTCCGAGCGCCGTGTCATCGCGCCGGTATGCCAATGCTCTAGCACTCGCCCGGTGGTGAGGATCATCGGGTATTCTTCGTCGGGAATCTCATCAGGGGGGACAACCTCTGCCGGCACAAATTTTCCTCGTCCGCTTTCAGTTGGAAAACCTTCTCGAAAAATTATTTCGTGACTGACGCCATCTGTGCCGACGGGATAGGTCACGGAGCCCTCTTCCTCGACCCGTTCCCAGGTAATTCCGGAGAATGATGGCATGCATTCGGTCATTTCCATAAAAACGTCCTCGGGACCCTCGTATGTCCATGCAAGACCGAGCCGTTTGGCAATTTCCTGGATAATCCATAGATCCTGTCGTGCTTGGCCTGGAAGGGGTAACGCCTTTCTACCCATCTGGACCTGGCGGTTGGTGTTGGTGAACGTTCCGTTTTTTTCGGGAAATGCGCTCGCCGGAAGTATCACATCGGCGTGAAATGCGGTTTCAGTTAAAAACAGATCCTGGACAACCAAATGATCAAGCTTTGCCAATGCCTCCCGTGCATGGCGTAAATCGGGATCGGACATCGCCGGGTTTTCGCCCATGATGTACATTGCCGCGATTTCGTCGGAGTGTATTGCATTCATGATTTCGACGACTGTCAGGCCTGGAACAGGATTAAGATCTGTAGCCCAGGCCTGTTCAAAACGATTCCGGATGATGTCATCCTTAACAGAGAGATAATCCGGAAAGAACATGGGAATGAGGCCTGCATCCGATGCCCCCTGAACATTGTTTTGACCTCGAAGCGGATGCAATCCGGTACCGGGTCTCCCCACATGGCCCGTCATTAGTGCCAGTGAGATTAGACAACGCGCATTGTCAGTCCCATGGACGTGCTGGGATATTCCCATGCCCCAAAAAATGACACCGCGTCCGGCGCGCGCGTATTCTCTGGCGACCAGCCGAATGGTCGCTGCTTCGACCCCACAAATTTCAGCCATCTTTTCTGGCGGAAACGCCTTTACGTGTGCTTTGAGGTCACTGAAACCCTCGGTAAAACCGTCGATATAGTTTTGATCCGTCAGGCCTTCTTCAATGATTGTATGCATCATTGCGTTGAGGAGGGCGACATCCGTACCGCCCTTGAACTGTAGCATATGGTTTGCGTGACGGGACAGCGCTTGGCCCCGTGGATCCATGACGATGAGCTTTGAACCGTTTTTGACCGCATTTTTGAAAAATGTGGCGGCCACAGGGTGATTTACCGTGGGATTTGCTCCAATCACGATGATCACATCGGCATTCTCGCAATCGTAAAACGGTGCAGATACCGCTCCTGAATTGACCGTTTCCATTAACGCGGAGACCGATGAAGCATGGCACAGACGTGTGCAATGATCGACGTTATTGGTGCGAAACCCGGTTCGGACCAGTTTTTGAAATAGATAGGCCTCTTCATTCGACCCTTTCGCCGATCCAAAGCCCGCCAAGCCACTGCCACCGGTTCTGTCAATGGCCTGTTTAAGGCCGCTGGCAGCGACATCCAGTGCTTCGTCCCAACTAGCCTCTCTGAAAAACAGATTCGCGCTGGATGGGTCAAAATCTGTGGCGGGGTTTTTCGCAACGCCCTGCTTGCGGATGAGGGGCGTCGTCAGGCGATCGGGGTGATTGATATAATCAAATCCGAAGCGGCCCTTTATGCACAAACGCTTGCGGTTTGCCGGGCCGTCACGGCCCTCCACGAACAACAGCTGATCATCTTTGATGTTGTAGGTGAGTTGGCATCCAACACCACAATAGGGGCACAGGCTGTCAGTCTGGCGGTCCGGCTGGATGCGTCCATCGGGTGATGTTACTGCCGCTGGCAGCAGGGCGCCTGTAGGACAAGCCTGAACGCATTCACCACACCCGACACAGGTGCTATCACCCATTGGGTCGTCGAAATCAAACACGATTTTTGACTCCGTTCCCCGATGTGCCATCCCGATTACGTCATTGACCTGAACCTCGCGACACGCCCGGACGCAGAGTGTGCAGTTTATGCATGCGTCCAAATTCACTGCCATCGCCGGATGGGAGGTGTCTGGTGGCGGCGTTGACCTTGCCGAGAAGCGGCTCTCTGAAATTTCCATCCGGTCAGCCCATCGCCAGAAAGTGGAACCACTATCGTGGGCGATTTCATTCCGTGGCTGGTCTGCGATCAAAAGCTCGAATACCATCCGACGGGATGATGTTGCCCGCTCGCTGTTTGTATGCACGACCATGTCGGGTGTTGGTTGGCGGATACATGACGCAGCAAGGACACGCTCTCCTTCGATTTCCACCATACACGCACGGCAGTTACCATCGGCTCGGTATCCAGGTTCGGGAGCATAGCAGAGATGTGGAATTTCAATACTTTGACGTTTAGCCACCTGCCAGATTGTTTCGCCAGGCGCTGCCTGCACGCGCTTACCATCCAATGTGAAAGCTGTTTCCGAGCTGTTTTCGTCTAGAGGCATCAAGGGTATCCCCTTATTTTAATTCTTCAGGAAAGTATCGGAAGACCGACAGCAGTCCGTTTGGCGCCGCCTGACCCAGGCCACAGATCGACGCATCCACCATTGTCTTGCTCAGTTCCACCAGAAGCTGCCTGTCCCAACTGTTTTTTGATAAAAGTGCGACAGCCTTTTCGCATCCTGTACGGCAGGGGGTACACTGGCCACAGGACTCAGATTCAAAAAACTTCATCAGGTTCAACGCTGCGTCAGTCGCCCGGTCTTTATCAGAAAGTACAATGACGGCGGCCGATCCAATTAAACAGCCATGTTCTTCAAGCGTTCCAAAGTCTAATGGTATATCATCTTTCGACGCGGGCAGAATCCCGCCCGAAGCGCCGCCCGGCAGGTAGGCTTTAAGTTCATGCCCGTCCATCATTCCGCCACAATGTTCGTCAATTAGCTCCCGGACCGTTATGCCCGCCTCGGCGACCTTTACTCCAGGCTTTCTTACTCGACCGGACACTGAAAATGTACGAATGCCTTTTCGTCCATTGCGACCGTGTTTTGCGAACCATGCGGCACCTTTTTCCAGGATGTCCCGGACCCAGAAAAGTGTTTCAACATTATTTATCAACGTAGGTTGCCCAAACAAACCCACTTCCGCAGGAAATGGTGGTTTATGACGTGGCAGACCGCGTTTGCCCTCTATGCTTTCGAGCATTGCGGATTCTTCTCCACAGATATATGCGCCCGCGCCGCGACGGAGGTGAAGCTTTCCGGGCAAAAGAAATCCGGTACCTTCCAGTTGGGTGATTTCTCGAAGAAGGATCTCCCGGGCAGCCGGATACTCGTCGCGGAGATATAAATAGCAGGCGTTTGCTTCTACCGCCCACATCCCAATCAAGACGCCCTCCAGAAACCGATGGGGGTCAGTCTCAATGAAGTAACGGTCTTTAAATGTGCCAGGCTCTCCCTCATCGGCATTTACCGCCATGAGGCGTGGGCCCGGGTATTCGGATACGATACGCCACTTGCGGCCGGCAGGAAATCCCGCTCCCCCAAGGCCGCGCAATTCGGAAGCCTCCAACTCCGCTAACACAGCCTCCCGAGTTTTATTGCCATTTTGGCATTGTCTTAGGCTTTGATAGCCTCCTTGGTTCACATAGGCGTCGTAGCCCACGTAATCCGGAATAGATGGGTTGGTTTTTTTTTCGATGATTGCGGTACTGATCTTTTTTAACGATGCTGCTGCAATTTGGTTCTTTCCCACGGTAGCGGCAGGAGCACGGTCGCAAGCACCCATGCAGGGAGCTTTGATAATTCTCGCAAATTCTGACAATGCCGGGTGAAGAGAGTCAATCAAACCCTGGGAACCTGCCATTTCACACGTCAGGGAGTCACAGACGCGAACCGTAATTTCGGGAGGCCCCTCTTCCCCGTCTGTCAGGACGTCAAAGTGATGGTAAAACGTTGCAGTTTCGTATACCTCGGTTAAGGCAAGGCGGTATTCAGTCGCGATTGCCGTCAGGTTATCAGGTGAGATACAGCGGAACTTGTCCTGCACTAGGTGGAGTGCCTCAACCAGCATATCCCGGCTTCGCGGAAGGTCTTGGAGCAAATCCCTGATCTTCTTTAGAGCGTCCGGCTCTACCTGTCGGCCCTTTTGTGGAGCCGACTTTTTTCCATGGCGTCCGGTAGCGTCGCGCTGAGGCGCCATCATATCACCGTGAGCCATTCAGGATGTCTTCCCACACCACACCGGTTCAATTGTCCCACAATCTATCACATGTTTGCCTTCATTCTCGCAGTTGGCAGTAACCCAAAACATCGACTTAAACTGGCTAATGCGCGGGCCTGGCCATTGACGTGGTCGCGCGGGGCGGCCGGATAACGGGTCAAATCTCATGGGTTAAACTTTCGAATAAACCTAGGCAATGTACAGGAATTTGTTGCGTGGTTGATACCCTAGGCTTTCGCGTATGGCCAGCACGCCGGAATTGATGAAAATTTGTCCAACCCTCCGGCGCATCAAAAAGGATTTAGGAACGCCCAGACATTTTACAGATATCTATCTGAGGGAATGTCTTTAACCGCGCATTGCCATCGCCCTATCACGTTAATCGCAAAGACCGACATATGTTTGTTAGGTTCCGCTTGGTTTAATGTACCCAATTCAAACTCTTAGCGGGCTTGCGTGTTACGCCTGCTCAAACCTATAATCCACGCGGTTTTCTAGGATTCCGTGGCAAGCATGACAGGCCCTACTTCATCAAGTTATAGCCCCTCCGATGACGAGCCATTTATGAGTGAGGTTATGCGCGAATATTTTCGGCAGAGGCTGGTCTCTTGGAAGACAGAGTTGCTTCGTGATGCAGAGTCGGCATTGTTGATTTTGCAAGAAGAAATGCCTAAGGATGCTGACCTTTCAGACCGTGCCTCTGCGGAGACCGGGCGAACAGTCGAACTCCGGACTAGGGACAGGGCCCGAAAACTGATCGTGAAAATAGACGAGGCTCTAATTCGGATTGAACAGGGCATTTACGGGTATTGTGTTGAAACGGGGGAGCCGATCGGTGTCAAACGTCTGGAGGCGCGTCCTATCGCAAACCTGAGCGTTGAGGCGCAGGAGCGTCACGAACGACTGGAAAGAACCCAAAGGGATGTTTAACCATTTTCTTTCACCTTCATAGGCTGGGCGCTGTGTTGCGGTTCAGAGAAAAAGGTACCTCCGCGATAGAACTGTCAAATGGTGAGGGGTTTGAGACTTTTAAACCTATAGGTTAATTATTTAGCGACAAATTGCTCCCCTCTGGGGAGCATAATAACGCCTTTATGAGTAGGGCTAACCCGCGGAGTGCCTGAATGCCTGATCCCTTTGTTGCGGCTGCAGAGACCTGTATCCTCGGAGAATCACCTATCTGGTCGATTGAGGAACAGGCAGTTTATTGGGTTGATATCAAAAATCCGATGATACACCGACTGAATCCCATTACCGGAGACCGCAAGCGGTGGCGCGTACAGACCGAGATCGGATCGATTGGATTTGCGAAAGATAACAAACTAATTGCCGGCACCCGCATGGGTTTTGCATATATAAATATGGAGGACGGTGCGTTTCAGGAGCTGGCGGATCCGGAAGGAAAAGGCCGGATGAACACTATTCGAATGAACGACGGCAAGGTCGACCGCCTTGGCAGATTCTGGTGCGGCACGATGGAAGATCCCGGTTTTGGCGAGGTCGGCACTCTATATCGCCTGGATCCTGACCTCAGCGTCCATCGGATGGAGGGGCCAGTGCGCATTGCGAATGCGATCTGCTGGAGCCCAGATGACACTGCCATGTATTTTGCCGATTCCCTTAAAAAGACAGTGTGGATTTACGATTTTGATCTTGCTACAGGAACCATAGAAAATCGCCGGGAATTTATTGCCGGTGCCGAAGGCGAGGGTGTTCCCGACGGCGCGACTGTTGATTCCGATGGATTTTTATGGATCGCTTATATGCGAGGTGGCGTGGTTCGACGTTACGATCCGGATGGATGCATGGAACAGGAAATAACGTTTCCTGCCACCCTAACATCGTGCCCGGCATTTGGAGGACCCGATCTTAACACACTTTATGTAACTACCGCTTCCAGCCGTTTCGGATCTGCGGATTTTCAACGCGAACCTGATGCCGGATCGCTGTTCGCCGTTCAAACCCATGCAAAGGGCATTCCAGAACCCGTTTTCGGTGGAGAACAGGGCGTCTAGTTTGTGCGCCGTTATTCGGATAATCTCTGCCAACAGAAATTTAAGAAAGGGGGGAAACAATAACATGGGTACCAAAATCTATACACCTACAACAGAGCAGTTGGATGCGCGGATTGGCCGTTTTGACGGGCTTTCACCGATGTCAACTGCAGACGATTTGGCATGGGTTCCGCAGGACGCATGGGACGTCTTCTTTGCCCGGAAAATCATGCCGGTGATACTGGAGGATACGAAGAGCCCTTTTGGTGACCGTGCTCCGATTACCGGTGCTGCGGGAGCCACAATGTTCATCTCAGTTATGCCGCCAGGACAAGGTCCATGCCTTCATGACCACAATGACACATATGAGACATTTATGGTGCTTCAGGGGTCAATAGAATACCGGGTTGGTGATCCGGTAGAACACAAGCGGGTCCTTAACAAATGGGATGTGTTTTCGTGTCCACCCGGGGTTTACCGGGAGTTTAACAATGTCGGTGATGAAGATGCCGTTCAGCTAACCGTGCTGACCGGCCCGGTCCAACGCGATGATGTTACGATGCCGCATTCGGTCAAGGAACGGGTGACCGAACAATATGGTAAAAAAGTTACGGATGCTTTCGGGGATATTTTTCATTTTGACCCACCTCACGAAAATTAAAAACACCTTCTGTGGTGGCTATGCCGGATTCGAATAACAGCGCATCTGACATCCGACCGAGACGGAGCTTGCTTTTCGTTCCGGGCCTCAGGCCGGACCGGTTTGCCAAAGCACTGGGTGCTGGGGCGGATATTGTTTGCGTCGATATAGAGGATGCCGTGCCGCTCCCTCGCAAACAGGAAGCACGCGACCTTACATTTCCGCTTTTTGCTGATTTGGGTCCTTCTCCGGTCGAAACGATGGTCAGGATCAATCCGCTTTCCACACCCGACGGACTTCAGGATGTCATCGGATTGACGGAGTGCGCATGCCCCCCGAAAGCACTGATGCTCGCGAAAGCGGGCTCAGCAGCGGAAATACGTTTATACGATGAGCTTTTGCAGGGCAGCTGCTCGGATATCCGATTTCACGTGATCATAGAGTCGAATGACGGCTTGGCGAACGTAATGGAAATTGCCGATGCATCGGCCCGGATTGACTCGCTTTTGTTTGGCGCTGTCGATATGTCTGCCGATTTGCGAGCCGAGAAAAAATGGGAAACGCTACTTTATGCGCGATCGCGAGTGGTTCATGCGGCGGCGCGTTATGGGCTGGACCTGCTCGACGTGCCCTATCTAAGTCTCAATGATCAGTCCGGGCTTGAGAAAGAAGCCGAATCGGCCAGCGCACTGGGGTTTACTGGTAAGGCCTCAATTCACCCAAAACAGATACCCGTCATCAATAGGGTTTTCTCTCCGACTACAGAACTGATAAATCGCGCCCGAACAATCTTGGCCGAATTTGAGAAAGATGAAACCGGTCTTGTAGTAGTGGATGGTGAACTTATCGAAAGACCGGTCATTCGTTCGATGTTACGCGTTCTGGCTATCGCGGATCATCTGGAAAAGGCAGAATAACTCAAAAGTTTGACCATCTTGTGGCGGGCTTTGGTGCCTCTTGTCCATTCACGAGAATGGCGTCAACGTTTTCATTATAAAAGCAAATCAAATCCCGGATCCTTGGACATTCTTCGACGGGGTCAGGATATGACCATGCAATGTCCGCGTATCTTCCGCTCCCACCCACATCTGCTGACCAGTATTTCGCAATCCCCTTATAAGGGCAACGCGTTCTGGTATTGGTGGGAGTGAGTAAATCCATCCGCACATCGTCTTCTGGCACGTAGTAGCGCGTTGGAAGGCCAGTCTCGAAGACAAAATATGTCTGGGTGCTAGCGGCGACGGTTTTGCCTCCCAGAATGACCCTTATTTCTCGCGATGAGGGGATTACGTCCACGCGTTTGTATGGGTCACGAGGATGCACAAATATTTCCTGATCTTCTTCAAACCAATTATCGAGTTTGTCCCAGAAGAAAGCACAATGGTTCTGCAATCCAATTTCTGCCATTTCAGCAAAGGGATCTTGATAAGCCCATAAAGCGTTTTCACTTTTCCGATCGCCAACCTCAATAGTCCAATAGGAAGCGTTACCCTTGTATTGGCAATAGCTTGAATGGTTGGTTGGGAGTAACAGATCGTGACGAATGTCTTTCGTGGGAAAATAGTATACGGGTAGATGTGCCGTTTCATACATCAACATCGTTTGAGTTGAGTCAGCAACCCACTGATCTTCAAATCTAACACGCACGCGCCGGGGCGACGGTTCGAAATGGATGTCGCGGGCAGGGTTAATTTTAAAACCGGGGGCGGGTTTGGCCACAATTTCTCTCCAATCCGGGTTTTATATCGAAATGACTTGCGACTAAACTAAGGCCGAGACAGAGAGAAAGAAACATTGTGGAATCACTAAAAAACGATCTCGTGACAGACCTCGATACCTTTCGGTTGCGCCGGTTTGTTGAACGAATGATTGACGAGGATGAGGTCGAGGTCATCGAAGAGCACATTGACCTTGTGGATATCGCTGCCCGAATGGATGGAAATGAGAAGGCGGTGTTGTTTCGTAACGCCGGCCCTGAAAAGGCAGAGCTGGTTGGAAGTATGACAGGTGGTCGCCGCCGGATCGCTAGGGCTTTTGGCGTCTCCACCGACGAACTGCTATCTGAAGTGAATAGGCGTCTTGAAATTCCCCAGGAAGTGTTAGAACTCGAATCGGCTGATGCGCCAGTGCATCAGGTGATCCTGGCAGATGACGATGTTGATCTGACCGCATTACCTCTTCACTTGCAGCATGAAATGGACGGTGCTCCATATATTTCAGCCTCTTTAGACTATGTTGTTAACCCAGAAACTGGTTGGACCAACACTGGGGCCCGCCGCCTCATGCTACGTGGACCAACGGAGACCGGGATTGATCTGGCCGCCCCCTCGGATCTTAAGGCTATTTATGAAAAGTGTGTGGTGGAGGGGAAACCCCTACCGATTGCCTTTACAGTTGGTGCCCATCCCTGTGATCACGTCGCAGCTGTGATGCGACTGCCGGTTGATGAACTTCCGCTCACAGCACGTTTGCGCGGTGCGACGTTGCCTGTGGTCAAATGCGTCACTAATGACATCCGCGTCCCTGCAGATGCGGAGTACGTAATAGAGGGGTACTTGGATGAGTACGGGCATATTGAACAGGAAGGACCGTATGGAGAATTCCTTGGATATTATGGTATTATGAGGCCGAACCCCGTATTCCACGTGACCGCGATTACTCACCGCCGTGACGCAATGTTCCAGACGTCGACTATTTCCGGCAGACATATCGGTCGAACGGATACAACTCAACTCAACGCGATTAGGGCTGAGGTAACGGTTTGGCGAGCTTTACAGACTGCCGTTCGGGAGCCGGTTGGCGTCAATATAACCACGTCTTCTGGCGGAAATTTCAATGTACGAATATCCCTTCGACAACGCATGCCAGGGGAAGCGCGGAACGCTATAGCCGCTGTGATGGCCTCACTGGCCAACTCGAAGCATGTCTTTATTGTTGATCCAGATATCGATATTTTTGATGATGCCCAGATGGATTGGGCCCTTGCGACGCGGTTTCAGGCCGATAGAGACCTGGTTGTTGAAAGTGGGTTTCGTACATTACCTCTGGACCCATCGCTTGGCGGCAGACTTACGGGTGCCAAGGCAGGATTCGACTTAACACTGCCGCTGGGTGAACGACCTCTCGCGCACACGGTCCCAAGGTCCGAGTTTTCGGGTAGTCGTACCCATCAAAGTGTGGAAGAGGTTCTCGCCGAGGGACCCCGATCCTTCGGGGGAATCATGGCCGCGGTGGGTTCCCGCGATGGGCGGGAGGTTGTGCGCGAATTAGATTTCTTGCGAACGGGCGGACGTCTCGATCGTGTGGGAGATGGCTTGTATGCCCTCAGAGCGTAACGACGCGTTATTGTTTTCCGCCGCCAGAATTGCCAAACCCCGCAGGGAAGATGGGCGGTTTTTGCGCGGAGAAGGGGCCTATTCGGACGATATTAATTTGGCAGGACAGGTATATGCCGCCATGGTTAGGGCACCACATGCCCATGCTCGTTTGCGGAGTGTTGACGTGTCCACTGCTAAGGGTGCCCCGGGGGTCGTATCGGTACTGACCGGAGACGATTACAGGGCTGACGGACTTCGCGATCTTGGCCACGGCGCGAACCCGGCGGGAGCCGTAGAGTGGCAGAACCCAGCGTTTTTGAACCGGGATGGATCTATCCCTTTCGATCGTCCGCAGCCGCCCATAGTCAACGATAGGGTTCGGCATATCGGGGAAATCGTGGCGGTCGTAGTGGCTGATACCGCGGCAGGTGCTCGGGATGCTGCCGATCTGGTCATGGTCGAATATGAGACGCTTCCATTGGTCACTGATGCATTGGCGGCATTAGCAACTGGCGCCCCGTCAATTTGGGAAGACTGCCCCGGTAACGTCGCGCTGGATGCGGAACAGGGGGACGAGGCCGCGGTTGAGCGGGCCTTTGACAGGGCAACTCACGTAGTCAAGGCACAATTTTACGTCAATCGCGTGATAAATTGCCAAATGGAGCCACGCGCCGCGATTGGGGAGTGGCATCGTGACACAGCCAAATTGACACTGCACGCAGGTGGGCAGGGTGTCCACCGCCACAAATCAATACTCGCGGTCATGTTTGCGTTGGATCCCGGAAATGTGCGGGTCGTATCTAAAGACGTGGGCGGCGGCTTTGGTCCTCGCAACATGCTTTATCCGGAATTTGCACTTGTCTGCTGGGCAGCAAAAAAAACCGGGTGCTCCGTTAAATGGAGTGGCGACCGCTCTGAGGCGTTTGTTACCGACTATCAGGCCCGGGATATATATTGATGCGGCCCTTGCGCTTGATAAAGATGCTAATTTTCTTGCCTTGCGTGCTGATCTCGTGGGCAACCTCGGTGCACATACGGTTTCTTTCGTGCCACTATCAAATGGCCCCCGTTTATTACCCTCTGTGTTCAGGATGAAAGCCTGTTACGCGCGTATTCGAGGTGTGTTGACCAATACGGTGCCCACTGGCCCGTACCGCGGAGCGGGTCGTCCGGAAGCCATGCATGTCACGGAGCGGCTTATTGATATGGCGGCCGCCCAGATTGGTATTGATCGGATTGATCTCCGCAGGCGCAACCTGATTCCCCGGGACACTTTTCCTGCAACAAATCCTATGGGTACAACATACGACTGCGAGGACTTTAGGACGATTATGGATGCCACGCTGGCCAATGCTTCTTGGGAAAACTTTGAAGGTCGCCGCCAGGATGCCGCCGCTAGAGGGAAACTGCGGGGTATCGGATACTCGTCTTATATTCAGGCCCCCGTAGGTGCGCCTTTGGAATTTGCGAAGATCGTGGTGTTGGGAGAAGGGCGTGTTGACGTGATGATAGGTACCCAGTCAAGTGGACAGGGTCACGAAACCGTTTTTTCAGCCCTTGCAGCCGATCTGCTGGGAGTTTCAGATGAGGATATTTCTATCATTACAGGCGATTCGGACGTTATTCCGTTCGGGGGTGGCTCCCATTCCGATCGCTCAATGCGTCTTGGCGGCATAGTTGTCGGAGAGGCGGTTAAGAATGTAGTCGCTCTTGGCCGGCAATTGGCATCAGGACTTTTGCGGGCCGATCTGGACGATATAGTTTTCTCAGAGGGATTCTTTCGGGTGTCAGGAACAAACAAAACGATTTTGTTGTTCGACGTTGCTATGAAAGCGGAAGACGGCTTGCTGTCAGCAGAGGCCCTGTTTAAGGGCCGCTCCGCAGCCTATCCCAATGGTGCTGCGGTCTCGGAAATAGAAATAGATCCTGAATCGGGGGCATTGCGGGTTGTCGCTCATTCCACTGTCGACGACCCTGGTCTGGCTATCAACCGGACTATCCTGACTGGACAGGCACACGGATCCATCATTCAGGGCATTGGGCAGGCCATCGTCGAGAACGGGTTATACAATTCCACAACGGGACAGCTTCAGGCCGGCTCCTTCCTGGATTACGGACTCCTGCGGGCTGATAATGTTCCCAATTTCAATACCGCACTGCATGAGGTTCCTACGAAAAACAACCCGCTCGGTGTAAAGGGTGGCGGAGAAGGGCCGACGGTTTCCGCTACAGCGGCTTTCGTGAACGCTGTATGTGACGCCCTGAAAAATGCGGAGGTTCGCGATCTAGAGATGCCGATTACACCCGAAAAAATCTGGCAATCGATGCGTCGGAAAGATGAAAACAGTCAAACTAGGTGAACGATCTACAGGTAGTTTTGATTATCACCTTGGTCGATAAGAATTAGGCTGTCGGGGCGTGTGACGATTATCATACAGGACTTGAGGTCGCGCGTTATGTTTCGCTGGTATATGGTCTGTTTCAGAACTGTATTGGAAAATCAAAATGGCACAACTTGAAGGTAAGTCTGCTATCGTTACGGGGGCCGCTCAAGGTATCGGTGCAGTCTATGCACAAGCGCTAGCTGCCGAGGGAGCAAAAGTGTGTTTGTCTGACATTCTTGATACTGCAGATACCGTGAAAGCAATTAAAAACAATGGGGGGGAGGCATTCGGGCTGGAAACAGATGTTACAGATTTTGCCGCATGTGAGGCAATGGTAGCCAAGACCATATCGGCCTTTGGATCTGCGGATATTCTTGTGACCAACGCAGCTCTCTTCGCAGCCCTCGAACGACGGAGTTTTCTCGAAATTGACGGGAGCGAGTGGGACCGGGTAATGGCCATAAACACACGCGGTGTTTTTAACTCAATCAAGGCAGTCGCGTCGCAAATGAAAAAGCGGGCCCACGGCAAGATAATAAACATATCGTCGAGCACAATTTATTCGGGAGTTCCCCTCATGTTGCATTATGTAGCATCCAAAGGGGCTGTAGACGCGATGACAAAAGCACTTGCGCGGGAGTTGGGTGAGCACGGCATCACCGTTAACACTATTGCACCCGGTTTCACAATGAGTGAACAGATAGAGGCACAGCGTGAGAAGCTGGAGTTCTATGTCAATCTTAGCCTTGCAAATCGATCGATAAAGCGTGAACAGACACCGGACGATTTATTGGGCGCCCTGATTTATCTAGCGTCGCCCGCGTCCGATTTTGTGACGGGACAAGCTATCGTGGTCGACGGTGGCATGATTATGCATTAGCGAGCTGAATGATGGGGAAACCGTTTGTCCGGAATGCCTGGTATGCCGCGTGTTGGGCCGAAGATCTCAATGTCGGTGTGCCGCTAGCCAAGACCATTCTCTCGGAGCCCATTGCCTTGTGGCGCCGGGAGAACGGCAACCCCGTAGCGTTTGAAGATCGATGCTGTCACCGACACCTGCCTTTGTCTCTTGGTAAAATTACCGGAGAAACACTGAGATGCGGATATCACGGCCTCGAATTTGATGCCGAAGGTAGGTGTGTGCGAATTCCCGGCCAGTCGCGGGTGCCGCCTAGCGCAAGCGTTCGCTCTTTCCCGGTGTGTGAGCGCCACGGAATGGTCTGGATATGGTGTGGTAATCCATTGCATGCTGACGAGGCCGATATTCCGGCATTACCATGGCTTGATGATCCAGACTGGACTCGGACTGGCGGACATTTGCATTTGAAGGCCGATTATCGGCTTTTAATTGATAATTTGCTTGACCTGACCCATGTGACCTACATCCACGCGGATACAATCGCTGGTGATCCAAAAGAGGCGCTCGTTCCCGTGAAGACGACCAGGGAGGGTGAGGCAATTCGGGTCGAGCGCTGGATGCTAGGGTTTACCGCCCCACCCATGTATAACGACGCTCGAAAGTTTGCGGGTGCCGTGGACCGCTGGCAGCTGATTAAGTGGCAGGCTCCGTCAATTGTTACGCTTGATATCGGCTGTGCGGACGCGGATACGGGTGCGCCTGAAGGTGACCGGTCTCATGGCATTTCAATGTGGTCAAACCACATTATTACTCCAGAAACTGAAAAAACCACCCATTACCACTGGGCATTTGCCCGAAACTATAGTTTGTATGATGATAAAGTATCCGAGGTGCTTGGAAATGGGGGCCTGCAGACATTTATGGAAGATGTTGTAGTGCTGGAATGTCAACAACGCTCACTCGAGGTGATTGGTGACCGACCCACCGTCGATATCGGGATAGATTCCGCACCGTTGCAATTCCGGAAAATCCTTAGCGCGCGAATAGCGGCTGAACGCAGGGACGTGTCAGCTTCAACAGTTTGCGGCAGGTGACGGTGACGGGCCCAGCCATATAATTACAGGTAAATGGGGGACTTGGAAGATGGATGACATTCAAGGAGATAATATTGTTCTTACGGTCTTCTTGCGGCATGACCAATCCCAGACGCTGGACCAGTTCCAGACCAAGCTCGACGATCGTGGTTGGTGGGAAAATTTTCCGCCGCGGGGCGTAGAGGTGCTTTCGTGGAATGTGGTAATGGGAATTGGCCAGATTGTGACGCTGAAATTGCCACCTGCGAAATTGCAGGCTGTGAATGTGGCACTGGAAAAATACGCGTGGGGTGTCTTTAGTACCGAGGCTTATGTGTCGTACGATTTCATGAACGTAAGGGAGCGACTTGCACGTGAATCGAAAACGCGGAATTCTGGTGCGGTTGAACCAGTGTCCGGAGATACTGCAATAAATAGTGGCGCGGGCGGGGGTAATCATCCGAGACAACCTCATAACGGCTTATTCCTGCAACAGTGGCAGGCGGGTACGGGAGAAGCCGGCATTTATGAAATGGCGTTAGGAGATGCTCTGGAAAAGATTTTTGGCCGTGGTGTTCATGATTTGCTTGGGGTCGCGGACTCCCTTAACGAAATGGGAATAAAAACCCCCCAAGGGGAGGATTGGACGGTAGAGAACTATCCTGAAATCATGGAGGGGCTTGGCCGTTGACTCCCAACACGGGTAAAAAACCACCGCGGTATCGTGTGGGCACCACTGCAAAGCAAATTCTGGATAACGGTCTCAGGAACAGATGGTACGGAATTTGTACATCTGACGTTGTCGCCGACCGTCCTATTCCTTTGAAGAGATGGAACCGCGACCTTGTGATATGGCGTGATGGCGACAGTAAAGTCCACCTCCAAGATGATCGTTGTCCCCATCGAGGTGCGCCACTTTCTATCGCTCGTCACGATGGAGATAGGCTGACGTGCGCTTATCATGGCATCGAAATTCTTGGAGATGGCCGAGTTGCAAAAGTGCCAGGTAACCCCGGGTCTGAGCTCGTCGGCAAGGTAGCTGTACATTCCTATACCGTTCAGGAACACCGTGGCGTTGTGTTCGCGTGGCTTGGTGACGACTGTGGAACACCGGTAGCTCCTCTTGCTCTGCCAGAAAGGTTGACCAGCGACGCATATGACGCATTTCTCGCTTATGCAGAGTGGCGGTGTCCATATCGTTTTATCATTGATAATAATATGGACCCGATGCATGGCGTGTTTTTGCACCAGATATCCCATTCGATGGGTGAAGGAGCAACTGAAGCGGACTTTCAAACCCGCAAAACCAATACCGGGTTTATTTTCGAGAAAAAGAACCAGAAAGGTGTAAATTTTGACTGGTCGGAATGGTATGACGTTGATTTTCAAGCCGTCTGTCTCGAGATACCCTATCCGTTGACGGGGGGCCCCGGCGGGAGTTTTGGGATAGTTTTTCACACAACACCAATTGATGATTCCTCCAGCGTCTGTTTTTTCTGGCGACACAGAAAGGTTTCTGGCTGGGAACGGGCCACATGGCGTTTTCTTTATAAAAACCGTCTTGAAGGACGCCATTGGCATGTGCTTGAACAGGATAGGCTTGTAGCAGAACGAATGGCGGAGGACGCAGATCGAAACGAATACTTGTATAGTCACGATGCAGGCGTTGTACGTGTTCGTAAGTTGATGGCGGACGAGGCGGTCCGGCAGGCCCAAGGAATTGATAAAGACGTTTTTACTGTGAAATAGGGGGAAGATAATGGACAAGATTACGAAGGTTTCGGTACCCGGTGTGCCGGAGCCGGCAGGAAACATATACAGTAACTGCCTAAAGGTCGGGAACCAGCTCATCCTTTCCGGGATGATTGCCTCCGACACCAGCGGCGACACTTATGAGCAGTCGGTGGATTGCTTCAAGAAGATTAGGGCTATACTTGAAGGCGCAGGTGGTCGTATGGAAGACGTTGTCAAATTGACCATCTACCTGACCGATATCAAAAACCGGCCGGCCTTTGGCAAAGCGAGAACCGAATATTTTACAAGGCGAATGCCATGCTCAACTTTAATAGCAATAACGGCTTTGGCAGCCCCTGATGCACTAGTTGAGATCGAGGCAACCGCATTTCTCGGGGCGGGGACCTGAGTTTTGGTCAGTTACGGCCGGCTTCCCAATCGTCAGCAAGGGCTTTCTTATCCATTTTTCCGCGCTTTGTTTTGGGCAGTTTGCGTCGAAAGATTATTTCATGTGGTAATTTGAAATCTGCGAGGAATACGCGGCAGTGTGCCCGGACGGCGTCGGTAGTAGTTGTTTGCCCATCCTTTGGCTGGACAAAGACGACAACCTGCTCGCCATAAATCGGGTCGGGAACGCCGATTGTAGCGACGTCCGCGACATCTGGCATCTGTAACACAACATTGTCAATTTCGAGTGGTGAGATGTTGATTCCGCCGCGAATAATAAGATCTTTTTCTCGGCCCGTAACATAGAGAAAACCATCCTTGTCGAGGAATCCCAAGTCTCCTGTATGGGCCGACCCTTCTGAACTGACCACTACGGAGCCATCTTCAGCAAGATACCTGTACCGTCCTGCCGGATTTCCGTTTAACCGAATTGCCCCAATCTCATCTGGTGGGAGTGATTTGCCGCCGGGGTCTACAATGGAAATGTTCTGATACTCCACGGGGCGGCCTACCGATCCCATTTTGCGAGATGTTTCATGGCTTCCACTAATCCATCCAACTTCGCTGGCGCCATACCCCTGGCAAATCAATATTCCAAAAGTATTTTCGAACCGTTGCCATTCGGAAACAAGAAGCGGTGCCGAACTGGAAGTAATATAGCGCAAGCTGGGGGCCGCACCAAATCCACGACCTCCTTCTCGGTTGACAAGCATATTAATGATCGTTGGGTTTCCTGCTGCTACCGTCGCCTCATTTTTGTTAACCCAATTGAAAAATTTTTTTACCGAAAACTTCCGCGCCAACAGCAGTGTTGCACCCTTCGCAACCGGCCCTATTGCCGATAAAACCTGTGCCGACATCCAGTTCATCGATCGATAGTCGAGGATACGATCGCTCGCAGTTATACCAAAAGCATCCGCGATTGGCAGCGTGTTGTCGTAGAGTTCTGCGTAGGAGCAAATCACGCCCTTTGGATCCGACGATGTACCTGACGTATAGAAAATGGCGATATCGTCAGTTCTTCGAGCGACTGGCCAACTACCCGCTGTGCCGTCGAACAATGCAAACTCGCTGAATACGCCCGTCCCGCTATCGGGTAACCACTGACCCAGTTTTTTCCATTCGGCAGGTGTTTGTTCTGGTAGTCCGGTCAAGGACCGGTGGCCATCCTCAAAAAGTACAAGCCGGGGGTTAAGAGCGTTCAAAATCTGTTTAAGATTGGCGGCGTTCATTTCTACGTGGACAGTGCAGATAGTGCAGCCATACGCGAGTGAGGCCAAATAGATTATCAAATGCTCAATCGAATTATCAGATAAAAGTACTACCCTGTCGTTGCGACCGATACGCATTGCTGCATAAAAATGACCGATCTGATTTGCTATCCGAAAGAGTTGACCGTGCGTGATTTCTTTTTGCTGGTCCAGGGATTTTATGGCGAGTTTTTCTGAAAATTCCTGAGCGTTTCGCTGCATCCACGAAAAAAAGCTTCCTTGTTTGATTACTCTATTCGCCATGCGATTGATGTCGACCCGTTGTCAAGAGACTTTCCGCAAACGCCCCCGTTTGTTTGTGAGAGGTCCCGTTGCAAAATCTACCAGACTTCGCTGTGACGGCAACCTATGTTTGGCAAACGGTTTGTCCTAATAAAAGAATCTAAAAGTTACTTGAAATTTCCCTTTTTTAAACATACTATCCAAATAGTCAGTATTATTCAAGATGCGAACACCAGCTGAAACTATTGGGTTTCAGTGAATTTTGGCGAAACAAACTGTGTTATCGGGGGAGACATTGGCCGAAACTACAGAAACCGGGCCTACCGACGAACCGCGAATTGACTTTCAAACCAGCCCGCAAAAATACAATCACTGGAAACTTACAGTGGATGCGCGTGTTGCGCATCTCGCTCTTGATGTGGACGAAAATGCCACGCTTTTTCCGGGGTACGAACTCAAGCTCAATTCCTACGACCTAGGTGTCGATATTGAGTTGTATGACGCACTACAGCGTATCAGGTTTGAACATCCGGAGGTAGGTGCTGTAATTGTGACGTCTAACAAGCCCCGCGTGTTCTGTGCGGGTGCAAATATCCGGATGCTTTCGCAGTCGAGCCATGCCCATAAAGTAAACTTCTGTAAATTTACGAATGAAACGCGAAACGGTATCGAGGACGCAACTGACAACTCGGGAATTCGTTTCCTCGCAGCGATCAACGGAGCCTGTGCGGGTGGTGGTTACGAGTTGGCGCTTGCCTGCGATTACATAATGTTGATTGATGATGGGTCTTCCACCGTTTCTTTGCCTGAACTACCGCTTCTTGCAGTGCTGCCCGGAACAGGGGGCCTGACGCGACTCGTTGACAAGCGAAAGGTCCGTCACGATCGTGCCGACTTCTTCTGCACGACATCTGAGGGTATTCGCGGCAAAAGAGCGACCGATTGGGACCTTGTCGATGAGATTGTGCCGAGGTCAAGGTTTGACGACGTGGTCGCATCTCGAGCTATGGAATTCGCTGCAAATACGGACCGCCCTGAGGACTCTGTGGGCGTAAATTTCGAGCCTCTGAAGCGAACAATAGAAGGCGCTCGGATTGTCTATGACACGCTCATAGTGGAAATTGATCGTGAACTGACGACGGCGACGATTACTATTCGTGCTCCATTTGAGATACCGCCGACGGATGTTGCTGAAATCGTAGCACAAGGCGCTAAATTCTGGCCGTTAGCAATGGCGAGGGATCTCGAGGATGCGATTATGGAGCTTCGGTTCAATGAAAACGATATCGGGAACTGGGTTTTCAGAACTGAGGGGAATTCTCTATATGTCGAGGCCGTCGACAGGGTGCTGATTGAAAATAAAAATCACTGGCTGGTGCGCGAGATCATCTTGTTTTTGAAGCGGACTTTCAAGCGTATTGATGTTTCGTCGCGGTCTATTATTACGCTTGTGGAGCCCGGAAGCTGTTTTACCGGATCGTTGCTTGAACTGGTCTTGGCAGCTGACCGGTCTTTTATGCTGGACGGCGTATTCGAAGGTTCTAACCTGCCAGAAGCGACAGTCGTCCTGACTGATATGAACTTTGGTCCGTTGGCAATGCCAAATGGGCTCACTAGGATTGAGCACCGCTTTCTGCGTGATCCGACCATGGTTGAAGCGGCTAGAGCCAAAGTTGGTAACCCTCTAGAGGCTCTGGGTGCTGAATCACTCGGGTTGGTGACTTTTGTTCCTGACGATATTGACTGGGCAGACGAAGTAAGGGTTGCGATTGAGGAGCGTGCAAGCTTTTCCCCCGATGCGCTGACCGGGATGGAAGCGAGCTTGCGCTTCGCCGGTCCTGAAACTCTGGAAACAAAAATCTTTGGGCGCTTGTCCGCCTGGCAAAATTGGATTTTTCAACGTCCGAATGCGGCCGGAGACGAGGGGGCGCTCAAATTGTACGGGTCGGGACAGAAGGCCGCATACAAAAAGCTGCGCGTCTGATGCTGCAAGCCCAAATGAATTTGTAATCAGAGGAAGAATATGTCGTCCATCAACTATAACGAACGCATTCCAAATAACGTCGACCTCGGCGAAAATAGACGTCTTCAGCGGGCACTCGAATCATGGTTGCCAAACTATTTAAGCTGGTGGGATGAGCTGGGTCCCGAAGGTACACAGGGATATAACGTTTTTCTGCGGACCGCTGTGGACGTTAGCGCCGACGGTTGGGCTCATTTTGATTATGTAAAAATGCCCGAGTACCGATGGGGCATTTTTTTGAACGATCCCGTACCTGATCGCAAAATCGGCTTCGGTGATCACATGGGCGAACCCGTCTGGCAGGAAGTGCCCGGTGAATATCGTTCTACGCTTCGCCGACTGATAGTGACACAAGGCGACACAGAGCCCGCCTCAGTGGAGCAGCAGCGCCTTCTCGGTAAAACCGCACCATCCTTATATGACTTGCGTAACCTCTTTCAGATTAACGTAGAAGAAGGACGCCATCTTTGGGCGATGGTTTACCTGCTCCACGCCCATTTTGGCCGCGATGGCCGTGAAGAGGCTGAAATGATGCTCGAACGTCATTCAGGTGATGAGGACAAACCAAGAATTCTGGGAGCTTTCAACGAACCTACCCCAGAATGGTTATCAATGTTCATGTTTGCATTTTTTACGGACCGCGATGGCAAATATCAGCTAGCGTCGCTCGCTGAAGGTGCCTTTGATCCACTTGCCCGAACCTGTCAGTTCATGCTTACCGAAGAGGCTCACCACATGTTTGTCGGAGAATCCGGTGTAATGCGCATTGTCAAGCGGACATGTGAGGTAATGGACGAGATCGGTACTGACGATCCCGAACGCGTGCGGCAGGCGGGAGCGATCGACCTCGAAACACTACAGAGGTGGATCAATTTCCATTACTCCGTGTCGCTGGACCTGTTTGGGCAAGAACTGTCAACCAACGCGGCGAATTATTACACCCAGAGCCTTAAGGGCCGCTTCCACGAGGGCAAGATTGATGATGATCACCGCCTCATTGATTATACTTACCCTGTCTTGATGTTGCATGGCAAAACAATCATTGAAGAGCAACACCCGGCCTTGATATCGGTAAATGAAAAGCTGCGCCAAGACTATATTGACGATTGTCAGCGCGGGCTAAACCGTTGGAACAAGGTTATTCAGAAACACGGCCAAGATCTTCAGTTTGTTCTCCCACATCGAGGTTTCCATCGATCAATAGGGAACTTCGCCGCGATCAAGGTTTCTCCGTCGGGAGAAACCGTTTCTGACGTCGAATGGGAAAACAACATCGCGAGTTGGCTCCCAACCGACCGAGATCGTGAATTTGTAAAGATACTGATGGAACCATGTTTTGAGCCTGGTAAGATTGCCGGATGGATCGCCCAACCTCCCCGAGGGATCCACGGTAATCCGTTTAACTATGAATATGTTAAATTCAATTGACCCGAACAGGGTAGTTTAGGAAACTTTATTTCTTCCGCCGGGGTCTCCGCGCAGGCAAAAATGCAACCACAATGCGGGCCAGAATGCTCAAACGGAACAGGGAGTAACCGATGGAACCAAATTTGGTTCGTGTCGACCGGTCCGGCAACGTACCGGTATTTAAGTTTGCGGATACCTTTAACGTGGCCGTCCACATGGTTGATCGCCATCTCGGTGAGGGCCGGGGAGATCGGTCAGCCTATATCACGGATTCTGAGAAAGTCACGTACCGGCAACTGGCGGAGCGCGTAAATCGATGTGGAAACGCGCTTCGCCAAGCCGGTATTCCGCCAGGCGAACGAATGCTAATGGTTGTTAAGGATTGTCCCGAATTTGTCTACCTGTTTTACGGGGCAATCAAAGCGGGGATAATTCCGGTTCCTATTAACACACTGCTTCGCGCGAAAGATTATCAGTACATAATTGAAGATTCTGCGTGTGCAGCACTGATTTATTCGCCGGAATTTTCGAAGGAAATTGATCCGGCGCTCTCTGCGACATCCTTCAGACCTCCCTTTGTGGCACAAACAGAGGATACAGACGGTATAAAAAACCGTATAGCGGCGGCGGCGGACAAGCTTGATGCCCATCCCTCCGACCCAATGGCAGATTGTTTCTGGCTCTATTCCTCTGGTTCCACCGGGCGCCCGAAAGGCACAGTACACCGACAGCGAGACCTGATAGTAAACAGTGTCCTCTATACTGAGCCCGTCCTTCAAATTTCGGAGAACGATATAATGTTTTCCGCAGCGAAGCTGTTTTTTGCCTACGGCTTGGGAAATTCGATGAACTTTCCGCTAAATTATGGAGCCTGTACGATTTTGTCTGACGAACGTCCAACGCCGGAGATGACGTTTAGAATAATCGAAAAGTTTAAACCTACGATTTATTTCGGTGTTCCCACCCTATATGCCGCGCAGTGCCGTGCTTTGGAAACAGAGAGTCCCGATCTTTCCAGCCTGCGGATTGCAGTGTCGGCCGGAGAAGCCCTGCCGGCACCAATATTCCACCGTTGGGAAACAATGGTGGGACAACCGCCTATCGACGGAATTGGATCGACGGAAGGAACCCATATTTTCATTTCGAATAGGCCGGGAGATGCCAAGCCGGGGACAAGCGGTAGGGTTCTGCCGGGCTATAAAGCGCGGATTGTCGATGACGATGGCAATGACGTACCAAAAGGAGAAGTGGGCCGGCTTTGGGTTCAGGGGAAGTCGATGGCGGCTTATTACTGGAACCAGCCTGAACGAACCAAACAGACCATGCTCGGCGAGGACTGGCTGAATACGGGTGACACCTTTACCCAGGATGAGGATGGTTATTTTGTCTATAACGGTAGATCGGACGATATGATTAAGGTTGGTGGCATCTGGTGCTCGCCCATTGAGATTGAGACGCGTTTGATTGATCATCCGAAGGTGCTTGAGGCCGCCGTCGTCGGTCGTGAAGACGATGATGGGCTAGTAAAGCCTGAGGCGCATATTATTCTCAAGGAGCATGGCGAAGCTAGTACTTCGCTATCCGACGAACTTCTTGAACATTGCAAGGAAGGGCTCGCACGGTATAAGTATCCGCGTTGGTTTCATTTTGTCGAGGAACTGCCAAAAACAGCGACTGGTAAGATCCAGCGTTTCAAACTGCGTATTGGGCAGTAAAGGCCGCGGCGCTTTGTTTTAGCTTGAAGCACAGGTCATAATGAGAAATTCCAGATTGGAGGAATTTCAAAATGACATCGCCCGTGTCAGAAGCACCACTTGGTTCCGCTGCGCTCACCGCGTCGGTTCTTGTTGAAAAAATTGCGGCCGGGGAATTGACATCCGAAGAAATAGTGGGGGACTGCCTGTCCCGGATTGCAGCGCATGATGACCTCGTGCACGCTTGGGCCCATGTCGACGAAGATCTGGCATTGTCCTACGCGCGTGCTTGTGACATGACAGATGCCCCCCTTGGACCACTGCATGGCATACCCGTTGGCGTAAAAGACGTCTTGGACACTCATGACATGCCAACTGAGTACGGTTCCGAAATTTATGCAGGACACCGTCCAGGGGTTGATTCGGCCTGTGTCGCCGCGCTTAGAGCTGCAGGAGCTGTTGTTCTGGGAAAAACGACCACTACACAATTTGCCAGTCCGTTACCTTTGGGCGTTCGGAATCCCCATGATTTGAAGCGGACACCCGGCGTTTCGTCCAGCGGGTCTGCGGCTGCAGTTGCCGATTTCATGGTTCCATTAGCTAATGGTACTCAAACTGGTGGCTCAGTTATTTTGCCAGCATCATTCTGCGGAGTGGTCGGTTATAAGGCTAGCCTGAATGGTCTGGATCGCTCCGGGATTGCGGGACTAAAGAAAAGCCTTGATACATTAGGCTACTTTGCACGCTGTGCTGGTGACATCGCCCTTCTCTATACTGCGTTGACAGGACAGAAAATACCAGAGGACCCTGTAACCCCTCGAATTGGGTTATGTCGGACGCCCATGTGGATGGAGGCCCACGATTGTGCCCAGCAGGCGTTGGAAAATACTGCATCTGAATTGTCGGCTGCGGGTTATGACGTAGCGGATGTTGATTTGCCCCCGGAGTTTGACACGATCGAGGATCCCTTTCGGGTAATCTCAAATTATGAAGGAAAACGTGCTCTGGCAGATGAATTCAGAAATCATATGGATAAAATGAATCCGTGGATGCAAGAAACCGGACGTTCTACGTGGACAGAAGAAGAGTATCGTGACGCGTTGGCTGCAGCAGACAGAGCCCGCGACGCGCTTTATCTGCTATTTGATGACTACCCGATACTGCTGACTCCTTCAACCACAGGTGAGGCGCCTGCTGATTTGGTGGGCGTCACCATGTCGTCCTTCAACCGGCTTTGGACTTTAATGCATGGGCCTACCATAACTCTTCCCGCCGGTATTGGCCCTAACCGTATGCCTCTGGGCGTACAGCTTGCGGCGCGGACGGGGGCAGATCCAATACTGATTGACCACGCGGTAAAAATTCAAAGGGTTCTGTTAAACACCTGATCGGTGTGCGGGCCATCTGGCCGGTGGTTCTCTCCGCTCTAAATTCTCGTAAAAAAGAAGGGACCAGAATTTATGAAAGAAAAATCAGCAACGCTCGCGGCGAAACTGCGTGATGAAAAAGAGTTCATCGTTGCGCCCGGTGTATATGACATGATCTCTGCGAAAATGGCTGACCGGGTTGGCTTTCATGCTCTTTACATGACGGGATCGGGTACCGTTGCGTCCCATCTCGGTCTACCGGACGCGGGGATAGCCACATATACTGATATGGTATCTAGGGCCGGGCGTATAGCGGGAGGCACTAGCACGCCACTTATAGCGGATGCGGATACCGGGTATGGCGGGCCCGTGAACGTCAGGGAGACCGTTCGTGGATATGAAATCGCAGGGGTATCAGCGATACAAATCGAGGATCAGGATTTTCCAAAAAAATGTGGTCACCTATCCGGACATAAACTGATTCGAGCGGAAGAAATGATCACGAAAATCAAAGTAGCATTAGACAGCAGGCTTTCTGCAGATACACTGATCATCGCCCGCACTGATGCGCGAAAAGCAGTGGGCCGGGATGAGGCAATGCGTCGCTCGGAACTGTACGTGGAGGCAGGGGCTGACATCCTTTTCTATGAAGCACCCGGTGATGCAGCTGAGATGCGTGATATCGGTGTACGATTTGGCGATGATGTTCCGCTTATGGCTAATATGGTAAACGGCGGCGTCACGCCGGTTATGAAGCCTGACGAACTGGCCGCCCTTGGCTACCGCGTAGCGATCTTTCCTGCCGCCGGCTTTCTGGCCACCTGTAGTGCCCTAAGAGCAGTTTACGGTTCCTTGAAGAAAACAGGGGACGCCGAGCAGGGCGGTGTGGATCTTTTCTCCTTCAGCGAATTCAATGATCTGATGGGTTTTAAAGACGTAATCGAATTCGAAAACCGTTACTCATAGAATTTGCCTAGATGGCATTTGGGTGTCCGTATGATGGTAGTATCTAATGTCGTACACATTGTGGCGTTGTAGAATGTTGTTTTGTCAGCGTTTATGGCATGGAATAACAGGACTTCGTTTGGAGATTAAGAGCACATTGGACGAGGGCGTGGACTAACCAGTCCTGATGTCCGTTGGCAGCCACTCGCCCTTGCGGCATAGTGGTGCAATGCCGGGTAAGCTAAAAATCGATCCAACGGATAAGCGACCGCCTGTGGCACCCGTACTTCCGGAACCCGACCGGCAGGCGGACCATCACCGCCAGGTCCGCGCAGCCCGCCAGTCTGAGGTCATGGAGGATTATGTTGAGCTGATTGCGGACCTGCTTGATTCTACCGGCGAAGCGCGGTCTGTGGATATTGCAAAACGCTTGGGGGTTACAACACCCACGGTCGCACGCATGGTAGGCCGGTTAAAAGAGGCTGGATGGATAGAGGCCAGGCCCTATCGCGCAATTTTTCTGACCGAAGAGGGACGTCGAATTGCTGAGGCGTCGCGCCGTCGTCACCAATTGGTGGTTGCATTTCTAACTGCTATTGGTGTCAGTGAAGAAATTGCTCGAGCGGATGCTGAGGGAATAGAGCACCATGTTTCAGAAGAAACCTTGGTCGCGTTTGAGCGGTACCTGAAGTCACGCCACGGGTGAAGCCGGAGACGAATCTTGTGTTAAATTAGCCTCTGTTATTGACCTTGAATTCGATCAAGGGCCACTTATACTCATCTTCCTCGTCTTTCGCGGGCCTTAAAACAGCCGTTCTCACAGGATATTCACAAGAAAGTGTGGATATTACATCATTTAGTCCTTTTTTATTGACGATACCCCAGATGTTGTTGCACACTCGTGTGCCGCGATTGTCAGGGAAAGTTATCCACAGTTAAATTAGGGTAGCTATTTGGGTCGCGGGGCGGGGTGTACGCGTTAGGAAATAGCGGTTTATTAGCCGTTACTAGACAGTAGCCAAGACGTGCCGACCAGCGCAGAAGCCAGTGGGGGTAGATTTGCGCGGGATAAGTTTTCTGCCCTCTGACGAATCGTAATTGTTAGGAAGATGGACATGTTAGATCTGGTACAGACAGAACACGATCTTTTTCAGTCCAAGCGTGGCATTTCGGTCAGTATTGATCGCACCCTTGATGCCAATCTGACCGATTTTGGAAAAGCCGTCCTAACTGACCGATACCTGATGCCCGGGGAGGAATTTCAGGACCTGTTTGCACGTGTTTCCTGTTATTTTGCTGATGATTCTGCCCACGCTCAACGCATTTATGACTACATGTCCAACCTTTGGTTTATGCCATCGACGCCGGTACTGTCGAACGGTGGCACGGACCGTGGTTTGCCTATTTCCTGCTTCCTCAACGAAGCAACCGACAGCCTTAATGGCATTGTAGATTTGTGGAACGAAAATGTTTGGCTGGCGGCGCTTGGTGGAGGTATTGGTTCCTATTGGGGCAACCTGCGTTCTATAGGTGAGAAGGTGGGTGCCAATGGCAAAACATCCGGAATTATACCATTCATCCGTGTCATGGATTCGTTGACACTTGCGATCTCACAGGGTTCGCTAAGACGGGGATCCGCCGCGATCTACATCCGCGTTGATCACCCAGAGATAGAAGAATTTATTGAGCTGCGTCGTCCGACTGGCGGTGACCCAAACCGGAAAGCGTTAAATTTGCATCATGGGATAATTATTCCGGACGAATTTATGCGTGCGGTTGAGAATGATGAGGAGTGGACGCTCAAAAGCCCCAAGGATCAGGCTGTGGTCCGAAAAATATCGGCACGAAGCCTCTGGATCCGAATGCTGTCAACCCGTATCGAGACCGGAGAGCCATATTTTCTTTATATTGATCACGTTAACAAAGCGATACCAGAACATCACAAACTAGCCGGACTAGAGGTGAAAATGTCGAACCTTTGCAGTGAAATCACACTGCCCACGGGTATTGACAAGGACGGCGAAGACCGAACAGCCGTCTGTTGCCTCTCTTCCCTCAACCTCGAGACCTATATGGAGTGGCAAGATCACCCAAACTTTATCGAGGATATAATGCGGTTTCTCGATAACGTAATCGAAGACTTTATCGAACGCGCGCCTGACACGATGGCGCGTGCGAGATATTCTGCAATGCGTGAACGCTCGGTCGGTCTGGGCGTTATGGGCTACCATTCCTTTCTACAGGGTCAGGGAGTACCCCTTGAATCCGTTATGGCTAAGGTATGGAACAAACGAATATTCAAACAAATCAAGGAACAGGCGGATGCTGCTTCAGTGCTTCTTGCCGAAGAGCGTGGAGCCTGTCCCGATGCCGCGGAGTATGGCGCCAAAGAACGGTTCTCTAACAAGATGGCTATAGCTCCGACCGCATCGATCTCCATCATCTGTGGGGGGTCATCGCCAGGGATTGAGCCCTATGCGGCGAATGCCTATACACATAAGACGCTTTCGGGCTCATTTAGCGTACGCAACAAATATCTGAGGGCATTACTTGCGGAAAAAGGCAGGGATGATGATGACACATGGTCGTCGATCACTGTTAGCGAGGGCTCTGTCCAACACCTTGATTTTCTTACGCCGGATGAGAAAGATGTTTTCAAGACTGCGTTTGAGCTCGACCAACGTTGGTTGATTGATCATGCCGGAGACCGGGCCGAATATATATGCCAGTCGCAGTCGCTGAACGTATTTCTTCCCGCGGACGTGCACAAACAAACGCTGCACGATGTTCACTGGCGAGCGTGGGAGAAAGGTGTGAAATCACTTTATTATTGTCGGTCACGCTCTGTTGCCCGCGCAGAAAGCCACGCCAGCGTTTCTGTTACCGGCGCGACGGCGGAGGCGACATCGCGAGGCCTGTCTTCGGATGCAAATCTGGAACCACTACCACTGGCAGCCTCCGATCAGAACGAAAACGATTTTGAAGAATGCCTGAGTTGTCAATAAAGCACCGGTGAGTACAAAATCCTTTCCGGCCGGAAAGGAACGGGGAGTAAAATACAAGAATGTCGCTACTTGAAGCCAATCCGGTGTACAAGCCGTTTCGTTACCCTTGGGCCTACGACGCTTGGCTAACTCAGCAGCGCGTGCATTGGCTGCCTGAGGAAGTGCCTCTTGCAGACGATGTTAAAGATTGGCACCACAAACTGACAGCTGAAGAGCGTAACCTTCTGACACAAATATTTCGGTTTTTCACCCAGTCGGATATTGAGGTGAACAATTGCTATATGAAGCGTTACTCTCGTGTATTTCAACCGACGGAAGTACAGATGATGCTCTCGGCGTTCTCTAATATCGAGACGATCCACATCGCGGCATATTCTCACCTGCTTGATACTATTGGAATGCCGGAGACTGAGTACCAGGCGTTTCTCCGATATAAGGAAATGAAGGACAAATTCGATTATCTGCAACAATTTGACGTTGATACCAAAGAAAATATTGCACGCACGTTGGCCGTCTTTGGTGCATTTACGGAAGGGCTTCAGTTATTTGCGAGCTTTGCGATTCTTATGAATTTTCCACGGTTTAACAAGATGAAGGGAATGGGACAGATTGTTTCGTGGTCGGTCCGTGACGAAAGTCTGCATACGGAATCAATCATTAAATTATTCCGGACTTTCGTTTCCGAAAACAGCGAAATCTGGACCGAAGAATTTCAGCGCTCACTATACGTATTGTGCTCCGAAATGGTTGAACACGAAGATTCCTTTATAGACCTGGCCTTCGAACTTGGTGGTGTTGAAGGGCTAAACGGCACAGAGGTTAAAGAATATATACGTTATATTGCTGACAGGCGTCTCACCCAGTTAGGGCTTCAGCCCATATACCGGCTGGAGAAAAACCCCCTACCGTGGATGGACGAGATGTTGAATGGAATGGAACACACTAACTTTTTCGAAAACAGGGCTACGGAATATTCCAAGGCCGCCACTCAGGGTTCTTGGGAAGATGTTTGGGCCTGATCTGACAACCTAGGTGTGCCCCGCAAAACGTAAATTACTGCTTCGGGCGGCGGGCTGTACCGCTCAAATAACTGGTCGCCACTCAGCCACGCCACATCCAATATAGATTTCCGGTATTGGTGTGTAGTCGATTAGATCAAAGCCTTGGCTTCCGGCCGCTGCATGGCATATTACCCAGTTCCGGATCTCTTCGGCGCCATTTCCTGTACTCATCAAAGCATTCTCGATGGCCGGCGACAGCATTTCGTCGCTGGCATGCATGAGCAGATCTATGCAGAGTGCGTCGAACGGCTCGTCGATTTCTCCCATAGTTGGTTCGCCAATCGAATGACTAAGACCGCCAGTGCCGAGTAAAACGACCCGGAGCCCTTCGTGAAAACTTTCGATAGCGCGGCGCAACATCTGGCCAAAAGCAATACAGCGCTTAAGTGTGGGCATGGGCGGCTCCAGATTGTTGACGACAATTGGTACGATAGGGATCGACGTGGTCAGTCCCATGCGCCAGAGCGGCACACAAAACCCGTGATCCAGTTTCATCCGGCGGGAAAACGACGGGTCGAACCCTTCCAATAGTGCGGTGTTCAAAAGATGATTGGCAAAGATCCGGTGACCAGGCAGGGTTTTATGAGGAAAAACGTTCTGCATGAAAGGTTCCGGGGGCCCGTCATGTTCCTCTCCGATACCCAGGCAGAAGGTTGGTAAATTATTAATAAAAAAGTTCACCCAGTGATCGGGTGAGATAATCACCAGTAGTTCGGGTTCCAGCGCCTTAAGTCGCTCACCTGTTTCCCCAAACGCGTCCTCTAGGGCATTTTTGGGTACCGGCGGTAAAATAATCCCAGTCACGGGCTATCAATGGGCCGTGCGAAGCAGCGAAGACACCTACAAGGTCAGCCATCTTCCATTTCCTTGAATTCTGGTTTCATAGCGTGAAGGCGGGCTAACAGTTCGGCATCAGTCATTCCTGACAGACTGAAGTAAAACCGAAGCAGATAGGGGTTTACGTGAGGTGCCATCGTCTCCAAATCATTCGAGAGTACGGCGTTTTTCATTTTTTCGTCCAAGGGATAGTGCTCGAGAACCAGATATGGATCGTCCTTCCACTTGGTCATGTGTTCAGGCGTCTGAAGATCGAAAAACAATTTGCTGAGCCAGTAGTTGGGCATTGGGAAACCTTTTGAATTGAAACATTTCCGGAAGGTCTACCTATCTTCGGTACAGCCGTCTCCCTCGGCTGTTCAGATGGGTCATAGGCATCGGTCGATAAAATATCACCAACTGTTTGCTATCGAAACCAATACCTTGTCAGCGCCTCTGTGTCGCTCTCGCGAAAGAAGTTTGGGTTAGCGTGTTGGGGTTATTCCGTTGATTGATAAATACTATGATGGGTGAGACATTATTAATTGGGCTATCACACACTGTGAATATCCATTGCCAGCTTGAAAATTAGCGATGTGAAATGCAACCGACGTTAAACAGGGGGAGAAGATGTCTGACAATAGCGAAATCAGAAATCAGATCATTGAAATTCGGGATAAGTGGCATACCAAGAGCCATCCATTCTTTGAAATGATGCTCGATGGATCTCTCGATCTATATCCGCTTGGCGTCTACATGGCGAGCCATCATAAATTTGTTGAAATTGCATTACCTTCTTTTGGATTTCTATTATGGAAGGGTCCCCCAGACGTCAAGCATGCGGTCATAGAAAATCTGGCAGAAGAAGCTGGTCTGGTTGCTATTCCCCGCCCCGGACACGAGCCGCACAATCATACGAGGATGATTTTCGATTTTTGCAATGCGGCGGGCCTGTCTGATGAGGAGGTACAGTGTCACAATATCGGCCCGGCTTGGCACGCCCGGCGACTGCATTACGCTGCTACCGTCCGCGATGAGGCCCTTGGGGTCATTCTCGCCATGCAGGCTACCCAGGAGGGACAGCAGCCCGCACTAAATAAAGAGGTGACGATCCCATCCTTCATCAAACATTACGGGTTTGACAGGGACTCAAAAGAAATTGCGTTCTTCGTAGAGCATGCGGAGGCGGATGAAGAGCATAGTGAGCGCCAGATGGAACTGTGCCAGAAATACATTGATACGTCAGTCGTTGCGGAGCGTGCTCTCGAGGTGTGTGAAGAGGCCTGTATGCTCAGATGGGAATCCATTACAGAAATTTATCGGACGCACGTTCTGAAGGAAGAACGCCTTCTTCCCTCCGGTCTGGCAGCATGAATGCATAAAGGATTCACGCCAGTGCGGCTAATTCACCACTGTATGAAAGTTGGCGCCATTAACGTGTCGGCAGCTTTGTGGAAACACGGGACAAGTTGAAAATCCGGTTAGGGCAGGAACTCGTCTAGGTTGACTTTGTCAAAATTCCGGGGCATGGCTCGATCAAACCGGGCGCGTTCCTCGGTCTGCGTAATGGCGGGCTTGGTTGCATCTATAAACCACTTGGTACCCAGCCGGTGGAAACTGTTTTGTCCTGGTACGACTGGAGATACGTTGTCTAATGCAAAGACACGGGTGTTTGGTATCATCACGATGTCTCGCTCGGCATGAACACGGGTAGTCATTGACCACATAACCTGACGTAAATCGTTTGCGTCTATATCGTCGTCCACAGCGATTGCCAGCTTCGGATGGAGATATGCGCCAGACAACGCCGCCATCAGGGCGGTTTTTGTCTGCCCCTCGACACGCGGACGCAGTTTGAGAACCAACATCATCATGCCGGCTGATGGATGGCAGCGGACGTCAAGAAGATCGAGACCACCCTCAACGTTTTTGAGATGTTCTTTGGTGGCAATTTCGATCCCCAGTGCCATTGTTCCCTGGGTATCCGTGGTCGGGTAGCCGCAATGGACTGCATAAAAGATGGGGTCTTTCCGGCGAGTCATGCAATTGACCCGAAAGACGTGGGATTTGGTGGATTCGGCATAGGTTCCCGGAATCTCGCCGAAAGGCCCTTCGGGGACCATTTTGTCAAAAAGGATTTCCCCTTCCAGAACCATCTCTGCCTCCGCCGGGACTTCAAGGTCGACGGTTTTGCATTTAACCATTCGAACGCCTTCACCGATCAGGGAGCCCGCTACCTCCAATTCATCTTTTCCGTAGGACGTCGTGAAACCAGCACCGTAAAAGATAGCCGGATGCGCACCATACACCACGGCCACGGGCATGCCTCTTTTCTCTTCTGAGTACAGGTCGTATATCCGCTTGGCTTGTCGGGGAAGCATGATGAAGCCAGTTTCTCGCTCGTTAAGTATCATCTGCCGGTGTACCGACATGTTACGTATACCGGTCCCCGGATCCTTTATGATGGCCATCCCTGATGCAAAGTACCGACCCCCATCTTCTTCCGAGGTCATCATTGAAGGCACGTCCAGAATATTGACATCGTCCCCTTCGAACACCATTTCGTGCACGGGCGCTTCGTCGGATTGAACATCAACCGTCTTGATTGTTTTTTTCAGCCGTTCACTGATTTCATCGAGAATTTTGTCTTCGTTGACGCCGAGCCCAATGGCCCACTTCCTTCTGTCAGCGAGAATCTGGCTCGTCGCGTGCCATCCGGCATGGCCTTTAAGATTGGTAAAAAGGCTCGCTTTACCCATCTCATTAAATGTTTTCCATTCAATCGCCGCCATATTGTTAACCGGGTCAACTTCCTTGTTGAAGGTGACCAATTCTCCCTGCTGATCCAGGTTTTTAAGGAACGTCCGGTATGACTGGTCTGGCATTTTAAATTTCCTATCAGTGGGAGGTTGTTTTTATTGTTCTGGGAAGCAAAAAGCAAAAACCTGATTTAGGTCCCTGCCTGTTCAGCATAACGTTTGCGATGCAAGCCCGCGGTTCCATACCGCGCCGATAAAGACAGGGCCCGTTTAAGATACAGCCCTATATCGTGTTCTTCGGTAAAACCAATCCCGCCATGCATCTGAACAGCAGATTTGCATATATTCAATGCACTGGTGATCGCACGTGACAGCGTAGCGGACGCCAGTCCCGGGGTTACACCATTTCGGTCGAATGAGCCGGCGCTCTGGTAAATTAATGAGCGGCACATCTCGATCGCAGCAAGGTTGTCAACGGCTTTATGCTGCAGGGCCTGAAAAGAACCAATTGGGCGGTCGAACTGCTGGCGGGTCTTTAAATATTCAATGGTCAGGTCCTGGGCTGCCTCCATTATGCCCAGTAATTCAGCCGCGCCGGAAATATGCAGAGCATCCAATAACAATGCGACTGTCGCTGTACATTCATTACCCCGCGAAATTACTATCGCGGGTGTTCTGTTCAATGCCAGGACGCCGTGAGAACCACCGTCCACGGTTGCGGTGGTGGTTATTTCGGTTTCATTCCGCTCTGCGTAGGCAAGAGTGGGGCCTTCGGTACCGCCTGCTGAAATGAGGAAACCGTCTGCGTCGGTCGCATAGGGAATTCCCATCTTTACTCCCGAGAGGATACAGTTCGTGCCCTCATGTTCAGCTATTGTATTTGGAGGTTCGTCGCCGACAGCTCTTGAGGTTTCAGAAAGCGCCAGACCACAAATAGATTTGCCAGAAATGACTGCCTCCAATGAACCGCTGGGCAGCGCTGTTGCGATGGCCGCACCCGCACCGATTGGTTCCGGGATCAGCGCTTTTCCAACCTCTTCGCTAATGAGACATAATTCGGTAAGTCCAAGTCCCAAGCCACCTTTCTTTTCCGGGACGAGAACCGCAATCCAGCCGGCGTCGGCCGCTTCCCGAAGCACCTCTCTGTCCATGTCGTTTTCTTGATCCTTGAGGTTGCGTAATCGGTGCGCTCCGCCGCGCCGTTGCGCGAAAGTGCTAGCGGCATCTCGAAGCATCGATTGTTCGCCGGTGAGAAGCAGTTCCATCAGATTTTAGAGATTTCCTTTCCGGCACGTTCACGGAGGACAACCTTGACGATTTTGCCAGTGCTGTTTCGTGGCAGAATATCAATTCTTCTCACAAATTTGGGCTTTTTGTAGCTCGCGACCAGGGAACGGCAATGTTCAATCAGTTCTGCTTCGGTTGCCAATTTTCCCGGCAGAAAGGTAACGAATGCAAACACGGATTCTCCGAACTCCGGATCAGGCACCGGTACGACCGCAGCTTCGTCTACTGCCAAATGAGTTTCGAGAGCATCCTCCACCTCGCGGGAGTATATATTCAGGCCCCCCGACACGATCATGTCCTTTGCCCGGTCGACAAAGTAAACATACCGGTCGGTATCCATCCTGCCGAGGTCTCCCGTGCGCAACCATCCTTCATGAAAGGCTGCCTGGGTTGCCACCGGGTTATTCCAGTATTCCGGCATCGACAACATACCGGGACCCCCGCAACGGCATAATATTTCACCAATTTCACCACAAGCCACCTCGTTGAATTTTTCATCGACAATTTTGACCTCGACCGAGGGTACTGGCCTGCCGCAGGATTCGGGGTGCGTCATCTGTTCTTCTGGTCGAAGGCCTGTGACAAATCCTGCTTCGGTCTGCGCGTAGAACGTGTAGAGGCCAATTTTCGGCGCTGCCCTGGCGAGCCGTTGTTTGAGATCTACCGGGAATACTTCACCGGTTGCGACCATGAGCCGGACTGACCTTACAGCGTCAGGGCGTTTCTCTATTTCGGGGATCAACATTCGCGCGATGGTCGGAACCAGACCCACCATTGTGATTTTTTCTTTTTCGATGGTATCGACCGCATCAACTGGATTGAACTTATCCATGATAACGACGGTGCAGCCGCAACATACCGCGTTGGTTACGCGGCCCAAACCCGTCCGATGTGCCATCGGAGTTGTTGCAAGAACGCGATCGTCCGGAGAAAGCCCCCATTCCGACGCATTCATGTAACCCCCGGTCAGGACCATGCAGGTATTGGTCGCCAGTGCCCCTTTTGGCCGCCCCGTTGTCCCGGAGGTATATCCGAGCATCAAAGTATCTGGTTCTGTTGGTAAATGCGGTGGGGGTATATCTTCACCTTCCGCCATCAGGTCCCTGAACGATACCTCCCCATCTTGAGCCTCACCACCAAATACCACGAGGAGTGGATTGTTCAGGTTTTTAACGGCATTCAAGACTATCTGCCGGTGTTCTGGAGTAAATGCCACCATCCAAGGGGCGCAGTCCTTTACGATATGGGCGACCTCGGGTGCCGCCAGGCGGGTGGCGATAGGTACAATTATTCCGCCGGCTTTTGCAGCGCCACACATAGCCTCAATTAATTCTGCGCTGTTGGGCAGAAACAATGCAAGCCGGTCCCCGGTGCGCATTCCCCGCCTGAGGTAGGCGTCGGCCAAGCGGTCGGCGTTGGAGTTTAGCTCTCCAAACGTTACGCGGCGGTTCCCACAGACAATTACCTCCCGGTCTGGATACCGGAAAGCACTGTCAGAAATGAGAGAGGCGAGTTTCAAAACAAGTTTACCGCTTGGTCGCCCGTTTCCGTCGCCTGGTTTGGTCCGGCTCAAACGCGAAATAGGTAATCTCGTCGTTAATTTGTTCCCACGCCACCTTGAGACGCATGCCGATCTCTATTTGATCGGGTTCGATATTAACCAGATTGGCTATCATTCGAACCCCCTCATCCAGTTCGATCAGCCCGATAACATAGGGGGCCCTTGGCTCAAAACCAGGCGTTGGCACATGTGTGACGGTGTAGGAATACAACTCGCCCTTCCCAGACGTTGCTTGCCAACGAAGATTTCGACGACCAGTGCGGACACTGTTGGACCGAGGCCAGAACTGATACCTGCGAGACCGTGGGTCCCACTGAAGCATCAATTTCCCTTTTTTGGCGCCGTCCCAGAATGCCTGGGTTGTGGGCGTCGGTTTAGGAATGGGGCGTTGTTTTGTATCTGTTTTTGCCATTGTTCTGTTCCCTAATTCACCAAAACCATCGCATTTGCCGATCCCCAGTTGCGGCCGTAAGGGATTACGCCAATGCCGGTCACCAATGCATTTCTTGGACTGGGCACCTGGCGTCGGCCTGCTTCCCCCATAAGTTGACGAACTGCTTCCACCAGGTTCACACCGCCACCCGCAAGACCTGGCTGGCCACAGCTTATCTGCCCTCCACCCGTGTTCAGTGGCAGATCACCCTTGGGACCAAGGTCGGTGTCCCTCAGAAAATGGGAACCCTGACCCTTCTTCGCGAATCCGCATTGTTCGGCCTTGAGCATGACCGCAAAAAGAAAGTCATCATAAGGGTGGAACATATCCACATCCCTGGCTTTCATTTTTGCCTGCTTGAGAACCGACGGCCCAACTACTGAATGGCCTGTTGCAATGATATCCGGTGTCTGGTTGGCACAGTCAAAATTCGATATTTCATCGTAGGCGACCGGATAGACACGGTTTGTAAGCCCGAGTTTTCTCGCTCGACTGGTTTTCATCATGATTAATCCATTGCCGCCATCACACCACATCACGGAGTCAAGCAACCGAAGTGGCGAAGAGACCTGGCGGGAATTGATGTAATCGTCGACAGTAATTTTCTGACGCAGTTTCACGTAGGCATTCGAGTTTTTTATTGCGCCGTTTCGTTGTGCGACGGCCAAGGCCCCCAGACCCCGGAAGTCAAGGCCATTTTCGTGCTCGTACCGGTTCATCAACAATCCGAAAGCACCCGGTGGTCCCTGGACACCTACCGGATCCCAGAATTCGTTCCGATAGCTTCCGTAGTTGGCACGCCATTGTGTTGATGGTGCATCGGCCCCCATTATCATAGCGGTTTCGCAAAGGCCGGCCTGAATGGCCATTGCAGCGCGTGTGACGTTTCCAATTGCTGACGCACCGCCTATATCGCTGGTTTGAAGCCATTTTGCGGAGATGCCAAGATATTCTGTCGCATAACCCGACCAGAAAGGATTGGAACATTCGCTCAATGGGACGCAGAATGTGACCCCATCAATATCCGAAGGCCCGAGTTTGGTCTTTTTATAGAGCTGTTCCGCAACTTCGGCGGCTATTTCGTATGCCGACCGCCCTCCGCGACGTTCTATTTTGGTTTCGCCGTAGGCAACGATACAGATGTCCTTGTCGGCCATAAAACTTCGAGCCATTTTTCTATTTCTCCATCCTTATTGGCCTTTGAAAGCCGGTTTTCGGCGTTCGGAAAATGCCTGCAGGCCTTCCGCTCGGTCATCGGCCCAGGAGAGAAGGTACGCCAGATCTGACTCCTGCGCGAAACCCTGCTGAAGGGTCATGTCGCGGCCGCGGTTGATTGCCTGTTTTGACATCATGGTTGCCAGGGGGCCCACACCCTCCATTTCTTTTACAATCTCGCGGGTCTTTGAGAGTGCCTTGCCGGTGTCAACAACATGGTTAACGATCCGATATTCCTTTGCCTCTGTGGCTGAAATTCGTCGCCCGGTCCAGATCAGTTCTTTTGCCAGCGGCGCGCCAATCAAACGCGGAAGATTCTGGGTTCCACCTGCGCCGGGGATGAGGCTGTGTTTGCCTTCCGGGAGACCAAAACTGGCTTTATCACCTGCAACAATGAAGTCTGACAGCATCGCTATTTCGAACCCTCCGCCGAGGCAATAACCTTCAACGGCTGCGATCACTGGCTTGGTATAATTCATAAGAAAACGATAAAGAAGCCGGTTGCGGCGCTGGTTGTATCGTGCCCGATAATTATCGTAACGATCTTCAACGATGTCTTTGAACCCTCCGAGGTCGGCCCCTGCGCAGAAAGCACGTTGATCTCCCATTAGAACCACTGCCATGGTTTTGCGGTCAAGTTCGACAGCATCCATTGCGTGCATAATTTCTTCTGCCATTTCCTCGGTAATCGTATTAAGTCTCTCTGGCCGATTAAACTGTACCTCAAGAACACCCTTTCGGCGTTTTGCTATGATTGCATCGTAGGATTTTCTCAAGGACCCGCCCTTTGGACGGCTGAAAGATTTCAGCTTTCGTGCCATATTTTTTCCTGTTTCTGGTATTTACTGTTGGCGGTTAAAAACGCTTTTGTTCAATTTTGAAGATCGATTTTGCCGTTGTGAAGAGCGCAAGTCAAAGGGTTCAAAAAGATCATTCAGTGCCGGTGGACGGTTTCGCGTGCCTGCGATAAGTTCCGCGAAACAAACTCGTTTTTAGAGGCACTGCTACATGGACAACTATCAACTTTATATTGGCGGTAAATTTGTGGATGCGGAGGGCGGTGCAACCAAACCGACATACAATCCCTGGAATGGTGAGCCGATCGCCAATATTGCCATCGCAGATATTGCTGATGTCGAGGCTGCGGTTGAGGCTGCCCGAGACGCATTTGACCATGGCCCCTGGCCTAATATGTCAGGCGAGGAGCGCAGCACAATAATTTGTGATCTTGCGGCTAGAATGAAAGACAGGATGAAGGATCTGGCTCGCCTTGAATCCCTTGATTCTGGCGGCACGATCGTAAAAACCGGTGCAGATTCGTTTCTGGCGCAACGCCAGATGAATTATTTCGGAAAAATGGGTACTAAATTCAACGCGGAACCAAAAGAAATAGAGGGCATGTCGCGTCCGGGGCGCTCCTTCAACTACACCATTCGCGAGCCCATGGGGGTCTGCGCTTCGATCATTCCATGGAATTTTCCGCTAATGATGGCAGTGTGGAAACTTGGCCCGGCGCTCGGGACGGGTAATTCAATCGTGCTGAAACCGGCATCCGACACGCCACTGTCGGCAATGGAACTCGCGCGGATTGTCGATGAATGCGGATTCCCCCCAGGCGTTGTGAACATTATTTCGGGGCCCGGGGGAAAAATTGGTGAAGTACTGACCACCAGCCCAGATGTTGACAAGATTGCGTTCACCGGCTCAACCGAAGTGGGCAAGGAAATCATGGCCAAAGCTTCTGGCACTTTGAAAAAGGTGACATTGGAGTGTGGTGGAAAATCGGCCAACATCGTTCTCCACGATGCAAACTGGGATATCGCAATTGATGGTTCAATTTTTGCGTCCTTTTATCATCAGGGACAGGTATGTGAATCTGGTACCCGATTGTTGTTGCCGGCCGGGCAACATGACGACTTTGTTTCCCAAATGGTTACCAAGCTCGAGTCCCTGCCGATGGGCGATCCACTCGACCCGTCGACAAAACTGGGTCCCGTAGTATCGGAAAGCCATATGCAAACCGTTCTCGAATATATTGAGAAAGGTAAGGCCGAAGGGGCAAAGGTGGCTTGTGGTGGAGAACGGGCTACTGAAGGTGAACTCAAAAATGGGTACTTTATCAAGCCAACGGTATTCACCGACGTCACCAACGATATGACTATTGCGCAGGAAGAAATTTTTGGACCCGTTCTGTGTGTGATGAAATACCAGGACGAGGAAGAAGCTATAAAAATAGCCAATGATTCCATTTTTGGTCTAGGCGGGGGGGTCTGGTCTGAAGACATTGACCGCGCCCGGGCCGTCGCAGGCCGAATGCGAACGGGCACCGTCTGGATAAATGACTGGCATTTGCTATCCGAACAGATGCCGTTCGGTGGTTACAAACAGTCCGGGATTGGTCGCGAATTTGGTGAGGAGGGCATGAACGAATATACAGAAGTCAAAGCTCTCCACGTCGACGACGCCAGGACTCGGGAAAACAAGCCCTGGTTCGACATGCTGGTCCCGCGGGAAGCAGCCGAATAACCTAAAACTGAACGGAGTGTGCTGTGATCAATCTAGCCATTGTCGGGATGGGCCGATGGGGACAGACGCTTGTGAATTCTGTTTCCGGGGTCAGCAATAAAGTTGGTTTTGTGGCTGGCACCACCCGGACACTGTCGAAGGTTGGGGACTATGCGGCAGAAAACGACATCCGTCTGCATGCGAGCTATGAAGACGTACTGGCCGATAGTGAGGTCGACGCCGTGGTTCTTGCCTCACCACATTCTGTCCATTTTGAACAAATCATGGTGGCGGCAGAGGCTGGCAAGCATGTGTTTTGTGAAAAACCATTCTGCCTCAACGCTGCGAATGCTCGAACAGCACTCAATACGCTGTTGGCGAAGGGGCTCAAGGTTGCCATCGGACACAACCGCCGGTTTTCACCAAACGCGATTATGCTGAAAGAGAAGATCGATTCAGGTGAACTTGGGAACATGATCCAGATCGAGGGTAATTTTTCTGCGAACATGGCTGGTTATGATGGAGAATGGCGTGCAAACAGGGTCGAAAGTCCTGCCGGCGGCATGACTTCGCTTGGCATTCACGTGGTCGATATGTATGTGAACCTGTTCGGGCGGGTTGCAAGTGTTCAGGCAGTCAGCCGCCGCCTTTCGGTGCCGTATGATATCGATGATGCTACTGGCATTTTGCTAGACTTCGAAGGTGGTCAGGTCGGTTACCTCGGCACTGTCGCCTCGACTGCATCTCTCTGGCAGGTGCGTGCCTTTGGATCAGCAGGGTGGGGCTGCATCTTTGGTCACGATCAATTCACGGCACAGAAAACCGACGGTACCTTTGAATCCGAAACCTGGAACGGCTACGAATATCCTGGCCTCCCTACAATTAAGGCGCAAATCGAGGCATTCGGAAGTGATTGTGAGGGTGGTGAGCCCTTTCCTGCTACCCCCGATCAGATTCTGCATTCTACCGAGATACTCGAGGCCATCATCAAGTCTGCCGAGTCAGGCACACGGGAGAGTGTAGGTTAAACCTATAGGATGCCTGCGAGTTTGATTCTAAATTAATGGTCTGTGAACGGATTTTCCGAAAACATAGGATGAAGGTGCCCACCGTTTAGCGGTGAACGGAAAATTGTGTTTCGCTTATTGTAATTTGGAGTATTTTCAGCAGTAAAGGCGCATGAGGGTTCTGGTCGGTATAATCCTGAACCGATGTACGAAGGAAAAATGTTGATGCCTCTCGATATTGCCTATTCCGTTTGCCCACACGATTGTGCGAGCAGCTGCACGTTGGAGGTGGAGCTGGAATCACCGAACAAGATCGGACGGGTTCATGGCTCTGAAGAAAATTCCTACACGGCTGGCGTCGTTTGCGCCAAGGTCGCGCGGTATTCCGAGCGGGTGCATCATCCCGCGCGTTTGACGCACCCACTTCGTCGCAAAGGCCCGAAGTCCCCTGGCGCGACGATTGCCGACTTTGAGCAAATATCATGGGATGAGGCACTTTCGATTGTCGCGGAGAATTACGTGACAGCTGCCGGGAAATATGGCCCGGAGACGGTGTGGCTCTATAACTATGCTGGCACGATGGGGAAAGTGCAACGTGATGCCATTGTCGGTTTGCGGAATTCAATGGGGTATTCCCGCCAGCACAACACGATCTGCTCTTCAATTATGCTTGCTGGCATGGAAGCGGGTATTGGTGCCCAGAAAGGTTGTGACCCCCGAGAGTTTGCTGAAGCCGACCTAATCATCGTGTGGGGGTCAAACCCGGTCTATACACAGGTCAACCTGATGGCCCATATCAGTCGTGCGCGAAAAGACCGCGGCGCAAAGATGATTGTAATCGACCCGTATCGCACGCCTACCGCGCGCCAGGCTGATGTGCATATCCGCCCGCGGCCGGGAACTGATGCCGCACTAGCCTGTTCATTAATGCATATCCTCTTCAGGGACGGTCACGCTGATCTTGATTATATGGCGAAATTTACCGACGATGCTTCAGCGCTTGAGGAACATCTTCGGTTGCGTGGGCCGCATTGGGCGTCACAAATCACCTCCGTGCCGGTCGCTGACATTGAGGCACTGGCCGCCGACTACGGGACAACTGATCGTGCACTGATCCGCATGGGATATGGGTTTTCCAGGACACGCAACGGAGCTTCCTCCCTGCACGCAGTAAGTTGTTTGCCGGCTGTCCGGGGCGCGTGGAAACACCGGGGTGGAGGTTTGTACGGGTCTATCGGGCACAATTTTACCATTAACACATCCCTTATCACGGGCAAGGATGACCCCGATGTTCGCCAACTGGATATGTCCCGTCTTGGACCTATTCTGCTTGGTGACTCCAACGCGCTTGGTGAAGGCCCTCCGGTCACCGCAATGCTCGTACAGAGTTCCAATCCGGCGGTGGTTGCTCCGGAATCCGGTCAGGTCCGAAAAGGTTTATTGCGTGAGGACCTTTTCCTGTGCGTTCATGAGCAGTTTTTAACCGATACTGCCAAGCTTGCTGATATCGTTTTGCCCGCTACAACCTTCCTCGAACACGACGATTTCTATACGTCGTATGGGCAGACATTCCTGCAGCTTGGCCCCAAGGCCATCGAGCCAATTGGTGAAGCGCGCAGCAACCACGACATGCTCAGTGCGCTGGCCAACAAACTAGGGGCCAATCACCGCGCCTTTACTATGGGTGCATGGGAGATAATTGACGAAATACTTCAAACCAATGGATATGGCGGTGCAGACGCCCTGAAAGAAAAACGTTTTATCGATATCAGCCCTACCTTTGAAGAGACACATTTCCTCAACGGGTTTCCACATTCCGACGGCAAATTCCACTTTCGGGCGGACTGGGCCCGACACGGGCCGGATCACGCAGCGTTACCCACATTGCCGGATTTTGCCCGGATAATAGATGAGGTAGACGACGTAAAGCCGTTTCGTTTGGTGACCGCACCATCAAGAAATTACCTTAACACCAGTTTTACCGAGACAGCTACGTCAATCGCCAATGAAGAGTGCCCAACGATCAAGATAAATCCTCGCGACTGCGCGGACCTTGGAATTGGCGACGGTGACCGGCTGCGTATTGGAAATGACCGGGGAGACCTGGTTATACGTTGTCAGGTTTTTGATGGTGTTGATCCCGGCATCACTATTGTTGAAAGTGTCTGGCCAAATAGTGCGTTTGAAGAAGGTTTGGGGGTCAATCTCCTGACCAGCTCCGACCCCGGGAAGCCGAACGGTGGAGCTGTATTCCATGACACGGCTATCTGGATACGTGCTGCCTGAACGCGGATTAAAATTTATAAAAGACCCATGTTGGATACCATGAATTCTCTCGGCCTGGACAAAAAACCAGCAGATACCCGCGTGGTCGTTGCCATGTCGGGAGGTGTCGACAGTTCCGTTACAGCGGCACTGTTGGCCGAAGAGGGGTACGACGTTGTTGGTGTGACGTTGCAGTTGTACGATCACGGGAAAGCAATAAAAAGCGCGAAGTCCTGTTGCTCTGGACAGGATATTTTCGATGCAAAGCGGGTAGCCGAAGCGGTAGGGATACCGCATTACGTACTCAATTACGAATCCCGGTTCAGGAAGGATGTAATAGACGTTTTCGCTGACAGTTATGTTGGTGGTGAAACACCAATACCATGCGTGCTCTGCAACCAGACAGTTAAATTTCGTGATTTGCTCAGGACAGCAAAGGATTTAGAAGGCGATGTTCTGGCGACCGGACATTACATCCGGCGGGAAGAGACCGCAGGTAAGGCTTCGTTATATAGGGCATTAGATACAGCGCGGGATCAAAGTTATTTTCTTTTTGCGACTACGCAGGACCAGGCTGATTTTCTCCGATTCCCGCTCGGCAGCACACCCAAGGATGAAGTCCGAGGGCACGCCGAGCGTTTTGACCTGCCGGTTGCGACTAAACCAGATAGCCAAGATATCTGTTTTGTCCCTGATGGAGATTATGCGTCTGTGGTGGCAAAAATACGGCCGGGTGCAATCGAACCCGGTGAAATAGTCGACGTTAACGGAAAGCCGCTTGGGCATCATGATGGCATCATAAATTTTACTGTTGGTCAGCGTCGTGGCCTCGGGATTGGTGGGATGGGTGTGCCTCTCTACGTGACCAAGATCGATCCAGGAACCCGTCGGGTGACCGTTGGGCCAGCATCTGCCATAGGCGAGACACAGATCTGCCTCTCTGGGGTTAACTGGTTAGGCAAACGGGTCGGTCTGGAGGACGAACAGAGCGTTTTTGTTAAGATCCGTTCCACACAGATACCTGTACCCGCCACCCTGCGTTTCGACAGCTCGCAGAAGATTGTGGGCGTCACACTTGAAAGACCAGAGCGGGCGGTGGCACCGGGACAGGCCTGCGTTTTCTACGACGGTGAAAGGCTACTCGGTGGCGGCTGGATCCAGCGCGCCGTATAATTAAGCACGTTTTGTAGTTGGTTTAGTGTCGAATTTTCGGGGTTGCAATCAATTGGCGGACTGTTTTTTATAATCCGTCTAATATCCGGATGCCCTGACGAAAACCTGGCCGATATCAGTCTATGAAAAAAGAAAAAATAAGCGGCGGAAATAATTTGCAAAAATAATTTTTCAACCCTTATAGCATTTGTTGATGAAGATAATTTTGTTAGGTCAGAGTTTGAATTGGTTGGGAGTGATTCATATTTTCATCCCCAAGGTGGCGTTCACCGTAATATGACGGGCGATGATGCGTAATAGAGAGTCTATATATGAAAAAGCGGTGGAATTTCACCGCGGTGGCCGGTTTTCCGAGGCCATGAGCCTTTACTCAGAAATTTTACGCCTAGACCGTGACGATGCTCAGGTTCTTTATCTGCTCGGCTCCGCCCATCTCCAGATTGGCCAGCCAACCGATGCCATTGGGCCGCTTGAGCGAGCCGTTGGGCTTCAACCGGACAATGCCACTGTGCACAATAATTACGGTGCCGCGCTTCGTGAACTAGGAAGGCCCATAGATGCGCTTAAATCCTTTGAACGCGGGCTCGAGCTTGAACCGAAGGATGCCGAACTGCACAACAATCGTGCAACAGCCCTCCAAGTTCTGGGGCGTTTGGATGATGCGATAGCCGCTTACGACGTAGCGTTGTCGCTTAATCCTAATTATCCTGAAGCGTTCCTAAATCGCGGCACAGCACTCGAAGACCTCGGACGGTTGGGAGAAGCGTTGATGCATTACGATCAGGCGTTAGAACTTCGCCCAGACTTTCCAGAGGCACACTATAACCGCGGCAACGTGATGGGAGTTCTCAAACGCACCGCGGAGGCGTTAGCGTCGTTCGATCGGGCGCGAGAACTGAAACCTGACTATGCGGAGGCCCACTGGAACAAAGCTCTCACGTTGATATCTGCAGGTAGGTATATTGAGGGCTGGGAGTTGTATGAATGGCGAATTAAAAAGGCTACTTCCGACGAGCCTTATCCGACCTTTCCGAGACCTTCGTGGCGGGGTCGAGAGGACTTGCATGGCAGAACACTTTTCGTTCATTCTGAACAGGGCCTAGGCGATGTAATCCAGTTTTGTCGATACCTGCCGCTGGTTCATGACCGCGGTATGCAGGTAGTTTTCGAGGCACCCGTTCCACTTATTCCCCTGGTCTCGACATTGGCATGCGATATGACGGTAGTTGCCCAGGGGTCAATGCTTCCCCATTTTGACGCTTACTGCCCATTACTCAGTCTTCCTTATTCGTTTGGGACGACACTTGAAACGGTGCCAATAAAGATTCCCTACCTTTCAGGCGATCCGGGCCGGGTCGAGTGGTGGCAACGCCGACTTGGCTCACGGGATCGCTTTAGGGTAGGGGTGGCTTGGTCCGGGACAACGGGAGCAGGTAAGCTCGGGACTCGAAGCATCCCGCTGGAGACGTTAATATCGGCAACTGCCCTTCCCATCGAGTGCCATTCGCTTCAAGTCAAATACCAAGAGGGCGATTTGCAGACACTCGAGCGAAATCCTGAAATCCGCCAACATCAGGAAGAGTTAGTGGATTTCGCAGAGACAGCAGCGCTGATTGAATGCCTCGATCTCGTGATTAGCATCGATACCAGTGTTGCCCACGTTGCGGGGGCTCTGGGAAAGCCGGTATGGGTTCTCCTTGCATTTGATGCGGATTATCGTTGGATGTTAGAGCGGGAGGATTCTCCATGGTATCCAACTGCGCGGCTATTCCGCCAGCCTACACCCGGCGACTGGCAGAGCGTTATAGCTTGCGTGACTGAGGCATTGGAAGCGAAATTGTCTGAACGGAGCCCAGTAAAAGAAGTTTAAAGGTATTTGCGTGACAATTGGGTTTTATGAGTTCCCGATTGTACTTGCGCCAAAGTGTTGTCTGGCGCCGGGCAAAAATTGGAAGATCGTTATTCAGCGGGACGATAGTTGTTTCTGACATTCCGATGCGAGCGGCCAATAATCTCATGAACTGGTCACCCAGCTTGCTATCCGCATCTCAATCAGAAAATGCGGATCGACCTGTCTCATTCAATTTCGAAGCGCCCTTGTTCAATCCATTCTGTTATTGCTCGACACAGGTACCTGTACTGGCGGTACTTTCATTCGGTAGTGTTGAAATCAAGGCAGAAATTATACTTGAAACTGCAAAGCGAGCCGTTACACCCCGTCGCGCGTGTATTTTATACGATGGCAGGCGTGTGCTTCGAGGCGAATAGATCCAATATGGAGCTCGAATGCATGCAATGGATCACCTTGACGACGGATGGGCGAACCCCTATATCCGGCGACCCGGCGGCGGAGTAGCTCAGCAGGTTAGAGCAGTGGAATCATAATCCACGTGTCGGGGGTTCGAGTCCCTCCTCCGCTACCATTTAATTATACATTGTTACTGGTTATCGGGTTTGTTTATAAGCGACAATCAGAGGTCAAATAACATTAGTAGGGCGCAGTGAATCAAAATCAAACAGGCCCCGGACTTTAACCCAAACATTTCAGACAAAATTGTCTTTTCCACTTTGACCATTGACGGCTTTTTTCAAAAGATAGCAACTTATTTATCGTATTTGTCGAACCCCCTGTCTGCGCCACGTATCCTGCGCAAGGTGTAAACATCGGATTCCAGTAGAGGAGTGGCGGAGACGGGCCATGCCTTCCAGTTGTCCCAAACAGCACTGACAAGCTTTCCGGTTATGGTTCTGCCTTCTTTCCCTGTTAAAAACATAATTAGGTCGACAGCTGCTGAAAACGAAAAATCATTCTTGTCAAAAACCTCACCCGCTATGGTTTGTTCTTTGCTTCCTGTCCTTGTGACACCGGCACTTACCACCTCTTTCAGGAGAGCTGTAGGCATCACACCGGGCGCGACACAGTTAACTGTGATTCCAGTCGAGCGTAGCTCTTCGGCAAGGGTCTCGCTAAATCTAACAAGGGCAGCTTTGAGACTTCCATAGCAATTAAAGTTTGGTCGTGGGCTGGTTGCACCTCCGCCGGATAAATTTACAACGCTCCCATACCCGGCCTGCTTCATTTTTCTGACAACATGCGAGGTGATTTCTATCGGTGCAAGAAAATTTACGTTGATGATTTTCATCCAGTCAGTGGTATCAATTTCCCATGAGCGTCCTACAGGCCCTTGAATTGCCGCGTTATTAATTAGTACATGAACATATCGAAGTGGGTTGATTGCGGCCTGGCAAAAACGCTTGACGTTTTCGAGGTCAGAAAAGTCACATAAAAAAATTTCACAATACTGGCCGCGCCGGGCGGGCAGACTTTCCCTTAAACGGCCCAATTTTTTTTTGTCACGGCCCACAAGTATAACAGAATAATTATCCGTCCAGAACCGTTTGCTGAGCTCGCTCCCAAGGCCCCCTGTTGCTCCTGTAATTATTGCTAATGGTGCGCCCATGAGACCTCCAGGTATTTTTCATCTTGTCGCAAAAGTTTTATTTTTGACAACTCTTTGGTTGATCCTCAAAATGTTGATAAATCATGAAGGTGTATATTAATGCAACTTCTCGCATCATTCAGCGGCTTAGTATAATCCCAACGACGATGCCAAAAGGGGTTATTGAGAAACTGAAGCGTCCGTCTGGTTGGATTTTGCAGATCCCTAATACGTTTGTTAGTACACTTAATGATGTACTTAATTGTAGGGTGCCACCGTCCTTTCGGACTCGCCGGTGTAAACCGGTTTTAAATCGACGGTGGACAGTGTCTCTTTTAATTATTGTTAATAGGCCGGTCCGTAAAAGTTACCGAGTGCCAGTTATCAGAGGGCATCCGTAACTATTGTTGCGAGGGACCAAGGGATTCAACTTACTCTGTCGTTCAATCAGATTACACAAATTCAAAACCGATGCGCGTTCCCGGTTTTTTTATACATTTAGGGCGGCTTACGCATCATGGAGTTGTTAAGAATTTGAGCGGTCAGTAACCCTGCGTCCCGCAGGCAAAACCAACATAGAAGACGTTTGCAACAGGTATCTTGCATAGCCAAACGGTTCACTGACTAGGTGCCACCATATGCCTTTTTCTAGCAACTATAATCCTTACCAACGACATTAAGATAATAACGCCAAATACCGAAAGGGCGATATAACTCAATTTCAGCCCCGTAACGACTTCGGCTGGTGAAAATAACAGTTCAAGTTTGCCCTCGCCTGGCGGCAGTTTTACGCCCATAAAAATTGCGTTAGCACGCAGAATTGGAAGCGCTCTACCATTAAAACGCGCCTTCCAATCGGGAGAATATCGGTCACCAAAAAATACGTATCGGCCGCTATTCTTCGCAATACTAGTGACAATATGGTCAGCGTTCTCGATTTGAAAATTAAGGGGTTGCAAATTTTTTGAACCATCGACACTAGCGCTCGGAGTATTGCCGGTGAGTAATATTGTCGATCGAATTGGGTAATTGGGTGATTTGAGTAAGGCTAAAGCATGATTGAACGAAGAAACAGAATGCGCATTGGTGAATGTTGCCAAGCGTGGAAGCGCGTTGTGTATTATCTCCAGGCGATTATTATCTCCCAAACTGTATTTAACGCCTAATAACTCAAGAAGCCGCTTGTCCCGGACATTCGATAAAATACCCCCGTGTTCAATCTTATATCCAGGGTCGAAGGCCTTGATGAAACTTTTGTACTCTTCGGACCAAATTGAATCAATTCCGCTGTATGTTCTTATTCCGTGGAGCATGTTCCAGTTAGTGAAAAGTTCATTTCCGGTGTGGTGGAGAAAGGTTGTAACAAAATTAAATCTGAATTGGTCCTTTTCAAATTTAATTGATGGCCCAAAGGCTATGTTAGCCAATGGTCCTTTTGTTTTTACAAATTCTTTGGCTCGGGCGATCACATATTCCGGACGTGACGAGAGGATAGGACTGGCTATTTTTACCAGATTGTTTGAGCCAAGGTTTAGATGCACACGGATCGACTGACCAAATTTGCCAGTGTCAATGTAACTTTTCACCCAATGCCACCGGCCATCGGTTGGAACATGGATGGCGGCTGTTCCTTTGCCCACCGACGGACTACTCACCATGAGATGTACCGGTTCTTTTCCGGACCCTTTAATAAAAGCGCCGAAATATCCGATTTTAGCGTCGTTGGATAGATCTGCATCAAAATAGACATTTTCCCTCCGCTGAGTGGACCCGTCATGGCAGAAGGTAACCGTTGCAGGCATATGGGTGGGTGAACCAGGTCCGATAGAACAAATTGATACTTCCTTGCCAGCAAACGCCCAGTCTTTGCTTACTGGTTTGAACACAGGTAGGCCATTTGATGCGCCAGTAGTTGAAACAGCCTTTTGTTTCAAAAGATTTGCATGGAGAAAGTCTATTTTTTCGGATGGATAAATTTCGTTGAAACGCCGCGGGTAGGGGGCATCAGCGTTGGAGTAGGAATATGTCCGGTGCGCGCCTGCCAAATCAACGATCGTCAGTAGGGTAAGGCCCATTATAATTCGGCTGAAGGCTACACCTTGTCCAAGCCGGTACCGCTGAACTACATGTAATACGATTACGAACAACAACGTCATTTTGAGGAGCCCGGCCGGAGTGTAAAATGTATTAATGAAGGAGTTTTGAAATTGAAGTTGTGAGGAAAAACGAACTGTAACGATCCCAAAAATCACAATTATACTGGCGACACCAAGAATTTTTGATTTTTGTGAGAGTTTTCCTAGATCTTTGTCCTCGAAATAAAGGAAGACCAAACAAGCCAGCCCAAACGCCAGCAAATCCAGCATCATGTAATTTGGTAGGTTGGATGATGGCAACCGAAACAGGAAAAAGTTGCCCTCGGTTGTAATCCCCGGCACGACGATCAGCATTAATCCCAACACTAGAGATGATACGACAATCCACGCTGCGATTGACCTGCGCTCCAAAAATCGAATTCGTATTAAGGCCCAAACTGTGAGGCCGATTACCGTTAGAGGCAAAACCTTGACCAGCAATAGTTCAAGACCGTAGGAATCACGCATTTTTCTTAGTGTTTGGGGTATGATGTCAGCGAAAATCGGTGTGCGTGCTAATGATGCCAGCTCTGTATAGATCGGCAGATGGGCCAACGTTATCACTGCCCATAGCAAAACGATTATTTTGCTGAGCCCGGCTCGGAATTCAATATGCCGGTCATCAAATAAACGTAAGGCGGCAATAAGGGTCGCGAGAAAAAAGAAGTTGCTTTGAACTCTGAAACTACCGTCGTGAGAGAAGGGAGTGAAAAATAATTTTATTAGGTAAGTCCCGAGAGCCCATGCCTGCGTGTTTCCTAACAGTGCAATCACAAAAGCAGACAGCAGAAATAATAGCGCCATAGTACGCTTTTGATTTAGCGTCGCCGTAAGAATAAGCAGACAAGGTATTAACCCGAAGTAAAGTGCTGAATGGATTTGAATATGTCTGTTAGCGCCAAACATTCGATTGATATGGAAGCTTTCCCCTATTGTGGAACCAAGCGCCAACGGATTGAAAAGTGTCAATAAATTTTGTTCATGAACGCCGTCACTTATTGCCACTCGAAATAGCGACAAGGCGGAATGATCTAACACTAGTGTCGTGAAGACCGGGTAAATTCGGTAAAATGCTAATCCAAAAGCGAGCATTCCAGCCAAAGTTGTTGTCAGGAGGAAGGTCCCCCGATTTCCATTGTCCCGGTCGCTAAACAAAACAAAAATGGCGACCGCTAAGCACGGCATACCAAATCCAGCAACATAGGAAGGATGCGGGTTTATAAAAATGAAAAACAAACACACCGCGAGTAGTGCTGTCTGGCTAGCCCACGCACGCCGTTGATGCGTTAACAGGAACCAGATAGCGGCCATTGCACCGGCGTACATTGGCACGGCGATGAATGCCGTAAAGGTAAACCAATTGAACCAACCCAAACCAGCAACGGTGGCAACTAAAACTGAACTGACCTTGGAAAGTCTAAAATGTCTTGCTATCGCGAAAGAAAATGAAACAGTTGCAAAGGTGCATGCAGCATGAATCAGGGCTACACCGTGAAGCATCAAATGCTCTGGAACAAGTGCCAGCACCCAAAATAATGGATTAAAATAATGTGCTTGCATACTGCCTGTCATGTCGGTGCCGGCAAAGATTAGGCTATTCCAAAATGGCAGCGAGCCGTGGTTAGACAGATGCGTCAGTCCGTATATTAAATTTGGAAAGTGATTATAAAGGACGTCGGTTCCGCCCAGGATGAAATGCCCGGTGAGTAACGGGAACACACAAATTATCGTAATGAAAAACAGAAATAAAAAATGCCAATTCCTAAACAGGATTGGGAAAAATGCATTGTTGCCGGCTGTCAAACCACTAACCAAATATTTATTCATTCAATAACAACTTTTTGAACATTTGCCGATTTAAAACAAACCGACACACCTTAGATTGCGGGCGGAGCACGTTGTTTTATCGCCTCACAAACTGGGCAGCCATTATAATAATCTCTAATTTTTTATCTTTTGATTGGAATTAAGTCTTTAAACACCGGCGAAATATTACCGACATAAGGCTTCCTTAAACGACAGTCACTTATAAAAGCCATTGAACAGACATTCAACAAGACTGCCCCAGAAACATAATGTGGTATATCTACCGCACTAGGTGCCTTGCGAGAAAGTCTGCCATGGGCATACGGGTTACATGATAAAGGTTGTGGCAACAGTGGATACCCTCGGGTTCATAGTGGGTTACTATTTCCCTGGCATTTACCGCTTCGTTTTCCAATCGCACGGCTTGACTGAAGGGTATGAGGTCATCCTTGACACCGTGTTGAAGATAAAGAGCGCACTCGATCTTCTCGCAGCAGTCTGCCAGATTGATAAATTCAAGTATTTCCCGGCCCTTTTGAGGGTCGCTTTCGCCAGCACAATATGTGAAGCCATTACGCGTCATCTCATGCATTTCCCACCAGAAACTTTTAAGCTCATACAGGACTCCCCAGCATACGCAGGCGACAATACGACTGTCATGTGCAGCACTTCTGGGTGCGTAATACCCACCAAAGCTTCTTCCGAGAATTCCAAACCTGGATGCATCAATATCTGTCCGGGTTTCAAGGTAATCCATCACCGCGGACGTAAAGCGCTCGAAATCGGGGCGTATTTTTGCCTCAAAAAACATCTCACCTTGACCCGGACCGTCAAAAGCAAAAGTTGCCATACCACGATCGTGACACATGTGTTCAAATAAATAGCTTTCCTCTTTGGTGCTTTCCAAACCACCGATTAAAATGGCACAGGGAGCCCAGTCTACTCCTCTGGGTTTCCTTAAATAACCCGGGATGGTGAGCCCTTCAAAAGGGATATTCACCCGTTCAGCAGGGGGGTGAAATAATGGCGCAGCACGCTCATACAAGGCTACTTTCTTTTTCTGTCCAGCCTCCCGAAGGTCTGGGCGCTCAAACATGTAGAACTGTGCGTAGTGATAATACATGCAGGCCTTCCAAAGATAGACACCTGCGGAGAGTTCGTGACCTTCGTTTAAGCGGTCTGCGGCCAGTTGTTCGTACCTGTCGCCAATGCCCGTCACGACGGCATACCAATCGTTCCAGCCCGAACATTTCTCGAGTATTTCTTCGATATCGGCGGCCTCGAGACCGTCTCCAATCATACGCCCCTTGCTACTTTCCATCACGGAAGCGATCACATTATGGCTATCGGTCAACGGTCAACCTCCGTGGTTGGTAAATACATATTTATTTGATAAATGTAGATTGCCACTTAGACAACGCCTGAACCAGAGTGGAATTTATCCGGAATTAATCGCCAAGGCTGGTAGTTGAACATGTGCTACCATACTTCAAATCGCGCTGCTTGGTTTGGTTGAAAACTTCTCTACTGCAAATTTCGAAACAGGGTATCCGAAAATGGTGTTCCGGCTGGATCCAGCGTTATCAAAAGACAGCTTACCTGTCGCCAGACAGAACATCTTCCAGGTGCGCCTGATGAATGACGAGCGGTTTTTTTGGATTTTGATCATCCCCGAAATATCGGGTGCCACCGAATTGCATGAGCTGACGCCCGACACTGTAGGTGAAATGATGCAACTGGCGGGGGCACTCGGCCATATGTTGAAGCTAGAGACAGCGGCGACAAAAATAAATATAGCGACCATCGGTAACGTCGTGGCGCAGTTTCATTTGCACGTGGTTGCGCGGACTAAAAGCGATGATTCCTGGCCGGCCCCGGTCTGGGGCAACGGAATTCCTGTGCCCCTCAGTTCTCACGAGATGGATCGACGCATATTACTCTTGAGGAACTTTTTACAAATGTGATCTTTGTGTTGCAGTGAAGTTCTGTCGGCGCGTAAAACTCCGTGTCTCGGATACAGGTTAAACACTCCTATTGGATGGAAGGGATTGAAGTCTGAAGGTTAAAACCCTTTTGATTTAACCTAGTTATCGGCTATATCATCTCCCGCGTGCCGGGGGTCTTCAACCTGCTCGGCTCTATTCTTTCGCTTGTTAGCCGGGTGCCCGGCAGGGGGCTGTTTTGGAACAATCTATGGGCAGGGCGTAAATGGCCGGTCGAAAGAAAAAATCGTCGAAACCGGTAGCCCGGGTTTTTAATGTTGTGTACGAGGATGGCAGTCTGAGTTCCAACCGACGTGTCCCCGGTGAGTTGCTGGTCGACCCGTTTGGTGTTGAGGATATGCTTGATCTAGCCAGAGCAGCAATTCAAAAACAGGATCAGGAAATTGCAGAGCGGTCGGGCGTGGATAAACCGCCCATAAAGGAAGTTACCCGAGCCTGACTTTTGGTAATGTTGGCGCAGAGGTCTGCATAAAATTTGAGCCGCAAGCTTGCGGCCTGTACAATTTCAACTGAAATACAACAATTCGACCGGTTTTAGAGCCACCATACCAAGGCGCTCTTTTGTATTTTGTTGATGATGAGTTTTGGGCTTAGGTAGCATCTGCAGTCGGAGCCATACCCGCGACTTTGTCCTTATTGCACCAAAATGACCTTAATCGCCACGGACTGGGATCTGTCTGCTCCTAGGGTCCGGTCTTTGTAGAAACATGCTAAAGCGCGTTATGATGGAATTCCAAAGTACGGTGTCGATGAACGAAACAGGGGCGGATCAATCAGATGGCCGGGGCTAGAGGATACGATTATGTTATTGTGGGGGCGGGCAGCGCCGGGTGTCTTTTAGCCTACCGGCTCGGCGAAAACCCTGAAAACAGGATATTGGTTATCGAGGCAGGCGGGCCCGACACGGACCCATTGATTCATATCCCACTTGGGCTCGGAAAAATGCACGACAGGCGTGCGCATGACTGGGGGTATGACACGGAGCCCGAAGAACATATGAATGGCCGAGAAATTGAAGCGATGCGCGGGAAAGTGGTGGGGGGATCATCATCCATCAATGTCATGGCTTACGTGCGAGGTCATCGAGGTGATTATGACAGGTGGGCCCGAAACGGTGCGACTGGGTGGTCCTATTCAAGCGTTTTGCCCTATTTCCGTCGAATGGAGTCATGGGAAGGGGGTGAGGATGCCTGGCGTGGCGACAACGGTCCGCTGAATACCCAATCGGCGCGGTCAACCGATCCATTGTGGGCCGCGTGGATAGAGGCGGGAAAACAAACAGGATTCGGGTTTACAGGGGATTATAACGGCGAGAAACAGGAGGGCCTCGGTATTAGCCAGTCGACGATCCACAACGGTCGCCGTCATAGCGCCGCCACGGCATTTCTACGTCCGGCAATCAGGCGGGGGAACGTCACGCTGCGCAGCAGTACACATGTTATAAAAGTTGTCATGGATGGCGTCCGCGCGACGGGTGTAGTGTGCTCCCGGCTAGGGAAAGCAGAGATTATTCCGGCTGCCAAGGAAGTCATATTGTCTGGCGGAGTATTCAATTCGCCGCAACTCCTGATGCTTTCTGGAATCGGACCAGCGGATCATCTCCGCGAGGTAGGTGTCGAGGTCCTTGTCAGTTCCCCCTACGTTGGCAGGAACCTTCAGGATCACCTTGCAGTTCAGCCGACGTCGAGCCGTCCCAGACCGGGTCCGTTCCGTAAAACAATGCGTTTTGACAGGATGGCAGCCGCCATACCCCGGGCGCATTTACTCGGAACCGGGCCGGCCACGGTTTTGCCCGGCGGTTTGCACGGCTTTATTAAGACCAAACCAGAGCTAACGGCGACAGATATTCAGTTTCTGTTCCGGGGAGCGCCCGGAAACGCACATCTCTGGTTTCCAGGGATCCGCCCCCCATATGAGGACGGGTTTGGGCTGCGTCCCGTGTTGCTTCATCCGAAAAGTCGTGGCCAAGTTCTGTTACGATCTGCGGACCCATTCGACAAGGTCCGTATCCGTCAAAACTTTCTCCAGGTATCGGAAGATCTCGAGACTTTGAGAGTGGGCGTGAAAATCGCCAGGGAAATGTTGCATCAACCTGGACTAGACAAATTCCGTGGGATTGAGAAGGCGCCCGGCAGACACATTAAAACTGACAGCGACATTGACGATTGGATACGCCAGACGGCGGTGACGGCCCATCACCCCTCATGTACAGCTTCAATGGGTGAAAATGAAGAGGCTGTTCTGGACACTGAATGCAGGGTAAAAGGGGCGGAAAACCTTCGCGTTGTCGATGCATCCGCGAGGCCGGATCTGGTTTCAGGTAATATTCATGCAGCGGTTCTTGTCATTGCGGAAAAGGTAAGCGACCATATCCTTGGCAATGCCTACCTGACGCCGGCGATTAACGTCTAGAAATATGGGAGACGGTTATGGTGAATAAAGCAAACAATGAATTCCTTGTCGGTGGTGTCCGTCTTGAGCGGCCATTCAAAATCCGGCGGCTTGGTCATTTTGGATTTTATGCCAATGACATGGATAAATCGCTGCGCTTTTATCGAGACCTGCTGGGTTTCCAGATCACCGATGAATTGGATTTTGGACCTCGGGCGAGGGAATCTAAAGACGTTGAGGGACTTGGAGAAACGCGCGGGTTTTTCATGCGCTATGGAACAGATCACCACGCTTTTGTACTTTTTCCCTGGCGGGTGCGCAAGGCCATCGATTATGGCAACACCATGGCAGATGATGCGACCATGAACCAGATCACCTGGCAAGTTGGAAGTTTGCAGGAGGTAAGGAACGCTACCGATTGGTTTGGCGAGGTTGGCGTTAAATACGGGCGGACGGGACGCGATATTCCTGGGTCAAACTGGCATGTGTATCCAGTGGACACGGATGGGCGTGTGAATGAGCTTTTTTATGGCATCGAACAAATTGGCTGGAACGGCCTTTCCAAACCGCAAAACATGTACAACGAAAAGTTCATGGAGTCGCCCGCGTTACCCTATATGCGCGAAGCCGAAGAGGTTCGGATCGCAGGAGAATCGGGAGTAGACCTGACGACGGGAACAAATTCACTCGAACCGGGCGAGGCAGAATTTGACGTAGGTGGCGTAATGCTGCCCCGGCCATTCAAGGTTACAGGTATTGGTCCAGTTGGTCTGTTTACCGGAAGAATGGCGGAAACCCTGGACTTTTATCAAACCCGTCTGGGATTTGTGACCACGGAATCCATTAAATGGAACGGCGAGACCTGTCATTTTCTAAGATGTGGTGCTGAACACCATTCCCTTGCGTTGTATCCCATTGCGCTCAGGGCGGACCTGGGATTGACTGAAAAATCAACCAACATGGCGTTTGGGGTGCGCCTGAATGACTATGAACAGCTAAAAAATGCAATGACATGGTTACAGGATAAGGGTGTGGAGATTCGCCAATTCCCGTCCGAACTGTTTCCTGGAATGGATTACTCCGCTATCGCGCTCGATCCCGATGGACATGCTATCCAGCTCTATTACCACATGGAACAGGTCGGGTGGGATGGACGCCCACGGCCTGCAGATCAACGCCGCAGGATTGACAACGAAAACTGGCCTGAAATGCTCGACGCAATGCCGGATACTTTTGCCGGCGAGCAGTTCATGGGACCTTGGGGTTAAAGAAGAAACGCCCAATAAGCAGGACGATTATGAAATTTTCCTTCTTTATGATGCCCACGCATCGGCCGTCCGAAAATCCCACGCTGGCTTTTCACCGAGATATCGATTTGATCCCGTATGTGGAAAGTCTTGGATATGACTCATTCAATATTGGTGAACACCATTCTGGCGGATGGGAGACAATGCCCTCGCCCGAAATGGCACTATCGATGGCGGCCGCAAAAACCGGACGGATTCGCTTGGGAACTTCGGTGGTTAACCTTCCGTTCCATCATCCATTTCATGTCGCAGAACGGATGGCGTTTCTGGATCATCTGTCCTACGGAAGGGCGACGCTGGGCATCGGACCATCCAGTCTGGTCACCGACAAAAAACTCTTCAATATAGACAGTGCGCCCGCGCGCCGGATGATGTCAGAAAGCGCTGATATCATTGTGCGGCTTCTGGAAGCAGACGAACCAATCAGTCATAATGGTGAGTTCTGGCAGTTTGATGGGCTTTGGCTACAGCTGAAATCCTATCAGCAACCCCGTCTTCCGCTGGCCTTGCCGACGACTGGCGGGGCGGAAAGCTTGGACCTGGCCGCCCGTCATGACATGGAATTGTGGACCCCCTGCGGTTTGAACCGGCCAGGAGAAGGTATTTTCACCGAGTTCTGGAGCAACTTTGAACAAGCCTGTATACGCCACGGCAAAGTGGCTGATCGGGACAAGTGGCACCTGGTCAGCAATTTCTACCTCGCCGACACCCGCGAGGATGCATGGGCTGATGTAAGAGAAGGTGTAATGCGAGAGACAGGATATTTTCTGTCCATCGGGTTCAAACCTCTTTATGAATCATACAAGGATCAGCCAGTCTCCGAAATTACGGCAGAATCTGCGGTGGAACGCAGAGACTGGCTCGTCGGGACACCGGACGATGCGATCCAGTGGATTGAAAAAAAAATCGCGGAGAATGGTCGTTTTGGTGGCGTTATGCTGACTACTCATGAATGGACATCTTCCGAAAAGTTACGGCGTTCACTCGAGCTTTTTGCTCGTTATGTGATACCGCATTTCAATTCAGGTCGATACAACTACCAGGCAGAGGCAAAGGCTCTGGCCAAAGAGGTCGCTGAACATGGTTCAGTAATCCTTGATGCTGATGGGGGAACTTCAAACCTTTTGGTAAAGTAGCTGCTCAGAACAGCGCTTAATAAGGGAAACGATATGTCCGGTAACATGCTGACCGCGGCTGAGGCTGTAGTCGACGCACTTATAGAAGAAGGGGTAGAGGTTGTATTCGGGATGACCGGGGATACCGTCCTGCCTCTTCTCGATGCGATCTATCATCGAAAGAAAGAGATTCGGTATGTAACCGCGAGGGTTGAAACTGGTGCGACGGCCATGGCGGACGCTTATTCTCGAACGACTGGTAAGATTGGTTGCTGCCTTTTTCATGTTGGCCCGAGTGTCGCCAATACAATCCTCGGAGCATGGTCAGCGCAAAAAGATGCTGTGCCGCTCCTGATCATGTCCGCAAATATGGATACCTTCAGGCGGGATAGAAACATCTGGCACGAATTTGATGTCATGGGTGTTTACAGTAAATTTACCAAATGGCAGGGACAGCTTGTCCAAGCCAAAGACACGCGGCGTTTGATGCGGAATGCCTTTCAGGCAGCAAAATCCGGCATGCCGGGCGTGGTACACATCGATTTTCCAAAAGACATTCTACCCCATCCGGCCGATGTGGATTCGAGCGACCTTTCTCTTCTTGGCGGAGCGCACTCGGTTGCCACAGCGAATCGTCCCCGCCCCGAAGCGTGGGCTATTGCGCAGGCGGCAGAACTTCTCCGACAGGCTGATAAACCCCTTATTCTTGCTGGGAGGGGGGTCCGTTGGGGGAATGGGTCCTCACAGCTCGTCGCCCTTGCCGAGACATTGGTGGTTCCGGTCATCACCACGGAGATGGGGCGGGGGACAATGCCGGAGGATCATCCCCTCGCTGGGGGCCTTGTCGGGCATTTTGGACATTCGGCAGCGAATGGATTGCTTAGAGAGGCCGATGTTGTCCTCGGTCTTGGCTCGCGTTTTCTCAATGTTAGTACAATCAACTGGTCAATGATTGCACCAGATACACAGATTATTCAGGTGGAAGCGGATCCCTTGGAAATTGGCAAGCAGTATTCTGTTTCTTTGGGTGTCCACGCTGATTCCGGTGTTTTTCTTGAAGATTTATGCGCTGCCGTGAGCGCAAAAAAAGCGGTGGGCAAGGTTGATTCTGATCACGTTCAGGTCAAACGCGTTGCTGAATTCATTACAGATCAACACGCTCGTTACTACGATACCGACCTCGATGCTGTGCCGATAAAACCACAGCGTATTACCAAGGAAATCGAAAAGAATTGCGACCGGGACGCGATTTTTTTGTTTGGATCGGGCCTGCATACACAGTTTGCTCACGCGATCCAAATACGCTCGCCTGAGCAGTACAACTATTCGATTGGCTCCGGCACCATGGCGTGGGCACTGCCTGGCGCCGTCGGCGCTAAACTTGCATTTCCAGACCGGCAGGTCGTCGTTTGTATTGGTGATGGTGATTTCGGAATGAATGCCCAGGAAATAGAGACGTCTGTTCGTGAAAACGCGCCAATTATTGTGGTGGTCTATAATGATTGCAGTTTCGGGGCGCTCCGGGTCTTTCAGAAACAGCATTATGGCGGGCGCTTTATCGGATCCGATTTCGGCCAGACAGATCATGCAAAACTGGCCGAGGCCTACGGCGCGCGTGGCGAGCGGATAGAGAACCCAGCCGAACTAACGGGCGCACTGAAACGGGCCGCTGCGGCCGATGTGACGACAGTAATCGATGTGATCATCGATGGTTGGGAACCCCATTACCGCGTCGAAGAATTTGCCGAGTTTCACAAGTTTTAGTCTTGTCGACGCGCGAAGTTTTGTTTCGAAGTGTGACGCGGGAGAACCCGCTCGATTTTGAACGTCTACAAAGCAGACTGTATTAAATCGAGGTCCTGATGTTTCCTGAAATGGCCGCAGATGCCTGAATTTCGACCTTTATCAACCAATTTCGGGTCCGAGGTCACAAACCTGAAACTTGTTGGGCCGTTTCCGTCGTCTTTGGCCGGTGAGATTGAAGCCGGGATGGACCGGTACGGGTTTTGTGTCATCCGCTGTGAGGAGGCGGTTAAAGACGGCGACCATCTGGAATTTGGGCGACTGCTTGGCCCCCTGATGCGCCAGAAAATGCAGCAGAAGGTGTCTGGTCTCGGTATTCGCCTGTCCACAGATGAACTTATCGATGTCGGAAATCTTGATGAGAACGGCAATATCCACGCTCCGGATGATCCGCGCCGCGCATTCCATAAAGGCAACTTACTCTGGCATTCTGATGTCACCTTTGATGCGGTAAGGGCGACTTATTCGATATTGGCGGCTCATGTGATCCCAATGCATGGTGCGGATACTGAATTTGCAGACATGTGTGGCGCTTACGCAGCATTGCCGAACGAAATGAAAACCCAAATTGCGGGGATCCAGGCGGAGCACTCGATCTGGTATTCGCGCACAATTGGCGGCATGCATGAGGTCAGCGACAAGATTAAGGCGACACGACCTCCAGCGGTACACCCCCTAGTCAACGTCAACCCGCGTACTGGGAAGAAAGCTCTTTACCTGGCGAGCCATGCATCCCACATCATCGGAATGTCACAATCTGAGGGTCGCGGGCTGCTGGATAAACTTGTGGCGCATGCTACGGAACCCCGCTTCGTTTTTAGACACAGGTGGCAAGTGGGTGACGTAGTGATCTGGGACAATCTCCAGACAATGCACCGGGGTGTGCCTTTCGATGATACGAAAGAACGAAGGGATATGCGACGGGTGACCGTTTTGGAGAAATAGCGGGTTGTTCAGATCCCGGATTTCGGTTTTCGGGTGGCATCCGGCAAATCAAGGGCTTCGGCGGCGGCGTTTAGTTCAGCGCGACGGATCCGTGTCCAAGCGTAAACCAACAGTATGCATCCAGCACCCGCGGCGACCGGCACTCTAAATCCAGCAAAATCTGCAGCGGCGCCCATAACAAACGCTCCAATTGCCGGTGTTCCGAGCCAGAGCATGCCGTAGAGACTGACAACTCGTCCTCGAATGGCGTCCGGCACCGTGGTCTGAATTAACGATTGAGCGATTATACCACTGCCGTTAAGGGCAAAACCCCACGCTGTGAAGACTGCGACCGAAACCCAGAATATATCGGTAGCGATAAACGCCAGCTGAAATATGGCTATCAGAAACACCAGAAATACAAGAATTTTGGGTAACCCGCCAAGCCGACCACGACGGGAAAGCCAGACACCGGAAAAAAGCGAGCCGAATCCCGCGGCTCCAGTCAAAATGGCCAGACCATCCGCTCCCATATCAAACACCGCGCCGGTAAACCCGGGGAGAAGCTCAGCGGTAGCGCGGCCGAAAAAAGAAAATGTGAACAGCAGGATCAACAACGGCGCAATGAAAGGAAGTCCAGAAACATACCGAACACCCTCCAGTATTTCTGCAGGTATAGCGGAAAGGGATTTTTTTCCTACGGGGTTATAGGCCACGTCTATCATATACAGAGTTGCCAGCATGGGTGCGTAGCTGAGGGCGTTGATAAGAAAAGTATAACCAACGCCGAACTGCAGAATAATCACGGCTGAGATGGCCGGTCCAATAAGTCTAGAGGTGTTCCAGATTGTTGAATTGATCCCGATTGCTGACGTCATTTCCCGTTTGGATACTATTGTCCCTATCAAGGCCTGCCGGAAAGGCTGGTGTACCCCCTGCATTGCTCCCTGAAAGAATGCAAGAACGAAGAGAATTTCAATGGTCATCTGTCCGGATAGCGTAAGTCCGGCAAGCATCCCGGCTTGCAGCATGTTCATGTACTGGACGAAACGAACAATCCTGAGCCGGTCGACCCGGTCGGCAAACGCACCTGCGATCGGTGCCGTAAGCACGGTGGGAGCGAGGTCAGCGAATGCCACAAGTCCTAACCACATGCCGGACTCCGTGAGCTCCCAGGCCAGCCACCCCACCGCCATACGCTGGATCCAGGTGCCAACCAGAGACGGGATCGCGCCTAGGGTGTAAATCCGATAATTGCGGTTCTGTAAAGCGACGGATATACCGCCAAGCGAGATGGAAATTTTCATTCCTCTAGTTACTCCTACGCAGTCCGCTTGTCTCCCGCGTAATGCGGTCTTAAAACGGTCATATGCAGGAGAAAAACACCAACACACTTGATCCGGTAGCTGAATTCATTCTGGAAAGCCTTTCGGATGGCCAGTCTGTTGCGCCGGTTGATATTGCGAGGGCTCTTGGGGCGACCCGCCAGAGGCCCAAGGACAAACCGGATGCGTGGCGGCGCTTTCTCATGCCGGTTAAACAGCAGATGGTTCATCTGGCTCGAAATGGGAAAATTGAAATTCTCAGAAAAGGTGTTGTCACGGACCCAGACAATTTTCGCGGCGTTGTTCGCCTGCGGTTGAGGGCTGACGCCTGACCGTAAAGATGAAATCATACAACCCTGTGCAAATGAGCCGCCACGCTGCGAAGTCAAAAAACTACAAAAAGCGTCGAAGTTAACCGGTTAACCTATCAAAAATGTCGGATGTAGCCTGCCACAGTTGATTTGTGCACCTGCGATCTCCCGAGCAATTAGGTTGAATATAGTCGCTGGGGATGTGGCCGAATTTCGCTAGGAACGGATGTTTTTTTGCCTGCTTTAGAAAATTTCAAAATATTCCCTGTGCTCCCAGTCTGTGACTGTCGAAAGAAAACGGGATATTTCCGCGCGCTTGATATGCAGAAGATAATCTACAAAGCGGTCGCCCATGGCTGCGCGAAACATTGAACTCCGGTCGAGTTCGGTCACCGCATCCATCAGATTGGCAGGTAATTTTTCACCGTCTGCCAAATATGGATCATCCGTCGGAGGCGGAGGTTCAAGGCCCCTTTCAATTCCGTCAAGCCCGCTAAAAATTTGCGATGCAATGTACAGGTATGGGTTTGCCGCCGGCTCGCCCATGCGGTTTTCTATACGAGTGGCCTCGTCACTGGGGCCTGCACCGATCACCCGCAACATCGCGCCTTTGTTGTCGCGCCCCCAGACAGCGCGATCGGGGGCTAATGAGTTTGGCCTGTAACGCTTGTATCCATTGATGGTCGGCGTTGTGAAGACAGCAGAGGCAGAGGCGTTACTGAGGATGCCAGCTGCGAACTGGAGGCCTGTCGAAGATAAGAGCGTCTCGGATGTTGCCGGCATGAACGCATTTGCACCGTCCGAAACGTGGGTCAGGGACTGGTGCAAATGCCACCCGCTCGCAAAGGCATTGGCGAGGCCCGGTCTGCACATGAATGTTGCATGATAACCGCGGCGTCGACACGCCTGTTTTACCGCATTTCGAAATAGTATCATGTTGTCGGCAGCTTCTAGCCCGCCTGAAGGAGCAAGAGTAAATTCGAACTGACTGGGTCCAAATTCGACCTCAAGCGTTCTCAGCGGGATCCCCAGGGCTATGAGGTCACGCCGCAGAAACTCAAACACAGGGTCCAGCTCGTCCATCTTCAGTTCGGTAAGATAGTTGTATCCGTGTGCCAGCAGGCTGACTTTCGGAGGTTCGGCTGGTTGACCGGCGTGTTCCGGCTGGAGCATTGGGTCTTCCAGGCGATAGATGTGGCATTCCACCTCAATCCCTGCAACGTATGTGTATCCCTTGCCGGTTATTTCACCCAGGGCCGTTTTCAAAATTTGGCGGGTTGAGAAAGGAACCGGCTCCCCATTGGAGAGATATCCATCGCAAAGCAGCCAGCCCGTTTTCGGAGCCCACGGCAGAATACGAAAAGACGAGGGTATTGGCACAACGATGAAATCGCCGACGCCCTCCATTTCTGGAATACCAAAACCTCCTCCCGGGCTGAAAACTGGAAACACCGTCGTGTGGGAGGTGTCCTTTGCAAACAAGGCTGTGGTTATCGAGCAGCCATTTCTCATTGTCTGGGCAGTTTCTCCTGCAATTATCGTTTTTCCACGGAGCACACCATGCTGATCCGGATAGGACAGACGGATGACTTCCAGCTGATTTTCTTTGATTAGTTCCATTACCCGCTTCGATTCTGCGGTGTCGTCCTCCGTCCACAGGGCGTGTCTGTTCACGAAGCCTGTGCGCCCCATGGTGTCTTTGTTTTTATTCATTTTATTTGTTTGCTGCTTTCGTCCCTTGGATGGCGGTTATGGATTTGGCCCAGGGCGATTTTCGCCGCCGTTCAGCGGCTGTTTTTTTCCAGGAAGTCTGCCAGGTAGACGTCGGGACAATCGTGTCAATCGTTACAGGCCCTCTTTGATTGTTTTGATCACCGCGGAACGAAATGTCTTCTGATTTGGGGTTATTTTTGTGTGCCCTAATAGCCTGAATTAGAATCTTTCGGTTCGCAATTATGACTTTGTCTGTAGTGCCGAGATGTTCACGGGTGCGGTCCTGGATTGTTCCCAGTGATTCCACGGCCCATTGATCGTGAACATTTATGTCCATTCCCATGCCGGTATATGTCTGGGTCCGCTGTTCTTCGGGATCATAGCCGTATTCATTGGACTGGTTCTTGCGTGGCAGGTAATCCGGCAAAGTATATAGTTCCAGACGGTCCTTTCGCATTTTTTCCTTGTCGACCGGTTCCGTGAAACTTGAAAAAATTGCGTACCACCAGCTTCGGGTGTTGTCGATCGGGACGTGCCACTGCGTGAGCATGATTTCGTTACTGATAGGGATAACAACCGCGTTCGGGAATATTTGGTTTGTCACCCGAACATGTACCTCTTTATCGTTTAAAGGTCTCAGGGCAAAAATGCGAAGTCCGGTTTCCGTTTGTTCGCAATCTATTTCCGGACAGTCGTTTTCCCGGAGCACTTTGGTTATCGCGACTGAATTTTCTTCTGTTGAAAATCGGAACTGCTGCCCATACGCGTCGTCGTCTGTTTCATCATCAAAGAAACGATGCAGGAATGAGGCGTGTGCAGGGTCTATACCTACTTCATTCAACTGAAGCCAGTTACAGTCGACAAAACCTTTAAAAGCGAAGGTGAATTCATCCGGGGCGTCGAGACAGTCGAACGTTGGTAATGGCGGCGGCTCACCGCTTCCCATATAGGTGAAAATGATCCCGTTTCTCTCTATGACGGGGTAAGCAACATGTTGAATTTTATTATGAAAATTGCTTTCCGTGGGTTCCGCGGGTTGCTGGAGACACTTTCCATTTTCATTAAATAGCCACCCGTGGAAGGCGCAACGCAGGCCACCGTCTTCCAGGCGACCAAAACGAAGATCTGCGCCCCTGTGTGGGCAATGTCTCCCCACGAGGCCGCATGTTCCTTTTTCCGTCCGGTAAAGAACCAGTTCTTCTCCAAACATTGTAACAGGCTTCAGCGGGCGGTTATCAGGCAACTCTTCCGTTAGAGCTGCCGGCTGCCAGTATTCGCGCATAATATTTCCGCAGCCCGAATCCGGGCCTATTTCCGTGACTAGCCGGTTTTCCTCCGCGTTCATCATCGATTGTGGCATCCATTCCTGTTAGACCAACCGAGCAGAAGGATAATTGATATAGTTTGATCATCCAACTATAATATTTCCGGTCGTTTTTGCATGAACCGATTATGGAAAACGGTGAAAAAGTTGAAATCGAACTGGCGGGACTTTCGGATTATTTTGGTTATCAGTTGCGCCAGGCACAGACAGCGTCTTTTCGTGACCTGGCATCGCCATTTCGGAAACTTGGCATTTCACCCGGAGAATTCAGTTTGCTGACAATCGTTCAGGCAAACCCGGAGATACGACAGACAGACCTAATCCGGATTTACCGTCTTGATAAATCGACCATGTCGGTGGCGGTAAACCGGTTGGTGGAACGGGGTTTAATTTCCCGGAAAAAACTTCCTAAGGACCGTCGTTTTCACGGCCTTACCCTGACGCGCGCTGGTCGACAGTTATTGACAACGGCTACGGGAGTTGTCGAGGAGCAGGAAAAACGAATGGCGTCTGCTTTGTCATCTGATGAATGGGAAATTGCGATCAGTGCGCTTCGCCGCATCGCAGTGCATCTGAAGATCGAAAACAATTAGACTGAAAAGACAAGATACAGAGGTTTATGGAGCTAAAAACAATACTAGCGTTGAAAGACGCCGCGACAATCGTCGATACCGCCATTGGTGTTGGACGCTCTCACGATACGCTTCCTCTAACGGTCATTGTGCTTGATGTTGGTGGGCATACGGTAGTAATGAAACGAGAAGATGGATCCGGGATAATGCGCTGTGACATCGGTACTGGCAAAGCGTGGGGAGCGTTGGGGATGGGTGTGCCTACCCGGCTGCTGGGGGACAGATTGGTAGATCGCCCAGCTTTTCAGGGAGCACTGGCGGCCGTCTCCGGCGGACGATTTGTTGCGGTCCCCGGCGGCGTCTTGATTAGAGATTTGGGTAATTCGGTGATCGGCGCGGTCGGGATTTCAGGTGACAGTTCGGACAAGGACGAATATTGCGCCATCAAAGCCGCAGAGGCATCCGGTTTTACGCCGGATCCGTTGTTGCCGTAACCTGACTGGGCGAGTTTCAAATTATAGGCGGTAATGACAGACGTATATAAACTTCGTGAATTTGTGGCCGCAATGACAACGCTGGCTGACCGGAACTCCGGGAATGATGATGCGATGATCGAAGGAGCGCGCCCTCTGCTAGCGACACTCATTTCTAATGATGAATGGCTTCCCGAAGAGTTTGCAAAAGAAGGACAAACTTATCGCCAGTATCTCCTTCACTGCGATCCACATCAGCGCTTCTGCGTTGTAAGCTTTGTCTGGGGTCCAGGCCAGACGACGCCCATCCACGATCATACAGTCTGGGGCCTGATCGGCATGCTGAGAGGTGCCGAACGCGGACGAAGTTTTGAATTTTCAAATGGTAATTTGATCGAAGGCGAAGAAGAACTATTACATATGGGCGATATAGATGTTGTTTCCCCGACACGGGGTGACATCCATCTCGTATCGAATGCGTTTACCGACCGCACCTCTGTAAGCATACATGTGTATGGAGCAAATATCGGCGCCGTAAGGCGTCACGTTTTCAACCCACTGGACGGCGCAACAACGGCTTTTATCTCTGGGTATTCGAACACCACCATTCCAAACCTCTGGGACCTTTCTGATTCATGAAAACCCTCGCCCTCTCTGTCACACTTCTGGCCATGCTGGCCGTTGCCGTTTTGGTGGCGATAATTTCGTGGCTTGAATTGGGGGATACTGAAATTACCACACCAGGACTACTGGCAATGACCGCAGGGATCGTTCTCAGCATCGTTGTGGGCGTGGGTCTGATGTTTCTCGTATTCAAAAGCGAGCGTAGGACGGAAGAAAACCAATAAATTCTGGTGCGGAGTTATCGTGCGCAATATTTCGTGCGTAATACATTCCGCTGGTCTCGGGGCCTAATGGACCACATCTAGAAGTTTATGACGCTCCGGATGCTTTCGCCCCTGTGCATGAGATCGAAGGCATCATTGATCTGTTCGAGAGGCATGGTGTGGGTGATCATCGGATCAATTTCGATTTTTCCATCCATATACCAGTCTACGATTTTGGGGACGTCACGACGGCCCTTCGCGCCGCCAAATGCAGTACCTTTCCATACCCGTCCGGTAACCAGCTGGAACGGGCGGGTGGAGATTTCCTGCCCAGCACCGGCGACGCCGATAATTATACTTTCGCCCCATCCACGATGGGCACATTCAAGTGCCTGACGCATGGTATTGACGTTTCCGATGCATTCGAATGAATAGTCGGCGCCACCGTCTGTCAGATTGACAAGGTAAGGTATGAGGTCTCCCTCGACTTCATTGGGATCAACGAAATGGGTCATACCGAAACGTTCCCCCATTTCTTTTTTGGACGGGTTGGTATCGACACCGATGATTTTGTTTGCACCAGCGAGTCGGGCGCCCTGAATGACGTTGAGCCCAATACCACCCAGTCCGAAAATTACTACGTTTGAGCCCGGTTCCACGCCTGCCGTATTTATAACGGCGCCAATTCCTGTCGTGACCCCGCATCCAATATAACAGATTTTATCGAACGGTGCGTCTTCCCGGACCTTGGCAAGTGCAATTTCGGGAACCACAGTATGGTTTGCGAACGTCGATGTGCCCATGTAGTGGAAGATCTTGTCTCCGCCTACCGAAAAGCGGCTGGTGCCATCCGGCATGACACCCTGCCCCTGCGTATCGCGAATGGAAGTACAGAGATTGGTCTTTCCGGACAGGCAGGATTTACACTGACGGCATTCGGGAATGTATAGGGGGATAACGTGATCCCCCTTCTTCAAGGTAGTCACCCCGGGGCCGCAATCAACCACCACGCCAGCGCCTTCATGTCCTAGAATCGCCGGGAAAATACCTTCAGGATCAGCGCCGGAGAGGGTGAACTCGTCCGTGTGACAGACACCTGTTGCCTTGACCTCCACAAGGACTTCACCTTTGTTTGGACCGTCAAGCATCACGGTTTCTATTTGAAGTGGCTTACCTGCTTCGGTAGCGATCGCAGCGCGGGTTTCCATGGTGTGTTTCTCGGCTATTTGTTTTAGGTAAAGGTGCTTCTTGTAATTATTGCAGCATGTTTTCAGTCACACTCTGGCAATGCAAGGAAAATTCAGACCTCAGTCAGGTGTTCAGAGAGAATTTTGGATAGGACGGGCATCAGGTATTTGCGGAATTGTTCAGGATTTTCAGACATCGGAAAGTGACCCACTTCCTTCATGATTATGGCATCAATCCCAAGTTTTTGCGCCGTGCGCACAGTGTCTTCCGGGGTGCAGGAAAAATCGTATTCTCCTGTCATTAGATAGACTGGACAGTTTCTAGAATTAATTCGACTGACTCTCTCCCTGTAGTCTGAATCCTCCCGATAGAAATGCAGATCACCTTTGAAGACGCCGGGCCCACTTGCGAGATAGCCCCATAGTGTCTCCCACCTGTAATGATCCGGGCTTTGCGGAGCAATCAGTCCGGATATTAGGGCAGCACATACTTGGCCGCCGTGCACATCAGAGCGATGGAGCCAATCCTGATCATACCATGGCTCCTGGTGGTCTGATGCTTCTATCCCGATGACGCCCCGGAATTCTTCAGAGTATGCCTCCGCCATGTGGAGAACTATGCGCCCACCCATTGAACAACCCATCAGCAAGGGCCGGTCAAGGTCGAGCGCATGGCAAAAAGCACGGATTGTTTCCGCATACTGGTAGGTCGTTAGTTTGTATTCCTCTTCCTGATATCCCGCAGGCGGCAATGATTTTCCATGCCAGGGCATGTCGAACGCGATCACATGAAAATTAGACAGAATTTCTTCGTCATTTAGCAGATGCCGGTACTGGCTGGCGTCCGAGCCCGCAGTATGCAGGCACACGAGGGGTATCCCGTTTCCAGCCTCTTCGAAATAAATACGGTGTGCCCGGTCATCGATGTCAAAGTGGACATATTTGCCTGAAATTGGTTCGAGGGTTCCTGTCACGGTGGCTTTCTCACACGGTTCCCCGCAAGGATTCCAGAACTTCCTTTACGTAACGTAGGTTTGCCATTAACGGATATATATCACCCTCAATAACTGCGTTGCCGGACTTCGTCATCGCGAAGATGTCATGATACCCCGGTACGGGGACCGGTTCCCAAAAAGCCCTCCAGGTTGCTACGGATGCCCGAATTGAAAAGCACCACGTCTTCATAAGATGAGGTCCTGCCTCTATGTCCGTTATCCGCCCGCAATCTGTTTCGACAAGCCAGTCAGTTTCACCTATGCCTACGAGAAATTTGATCGACAAAAGATTGCCACGCCGGACGAGGGCTACATTTTCGTTCACAAGTCGGGGCAGAGCATCAAGCATGAATCGAGAACGTAACGTCCATCATCCAGACGGGTGAGCCTACCCGCCGCATAGAAACTTTCAAGTTCGCGAACAATTTCCCGTCCATCTTCTGAACCTGTCGCATCCATAAGTTCCCGAAAATATTTCGCACCCTGTTTGAGCGCCTCCTCAACGGTTGTTTTGGAGGTCTGACGAAAAGTGGGTGGATCCGGAATCTTCCATTCCTGTGACTCCCCTTCACCGAACGGTCGCGTTAGATCAAAACCAGCTTTTGCCCCGGAACGTTCGCCCGCGAGGGAAGGATCCAGAGGTACCGCCCGGTATCCATTCGACGTCATGAGATCTCGATCGCTTTGAAACCGAGTTGCAAGCGCCCACTCCATCTGGTCATCGTTAAAAATATCGACATCCGGGTCAACAACAAAGACATGCTTGGTGTCTGCTGTTGAGCTTAGAGCCGCTGCTATAGCGTTGTGGGCTTCTCCGGGCATGCGCTGGTTGATGGAGATTCTGGCATTGTACATGCCGCCGGTGGCTGGCGGGCAATAGACGGAAACGGGCTCCCGGACGGCGTTTTCGAGGGACATCCAGATTGCCTGCTCTGACCGCAACGCGCAGAGTTGCGCGGTGTCGGTGGTAGCCATGTTGCGGCCGCCGATGGTCGCAGTCTGGAAAACCGCATCTTCGCGATGGGTAATCGCGGTGAGGTGAAAGATCGGGTTTTGTTTCAGGCGACCATAATATCCAACGTATTCACCGTAAGGCCCTTCTGGCTGGTTCCAGCCCTCGGCGTCAATATATCCTTCTATGATGTACTCCGCGTCAGCGGGAACGCGAAGATCGTTGGTAACACATTTAACCACTGGGACCGGCTCGTTCCGGACAGCGCCGATCAGCGCCAGTTCATTTATTGGTGGCGTCATTGACAGGGCCGCGATGGCGTCAGCCGGATGAAAACCTACGCCGAACGCGATCGGCAATTGCGTGCCACATTCGTGAGAGTTTCCATACATGACACGAAGGTCGCTCGGAGCATTGAGATCAATTCCGGCATCCTGTCGCCCACGGAGCATGAGGCGACGCATTCCTACGTTCGTGTGACCAGTTTTGTGATCCAGCGAAAAGTCGAGGGTTGCAGAAATATAGGGAGCGCCGTCTTCTCCGTGCTGCAGATGGACAGGCAGGGTTGTTAGATCGGCGTCCCTGTCGCGCAGGACTACTGTCTGTACAGGTGCCTGGGCGCCATCTATTTCTACCGGCTCTTTTGGCGCGCGAAGTCGGGTCGTGACTTCAGACAAAAGCTCGGGTTCAGGGACACCAAGGGACTTGGCCAGTCGACGACGGGAACCCATAACGTTACCTGCGAGTTCCTGACCTTCGGGCCCCGCTTTGTGGAACCAGGTTGCGCGGGTATTGCCTTCCAGGCGCGCGGCAATTGTTGACAGCGGCGTTTGCTCATCAACCACTTCCACTTCACCGTCCTCTGCCATTGCTTCGAGAAAGGCCCGCAGACGAAACTTTTCCGTATCGACGGTCACGCGGGTATCCCGGAGGCCTCGGAGATCAGCGACCAGAATGCGTCAGGGTTTTCTACGTGCGCATTATGTCCGAGCCCGGGAAGTTGTCGGGAGCCAGGGTCCAGAGTACGCAGATCGTCAACGTTCACCATCTGATCATGTTCGCCTGCTGCAAGCACTACAGGTACTCGGGCTGAGTTGTATATGTCTGTTGCGTCAGCGAATGCGACCATGGCGGTCCGATTGTCGGCAGACAAACGCCATTTACCGTCATTTTCTAGTATCCCGCCATCTGCAATATTGGAAGTCGCGTCCACGACGCCACTGAGGCCGGTAACGCGGATGAACCGCTCGCGCGCCTCCTGTTCTGTATCGAACCACCGTGCGGGGGTGTCTATCAGTTTAGAAAGTGCCGCATGCTCGTCACTGGTCCATGTCACCTTCACGCCCGCTGTGACGACTGCTTTTGGCAAAACCCCGAACCAGCCGGAGGCCAGAAGAATACCGACCAATCCTCCCATTGAGTGACCCGCCAGATACGTCTCTCCCGTGTTCTCCATCAATGCGGCCATATCCATTGCATGGTTCGCTATACCATAAATTGTGCTATGTCCGGACCGTCCGTGACCCCGCATGTCGGGTATGATCCAGCGGCCGGGCCATTTTTCAGCAAGAATAGGTTTCAGTCCCTGCCAGATATCGCCTGTCCCTGATAGCCCATGCATCAGTAACAACGTTGGTTGATCACCATTTCGGCCTTCTTCAAGCCACAGATCAATGCCACCGACGCGCCTGATGCTCATCGGCCGTTCCACTTTGGTTGTCGTATTTCCCGGAATGCAGCATTTCCTTCCTGAGCGTCTTCCGATTGTATTAAAATAGATTGTTCAAGCCGTTCAATCAGACGTCCTGTTTCGGTATTGGTGTTCTGGCAGGTATTGATGACATGCTTTGCCATACCCAGCGCTAATGGCCCTCGCTCGGTCAGGATGCGCGCAAATGCGAGAGTGTTCTCCATCAATTTGTCACCTTCGTACATGCGATTGACTAATCCCCAATTTTGTCCGGTACCCGCGTCGACCGGCAGCGTGGTCATCATCATTTCCTTGAGGACGGCCAATGCCGATCATCTGGATCATGCGTGAGGCTGCGCCTGATGCCGGGATTACGCCAATATTGTTTTCGGTGAGAATAAATTCTGCGCTCTCTGCCGCAGTTCGGAAATCACTGCCAATGGCTATCTCGACACCCCAACCTGCGCAAACACCGTTAACCATCGAAATAACCGGTTTCTCCATAGTTTCAAGATCATCCAACATCTCGTGATAGCCCGCACGTACGCTCTATACTGCGGCGACGGGAGATTGTTCTCGTAGTCAAGGCCCAGTATGTCGCGCCCTGCGCCAGTTATGATCAGAACACGAACTGTTTCGTCAAAATTGACTTTCCAAATTATGGAACGAATTTCGCGGATCATTCTCTCGTTGAAAGCGTTCAGCTTGTCCGCCCAGTTTAACGTCAGAACCCCTATACTGTTTTCCAGCACCTCATAGAATACGGTTTCGAATTCGGCTGGATGATCGATAAATCCAACCGGTTTACCGTTTGCGTCCAAACGGACCGTTGGAGCGTTAGACATTTTGCGTGTGCCTCTGCTTTTTGTGAAACCTTATCATGTCGGGTGGGCTGGGTCGGATCAACTGTTTAACACTGGGTTTACGGGAGCAGAACGCTCATCCCGGTCGTCGTCCGCGATTCCATATCGCGGTGGGCAGCGGCGGCGTCGGCAAGTGGATACCTTCTCTCAGTTGAAATTCGGACGTCCCCAGATAAAACGATATTGATTAAGTCTCTGGCACGGGCCAACATCTCCTCCCTGTCACGCAGGTGCCACAAAAATGCGGCGCTGGTGATGTACAGTGATCCCATCTGGTTCAGCCTGAACAGATCAAACGGCGGGATGGGTCCCGAAGCGGTTCCATACGAAGCCAATAAACCACGTGGCCGCAGACATTGTAACGATTCCTCAAACGTATCTTTACCGACAGAATCGAACACCACAGGCACGCCTTCTCCGCCGGTTAATGACCGAACTTCTTCAACCACATTGTCACGCCCTCGTACCAACGTATGGCGGCACCCATATGACGCTGCGATTTCGGCCTTCGCAGGTGATCCAACAATTCCAATGACCCGCGCACCTAGCCGGTTTGCCCATTGGCAGACAATCTGCCCGACGCCGCCCGCAGCAGCATGTACCGCGATGGTGTCGCCCGACTTGACCGGATAGACATCATGGATGAGGTAGTGTGCGGTTAGCCCTTTGGTTGTCATTGCGGCTGCCGTTTCATAATCCAAGTCCACGGGCAGGACGATAAGGCGATCAGCCGACATTACCCGCGCTTCACAATATGCGCCGCGTGGCAATGCGTGGCCGCCACTTGAATATGCTACCCGGCTGCCTACAGACAGATAGTTAACTCCCGCGCCGGTAGCCTCAACAATTCCTGCAGCTTCTGCCCCGATGCAATGTGGAAGGTGGGGGAGGGGATAGCGCCCGTTTCGGGTGTGGAGATCGGCAAAGTTTAGGCCGATTGCCTTGTGGCGAACACGGACTTCTCCAGGGCCGGGATCGCCAACTTCCACTTCATCCAGTTGCAAAACCTCTGGTCCACCATATGTGTGAACTCTGATCGCCCTGACTGATTCCGGCATGGACTACCATTCGTTTGGAAAAGGGGGTCAGCTTAGAAGGGGACGCTCAGTCCGTCCATCATGCTGTCACAGTTCGCCAGCTCAACTTTCTTCCACTGAATACAAAAATCATTACCCGTTCGCGATAACCCGTGCCACTGGGTACCACCAAAAAGTCTCTGATTGTTGCGTCTGTATTCGATCATCTGGAATTTGGACCGCACCGTGTAACAGTCACCGGAATTTTCTTCGATAGTGGCATTCGCGACGAGACGGCTGGTACGCGACAACGGCGACTGTGCATGGAGTGAGCCCGCAGTTAACCTTCTTACTCGAGTTTCAAGCAGCTGGCGGTCATCATACATCAGGGACACGGTGTGCCGTGGATCACTCTGCCCTTCTTCGATCGGCACCCAATACCAGCCATCGTCGGCAAAAAGCGCTAGCCAGTCATTCCACCGTCGTTCATCCAGTATCCGCGCTTCCAGAACCAGAAATGCCTCAACCTCTTCCAATGTGATCATCGTCATTGCCGGTGTTACCCGGGGGCCGTCATGTAGTTGAGCCAGGCATCGTACATATTCCTTATATACACTTCACTCGTGGAATCCTTGCCCTGCCTGCCACCCTGTCCGCTCGCCCGGTCGGTCGCATAACCCCTGCCAACCTCAATCCACTCTGCGCCGCCTGACGATACGCCGACGCCGATCCGGCCATAGGTTTCGAGATCATCGGTCAGGACAATTGACCCGGTTCCATTTGTAACATTGGCAAACGAAATTGTGTCTTCAAACATCTTGGCTGGTGCACCCTTGAGGCGAAAAGAATATGTATAGACCTCGGTGCGGTTGACAGACACGGGGTGAACTACGCGAAGCTGTCGAAACTGACTCATGAATGACAGGTTTGGATAGACATTTGAGTTCCAGCGGGTGACGTCGAGAATCCGCCGGGTTTCTTCTACCCCCTTCGCGGCTTCCATAGCACTTATGTATTCTTCAAAAACCGGATCGCGTTTGGCGGCGACGAGCTTTGCGTCATCATGATAGTCGCCAAGGTAAGAATGCCCGTTTGGATAGGCCCAGATCCCGACCTGCTCCTGCCAGAACTTGTATGGAGCGCCATTCTGGCGCATCTGGCGAACACCTATTTCGCCAGCACCGTCTGTATGTACGTCGTCGCTCTGTTCAGCAGCTGCATCTATCGACGATTTATGTACAAACAGCGGATGGGCAGCATCGCACAGATTTTCGAGGTACAACTTCCAGTTTCCGTCATACGCATGTTTGAACACGCCTCCTGCCAGTTCTATCTCGCCAGCTGGCGCCCGGTCTACCATGTCATCAAACGACGTTGTCATATGTCCCAGAAAATCGATCAAAGAAGGGCCAATACTGCTCAGAGAGGCGAAGACGAAGCCACGATAACTCTCAACCCGCGGCGCCTGTACCATGGCGGTCCCTGGGGCTTCAGGGTTGAAATGATCGGGATATCCCTGCTGTAGCGGTACCCGGACCAGTTTTCCGTCTGTTCCGTACGTCCACCCGTGGTAGCAGCAAACGAATTCGTCCGCATGTCCCAAATCCTGCGCGACAACCATTGCACCCCGGTGGGCGCACTGATTGTGAATGACATATATCTGGCCGTCCGTGTGCCGGACCATCACCATCGGGTGCCGTCCAATCCGGGTCGCCGAAAAATCACCTTCGTTGCGAATTTGACTTTCATGCCCCACGTAAACCCAGGCTCGGGAGAAAATCCGCTCTAGTTCGAGTTCAAAAATACCCGCGTCATTGTAGACGCGTTTGTGTACCCGTCCCGGCTGAACGAAATCCCTCAGGTTATTTTCTGTGTCGGCAAGCATTTCCAAATTATCTATATGTTTTAAAGTGATTACTATAAAGCACTTCCTTTCAGCCCGTTAGCTGCCTGATATAGAACTCGTGCACATGTTCGCCGCTGTGCTAGACTTTATCAAAACAAATTAGGAGGGATCCCATGAATGCCACTGCCGTTCGCGATATTACCAGTCATTCACTGCGAGATCGGGTGAGTGAAGAAGAGTGGCAGGTTCGTGTGGACCTTGCCGCTGCCTACCGGTTGGCGGACCTGTATGGGTGGACCACGACATTGATATACAATCATATTTCGGCCCGCGTTCCCGGCCCTGATCATCACTTTCTTCTAAACCCATTCGGACTTGGCTGGGGTGAGGTAACTGCGTCAAACCTCGTGAAAATCGATTTGGATGGCAATATTCTGGACGACACGCCTTACGAGATAAATAACGCCGGATATACAATCCATAGCGCTATTCACGGTGCCCGAGAGGATGCGATGTGTGTAATCCATACCCACACTGAGGCAGGCATGTCGCTTTCCGCGCTCGAAGAAGGGCTTCTTTATACCAACCAGGATGCGATGCAGTTTTATGGACACACTGCGTACCACGATTTTGAGGGTATTGCGCTGGACCTCTCAGAGCGCGAACGTCTTGTCGCGGATCTTGGAGACAACAGCGTAATGATCCTGCGAAATCACGGTTTGCTGACGACAGGGAACACCGTTCAGGAAGCCTGGGTTCAGATGTATTTTCTGGAAAAGGTATGCCAGTCGCAGCTCAGCCTACTGTCTGCAGCAGCCGCGTCAGGTCAGCAGATCCGTTATCCGTCTCCGGAAATATGTAAACACACCGCAGAGCAATATGAAAAACAGGGCTGCGGCGCGAGGGAATGGCCTTCTCTCATCCGGCAGCTTGACGCTGTCACAAGCGAGTACAAGTATTAAAGGATGAGTGCCACCGTTGACGAAATCGCGCCGGATTTGTTTCGGATCACCTGTTATCATGAACCAGCGGACTTCCAGTTTTCGTCTTTTCTAGTACGTGATGACGAGCCGCTTCTTTACCACACCAACCTCCGCGGTTTCTTTGACGATGTGAAAGATGGTGTCGCATCTGTTATTGATCCGGCAAAATTGCGATGGATTGGATTCAGTCATTTCGAATCCGATGAGTGCGGGTCTCTCAATGACTGGCTTGCCGTTGCACGAAAAGCGGAGCCCGTGTGCAGTTTTGTGGGCGCGCGAACCAGTGTTGGTGACTTTGCAGACCGCGCGCCGCGTGTTCTTGAGGCTGATGAAAAGATTGAAACGGGGTCCCGGCGTTTCCGGGTCATTGAAACCAAGCATGTTCCCCACGGTTGGGACGCCAGCCTTTTGTATGAGGAAACTGAATCGACCCTGTTCTGCTCCGATCTTCTCGGCCACGGTGGGAACGTAGAAGCATTATTTGAGGGTGATATTGTCGGACGGTCGGATGCGTACAATACACGCCAGGCCGAAGGGCCGATGTCGGGCTCCGTTCCGTTTACTAAAGAAACAATGGGAATCCTCGAAAACCTTGCTGAGCTTGAACCAGTTACTCTCGCCTGCATGCATGGTTCTAGTTACGCCGGTGACGCGGCGCAGGCACTCAGGGAATTTGGACAGGTGCTCGAGAGGCTGAACGGTAAGAACGGAAATTAGTGCTGAAGATGGGTGATAAAATTCAGAAGACTGAAGAACAATGGCGCGCCGAGCTGTCGGATGAACAGTTTCATGTCACGCGACAGCATGGGACGGAGCGTCCGTTCACTGGCGAGTATAATGATTGCAAGGATCCGGGAATTTATCAGTGTATTTGTTGCGGGCATCCGCTGTTCGATGCAGATCACAAATTTGATTCAGGGACAGGCTGGCCAAGCTTTTTTCAGCCCCTGAATGGCGATGCTGTGGAGACGCAGACGGACGTGTCCATGTTGATGAGCCGGACAGAGGTTCACTGCTCCCGGTGTGATGCCCATTTAGGACATGTTTTTCCGGATGGCCCGTTGCCAACTGGAGAGAGATATTGCATGAACTCGGTATCGCTAAGGCTTTCACCAAAACCCGACTGAGATAACGCTAGGCTGCGGCCGTGGCGGTAATTTCAATTCTGATTTCGGGGACCGCAAGTGGGGAGCAGACTGTGGTTCGAGCGGGGGCGTCAGGACCGTTCACCCAGCCGTCCCAGACCTCATTCATTTGCGCAAAATCCGCCATATCTGCGAGGTAGATTGTCACGGAAAGCAGGTGCGATCTGTCAGAGCCCAACTCCAGAAGCGTTGTTTCCAGCCGTTCCAACACGTCAGCCGTCTGTGCTTTTATACCCCCTGAACGATCCCGGGCGACATGCCCCATCGTGTAGATTGTATTCCCGTGGCGTACCGCTTTGCTCATGCGGGGCCCGGGATCCGCTCTCTGGATTTCCGGCATTTAAATTCCTTATCAATTGTTGGTGTTTTGTGTCCCAACGAAAGGTGGTCGTCAACATTGACTTCCGGTATTTTGTTCCATCCTTAATCAGGAGTAGTGATGATATTAATCTCATCTGCCGGTGGTAAGACCGGTAAGGCAATGATCTCGGCGTTCTCTCAGGCCGGAAAGTCGGTGCGGGCAATGGTGCGGCGCACCGACAACGATGGGGAACTCTGCGCCCTTGGCGCCGCAGAAATATTCCACGGAAACCTGAACGACCCTGCTGCCGTATCTGCGGCGGCGGAAGGGTGTTCGAATATCTATTACATCTGCCCGAACATGACTGAACATGAGCTGGAAATGGGTAAAAACATAATTGCCGCCGCTCAATCTGTCGGTGTGCAGCGTCTGGGTTTTCATTCGGTATTGCATACTCAGGTGCAGACGCTTCAACATCACTGGAACCGGCTTTTTGTTGAAGAAGCAATTGTGGAATCCGGTTTGCCATTCAGTATTCTGCAAGTGGGATCTTATTATCAGAACATGCTACCTGGCTGGCAGAAAATGCTGGAAACAGGCGTACATGCCATGGCCTATGAACCCGGTGCGCCGATGAGCCTCGTCGATCTTGACGAAGTAGCCGAGGCGGCTGTCAAAGTTTTCGACGATCCGGGATGTGAGGGTGGGATTTTTGAAATTTGCGGGCCCGTAATAACGTTGATCGAGAAAGCAGAGATACTGACTGAAATTCTCGGGTATCCCATAGAAGCGAAAAAGCTGCTCGCGGCGGACGCAATCGCACATGCTGCCCGGTTGGGAGTAGGAGAATACGGGCAGAATTGCATGCAACGAATGTTTGCGCATTACGATGTTCATGGGCTGGTCGGAAGCCCGCGCGTCCTCGAGTGGATTCTGGGGCGCCCGCCCACTGATTTCCGGGGGTTCGTCACACGAGCATCGAACCGACAATGAAGCTTGAGCTTTATCACGCGAACTGGTCCGTTTGTGCTCAGACGGTGCGCCTGGTCATCTCGGAGAAGCGTCTCAAGGTGATTGAACACCATATTGACCTTCGCGCACGGCAGCAGCAAACCGCGGAATATCTCAAACTCAACCCCAACGGGTACGTCCCAACCCTTGTACACGACGGTAGGCCAGTAATTGAATCGGCCGCGATATGTGAGTACCTCGATGAGGTTTTCCCTGAGCCCCCGCTTCGCCCCTCTGACATGGTGGAACGGGCTTATATGCGAAGCTGGACGAGGCGACCCGATGCCGGTCTTCATCGGGCGTGTGCCACCGTGACCAACGCTATCGCGTTCCGTTTTCAGTGGTTGGAAAAATCGTCTAAAGAAATTGAGACGATGCTTGCGGCGACACCAGATTCAGCGCGTCGCAACTGGCGACGGGAAATGATCGAGAACGGGACCCAGTCGGAATTGTTCCTGGACGCGGTCCGGGCTATCGACAAGCTTTTATCTGATATGGAAGCGGCGTTACGGGAGCGGCGCTGGTTGGCCAACAGTGTCTATACGCTGGCTGATGTTGCACTCACTTCCTATATAAATCGCTTTGCCGAACTGCAGTTTCACCCGATGTGGGAAAACGGGCGGCCCCAGGTTACAGGATGGCTGGACCGGATGCGAAAGCGCATCAATTTTAAGGAGGGGTTTGGTGAATACCCCTATCCGGAATTCCATTCGCAAATGGCCGAGAATGGCACACTACAATGGCCGGGCATTGAAGCTATACTGGCTGCGTAATGTTTGCTATTGCGCTGTATAGGTGCACCCTGAGTTAATCCGGAAAAGCCGACTGGAGTTGAAAATGGAGAGGGTTAGACACGTTCAAGCTGTGCACTCCGGCACCCCCACAATCGACGGCGCAGGTGTAAAGCTTACCCGCATGATCGGCACGCCGGCACTCGATACAATCGACCCGTTTCTGATGCTGGACCAGATCGATAGCGACGAACCTGAAAGCTATATAGCGGGCTTTCCTGACCATCCCCACCGCGGATTTGAAACCGTTACGATCATGCTGGAAGGCCGGATGCGCCACCGGGATTCTGTCGGAAATGACGGCCTCTTGCGGGCGGGTGACGTTCAGTGGATGACAGCGGGTCGGGGTATTATCCATTCGGAAGTACCCGAGATGGTTGACGGCCGGCTGAGTGGGTTTCAGCTGTGGGTAAACCTGCCAGCCAACAAGAAAATGATGCGTCCGCGCTATCAGGATATTAAATCCAATCGCATTCCAATGGTGCATGTTGAGGGATGTGTGGCACGGGTGATTGCGGGGTCGTACCTCGGCGAAACCGGGCCGGCCGAACCACAAACACCAATCAGACTTATGGACGTGCGACTTGAGCCTGGAGCCGAATGGACGGTAACCACAGATCCCGCCAACGATATGTTCATGTGTATATACGAAGGCACGGTTCACGCTATTGATTCGGGGCAGGTTCTGCGCAAAATCGGAGCTCCCTCAACCGTTCTGTTCGCTGGTAAAGGCGGTCTTGAGGTCGTTGCGGGGAGTGACGGTGCTGCCATATTGTATTGTGAGGGTGAACCGATCCGTGAACCTGTTGTAAAATATGGGCCATTCGTGATGAATACTCACGAAGAATTACGTTGCGCTGTGCACGATTTCAATGCGGGAACTCTGGCGGGCCCCTGAGCCCCTAGATACGCCCCGTCCTCCGGGTAGAGGTATTTCCCTTGACTGAAAGCAACCCAAATCCTGATTGTCCGTCTCTTCGCGAGGCTTTTTTTGTCTGGATGAAAATCGGTTTATTAAGTTTTGGTGGACCCGCTGGGCAGATTGCCCTGATGCATCGGGTGTTGGTGGAAGAAAAGCGCTGGATCAGCGAAGCACGTTTTCTCCACGCTCTTAACTACGTGATGTTACTTCCTGGGCCGGAAGCCCAGCAACTCGCCATATATGCGGGATGGTTGCTGCATCGCCGGACCGGTGGCTTGATCGCCGGCATCCTGTTTGTACTGCCAGGTGCGATTGTCATGCTCGTTCTGAGCGTCCTTTACGCAGGCTTTCGTGATTTGTCTTTAGTCGAAGCATTTTTTTTCGGCATAAAGGCTGCGGTATTGGCCATTGTGGTTCAGGCAGTAATCCGTCTTGGCCACAGGGCAATTTCCAACTCTGCAATGCTCGCAATCGCCGCCTTTTCCTTCGCTGGAATTTTTTTCTTTACCATACCATTTCAACTGATAATTATGGTTGCGGCGTTGACTGGATTGGTGGGGAGTTGCCTCACCCCCACCCTGTTTGAACCAGGAGACCGGAAGTCTCCCGCCGCACAAACGACAATCAAGAAGTATCTGGTTGACCGGTTGCTTGAAAGCGGCAAGCTGACTCATATTAAACCGTCCTTACCGCGAGCACTGCGGGTATGTCTTGCCTGTCTGGTATTGTGGCTGTCTCCAGTCTTCTTCATTGGGGGCGTTCTGGGCCCAGATCACGTTTTTACTCAAGAGGGCGTGTTTTTCAGCAAAATGGCCGTAGTTACCTTCGGCGGCGCCTATGCCGTCCTGGCTTATGTCGCCCAGCAGGCAGTGGACCTGTATGGCTGGCTGACGCCAGGAGAAATGCTTAACGGTTTGGGTTTGGCCGAGACCACACCCGGTCCGCTGATAATGGTCGTTCAGTATGTAGGGTTTTTGGGCGCATTTCGTAACCCAGGGCCCCTCGATCCATTTGTTGCCGGGGCTTTGGGCGCATTATTAACCACATGGGTCACATTCGTGCCATGCTTTCTCTGGATTTTTGCTGGGGCCCCTTACATTGAAGTACTGAGGGATAAATCCCTGCTCAATGGGGCTCTAGGTGCCATTACAGCGGCCGTCGTGGGTGTGGTGCTATATGTCGCGGTATGGTTCGGCCTAAACGTGTGTTTTGCAGATATTCGGGAGGTATGGATAGGTCAGGTTCGATTGCTTATTCCTGAATGGGGAACTGTGGAACCGGCGGTTTTGATTATAACCATCATGTCATTGTTCGTGACTCTCAAATACAAAGTTGGAATTTTACCGGTGCTGGCTTCCGCAGCAGTAATCGGTATGGCCTGCTTTTACGGTATCAGGTAATTCCTTACACCAGCTCAACCGTCATTGGGTTGTATGAATATAACCACTCGTTTCGGCTTGCTCCTTCGTCCCGGCTGGCGAAGTGTTCTCGGATCTGCTCGACACTATCCAGATGAAACAGTTTCCGGTTCGCGTCAGATGTTTCCACTACCCGCGCGGTCCGGTGGACGCGGTTCCGCTGATAAAGCTGGAGTGCGGCCTCGGTTTTGCGGCATTTTTCGAGTGCTCGTGTTAGCACGGCCCCGTCTTCGATTGCCATCGCGGCGCCCTGGGCCAGATATGGGAGAGTGGCATGGGCTGCATCTCCCAGAATCGTTGCCCGGGGAGTGCTCCAGTTGTTCACAACCGGGCGCTTGTACATCGCCCATCGGTAACACTTATCCTTTTCAACAAGATTTACAACGGTTTGAATGTCTCGGTGCCAGCCCTCAAAATCCGCTTTCAGCTCTTCCCATGGAAATCTGGCAGTCCACGATTCTTCTGAAGCTACAGGCGTCTCTACCGCTCCTACAAAGTTGAGTAGTTTTCCGTTTCTCAACCAGTAAGAGACGGCGTGTTTACCGGGCCCCATCCAGACGGACATCACCTCGTCCATGAAATTCGGAGGCAATTTGTCCCTCGGGACGGTAATCCTCCATGCCGAGTCACCTGTATAGGTTGCGGGTATCGCACCTGCAATTTGATCGCGAATTACGGACTTCACACCATCCGCACCAATTAGGAGGTTGCCTTTGGCGGATGTACCGTCGTCAAATAACAGCTCGACGTCTTCCGGTGTTTCCCTAAAACCGGTGGCGCGTTTGTTTAGGGTAACCGCGCCCGGCTTCAGTTGGAGTACAGCCTCCGCGAGAAGATCATAGAGGTCGGCGCGATGCGCCTGATTATAGGGAGCCTTGTGCAGTTTAAGGTGTTCTTCTGATAAGGCGAAGCGGTCGATTTCCTCGCCCGTGTCGTGAAGCCTGAAGACATAGGCTGCCGGACGAACAGATTTCGCGGAAATTTGTTCACCAATACCCAGATGATTCAGCACGTGCATGGCATTTGCGCTCATCTGGATCCCTGCGCCGACCTCACCCAGCTCGGGTGCCTGTTCGAATATCTCGACGTCGAATCCCGCCTTCAACAGGCAGCCTGCAGCGGACAGCCCCCCAAGGCCGGCCCCGGCGATTAAAATTTTTTGGCCTGTCATCAATTGCTTCTTTGGAGTTTCAAATTTGAATTTAGTGTGTTTCAGGTAATTCAAAACTATATTTCTTTCAGGTCTTTTAAAAGGCGGATCATTTTGACATGAGGAATTCCCGCTTCTTCGAATTCCACCCCTTCCTGAACAAAACCTAATTTGCGATAGAAGGGCTCAGCGTAGGATTGAGCGTGCAGTAATCCTAATGTGTGCCCGTCACCGGCCGCGTCTACCATAGCCCGGTGCATTAGCGCTCGCCCAATGTTGCTGCCGCGATGGTTCTGGAGAACCGCCACACGCTCGAATTTGGCCACTTCGGGCCGGATTGATCGTGTTCGAGCCGTCCCGACAGGGTAATTGCCCAGGCGTGCCAGCAAATGACGACACACGTCGTCCAGTCCGTCGAATTCCAGTTCCAGACTGACTTTCTGTTCTGTGCAGAAAACCTCATTGCGGATGTTCATGCAGGCCTCCATCTCGATGGAAGTTAGCGCTCCTGAAATATCGAGACCCAGCATTATGCCCCCAAGGCGTTGCTCACGCTTAATAATAAAGAAATGTATATTAACTTGCCTAGTCAATTTTGGAGGTCTTGGACAATTGGACGGGTATTACTTTGATCGCTATGTTCGCGCGGACAAAACAAATTTAAGGAAAGACACGTATGAATATTTTTGTTTATTCGGCGTCGCTCCGTGCCGACTCCGTTAATCTTAAACTGTCTAGGTTGATCGCGGGCATTCTGGAAGCCAATGGGGCAGACGTGGATTTTGCCCGGATAAATGACTTTGAAATGCCGTTATATGACTTCGATGTTCAGCAATCCGCAGGAATTCCCGAAGGTGCTGTGACACTGGGGGAGCGGATTAGCGCAGCTGACGGCATGATATTAACGACACCCGAATACAACTGGTTGCCGCCGGCGACCATCAAAAATGCGATTGATTGGCTTTCCCGGTTGCAGCCCGTGCCACTTGACGGGAAGTCTGTCTTTCTGACTTCTGCAAGTCCGTCACTTGTTGGAGGAGTGAGGGGCCTGACAAGTCTTCGAATTTCATTTGAGTCACTTGGCACATGGGTTTATCCACGAATGTTTACCCTCGCGCAGGCGCCCCAGGCGTTTGACGACGATGGGAAAATTGCCGACGAGGCTCTTTCCGAAATGCTAGATAAAATGATCGCTGATTACTGCTCAGCGGCAGTAGCATTAAACAATCGGTAAGGCAGAACCAATTATCAGACAGGATAAAGCCAAGGGTTGGGTTGGCTCGCGGTATCCGCGAAGAGAAGACGCTGCGCTCCTTACAGGGAATGGGCGGTTTATCGATGATATGGAACCAGTCGCGGGCATTCGACACGCCGCGATCCTGCGGTCTCCCCATGCCCACGCGCAGCTTGTCCGTGTTGATACCAGTGAGGCGGAATTACTAGACGGTGTAGTCGGGGTTGTTACGGGTGCCGATATTCTGGATGTACTAAATCCGATACCCAGCGCGGTGCGGGTACCGATAAAATTTTTCCCCATTGGAATTGACAGGGTTCGTTATGTCGGGGAGCCGGTAGCAGTGATTGTCGCGGAAGACAGGTACATAGCTGAAGATGCGATGGAGTTGATCCATGTCGAATACGAGCCGTTGCCTGCCAATGCAGATCCAGTTCTCGCGGCTGAAGACGGCGCAACCCTGATACATGATGATGTGGGATCTAACATCGTCCACCAACGCACGTTTCGATACGGCGATCCGGAGGGCGCGTTTGCGAGGGCAGACAATGTGGTGTCGCTGAGTTGGCGGTATCCACGCTATTCTTCAACGCCGATGGAAACCTATGGTCTTGTGGCCAGCTTTGAGCAACAGCCGGATAGATACACAATCTGGTCCAACTTTCAGGGCCCCTTCATTTTGCACGCTTTAATGACGGGCGCATTGGGCGTCCCGGGAAATCGGTTGCGCCTCATAACATCGCCCCATTCCGGTGGCAGTTTTGGCATCAAACAAGCGATGTTTCCATATATGACCCTGCTTTCTGCCTGTTCGCGTATCCTGGGTTGTCCTATCAAATGGATTGAAGACCGACTCGAGCACCTTGTTGGATCCTCAACAGCCTCAGATCGGGCGGATAGCGTCGAGGCTGCGTTCGCTTCCGATGGCGAATTACTTGGGTTAAGATTCCAAAATCTCGTCAATGTGGGTGCATTCATCCGTCCACCAGAGCCTGCTTCTGTTTACAGGATGCACTCAGCATCAAACGGCTGTTACCGGGTAAAAAACATCTATATCGAGAACCGTCTGGTGGTCACGAATACCACGCCGATCGGTTTGAACCGGGGGTATGGTGGGCCTCAATTCTATTACGCCCTTGAACGAATAATGGAGGCGGGCGCGAAGGAGATAGGAATTGACCCAGCGGAAATCCGACGACGCAACTTCATACAGCCTGCCGAATTCCCCTATGACACACCAGCAGGATCCAAATACGATTCCGGAAACTATGAGGCCGGTCTCGACAAGGCGCTTGATCTTGCATCGTATGAAACGCTGAAGGGTTTGCGGCAGAAAGCCCGGGCGGAGGGAAAGCTTTTTGGTATTGGTATGGCGGCAGGGGTCGAGCCATCAGGATCGAATATGGCCTATGTTTCGTTAGCCCAGACGCCGGAAGAGCGGGCCAAATCGGGAGGACGGTCAGGAGGACTTGGCACCGCTACTGTCGCGATTGATCCGTCAGGTTCTGTTACTGTTAAGACGGTGTCTACGCCAGCGGGGCAGGGGCATCAGACCGTTGCTGCGCAGGTGGTTGCGGACGTCCTTGGTTTGCGGCCCGATGAAATTGAGGTCGTCACCGATGTTGATACGCTAACCAGCGTCTGGTCACTTGCATCTGGAAATTACGCAAACAGGTTTTCCTCTGTGGTGATAGGTGCGATTGTCGAAAGTGCCAATAAGGTTGCAAAAAAAATCAAGTTGATTGCGGCAGAAAATCTCGAGGTTGCGCCGGAAGATATTGAACTTGTCGATGGCAGTGCCCGGGTCGTGGGTGTCCCGGAGAAAGCTGTGCCTGTCAGGCGTGTGGCTGCGCAAACTCATTGGCATCCAGCGGGTTTGCCTGAAGGCATGGAACCCGGGCTGTTTGAAACCTCTATTTTGAATCCACCCATGCTCACGGCTCCTGATGGGCTGGACCGCGTCGCAAGTGCCGTTACATTTGGGTATGTCTTTGATCTGGCTGCGGTGGAAATCAATCCCGCGACAGGCGAGATTGAAGTCGTGAAATACGTTTCTGTTCATGATGTTGGAAACATACTGAATGAACTGGTGGTGGAGGGGCAGATATATGGTGGGTTTGCTCACGGGCTGGCTGGCGCGCTGCTCGAAGAGTTTGTTTACGATTCAGGGGCTAATCCGCAAACCGGCACATTTGCGGACTATCTCTGCATTACCGCGCCGGAGGTACCGGAGCTGGCAATAGGACACATAAACACGCCGTCTCCGCATAATGCACTTGGAGCCAAGGGAATGGGGGACGGTTCTTCCATGTTGGCTCCCACCGCGATTGCGAATGCTGCCGCAGATGCTTTGGGGACCTTTGATATCAACCTGCCACTTACCCTTAACAAAACCTGGTCGAGGGCTAATGGGGAGGAATATATCCGCGCCGGCTGTATCCAGATGAAGTTTGGAGACGATGGGTCGTGAAACCTGTAGCGTTCGAATACTGCCGCCCGGACACGATAGAAGAAGCCTTAGAGCTATTGGATGAATTTGGCGGGGACGGGGTCCCAATTTCAGGGGGCCTTTCGCTCGGAGCAATGCTGAACATGCGACTGGTTCGTCCGGTGGCGCTGATTGACATAAACGGGCTAGCAGACCTCTCGGGCATTGAGATTAGCGGTGAAACATTATGGACCGGCGCGATGGTACGGCAGGCGATGGCACTGAAATGTGAGAACCTGATTTCACAGGTGCCCCTTCTGGGCATGGCCCTGCCGTACGTGGGTCATTATCAAACTCGATCGCGCGGAACACTGGGCGGATCGGTCGCCCATGCTGATCCCAGTGCGGAAATTCCATTAATATTGGTGACCCTCGGGGGGAGTGTCGCATTGCGCTCTTCGAATGCGCAACGAGAGGTCCTTGCGGGTGACTTTTTCCATGGTTTGCTGACCACCGACCGACAGGATGACGAACTAATCACAGGTATTGTTTGGCCTAAACGGCGCAATAACACGGGGTATGCATTCGAAGAAATTGCGCAGCGACACGGTGATTTCGCGATTACGGCGGTTGCGGTCGAAATAACGATTTCTGATGATTCGACTATAGCCCGGTTGTCGTTTGGGCTTGGCGGGGTTGAGGACCGGCCTTTCCTGGCCAACACGGAAACATTTATTGGCAGGACTGCGAACGCGGAAACCGCGTCAGAAATTGCGAACACTGTTGCCGACGCGGTTGATCCAATGGTCGATTTGCAGGCGAACGCGAATTATCGTCGTCAGCTGGTTAGGGTTTTAGGAAAACGGACCCTCACTAGGGCGATCAGCCACGTTATTGGGCAAGACAGGGTGCATGATGCTTAGGATCAAGCCGGACCAGAAGCAACGTATCTCTCTAATGGTGAATGGCAAGAACTACAGTGGTTATGCTCAACCACGAATGCTTCTAACGGATTTCCTTCGGCACGAGCTCAATCTGTTTGGCACGCACGTTGGCTGCGAGCACGGGGTCTGCGGTGCCTGCACCATAATTGTTGATGACGTCGCGACCCGCAGCTGTTTGAGGTATGCTGTCCAATGTGACGGGCTCGAATTGTGGACGGTAGAGGGTCTCGCTGATCCCGATGGAACTCTCAACAACCTTCAGCGGGCATTTAACGAAAATGGTGCCCTTCAATGCGGGTTTTGTACTGCAGGCATACTGATGTCAGCGACAAAGTTTCTCGAAGAAAATGCCAAGCCTACGAAAAAAGAGGTTCAGGATATGCTTTCGGGGCATATATGCCGTTGTACCGGGTACACACAAATCATACGCGCAATTCTTCAGGCGAGTGGTCAGTGAACCTTGGTACGGTTTTTCATCGCCACGTATTGCGCGAACCCCGCGCGGTCGCGATTGTTGACGGCGAAATCCGCAAAACCTATGGGGAATGGTATTCAGAAATTCTATCGGTCGCCGGAGGATTGAAACTTAAGGGATTAAATCCCGGTGATCATTTCGTCGTCCTTTTGTCGAACAGGTTTGAGACCGCCACGCTCTACTGGGCCTGCCAGATCCTGGGGGTAGTTTTCACTCCTTTTAACTGGCGCGCCAGTGCGGTCGAGATCACCTACGTTCTGGAAGATGCTGACGCTGTTGCTGTTGCCTTTGAAAAACGCTCTGGAGAGGCAGCGGGTGCCGCTATATCTGAACTCGGTGGTGCGGATATAATGACGTTCGATGTTGATGGTGGGGACTTTGAGGCACTGCTGGCTTCGGGTTCCGTCTGCGGGCCGTCGTCAGGTGGCGAAGATGAGGTATGTCTGATGCTTTATACTTCCGGGACCACTGGTCGCCCTAAAGGCGTGCCACGGTCCCATCGCGCCGAACGCCTGGCAGCCAGCCATTGCGTATCACAACTTTATTACAAGCGCGGAGAATCGACATTGGGCGTGATGCCCATGTTCCACACTATGGGTGTTCGTTCGATCCTTATGTGTATGATTCTGAACAGTAAATTCGTGTGTCTGGCCACTTGGGAGCCGGAACAGGCAATGCGCCTCATCGAGGTCGAGAATATCGATACCCTCTTCCTGGTACCCACGATGTTTCATGACATTGTCAATAATACAGCGCGCGCTGATTACGATCTGTCTTCTGCTAAGAATATTGCTTATGCGGGCATGACAATGACATCCGCACTAACCGCTCTTTGTAATTCGGAATTGAAGCCCAAACATTTTCTTAACTTTTATGGTTCCAGTGAGATTTTCTGCTTTGCCGTCTGCGACCACGTGGCGGACAAACCGGGGTGTGCAGGGCGCGCGGGTATTGGGCAGATCATTCGGATTGTTGAACCTGATCCCGATGGTGGCAGTGGTCCCGACGATGTCGTAAGCGATGGGATCTCCGGGGAAATCATCGCGCCGATGAACGGGATGGAGGCATTTTCTGGATATTGGAAGAGGCCCGACGCAGATGCAAAATCAATCCGAGAAGGCTGGTATTTTACTGGCGATCTGGGGTACTTCGACAATGAAGGGGAACTATATGTGGTTGGCAGGGTCGACGATATGGTTATCTCCGGAGGGGAAAATATCTATCCTGAAGAAGTTGAGGACGTTCTGGCAAAGTCACCCCTCGTTAAACAGGCCGCAGTAGTAGGTATGCCGGATGAGCGAATGGGATCGCGGATCGTCGCATTCATTGAGCCGGTGTCGGCAGAGTGTTCGGCGGATGCGCTGGATGCCTGGTGCCTGGACAGCACGTTGGCACGCTTCAAACGGCCCCGGTCATACGTTTTTGTCAGGCAGATACCTCGTTCCGCTGCAGGAAAACTTCTTCGCAGATTTCTGCGCGAAGGTGATTACGAAACGTTACCGGCCTATCAGTCAACGCTTTAATCTGGGAAAAAAATATGACAGAGAGAAATTACTCAAAACAACGGGCGTCTGCCCTAGCGGTGCTTGATGGCCTCCGTGTTGATGTCGATACGGAAAAGCGGATCGGCTATTTGATTCTAGACCGGGCTCCCCTTAACCTTGTTTCCTACCAGGGTCGGCATCAGATCCGGGCTATAATTGAGGAGATGGATCAAGATCCCGAAGTTGGAGTGATTGTTATCAAAGGTGCTAATGGCGTTTATACATCCGGCGGTGATGTGAAGGCTTTCCCTGAAATTCCAAAGAACAAAATGTCGGATCTTCACTGGGATATTGGAGCGCCGGAACGCGCGGAAAAGCCAGTTATCTGTGCCATGGAGAAATACGGATTTGGTGTTGGCTTCGAACTCGCTATGGCATGTGATTTCCGGTTTGCGACTAAAGAAACCCTTGTGGGTCTGCCCGAAAGTTCATTGGGTCAGATGCCCGGGTCTGGTGGAAGTGTCCGGGTGGCACGGATAGCCGGCCTTACACGTGCCAAGGATATGGTAATGCTTGGAACCCGTATCTCCGCGAACAAGGCGCTGGACTGGGGTTTGCTGACCGGCGTTGCGGACGACACCGACAGTATGCATGAGTTGGTAGAGCGGTATGCGGCAAAGTTGAATGCTCTTTCATCCACGGCTATAGCATCTCTCAAGAAAGTTCTAAACTCGGCTTATGATGCCCCGCTAAAGACAGCGTTGGAAGTTGAAGGGCATTCATATGAGAAGCTGCGATGGACGGCAGACTACGCAGAAGGGATTACTGCTTTTTCGGAGAAACGAAAACCAGATTTTAAGGGAGAGTAGCTTCACTAAGCCCGCATTTTTTTGTTTTTTTTTAATGTTTTTCGAACATAATTGCGAGCAAGGGTTTACTTTCAAAGACATTCATAAATTAAAGCAAAACTGACAGCCCATTCACTGAATAAAATTGGATAGCGATCATACCGGAATGAATAGAGCGGAGCGACGTCGCGAGCTTAGGAGAATGCAAAAGCAGGCCGCTGCTGGTGCCCGGCGAGACGCAAATGATGGCGGCGCATTAGAGGCAGCCAGGCAGGTGCTGGAAGATGCAAAAAGATTGCATAACTCTGGTAAACGTTCTGAAGCGGTATCAATCTATAAAGAAATTCTCTCGTCCATACCTAATCAGCCTGAGGTTCTCCATCTGCTGGGGATAGCTGTGTTTCAAGAGGGCAAGGACGTCGAAGCTGCGGCGTTTCTGGAAAAATCTATTAATTTCTGCTCCGAGCGTGCCGACGTTCATAATGACTTGGGAAATATTTATACCAAACTTGAAAATTTTGAGAAAGCGATTGAGCGGTTTGAGGCCGCCGTTGAATTGCAACGAGATTTTGCAGATGCTCATTACAATCTTGGCTATGCGCATATGCGCTTAAATCGACTTGATGCAGCGGTAGTAAATTTCGAAACTGCAATTGAGTTAGACCCCACGAACGCGAAATCACAGAACACTTTAGGCATAGTGTTGAAAGACTTGGGAGCTTTTGAAAAGGCCCTTATTTGCTTCGAAAAAGCGTTATCTCTGAATCCGGTTTACATGCAGCCATACACCAACATCGGGGTCACGCTTTTGGCCTTGGGACGGCGTGATGAAGCCCTTAAGTATCTGAAACAATCAGTTGAAAACGCTAGGGGAAAAAATGTAGCGGTTCAGCCCCAAAGAGAGGCGGAATACATAACGCTAACGAAAATCTCACATGATATTGAACAATTTGAATATTTGGCCGAGCTTGGTGTCGATGGATGCCGTTTCAAGCGTCTTGCAACAGCATATGCAGATATCAAGGCAGAAATTAAATGGCCGAATAAGAGAACGGCTTTGGTTCGTCTGAAGCCTAAGCACAAAAAAGCACTAGACAATACCTACGTGCGCCCTATTCATGTTCTTAAGGGCGCCTCGGTGGCTGGGTCCGCGTTGAATAGTGCCCTAAATACGCGGGACATTACCGTTGCGTATAACAAGCGCGCGCCGGGCATGACTTATATAGACGACTTTCTATCCAAGGATGCGCTCGATGAGCTAAATCAATACCTTCTACAAAGCACAATTTGGTTTAAGTATAATTACTCTGGAGGGTATTTGGGCGCCATGTTTGCTGATGGTTTGGCTTGCCCGATACTATTACAAATTGCAGAAAATACCCGGAGAGCTTTCCCTGAACTTTTGGAATTTCATCCGCTTACGCAATTATGGGCCTATAAGTACGATCAAGCATTGTACGGAATCGGTTTGCATGCTGACTTTGCCGCGGTCAATCTTAATTTTTGGGTAACGCCAACTTCAGCAAACCTGAACCCTTCGTCAGGAGGGTTGGTCGTATATGATACTGAGGCACCTTTGTCCTTGAACTTTGATGCTTACAACAAAAACCCTGATCTCATTAAAAAATTTCTCCTTGAGAACAAAAGTGAGAAAATGGTAGTTCCCTATGCTCAGAATCGTGCAGTTTTATTTAATTCGAACTTGTTTCATGAGACGGACACTATCAACTTTAAAAAAGGTTACGAAAACCGCAGGATTAATATAACGATGTTATTCGGTAAGCGGTGCTAGATGGTGTAAGTGTTGCCACTCATACCACTCTAAGAGATTTGGTTCTCAAGTAGCGCTTCTATGCTCTATAAATTTGACACTTTGGTCTTAAAAGTTCTCAAAGAAATTGGCTAACACTTCATTGTAAGCAGTTGGGTTGGCAATATTACAGATGTGGCCTGCCTTGGGTATCGAAAGGTGCTGGCCATTTTGAACCTTCCTTGCCATATCCTGCATAACGTTCGCTGGCCCGCCGAGGTGATCTAGTTCGCCGGAGATGAAGAGCGCAGGCATCCGCAGCTCCGGCAAATGTGTGTATAAATTGACGCTCAGGAGGGCAGTTATGCAACCGTGATAACCGTCAATTGATGTGCGTCTAATCATGTCCAGAATTTTTTGCATTTTAGCCGGGTTTAAGGCACGAAAATTTTCCGGAAACCACCGATCCGCTGTTATACTAGCGATTGCTTCTATGCCGCTCTCCGACGACTTCTTGAGCATGGGGGGCCAGATTTTCTGGTATTCTGGCACAAGCTTTACGCGGCAGGCTGTAGGAACAATTGCAGAAACCCGCCGAGGTGCCTTAAGTGCAAGCGCAACAGTGGTCATACCACCTAAGCCGATCCCCACGACATGTGATTGTTTAATGCCCAGAAAATCCCACACTCTGATTACGTCAGTGGTCAGTTGGTCAAATGTGTAAGGAGGTGGTGTCGCTCCGGACCCACCATGGCCGCGGGTATCCAGCCTTAACAGACGAAAATCCTTGCTGAGAGACGTCACCTGATCGTCCCACATCGACGTGTCATTGGTGATCCCTGTTATGAATGTTACCCAGGGCGCCCGGTCCGGGCCGTCGATAACGTAGTTTAGCGATGGACCGTTTGCGTCAAAACGTGGCACGGGCTTTCCTTTCAATGAGTGGGAGATTGTACTGGCGGCAGTAAGCGGATAATAGATGAGACGATTAGCGTGTGCAGTACTTATTCACAAATACGGGCAACCCATGGCACAAAAACAGACAGACAAAGAAGAGAAGCCTGAATGGCCCTCCGAAATTTTCGAGATACTGAAGGAAGCGGAAATTTCACAGATAAGTTATGTTCCTGATGCGGGGCATTCGGATTTAATCAAATTCTGCCTCGCTGATAATCGAATGAAAACCACTCGCCTGACGACTGAAGAGGAAGGGGTTGCCCTCTCGCTCGGAGCCTGGTTGGGGGGCGATAGAAGTGCACTGCTGATGCAGTCTTCCGGTGTCGGTAACTGTATTAATATGCTCTCTATTATCCAGGAAACCCGCTCGCCATTGCTAATGCTGGTCACGATGCGGGGCGAATGGGGTGAATTTAACCCATGGCAACTCCCCATGGGACAGGGGACTGCGCAGTCCCTTCGGGATGGCGGAATGATTGTTTATCATGTCGACAAGGCAGAAGAGTTAGGAGAAACAATTTTCGCTGCCGCTCAGATTGCATTTAACTCTTATCGTTCGGTTGCTGTGTTGATTGGCCAGCGTATCATCGGTTTTAAGGACTGGCGGAAATAATGGTAGCCAAGGATAAGATTACACTGAACCGACGAGAAGTAGCCACCCGTATTCTGCAGGAACGGGGTGACACGCTGGTGATAACTGGCTTGGGGTCGACGACTTGGGATGCGGCGGCGGCGGGGGATCATCCTAACAATTTCTATTTGTGGGGCGGCATGGGGGGCGCGGCCATGGTTGGCCTTGGCATCGCGCGCGCCCAACCTGGGCGCCGTGTACTTGTCCTGACTGGAGATGGTGAAATGCTTATGGGTATCGGCAGCCTGGCGACAATCGGCGTTGCTGCGCCGGCAAATCTGGCTGTGTGTGTTATAGACAATCAGCATTACGGCGAAACCGGGATGCAGGAAACACACACTGGTCACGGCGTAGACCTTGCCAACATGGCCGGAGCGGCGGGATGCAGGCAAACGATGAATGTCTGGAAGAAGCAGGATCTGGAAAAGGCCATACCCCTCTTGTACAGGACGGATGGCCCGGTATTTGTAAACATAAAAGTAACCACTGACCCAGTGCCGATGGTCCTTCCAATGCGAGATGGTACAGCGCTGCGCAGCCGGTTCCGCGAAGCTGTTCTTGGTACTGGCGCGTTCGACTAGATTATCAGGGGTTAGCTCGTGATTGATCGTCGGGCTTTCGTCGGAATGCTGCTTGTTTGCACGGCGGCTGGAATTGGCGGCCTCACGGTGGTGATGACAAGATTTGTGATTGCCGAAACCGATCCGTATACACTGGCGAGTGTACGTTATTTCGTTGCTGCGCTTTTTCTCCTGGCTGTTGTTTTTGTACAGGGGCGTCGCTTCAGGACCGATCCGCGTGATCGAGTGGCACTTGTTTTGCTTGCGCTGGTGTTTTTTGCCGCATTCCCGTGTTGTTTCGCTACAGCACTTGAGGATACGACGTCCGCTCGTGGCGCGCTGATTTATGCCTGTATGCCTTTGCTGACAGTGGGTCTGGTGGCAACCTTTCGCATTGAACGCATAACGACATGGAAGGTGCTGGGGGTTGTTTTCGCCATCGCGGGTGTGTGGTCTGCAATAGGGTTTGATGGCAATGCTCCGCCGAACGCCATAAGAGGCGATGTGGTGATGATGTTCGCGACTGCATTTACTGCGATTTACACCGTATTCGCGAAGAGATACGTGATGAAATACGACGGTATAGCTATGACCGCGTGGTCGATGTTGGTTGGTTCGGCAGTCCTTTTCGTTTTCGCACTTATCTTTGGGCAACCGCTCTCTGGGTCACTCGATTTGAGCCCGCAAGGGTGGGGGGCATTTATTTTTCTGGCGGCACCCGGTGGCGCATTGATGATGTGGTGCTTCATAAAGGGTTTCAGAATGGTCACTCCCGTGCAGGCAGCAGTCTCGGTAGGTTGCAATCCTCTGACGGCCATTTTTTTTGGTGCTTGGATTATGGGAGAAGAAATAGGAATGGGGAGTATCCTCGGTTTTATTTTAATAATGCTCGCGTTATTTTGTGCCAACTGGAAAGGTATTGCGGAAAACAGGCTTCCGTAATTTATGGAGAACGGACGGGTATTTCAGTCGTTTCCGGTTACTCTACTGACAACTCACGTCCCTTGCTCAATCAGTGGACCTTCGGATACCCTTTGATCCTAACACCTTGGAGAATAAACGATGGATTCTGGCGTCGAGACGCTCACCAAATACAAGATGTTTATCGACGGGCAATGGATGGAATCCCGCTCCGGGGATATGTTTGAAACATTTAATCCATACACTGCCCGACCTTGGGCGTTGATACCAAAAGGTAACGCCGAAGACATTGACCACGCAGTAGAAGCTGCGGATAAAGCTTTCAATTATGGAGATTGGCCTGCATTAACGGCTACAGCACGCGGGCACATGATTCGGAAGTTCGCTGATCTGATCACCGAGAAAGCGGATGAACTGGCAGAAGTGGAAGTGCGTGATAACGGGAAGCTGATCGCAGAGATGAGCGCCCAGTGCAAGTATCTGACGCAGTGGTATTACTACTATGCGGGTCTTTGCGATAAGATTGAGGGATCGGTGATACCGATCGATAAGCCCGGGCACTTCAATTACACGGTATGGGAACCGCTTGGTGTTTGTGCCTGTATCGTTCCGTGGAATTCGCCGCTACTGCTCCTCGCTTGGAAACTTGCGCCTTTGCTCGCGGCTGGGAACACCGCAGTAATCAAGCCGTCTGAATATACATCTGCGTCGACCCTTGAATTCATGAAGATTGTGGAAAAGGTTTTTCCACCAGGGGTCGTTAATGTTGTAACAGGTCTCGGGGCAGAGGCCGGAGGTCCACTGGTCGACCACCCCAAGGTCGCCAAGGTAGCGTTCACGGGATCGGATGTTACGGGTTCAGCAATTTATGCCCAGGCCGCCAAGCACATGAAAAAGGTGACGATGGAACTGGGTGGCAAGTCTCCCAATATTGTTTTTGCTGATGCTGATATGGAAAATGCGGTTAAAGGCGTGATTTCCGGCATATTTGCGGCGACAGGACAGACTTGTATAGCTGGTTCGAGATTGCTGGTTCAGGAGTCTATTCACGACGAGTTCGTTACGAAACTTGTTAAGCTTGGGCAAACCGCAAAAATTGGTGATCCGTCAAGTTTCGAAACTCAAGTGGGGCCGGTTACGAATGTGCCACAATACGAAAAAGTGCTGAATTACATTGATGTCGCGACTGAAGAGGGTGCCGAAACGGTTCTTGGCGGTGGGACGCCGAGCGGGCCCGAAGTTGGTGATGGGTGGTTTGTAGAACCTACGATTTTTACCGGGGTTCGAAACGATATGCGTATCGCGCAAGAAGAAGTATTCGGGCCCGTGTTGTCGGTTATCCCGTTCAAAGACGACGACGAAGCAATCTCCATCGGGAACGATGTAATCTACGGCCTGGCTGCGGGTGTCTGGACCCAGAACATCGGGCGCGCAATTACCATGGCAGACAGGCTTCGTGCGGGGACGGTATGGGTAAACACCTACCGCGCGGTCAGTTATCTCTCTCCATTTGGTGGATATAAAAAATCCGGGATTGGTCGGGAAAGTGGTCAGGAAATGATAAAGGAATATCTCCAGCATAAATCTGTATGGATCGAGACATCGAATGCTGAAGCGCCAAACCCCTTCGTTTTGCGATAATTGGGAATTTCAGTTTTTGAGAGTAGATGAACGCATCCGGACCCAGTTGCTAATCATTGTGATTTTCGGCCAACGGTAGGCGGGCCTATTATTGGCGGTATATTGTCGGCCGGTCATATTTATTAATAAGTGACCCGTTTTCTATTGTTGGGGAAGCATTCGGGCTAAGAAACCTTGGGAACGCTATCCCTCGTCAAGATTAGCATCTATGTCCAGATCTGGTAGCCAGAGTGGGGCGGACAGTCGCCGTTTTCCATCGGTTGTTTTCAGTGTGCCGGTAGCATCCAATTTGATCCGGTCCCAAAGCTTGCAGGTTACCGGCACATGCTTCTGGTCAAGTGCTTCACAATAGTTTGTGTACTCGCAAACAATGTTTTCCTCACCCCTACCCATCCTGACTTTCAGAAACCAGTCCGGATCGGCGAGGGCCTGCCGTGCGAAACCCACAATATCTCCCTTGTTATTCGCGAGAATTTCCTCAGCCTGCTGAAATCCATGTATTCCCCCTGTGGCGACGATCGGCGTAGAGTATCCCGCCTTGTGGATCTCTTCACGGATATAGGCGGCCGATTTCAGGTTTCGACCGAAGGGACCCTGTTCATCTGAAATGAATTGTGGCATGCACTCATATCCGCTTGGGCCAGTGTAAGGATAGGCAGCACTTCCCACGGCAGGTTGTTTTGCATCCTCAAAACGGCCCCCACGCGATAGAGACAGAAAATCCATTCCTGCTGCGGCAAATGCCTTGCCAATTTCCGCGGCATCGTCTGGGCGGTTGCCGCCTTCAACTATATCGTCTGTCAAGTAGCGACAACCCACTGGATAGTTTTCACCGACACTGCTGCGCACGCGATGAAATACTTCCAGAGGCAGACGCAAACGGTTTTCGAGTGATCCGCCGTACCCGTCCTTGCGGGTGTTTAGGCGCGAAAGCATCGAGGCCATGGTGTACGCGTGCGCATAATGCAGTTCCACGCCGTCAAATCCTGCAGTTTGCGCCCTCACTGCGGCGTCGGCAAACAAAGCCGGAAGGACGTTTGGCAATTCTGCAATGTGAGGCAAATGTGTGTCGTTTACGAGCTCCCGGTACCCCTTTTTGAGGTTTTCCATTTCCCGTTTGTCTAAAACTTTGGAAAGGGCTTGGTCATTAAGTTCGCAGAGGTGCGACCGGATGCGGT